>NZ_JBIFFQ010000030.1:0-1250 GCF_043557285.1 Sulfitobacter sp. 1A13421
GAAGGGCAGCAACTGAGATCATCACCTAACGCGGTGAGATCAAACATGTTGTTAGTATCTCTCTTTACGATGTCAATCACGTCCATCCGAAGGATGTCACGCAAACGTCCAGATTGGACGAGCAAAAGCGCCGTAGCGCTCTTGCTGATCTAATCTATCAGCAGTTTTCGAACCACTTTGGGAGGGTCGTCCGAAACGGGAACTTTACCGATCTGGCACGCAGCACGTTAAGCTTCTCATCTCGAACCGGATCGCGCTTGATCCGCCGATAGGCGCGTCGCTCTGCCAAGGGCCAATCCAGCTCAGTCAACTCGCGAAAAGCGGCGTAAAAGCGGGAGGCGTCTTGATCTGCCTGCGCCCAAGCTTTACCGGGAAGACCTTTGCCACCAGCGTTGCCAATTAGCGTCCGATGCTGGTTTGCATCGATTAGCGCAGCGCTGTTCGCGTATTTGAGATGAACCAAGTAAACACCTTTGGGAAAGGTGAACGACGTGTCATCCAAACGCTCAGGGGCAGTTTGAATGCCGTGGCGCACCAAATGGGTTCCACGCCGAACCGCCCAAGCCTTGCTGTAATGCCCGGAAAAATGCGCCTCGCGCCTGTAGTGCAGGACGTTAGCCTCCGCTGTTAGCGTAGGATCGCTCTCTATTTCAGCGAGGTTCATTCCCAAAGCAAAGAGTGCAGACGCTCTCTTGCGCGAGGCGAACAAGTCGCTGAAATTTGCGTAACGTTCCGGGTCGAAACAAATCAGTTCATCCGCATCCGTGCGGATAACCCAGTCGTATAGCGCACCCAATCCGTCCTGAAAGCCGTTCAGCAGGTGTGCACGAAGCCGATCGAAACCAGTCAGGTCACCCCGCGGCACCGTGATCACACTCGCCCGTGGGCAAAGCTCAGAAACCTTCGGATCATTGCCGTGGGACACGATGTAAAGATGTTCCGAACCTAGGTGCCGTGAGTAATGCGCGTACCATTGTGATAACGCCCAATAATCACGGTAAACCATTGTGATTGCACAAATCTTCATACCTTCTTTTAATCCGGACGGATCAAAGGCGGCAAGAGAATTCATGGTGGAGCCTAGGAGGATCGAACTCCTGACCTCCTGAATGCAAATCAGGCGCTCTCCCAGCTGAGCTAAGGCCCCAAAGGGATCTGCAACTGCAGAAGCGATGGTGGGTCGAGGAGGACTTGAACCTCCGACCTCACGCTTATCAGGCGTGCGCTCTAACCACCTGAGCTACCGACCC
>NZ_JBIFFQ010000015.1:0-39254 GCF_043557285.1 Sulfitobacter sp. 1A13421
ATCCACATCAGTGTAAGGGGGTCATTTTTGGACGCCGATCACCCCTCTACGGGGTCAAAATTGCATGCTTGTTCACACGCAGAAATCCGTCGCTTAAGTTGAGCGCGAACGCCTTTGACGTGCCGACCGCAAAATTCCTCACCAGTAAGAAGAGTCTGCCCAACCTATGTAGGAGCAGACGAATGCGTAAGAGCCGTTTCACCGAGGCGCAAATCATCGGGAAGATCAAAAAGCAGGAAGCCGGGATGCCGACGGCGTAGGTGTGCCGTCAGCATGGGCTGAGTCCGGCGACCTATTACAAGCTGAAGTCCAAGTACGGCGGCATGGAGGTATCGGAGGCGGCGCGGCTGAAGGCGCTGGAAGATGAGAATGCCAATCGCTTGCTGGCAAGGTGAGGGCTGCGGGGAGCCTCTGTATCCCTCGCCTCTTTGCAAACTCCGACACCGATTTTCGCAAATTATTTTCTTCGCCTGAGAACAAGTTGGCCAATCCTCACTCTTGAGACGCAGTGAGCAGACGCTGCAAGAGCGGCTCAGAGGAGAAACAGCCAACTATCGGTCCATGTGACACGGTGATAGGGGACCGGAGACAACCCCGTCAAGGGGGTAGACAAATATGGCGCTCAGCGCTCATTCTTGGCGTGGCCCGACTGGCTTCTCGATGCACTTTCTAATGCCCCCGACGACGTACGGATTGGAGGAGAACTGATCTTTGGCACCGGTCAAAGGCCTGCTGCAGCGATCAAGATGCTCAGGAGCTCTTTCAACGGGGAGTGGGTCACCGTCGTGGATGAAAAGGGTAATGAGACATTCGATATCTATTGCCCTGTACGTCTCCGAATGGTGGTTGAAAGCCTCGACGAAGGCCCAAGGCATGTGCTTTCCAAAACAGATGTAGCCCCGCGCTCCTATGACGAAATCGAGAAGTCGTTTCGCTCGTGGCGCTCCACGCTCACAGAGCTCGCCGCAACACACGACGATGACGCGAAGCGTTATAGCCTTCATGAGCTTCGAAAGCGCGCGTGCGTTGAACTTGCGGAAGCTGGTTACTCGGATGCAGAGATCCAAGCTGTGACCGGCCAGAGCCTCGAAACAGTCGCAAAGTACCGCAAAGAAGCGAACCAGAAAGCGATGTCTCGCACAGCTCAACTGCGACGATTCCAAGAGTGAAGTGGGAGTCAGCCGTGGGAGTCACGTAAGAAATGAAAAAACCGCCGGTCTGACAACCGGCGGTTTTTTTCTTGCAATTGCAATGCTTTGCGATTGGTACCCAAGGCCGGACTCGAACCGGCACGCTGTCACCAGCGGGGGATTTTGAATCCCCTGCGTCTACCATTCCGCCACTTGGGCACGTAGGGCGATGTAGCCTGCAAAAGCGGCAGGAGCAAGTGGATTTTCACCCGCGCTGCGCGCCCAGTTGCTTGACCTTGGACGCGCGACATGGTGAGGCATTCAAAACAGCCGGAGCCCCCGATAATGATCCGCCGCCTTTATGACTGGACCCTGGGCCTGGCCCAACACCGCCATGCCCTCTGGGCGCTTGCCGTTGTCGCTTTTGTCGAAAGCTCCTTCTTTCCGATCCCCCCTGACATCCTGATGATCCCGATGATCATCGCGCGGCCAAATCGCGCTTGGCTGATCGCCGGGGTGGCGCTGCTCGCGTCGGTCTTGGGCGGGCTTTTGGGTTATGCCATCGGCGCGCTGGCCTTTGAGAACCTCGGCCAGCCGATCCTTGCAAGTCTCGGCAAGACCGATGCGATGGCGGAATTCTCGACCCGGTTCAATGACATGGGCTTTTGGGCGGTGCTGGTCGCCGGGGTCACCCCCTTCCCTTACAAGGTCATCACGATCATGTCGGGCTGGACGGGTATGCCGCTTGGCACCTTTATCATGACCTCGATCCTCGCCCGCGGGCTGCGGTTCTTTGTCGTGGCGGGGCTGCTGTGGCGCTTTGGCGCACCGATCCGAGACTTCATTGAACGGCGCTTGGGTTTGATGTTCACATTGGCCGTCGCCCTGCTGATCGGCGGCTTCATGGTGGTGAAGGTACTATGACGGGTAAGACATTGACATCACTGGCGACACTCGGCTCGGCCGCGCTGTTGCTAGGCGCTTTCGGGTTTCAACATCTGGGCGGCTACGCGCCCTGTCAGATGTGCCTTTGGCAGCGCTGGCCCCATGCGGCGGCGGTGCTGATTGGGGCAATCGTACTGCTTGGCGGGCCGCGCGTGCTGGCTTGGCTCGGCGCCTTGGCGGCGGCGGTGACTGCGCTGATCGGCGTCTTTCATGCCGGTGTGGAATGGGGCTGGTGGCCGGGGCCAAGCTCCTGCACCGGCGGCGGCATGGATTTGGGCAGCCTCGATGGCGGGTCACTGCTGTCGACCGAAGGCCCCAGCGGCTTGGTCATGTGCGATGAGATCGTCTGGCAGTTTCTGGGCCTGTCGATGGCCGGGTGGAACGCGATTTTCTCTTTCATCTTGGTCGGCCTTTGGGTCGCTGCCGCGCGGAAGGCGGTCTGAAAGACGAGAACCTGACAAACTGGACAGGCGACCTTCCAGTTTGTCAAAAACACCCCCGAAACGGACAGTTTGACGGCTTGTCGTTCGACAGATGCGCGGATTATCTGAGATCAAACATCTCAGGAGTCCCCCATGTCGAACCAACAGAACTGTATTTTGCTGGGCGTTCCGCTGGACAGCGGCAAGCGCCGTCGCGGCTGCCTGATGGGGCCGGACGCCTATCGTACCGCGGGGCTGGAGCGCGCGCTGCGCGACCTTGGCCATAGCGTGACCGACCGCGGCAATGTGGCCCCTGCCCCCTACCACGCCAAAGAGCATGAGAAGCTGCACGCGCTGGAAGAGACCATCGCCTGGACCGAGAGCCTCGCCGCCGCCGCCGATGCGGCGATGGACGACGGGCTGCCGATCTTCATGGGTGGCGACCACGCGCTGGCGCTTGGCACCGTGCTGGGCGCGATGCGCCACGCCGAGAAGGCGGGCCGCCCGCTCTTCGTGCTCTGGCTCGATGCGCATACGGATTTCCACACGCCCCAGACCAGCGACAGCGGCAATCTGCACGGCACGCCGTTGGGCTATGTCACCGGGCGCGAGGGGTTTGACGGCTTCCCCGTGATCGACAGCCCCCTGCCCCATGACAACATCGCCATGATCGGGCTGCGCTCCGTCGATGCGGCCGAACGTGCCGCGTTGCAGGAAACCACCGTTACTTACGTCGACATGCGCGAGATCGACGAGAGCGGCATCGCCAAGCCGCTGCAGCGCTTCCTCGACAAGGTCGCGGCGGCGGGCGGCATGCTGCATGTCTCGCTCGATGTCGATTTCCTCGACCCGTCAGTCGCGCCCGCCGTGGGCACCACCGTGCCGGGCGGTGCCACCGTGCGCGAGGGCCATCTGGTGATGGAGATGCTCTCGGACAGCGGTCTTATGACCTCGCTCGATCTGGTCGAGTTGAACCCCTTCCTCGATGAACGCGGGCGCACCGCGCAGCTGATGGTCGACCTCACCGCCTCGGCCTTTGGCCGCCGCGTCTTTGACCGCCCCACACGCGCATATTGATTGGAGACCCAAGATGACCAACCTCAAACCCTCCGACAAGGCGCTGGTGCCTTTCGTTTCCGTCGACCAGATGATGAAGCTCATCCACCATGTCGGGGTGGAGGAGATGCTCCGCGGGCTGGCCGACTACATCGAAGCCGATTTCAAACGTTGGGAGCTTTTCGACAAGACCCCGCGCGTGGCGAGCCATTCCGAGAAGGGCGTGATCGAATTGATGCCGACCTCGGACGGCGATGTCTACGGTTTCAAATACGTCAACGGCCACCCCGACAATACCAAGACCGGCTTCCAGACCGTGACCGCCTTTGGCCTTTTGGCCAATGTGGCCAACGGCTATCCGGTGCTGCTGACCGAGATGACGATCCTCACCGCCCTGCGCACGGCGGCGACTTCGGCGGTGGTGGCGCGGCTGCTGGCGCCCAAGGGCAGCCGGGTCATGGCGATGATCGGCAACGGCGCGCAGTCCGAGTTCCAGAGCCTCGCCATGAAGGCGATCTGCGGCGTGGACGAGGTGCGGCTCTACGATATCGACCGCGCAGCGACCGCGAAATGCGCGCGTAACCTTCAGGGCCATGGCATCAAGGTGGTGGAATGTGACACCGCCGAAGAAGCGATCATGGGCGCGCAGATCATCACGACCTGCACGGCGGACAAGCAATATGCCACGATCCTGACCGACAACATGGTCGGCTCGGGCGTGCATATCAACGCGATCGGCGGCGATTGCCCGGGCAAGACGGAACTGGCGCCCGCTATCCTGCACCGCTCGGACATCTTCGTCGAATTCCCCGAGCAAACACGGATCGAGGGCGAGATTCAGCAGTTGGAACCTGATCACGCGGTCACCGAGATCTGGCAGGTGCTGTCCGGTCAGGCCGAGGGCCGCCGCGATGCGCAACAGATCACCCTGTTCGACTCCGTGGGCTTCGCGATCGAAGATTTCTCGGCCCTGCGCTATGTCCGCGACCAGATTGCCGAGACCGGCCTGTTCCAACCGCTTGATCTGCTGGCCGATCCGGACGACCCGCGTGACCTTTTCGGGATGCTGCAACGCGCGGGCTAAGCGCTCAGGGCCGCCGTTCTTGAGCGGCGGCCTTTACCCTTTGGTCACGTCATGGGCGTAGAGCCAATCGAAAGCCCGCAGCATCGCGCCGGGGGCCAGCGTTGAGGCGATGCGCAGGCCGGTATGGGCCGCAAAGCGTATCGGACCTGAGCGTAGATGATAGCGAGTGGCGTTGCCTTCGGAGGTTTTCACGATGCGCCGTGCTCGGTCGATACGCGCGGCCTGATAGGCGGTGAGCGCCGCGTCGCGCGGATAGCGGGTCAGGCAATCGGCCAAAACCCATGCATCCTCCAACGCCATATTGGCCCCTTGCGCCAGAAAGGGCAGTGTCGGATGGGCCGCGTCGCCCAAAAGCGCGACACCCTCTGCCTGCCAATTGGCGGCGACGGGGTGGTGGTGCAGCCCCCAGAGGGTGACCTCCTCCACCGCCTTCAACATCTGCGCGGCCTCCGCCCCGAAACCGGCAAAGGCGCGGCGCAGGTTGGCGGGATCGTCGCGATGGTGCCAGCCTTCGGCGGCCCAATCGTCACGCTCTTCCACGGCCACGAGGTTGACCATACGCCCCTCACGCAGCGGATAGCTGACCAGATGTTTCCCCGGCCCCATGGTGACCCGCGCCTCGGGCGGATGATCGACCACGTTGGGAATGAGCGCCCGCCACGCGACCTGCCCTGAGAAACGGGCCTGATCCGCCCCGTTCAACTGCACCCGCCCGACCGAATGAATGCCATCGGCAGCCACCACCAGTTCCGCCCGCCGCCGCCCGCCGCGGGCCATCTGTACCTGTGGCAGCGCACCGGGATGGATGGAGGCGACCTGCGCATTGGTCTCGAAACTAACATTGGCCCGCTGTGCGGCCTCGCGCAGGAGGTCGATCAGATCGGCACGGTGGAGGAAGTAATAACGCTGATCCTCCGGCAGGCGGGTCAGGTCCAGCCGCGCCACTTGGCCGCCCTTGGAATAGTCGCAAAGCCGTACGGCCTGCCCGCGCACCGCACCGCGTGCCGCCAACCCACGCTCAAGCCCCAACCCGCGCAGGACGGCGAGGCCATTGGGGCTGATCTGAAGCCCGGCACCGATCTCGGAAAAGCGGGCGGCCTGTTCGAGCAGGGTCACGGCCACGCCACGCCGCGCCAGCGCCGTGGCCAGCGCCAGCCCGCCGATCCCGCCGCCTACGACAATCGCATTGGAAGGTTTCATTCGCGCCCCAACCACAAACGCCGAAGCATTTGCCCCGGCGTGTGGTGTTTCAGGTGATGTCAGTCGTCGCGGTGGACTTTCTCGCGCCGCTCGTGACGCTCTTGCGCCTCAAGGGTCATGGTGGCGATGGGCCGCGCGTCCAGCCGTTTGAGCGAGATCGGATCGCCGGTGACCATGCAGTAACCGAACTCTCCCTCGTCGATCCGCCGCAGCGCCGCGTCGATCTTGCCGACCAGTTTACGCGCCCGATCCCGGGTGCGCAGTTCCAAAGCGCGGTCGGTCTCTTCCGAGGCGCGGTCGGTCACATCCGGGATGTTCCGGGTGCCGTCTTGCAGTGTTTCGATGGTGTCGCGGCTGCCTGCCAACAGTTCCGCTTTCCAGTTGATCAGCTTGCGCCGAAAGTACTCAAGCTGACGGTCATTCATGAATGGCTCGTCCTCGGCCGGACGATAGTCGTCCGGCAGGAAGATTTCCTGCTTCATTTGTTTTTCCCCGGCGTTTTTCAATTCAGACATTAAAAAGGCCTGTCTCCCGACATCGTCCCCTGCCGCAGCGTCTATCTGAGCGGGTAACAATTGTCACTACACAATCCCTTTGATTTTTGGTTAAAGGCCAAGGATCAAGCGCCCGTCACACGAGGTTGAAAACAAGATGAAATTCCAAGGCACCAAAGACTACGTCGCCACCGAGGACCTGAAAATTGCCGTCAATGCGGCGGTGACGCTGGAGCGGCCATTGCTGGTGAAGGGCGAGCCCGGCACCGGCAAGACCGAGCTTGCGCGGCAGGTGAGCGACGCTTTGGGCCTGCGGATGATCGAATGGAACATCAAATCGACCACCCGCGCGCAGCAGGGCCTGTACGAGTATGACGCCGTGAACCGTCTGCGCGACAGCCAGTTGGGCGACGAACGGGTTCATGACGTCAAGAACTACATCCGCAAGGGCAAGCTCTGGCAGGCTTTCGAAGCGGATGAGAAGGTCGTGCTTTTGATTGACGAGATCGACAAGGCCGACATCGAGTTTCCCAACGACCTGTTGCAGGAACTCGATAAGATGGAATTCTTCGTCTATGAGACGGGCGAGACGATCCGCGCGCGCCAGCGCCCCATCGTCATCATCACCTCGAACAACGAAAAAGAACTGCCCGACGCCTTCCTGCGCCGCTGCTTCTTTCATTACATCCAATTCCCCGACATGGAGACACTGAAACAGATCGTCGAAGTGCACCATCCGGGCATCAAGCAACAGCTGCTGACCACCGCGCTAACGCAATTCTACGAGATCCGCGAGCAGCAGGGGCTGAAGAAGAAACCCTCGACCTCCGAAGTGCTGGACTGGCTGAAGCTTTTGCTGGCCGAGGATATGGACGCCGAAGATCTTGCCAAGGACGGCCCCAACGCCCTGCCCAAGCTGCACGGCGCGCTGTTGAAGAACGAGCAGGACGTGCATCTGTTCGAGCGGCTGGCCTTTATGGCGCGGCGTCAGCGGTAGGGCGGCAACACAAGTGCGACTTTACGTCAAAAGCGGGTATTTTCCTCGCTTTTGATTTTTCGCCTGCCTAGGCTGAGGTCAATCACGGGCGCAAAGACCCGGGTTGAAACGACCGATGGGGCAGGCAGATGCAAGGACAATCAGCGACGGCGCCATGCGCATTTTCCACTAGATCAGGGCTGGTACGCCCAATGATAGGCCCGGGCGCATGAGGCGCGGGCTGAAGGCACGGTTGATCCTGCCGCTGATGCTGCTGCTGAACGCCTGCGTGCCCGCCTCGCATTCCGAGGTGGCAACCCGCGCGGTCATCGCCGACAGCACCCTGCCCCCGATGAAGCAGTTCACCCAAGCCCGCCCCGCTCAGCCGCATGTGTCGAATGCCGCGCTGGCGGAGGATTTCCTCGACCTGTCCTTCCGGATGGAAAGTGGCCGCGCCCTGCCCGTTCTGACCCGTTTCGAGGGGCCGATCACCCTGCGCGTTCTGGGCCAACCGCCTGCCACACTGGGGCCGGACCTTGCGCGTCTGCTGGCCCGTCTGCGCCGCGAGGCCGGGATCGAACTGCGGGAGGTCACGGGCGGAGAGGCCGGCATCACCATTCAAGCGGTGAACCGCAGCCAAATCCGCCGGCTCTTGCCGCAGGCGGCCTGTTTCGTAGTGCCAAACGTCAGCACGCTTGAGGAATACCGCCGCGCGCGCCGCTCGCCCGCCACCGATTGGACCCGCCTGACCGAGCGGCGCAAGCTGGCGATCTTCCTGCCCAATGACGTGAGCCCGCAGGAAAGCCGCGACTGCCTGCATGAGGAATTGGCCCAAGCGCTTGGGCCGCTGAACGACCTCTACCGCCTGCCGGATTCGGTGTTTAACGACGACAATGTTCATACGGTGCTGAGTGGTTTCGACATGCTGGTGCTGCGCATTTACTACGACCCTGCGCTGCGCTCGGGCATGAACCGCGAGGAGGTGGCCGCCCGCTTGCCGGGCATTCTGGCACGGGTGAACCCCGCAGGCGGCACCGTCGCCCCCCGCCCCGCCCGCGCCACGCCGCAGGTCTGGAGCCGCGCGATCCAGACCGCGCTTGGCCGCGACGTGAGCCGTAACGCCCGGCTGAAGGCCGCCCGTGACGCGCTGCGCGTCGCCGAGACGCAGGGCTGGCAGGACAACCGCCACGCCTTTTCGCATTACGCCATGGGCCGGGTCATCCAGATGACCGAACCCGCCGCCGCACAGGCGCATTACCAAACCGCCGACGCCCTCTATGCCCGCACCCCCGGCACCACGCTGCACCGCGCCTATGTCGCCACCCAGCGGGCAGGCTATGCGGTGACCATCGGCGACGGCGCAGGCGCCCTGGCCCTGATCGCGCCGCATCTGCCCGTGGCCGAAGCCAGCGAAAACGCCGCCCTTCTGGCCACGCTCATGCTGCTCAAAGCCGAAGCGCTTGAGATCGAAGGCCGCGGCATTGAGGCGCGCCGCGTCAGGCTGGACAGCATCGGCTGGGCGCGATACGGCTTTGGCCCTGACTGGGCCGTGCGGGCCAAGCTGCGCGAGATCGCAAGCCTGAACCCGCGCAAAGGATAGGCCCGCGAAACAAACGGGCAATAGGTTATGATAGCACTCGGATTGGCATTGATCGGCGCGATTATCGGCGGGCTGACCGCGCGCAAACGCGGCGGCAACCGCAAGGACATCGCGCAATATGCCGCGGGCTATGGCATGGCCTTTCTCATCGTCGGCATGATCGCCACGGTTCTGCTGGACCGCGCATTGAGCGTCTGATGTTTCTGCCCTTCTTCGATCAGCTGCGCCGCCACAATGTTCCGGTCTCCTTGCGGGAGTTTCTGGCCTTTCTGGAAGGCATGAAAGCGGGGCTTGCGACCTATGACGTGGAGGCGTTTTACTATCTCGCCCGCGTGTCGATGGTCAAAGATGAGCGCAACATCGACAAGTTCGACCGCGCCTTCGCCGCCGCCTTCAAAGGGTTGGAGAAGATCAGCCTCGACGATGTGCTCGACGCCGTGGACCTGCCCGAAGACTGGCTGCGCAAGATGGCCGAAAAGCACCTCACGCCTGAGGAAAAGGCCGAGATCGAAGCCATGGGCGGTTTCGACAAGCTGATGGAGACGCTGAAAAAGCGGCTGGAGGAACAGAAGGGCCGGCATCAGGGCGGCTCCAAATGGGTCGGCACGGCGGGCACCTCGCCCTTCGGCGCCTACGGCTACAACCCCGAAGGCGTGCGGATCGGCCAGAAGGAAAGCCGCCACCAACGCGCGGTCAAGGTCTGGGACAAACGTGAGTTCCGCAACCTCGACGACAATGTCGAGATCGGCACACGCAATATCAAACTGGCGCTGAAACGCCTGCGCCGTTGGGCGCGCGATGGCGCGGCAGAGGAGTTTGACCTCAACGGTACGATCCGCGCCACAGCGGAACACGGCTATCTCGACGTCAAGACCCGGCCTGAGCGGCGCAATGCGGTGAAAGTGCTGCTGTTTCTCGACGTCGGCGGCTCGATGGACCCGCATGTAAAAGTGGTTGAGGAGCTGTTCAGCGCCGCGAAGGGCGAGTTCAAACATCTCGAACATTTCTATTTTCACAACTGCCTCTACGAAGGCGTTTGGCGCGATAACCGCCGCCGCTGGGACGCGCAGATCCCCACCCATGAGGTGCTGCGCAGCTATGGCTCTGACTACAAATGCATTTTCGTGGGCGATGCCTCTATGTCGCCCTATGAGATCGCCTATCCGGGCGGCGCGAATGAGCACTGGAATGCCGAGGCCGGTGCCACATGGCTGGCGCGTGCGCGGGACCAGTGGCCGAACCATCTGTGGATTAACCCCGTCCCCGAACGGCAGTGGGGCTACACCCAATCCATCGCGATGATCCAAGAGATTTTCGGCCCCGAGGCCATGGTGCCGATGACGCTCGAAGGCTTGAGCCGCGGCATCAAGACCATGACGCGCTGACCCCTTCCTTGACACCCTGCTGCGCCGCGCCACCTCAGGGAGCGAAGGCAAGCAATGTGGAAGGAAATAGAATGTCCCCGATCATCAAATCTGGCCGCGCGAAATGGGAAGGCTCGCTCAAGGAGGGCAACGGCCATGTCTCGACCGAAAGCGGCGTGCTGTCCGACCAGCCTTACGGCTTCAACACCCGTTTCGAGGGCAAACATGGCACCAACCCCGAAGAGTTGATCGGTGCGGCCCATGCCTCCTGCTTTTCCATGGCCCTGTCGATGATCCTCGGGCAAAGCGACCTGACGCCCGACAGTATCGAGACCAAGGCCGAGGTCCATCTGGAAGAGAAAGACGGCGGCTTTCATGTGCCGAAAGTGCATCTGACGGTCGAGGCCAGCATCCCCGGCGCGTCGCAGGAAGACTTCGATGAGGCGGCGAAAACCGCCAAGGAGAACTGCCCGATCTCCAAACTGCTGACGGCTGAGATCACGATGGACGCGAAACTCGTCTGATCGCCAAGAATACGACCGGGGCGCAGGCCATGGCCGCTTGCCCCCGGTCCCCCCGCTCCCCATATTGGGCGCATGATCCGCGTTATCCCCATCCTCCTCGCCATCCTCTATGCGCTGGCGATGTACCGTTTTTCGGCTTGGCGCACGGCGCGGGAGTTGGATGCGAAATCGACGCCGCTGGTCGATCCGAAGTTGAACGAGATCAGCAACCGCATGGCCCGCGCGCTCGACCTGCCGCGCATCAAGGTGCATCTCTATGAGATCGAACCCGTCAACGGGCTAGCGGCCCCCGATGGGCGGATTTTCATTACCCGCGGCTTCTATAACAAATTCCGCCAAGGTGCTGTAACGGCTGAAGAATTGGCAAGCGTCATCGCCCATGAATTGGGCCATGTCGCGCTTGGCCATTCGCGTCGCCGGATGATTGATTTCTCGGGCCAGAACGCCCTGCGCACTGCCCTTGCGATGGTGCTGGGGCGGCTCATTCCCGGCATCGGCGTCTGGATCGCCAGCGGGCTGACCAGCCTGCTTGCCGCGCGGCTGTCGCGTAACGATGAATATGAGGCCGACGCCTATGCCGCCGCCCTGCTCACCAAGGCCGGGATCGGCATTGGCCCGCAAATCTCCCTGTTTGAAAAGCTGGACGCGCTCAGCCAATCCGGCGGCAACCGTCCGCCCGCGTGGTTGTTGAGCCATCCAAAGACGGAAGAGCGGATCGACAAGCTGCGGCAAATGCAGTTGCGGTGGGACGGCTGACCTAGCTCAGAGCCTTTGCCAGCCGGGGCAGCCGCGCCTTTTTCAGCAGCGCGCGCATCTCCCATGGCTCACCGGAAAGCCGCCGCGCCTCTTGCAGAACGGCTTCGGCCACGGGGGTGACCATCTCCGGCGTCGCCTGCCAGATGCCGTGCAGGTAGCTGTCGGGATCGGCGCGGCTCAGCCCCTCTTCGGCGAGGATTTGGCGCGGGAAGTCCTTGGCGTTCAGCGTAAGGATCATATCGGCGCTGCTGGCCACGGCGACGGCCAGCACATGGATGTCATTCTCATCCGGCAGCCAGAGCCGCGCTTGTAGACCGGGGGAAGCCTCGCGTTCGGCCCCCGGCCAATTGCCGCGCAACAGCGCGATCTCGGCCCGTGCCTGCGCTTCGCCCGCGGGGCCAAGTTTGACTGCCGCGCGGGCCCATTCCTCCAAGATACGCGCCGACCAAATCGGCTCGAACGCGCCCCCTGCGGCCACGCCGAGCACCATTTCGCGCATCACCGTGGGGTAAAGCACGCAAGTGTCGATCAGCACGCGGGGGCGCGTTTCCATCACAGGCGGAAGAACAGCGACTTGAGATACCCGCTTTCCGCAAGCTGCGGCAGTTGCGGGTGGTCCGCCCCGGCGAAGCCGGTGTGCAGCAGCATGGCGCGGCGTCCGGCCCGACCGATGCCGCGCACCGAAGCAGTGCGGAATTGGTTCAGATCAGCGGCGTGTGAGCAGGAGCAGAGCCCTAGAATGCCATTCTCTGCCACCAGCTGCGCCGAGAGCCGCGCGACGCGTTCATAGGCACGAAGCCCCGCGTCAACCGCTTGGCGCGAGGGGGCAAAGGCGGGCGGGTCGCAGATCACCACGTCGAAAGTCTCGCCCTCGTCCCGCAGGGCGGTGAGCACGTCGAAAGCATCCCCTTGGCGGGTGGCGAAACGGTCTTGCATGCCCATCGCCGTCGCCCCGGCCTCGGCTAGTTCCAGCGCGGGGGCGGAGCCGTCCACCGCCAGCGCCGAGGATGCGCCGCCCGCAAGTGCTGCGAGGGAGAAGCCGCCGACATGGGAGAAGACATCGAGCACCCGCGCGCCATTCCGCGCGAGATTGGCGGCAAAGGCGTGGTTCGGGCGTTGGTCGTAGAACAGGCCGGTTTTCTGCCCGCCGGTGAGGTCGGCCATATAGGTCGCGCCATTCATCGGCACCGGCAGCGGCCCCTCGGGCGTTTCGCCTGCCAACGTGGCCGAGGCATCGTCTAGCCCTTCGAGCTTGCGGGTCCGGCCTGAGGCGTTTTTGAGTACGTTGTGCACGCCCGTCACGGATTGCAGCGCGGCGACGAGCGGCTCAATCAGCGCGTCTGCCCAAGCGGCATTGGGTTGGATCACGCAGGTATCGCCGAAACGGTCGATGATGACACCCGGCAGGCCATCGGCCTCGGCGTGGATCAGGCGGTAATAGGGTTGATCGTAAAGCTGGCTGCGCAGTTGAAGGGCGCGATTAAGGCGGGCTTCGAACCAGGCCTGATCGATATGCGCCTCGGCGTCTTGGTCGATCATCCGGGCGATGATCTTGGAATTCGGATTGACCGCGACCAGCCCCATCGGCTTGCGCTCGGCATCCTCCAACAGCGCCAGCGTGCCGGGGGCGAGCCCGCGCGTGCGGCGGTCGGTGACCAATTCATTGGCATAGACCCAAGGAAAGCCGTGGCGGATGGCGCGGGCGTTGGCCTTGGGCAATAGGCGCACCACGGGACGTGTGGCAGGCTGCGGGGCGGAGGGGGTTTGGGGCGTTGTCATAGCGCCCCTCGTACTGCGTTCGCGCGGCTGGGGAAAGAGGTTTCGCAAGCCCCGATCGGCGGTCAGTTGCGCGCCCTGCCCCGCCAGCCGCCCCGGCGGCGCGGGGTGGTCAGCGTCGTCTGCCCCTCGCGCAGCACTTGGGTCATCGGGTGATCTGCGGCGGCGCGGTGCCGTTCCAGCAATCGGGTAATGGCGGCGCTGCTGTCGTGTCCGTCGGGCAGGCTCAGGGCCCAGTCGAGAAAGATGCTGCGGCATTCGGCGGCACCGATCCCCTCCATCCGGTAGGATTCGCGGATCAGGCCCTTTGGGTCATCGGGATCGCTCATGCTTCCTCCTGCCCCGCCGCTGGCAGCGCTGCGTCGATGATCTCGGCAGCCGTCGCGTAATCCTCCTGCATCTTGCGCTCCAACGCCGAGAGGTCGTCGCAGGCTAGCACACGGCAAAGGAAGCTTGCCCCCGCCTGCCCCATGGCCCCAGCGTCGATAGGATTGGCCGAGAGCAGCCGCGCGGCGCAGTTCAGGGTCCAAGCGTCGGTATAGGCCGAAAAAAGCGCGGCCTCTCCTTCGGCATCGATCACGCCTTCACTTTGCGCAGCTGCAAGCCCCGCGTCGATCTCACGCGCGCCGGTGCCCCCGATGAGCGCGCCGGCCTGTGCGAAGAGTTCGATGTCCTGCAAACGGCCCGCGCCGGTCTTGGCGTCGAGCGGCCCGCTGGGGCTTCGGGCGGCGGCGATGCGGCGGCGCATCTTGGCGACCTCGCTCAGCACCTTGTCGCGCGGGGCGGCACGGCCAAGGATATCTTTGCAGAGCGCTTCGACATCACGGCCCAGATCCTCGGCCCCCGCGATCACCCGCGCGCGGGTGAGGGCCAGATGCTCCCACACCCACGCCTGCTCTTTCTGATAGCTCTCGAAACTGGCAAGGCTGGTCGCCACAGGCCCCTGATTGCCCGAAGGGCGCAGGCGCATGTCGATGTCGTAAAGCTTGCCTTGCGCCATCGGCGCGGTCATCGCGGTAATCATCGCTTGGGTCAGCCGCGCGTAATAGCTGCGCGTGGCGAGGGGCTTGGGGCCATCGGAACTCTCCACCCCATCGGCGTCATAGATCACCAGCATATCGAGGTCCGAAGTCGGCGTGAGCCGCCCGGCCCCGAGCGAGCCCATGCCAAGGATCACCGCCCCGCGCCCCGGAGGCGGGCCATGGCGGGTGGCGAATTGATCGACGACCACGGGCCAAAGCGCCTGCAAGACGGCTTGGGCAAGCTCGGCATACTGCCGCCCGGCGGTGGCCGCGTCGATCAACCCGCGCAGCAGATGGACGCCGATCCGAAAATGCCATTCGCGCGCCCAACGGCGGGTGCCGTCAAGGCGCAATTCATAATCCGCCTCCCCCGCAAGGTGCTGCGCCAGCATCTCGGTCAGTTTGATCTGGCCCGGCCAGTCCGAGAAGAAATCGCCACCGATCACCGCGTCGAAGACGCCGGAGTTGCGCGACAGATGCGTGGCAAGCGCGGGCGATGTGGCGACGATATCCACCAAGAGATCGCCCAGTTGCGGATTGGCCCGCAAAAGCGAGAAGAGCTGAACCCCGGCGGGCAGTCCCGCGAGAAAGCCGTCGAAGGCCAAAAGCCCCTCATCCGGCTTGGCCGATTGCGCCAGACGGTCGAGCAGCAGTGGCTTCAACCGTCCGAAAATATCCGCCCCCCGCTCCGAACGCAGCGCGGGATAGCTGGGCCAACGGTCCAGCACCGAGGTGTCGAATTGATGCGCCGGGCGGGCGGCTTCGGGCTCTTCCCTCGTGGCGGCGAAAAAGCTTTCGATCAGGTCGTGTACGGCTTGCAGACGCTCATGAAGATCGGCCTGTAAGTCCTTGACATCCATATCCATCATGGCGGCCAGCCGGTCAAAATCGGCGTCGTTTCGGGGCAGCGTGTGGGTCTGGGCGTCTTGCACCATCTGCAATCGGTGCTCGACCGTGCGATGCGCGCGGTAGTGATCACCAAGCGTCTCGGCCACCTCCTCGGGCACCCAGCCCTTTTCGGCCAGCACGCGCAATCCCGCCAGCGTGCCACGGGGTCGCAGGTCCGCATCCCGGCCCCCGGCGATGAGCTGCCGGGTCTGGGTGAAAAACTCGATCTCGCGGATGCCGCCGCGGCCCAGTTTCATGTCATGCCCCGGCAGGGTGATCGGGCCGCCCAAGCCCTTATGCTCACGGATCGCCAGCCGCATGTCATGGGCGTCTTGGATCGCGGCGAAATCCAGATGACGGCGCCAGACGAAGGGGCGAAGCGATTGCAAAAACGCCTCGCCCGCCGCGATGTCGCCCACTGCGGGGCGGGCCTTGATATAGGCCGCGCGCTCCCATGTGCGGCCAAGGCTTTCGTAGTAGCGCTCCGCCGCCTCCATCGCGATGCAGACGGGGGTGACCGCCGGGTCGGGGCGCAAACGCAGATCGGTGCGGAAGACATAGCCTTGGGCGGTGATATCGCTCAGCGTGCCCGACATGGCCCGCGTGGCTTTGACGAAGGCGCTGCGGGCGGCGTGGAAATCATCAGGCGCAAAACGGCTTTCGTCGAAAAGGCAGATCAGGTCGATGTCGGAGGAATAGTTCAGCTCCCCCGCGCCCATCTTGCCCATGGCAAAGACGACCATGCCCGCGCAATCGGAAAGATCGTTCATCGTCATGCCCGGCAGCTTGCCGCGCTTGATCTGGGCCGCCAGCCCCGCCCGCAGGGCCGCGCCGCAGGCGGCATCGGCGTATTCCGTCAGCGCACCTGTCACCTCTTCCAGCGACCATGCCCCGCCCAGATCGGCCAGCGCGGTCAGCAGCGCCATTCGCCGCTTGCCCTGCCGCAGACCATCGGCAAGCCGATCGGGGGCCAGTTCCGCTGCTGCTGCGCAATTTTCGGCCAGAGCGGCTTCGGGATTGGCCACCGCCGCGCTCAGCCAGCCCGCCTCTTTCTCCAAAAGCGCCATCAGATAGGGCGCGGTCGAGGCCGCAGCCGAGATCATTTCGCGCAACTCCGGCGCGAGATCGGGCAGCAGCGCCGCCGCATCCTGCGCGCGTTCGCGGTGATAGACACGGGGGGAACGGGTGATCCGGGCGGCGAGAGATGGGTCTGTCATGGGGCCAGCTTTGCGGGCTGATCCAAGCGGCGTCAATGGGGGTTGCGGCAGGGCACGGGCTTGCTACGACTTTGGCGCGCGCCCCGAGGGGGCGCGATGCGACAAGGGGCAGAGAATGAGCAAGAGTTTGAAACGGGTCCGCGCCACGCTGGAGGCTGCGGGGGTGACGCCGGAAATCCGCGAGACGGCTTTGGCGCGGACGGCGGTGGATGCGGCCACGGCGCTTGATTGCGCGGTCGACCAAATCGCGAAATCCATCGTTCTGCGCGGCGAAGACAGCGGGGCGGCGCTGCTCTTCATCACCGCAGGCGCACTGCAGGTCGATCTCGAACGGGCCGCGGCGCTGGCGGGGGAGCCTTTGGGCAAGGCCGATGCCGCGCTGATCCGGGCGCAGACCGGCTTTGCCATCGGCGGCGTCGCGCCTTTAGGGCATATCACGCCGCCGCGCGCTTGGTTTGACCGCAAGCTGCTGCAATTCCCGCTGGTCTGGGCCGCTGCGGGCACGCCGCATCACGTTTTCTGTCTTGAACCCCAGAAGATGGCGCAGCTTTCCGGTGCGCAAGTCGCTGATTTCACTGTCGCTTCCTAAATAATGTAAAAAACATTCACATAGCCCCTTGCGAAACGGGTTCGGCGTTCCGATCTATTCAATGTGAAAGACATTCACATTATCCGAAACGCCCGGGCCGGCGACAGGCCCGTCACGACCGAAAGGCTCAACAATGACGACAGTGACCACCGACCCGACCTACTCACCCCGCCCCAGCTGGCTGGCCCGGACAGAAGCCTGGATGGACGCACGCGGCAAAGGTGCATGGATCGCCGCCATGGTGCTCGGCTTCATCTTCTTCTGGCCCCTCGGCCTCGCCCTTCTTGCCTATATGACTTGGAGCAAACGCATGTTCTCTTCGAAATCCTGCAGCCGCAAATCCAGCCGCGCGATGATGTCGCGCAGCACCGGCAACCGTGCCTTTGACGCCTATAAGGCCGACACGCTGCGCCGTTTGGAGGAAGAGCAGCACAACTTCGAAGCCTTCCTTGAGCGTCTGCGCGAGGCCAAGGACAAGGCCGAGTTCGACCAGTTCATGGACGAGCGCGCCAAGCGGGACGAGACGGCCACAAACGCCTGATCGCACCCTGACCTCCGCCCCCCGGCATCCGGCCCGGGGGGCCTTTCGCAGGACAAGACATGACCCAGACCCCAGACCCCGACCTACACCCGCAATTCTATGACGGCATCGCTGGCAAGCGGCTGCTGGCTTGGGTCATCGATGTGACCCTTGTCCTGCTCTTTTGCGTCCTGATCCTGCCGTTTACGGCCTTTACGGGGCTGTTCTTTTTCCCCTTCCTGACGCTGGTGGTGGGCTTTGCCTACCGGGTGGCCACGCTGACCAGCGGCTCGGCCACATGGGGGATGCGCCTGATGGCGATGGAGCTGCGCGACCACCGCGACCGGCCCTTCGATTTCATGACTGCGCTCTTGCATACCATCGGCTATTCGCTGTCGATGACGGTCACCATCATTCAGGTCGTCTCGGCCGTTCTCATCTGCACCACGGCCCGCCGCCAAAGCCTTACGGACATGGCGCTTGGCACCGTGCCGGTGAACCGGCGGCTCAGCCGCTAGGGGCGCACGCAAATTTGCCCTTGGCGGAGCGGGGGGTGGTTGATAGCATCCCCCGATAAATGCTGGAAGCCCATGCGACATACACTGCCTTTGACACCGCAATTCTATGTCACAGCGCCGCAACCCTGCCCCTATCTGGAGGGCCGGATGGAGCGCAAGCTGTTTACCGCCCTTCAGGGCGATAATGCCGCTCGCCTGAATGACAGTCTGTCGAGCCAAGGCTTCCGCCGCTCGCAAAATGTTCTGTACCGCCCCTCCTGCGCCGATTGCGCCGCTTGCCTTTCGGCGCGGATCGACGTGGCCGCCTTTCGCCCCAGCAAAAGCCAGCGCCGCATTCTGAACCGCAACGCGGGGCTTAAGCGCCGCGCGACCTCGCCTTGGGCCACGGAAGAGCAATATGACCTTTTCCGCAGCTACCTCGACAGCCGCCATGCGGATGGGGGTATGGCGGATATGGATGTCTTCGAATTCGCCGCAATGATCGAGGAAACGCCGATCCGCAGCCGAGTGATCGAGTATACAGACCCCGAGGCCGACAATGCCCTCGTTGGCGTCTGCCTGACCGATGTGCTGAGCGACGGGGTGAGCATGGTCTATTCCTTCTACACCCCCGACCGGCCCCGCAACGGGCTGGGCAATTACATTATCCTCGACCATATCGAAATCGCCCGCGCGGCGGGGCTGCCTTATGTCTATCTGGGCTATTGGGTGCCCGGCAGCCAGAAGATGGGATATAAGGCCAAATTCTCGGGGCTTGAGGTCTATATGGGCGGGCAGTGGCAAAAGATGCGTGATCCTGAGGGTTTCGTGCCCGACCAGCATCCGCTCAGCAACGATCCCATCGCCGAACAGGTGGCCAATATCACCCTGCCGGATGTCAGCCCACGCTGAGGAAACCTATTGATTTTGGCACCATTACCGGGCGGCCCCTTGGGCTGCCCGTTTTGTTGTGTGTGATACCGCGCCGGAAATGCAGGAAAGTACGCCGCGCCGATCAAATTTTTCCGAAAATAACCAAGATGAGGCGCGTTGTGAAATAAACTTACAGATAATCCCGCCTGACACACAAGATTTTCGCCATTTCTCTGTTGACGCCCCTCTTTCCCCCTCCTAATCTCACGCCACGCTTAGAGGACCCTTAAGATGACCGACCTAGTCATTATTGTAAGACACACGCGCATGGGCCGGTAACGGTAGACCATAATCCTTCCCATGCGCCCCCGTCAGACCGGGGGTTTTTTTATGCCAATCGCAATAACCTGCCTTACGGAGCACCCAAGATGAAACGCCAGATGACCGGAGCGAAAATGATCGTCCAAGCCCTGATTGACCAGGGTGTGGACACCGTCTTTGGATATCCCGGTGGCGCGGTGCTACCGATCTATGATGAGGTCTTTCAGCAGAATTCGATCAAGCACGTTCTGGTGCGCCATGAGCAAGGGGCGGTGCACGCCGCCGAAGGCTATGCCCGTTCCACTGGCAAACCGGGCGTGGTGCTGGTGACCTCCGGCCCCGGTGCCACGAATGCGGTCACGGGCCTCACCGATGCGCTGCTCGACTCGATTCCGCTGGTGGTGCTGACCGGTCAGGTGCCGACCTTCATGATCGGCTCGGACGCCTTTCAAGAGGCCGACACCGTGGGCATCACCCGCCCCTGCACCAAGCACAACTGGCTGGTGAAAGAGACCGACACCCTTGGCGCCACTCTGCACGAGGCCTTCCATGTCGCCACCCATGGCCGCCCTGGCCCGGTGCTGATCGACATCCCCAAGGACGTGCAATTCGCCACCGGCCACTACGAGTCCCCCAAACCCTCGATCTCGCGCTATCAGCCTCAGGTTAAGGGCGACATGGCCGAGATCACCGAACTGGTCGCAGCGATGGAGACGGCGAAGCGTCCGATTTTCTACACCGGCGGCGGGGTCATCAACTCCGGCCCGGCGGCGAGCCAGTTGCTGCGCGAATTGGTTGATGCCACCGGCTTTCCCATCACCTCGACCCTGATGGGCCTCGGCGCCTACCCGGCGTCGGGTGACAAATGGCTTGGGATGCTCGGGATGCACGGGCTCTACGAGGCCAATATGGCGATGCATGACTGCGACCTGATGATCAACATCGGCGCGCGGTTCGATGACCGGATCACCGGCGTGATCGACAGTTTCAGCCCGAAATCCACCAAGGCGCATATCGACATCGACCCATCGTCGATCAACAAAGTGATCCGCATCGACATTCCGATCGTCGGCGATGTGGCCCATGTGCTCGAAGACCTGCTGAAGGTCTGGAAGTCGCGCGGCCGCAAGACCAATAGCGAGGCGGTGGCGAAATGGTGGCAGCAGATCGAAGAATGGCGCAGCATCGATTGCCTCAAGTTCAACCAATCCGGCAAGGTGATCAAACCCCAGCACGCGCTGGCACGGCTTGAAGCGCTGACCAAGGATCACGACCGCTATATCACCACCGAAGTGGGCCAACACCAGATGTGGGCCGCGCAATACCTCGGCTTTGAGGAGCCGAACCGCTGGATGACCTCGGGCGGCCTCGGCACCATGGGCTATGGTTTCCCCGCCTCCATCGGCGTGCAGATGGCCCACCCCGAGGCACTGGTGATCAATGTGGCGGGCGAAGCCTCGTGGCTGATGAACATGCAAGAGATGGGCACGGCGATGCAATTCGGCCTGCCGGTGAAACAGTTCATCCTCAACAACGAGCGGCTCGGCATGGTGCGCCAGTGGCAGGAACTGCTGCATGGTGAGCGCTATTCGCAAAGCTGGTCCGAAGCCCTGCCCGATTTCGTCAAACTGGCCGAAGCCTTTGGCGCCAAGGGGATCATCTGCTCGGACCCCGATGACCTTGATGATGCGATCATGGAGATGATCAACCACGACGGGCCGGTGATCTTTGACTGTCTGGTCGAGAAGCATGAGAACTGCTTCCCCATGATCCCAAGCGGCAAGGCGCATAACGAGATGCTGTTGCCCGGCGATCATGAGACCCAAGGTGTGATCGACGCAAAAGGCTCGGTGTTGGTGTAACCCGTTTTCTTTAAAAGAAAACGTCCCGGAAATTTTTGAAATTTCCGGCGAAGATGAAGAAGGACGAAGACATGGCTGCCCTAAAAATCAAAAAAGGTGCGACCTCGCATTCCGCCTACAACCTACGGCCCAACTTCTCGGATGTGGTTGAAAAACACACGCTGGCCGTGCTGGTCGAGAACGAGCCCGGCGCGCTGGCGCGGGTGATTGGCCTGTTCTCGGGCCGGGGGTACAACATCGACAGTCTGACCGTGGCCGAGGTGGACCACACCGGGCATCTGTCGCGCATCACCATCGTCACCAGCGGCACGCCGCAGGTGATCGAGCAGATCAAGGCGCAGGTCGGCCGCATCGTGCCGGTGCATGAGGTGCATGACCTCACCGTCGAAGGACCGAGCGTGGAGCGGGAACTGGCGATTTTCAAAGTCGTCGGCAAGGGCGAACATCGGGTCGAAGCGCTGCGGCTGGCGGATATCTTCCGCGCCAATGTGGTCGACAGCACGCTCGAAAGCTTTGTTTTCGAGATCACCGGCGCGCCCGACAAGATCGACGCTTTCGCCGAGTTGATGCGCCCGCTGGGGCTGGCTGATGTCGCCCGCACCGGCGTGGCCGCCCTCGCCCGTGGTGTCTGACACGCGGGGCGTTTAAGCTTTCAGCTGGGCCGCGCGGAATTGGCGCGGTCCGGGCTTGGCGGTAAAGGGAATGATCTGAGCGCCTTGCTGACGCTTTCCCTCTGCCTCCGGCTCTGCCGCCACGGGGTTATCTTGACGCAGCGCCTCGGGCAGATGCGAAGCCGCTTTCTCCTGCACCAGCCGGGGGTTGCCCGCGATACGCAGCTTGCGATGCACTGAGACGTCGAACTGCACCATATCGCCCGTGTCAAACCCCGCCCCCTGCCCGACACGGATCGCCGGCTCTTCGTAATAGGCAAGATCGCCTTGATCTTCGCACCAGAAAACCGCTTTTCCGGCGCTATTATCGCTCCACAGAACTACACCAATCATAGTACACCCCGCTTTCGATGTTTGTTCTCCATTCTGCGACAATCGAAAGAGGTGAAACATAGGTTAAAATGCAACGTCCGCTTGCATTTTGTGTCGGTTCCAGTAGGGTCAGCTACAAATCAGCGTCAGCTTTGACGCGCCTTCGCGTCAGCCTGTTAACCATCTGGCCATAACGGCTTTTATTTTAAGGCCGCGACGCAAATCAGAACGAGGCCGCATGTCCGCTCCCAACCGCTCCCCCTCTGAACTTCGTAGCATGTTCGGCGCCAATCTGCGCCAGTTGGCAGCGGATTACCCCTCGATCTCTGACCTTGCCCGGCAGCTTGGCATCAATCGCACGCAATTCAACCGCTACCTCTCGGGCGAAAGCTTCCCCCGGCCCGATGTACTGGCCCGGATCTGCCGCTTTTTCGAGATCGACGCGCGGGTGCTGCTGGAGCCGGTAACCGAGATTTCCCTGAACCAAGACCCTATCAACAACAGCTTCCTGCGCGACTTTCTGGGCACTGGGGTTCAAAACGTGCCCGAGGCGGATTTTCCAAGCGGTTTTTACCGTTTCGCGCGGCGGTCTTTTCTGGATCAGGACAGGTTCGTGACCGGCGTGGTTTTTATCACGCGCCATGGCAGCAACACCTTCCTGCGCGGCTATGAGAGCGCGCCATCGCTGCGTGCACAAGAGCTGCCGACCAACCCGATGGCGCGGGAATATCGCGGCATCGTCTCACGACAAGAGAATGGGGTTTCCATCGTCGTTTCGCGGCGTCGCACGCTGACCGGGTCGTTCAACTACCTCAACCGCGTCGCCTCTTTCGAGAATAACTTTTGGGTGGGCTACGTCACCCGCACCGCCCCCGAAAGCGCCGCGGGCACGCGGGTGACCCGGCTGACCTATGAGTATATCGGCAGAGACCCCAAAACCGTTCTGCCCGCCGCGCGGCAGGCGGGGTTCACCGACATCGACGCGCTGATGCCCTACCACCGCCGCCTGCTTCAGCCCGACGCACCGTTTAACTGAGACCGGCTATAGCTGGGGCGGCTGCGCCTGCGGATAGCCCGTCGCCTCATGCCAACCTTGGGCCAATTGCAACAGACGCGCGTCACCGCCGCGCCTGCCGATCAGTTGCAGCCCCAAGGGCAGACCGCGCGCATCAAAACCCGCGGGGATGTTGACCACCGGCAGGCCAATCAGGCTGGCCGGGACCACCACCTGCATCCAACGGTGATAGGTATCCAACGGCTGACCGTCGATCTCGGTCGGGTGCACCTGTTCGACAGCGAAGGGCCAGACCTGCGCCGAAGGCAGCACCAGCACGTCGACTTCCTCAAAAAGAGCATCCGCCGCGCGGAACCAATTGGAGCGGATGCTACTGGCACGCTGGATGTCAGAGGCCGAGAACCCCTGCCCCCGTGCGACCTCCCATTGCGCGGCAGGTTTCAGCCCCTCGCGCCGAGCGGGGTCGTCATAGATCGCCCCGAGAGAGGCCGCCACGGCAAAGGACCGCAGGGTGATCCAGCTTTTCCACATGGCCTCTGCCTCGAAGGGTGCCGCCAAGGGCGTGACCGTATGGCCAAGGTCGGCCAAGCGCTTCAGCGCCGCTTCGCTATGGTCGATGATCCCCGGCGCACAGGGGAAGGCACCGCCCCAGTCGCCCAGCCAGCCGATCCGCTGAGGGGCCAGTGCCGCGTCGATCAACGGTGTTGCATCGGGGGTGGCGCGGGTCAGCGGTTCGCGCGGGTCGTGGCCTGTCATCACGTCCAACAGGGCGGCAAGGTCACGCGGGCTGCGCGCCATCGGCCCCAGGGTCGAAAGCTGGTGCAGAAAGAGATCGCCGTCATTGCCCGAAGGCACCGTGCCCCAGCTGGGCCGCATGCCGTAGACGTTGTTCCACCCCGCCGGATTGCGCAGGGAGCCCATCATGTCGGAGCCATCGGCCACGGCCACCATCCGCGCCGCCAGCGCCGCCGCCGCCCCGCCAGAGGAGCCGCCAGCCGAACGGCCAAGGTCATAGGGGTTGCAGGTCGCCCCATGCACCGGGTTGAACGTATGGCTGCCAAGGCCGAATTCCGGGGTGTTGGTCTTGCCGATCACGATGGCCCCGGCGGCACGCAGACGGGCCACCGCCGGGTGATCCCGCTTGGCCGGTGCCGCGCCGAACAGCGGCGAGCCCTGCGAGGTAGGCAACCCCTCTGCATCTGCCAAATCCTTGATCGCCATGGGAATGCCGTGCAACCAGCCCTTGCGCGGGCCCGCGTCGGCGGCTTCAGCCTCGGCCAGCAAAGCGTCGCGATCGCGGAGGGAGACGACGGCATTCACCTTGTCGTTCACCGCCTCGATCCGGTCCAAGGTCGCCTGCATCAACTCGACCGCGGAGATCTTTCGCGCGGCCAGCGCCTCAGACAGCTGTGAGGCGTCCCAATTTAGCAATTCCATCATGTCCCCCTATTGATCACTGTCATTCCATGAGGGGGACGTCATGGGCTCAGTCGCCCTGCGCCTCGGCCCGGCTTTTGCCCGAGACCGCCAGCGCCAGCGTCGCCCCCATCAACCCATCGAGATCGCCGTCAAGCACGCCTTTGGTGTCCGAGGTCTCGTAATTGGTGCGCAGGTCTTTGACCATCTGATAGGGCTGCAGAACGTAGGAGCGGATCTGGTTGCCCCAGCCCGCGTCGCCTGCATTCTCATGCGCCTCGTTCACCAGTGCCGAGCGCTTGTCCAACTCCATCTGATAGAGCCGCGATTTCAGCGCTTTCATGGCGATGTCGCGGTTCTGGTGCTGCGACTTCTCCGAAGAGGTCACGACGATGCCCGTGGGGTGGTGGGTGATCCGCACCGCCGAGTCGGTGGTGTTGACGTGCTGACCGCCCGCGCCGGAGGACCGGTAGGTATCGATGCGGATATCGGAGGGGTTCACCTCGATCTCGATATTGTCGTCGACCACCGGGTAAACCTTCACGGAGGTGAAAGAGGTGTGCCGCTTGGCTGCCGAGTCGAAGGGCGAAATGCGCACGAGACGGTGCACGCCGCTTTCGGATTTCAGCCAGCCATAGGCGTTATGGCCTTCAATCTTATAGGTCGCGGATTTGATGCCTGCCTCGTCTCCCGCGCTTTCGGCCTGAAGATCGACCTTATAGCCCTTCTTCTCGGCCCAGCGGACATACATCCGCGCCAGCATGCTGGCCCAGTCGCAGCTTTCCGTACCGCCCGCGCCTGCATTGATCTCAAGGAAGGTGTCGTTGCTGTCGGCCTCACCATTCAGCAGCGCTTCGAGTTCTTTCTGCGCGGCCTTTTCGGCCAGCGTCTTCAGCGCGGCTTCGGCGTCAGAGATGACCTCTTCGTCCTCTTCCATCTCGCCCAGTTCGATCAGTTCGAGATTGTCGGCCAACTCCTGTTTGATGCCCTCATAGGTGTCGATGGCATCGACCAGCGACTGACGCTCGCGCATCAGCTTTTGCGCCGCATCGGGGTTGTCCCAAAGGTTCGGGTCTTCGACGCGGGCGTTGAATTCTTCCAACCGGTAGGGCGCGGTCTCCACATCCAGTCGCTGGGCCAGCAATTCCAGCGATTTGCTGATCTGGTCCGCGGTATTCTGTGCCTCTGCGCGCATGTGTGCCTGCCTTTGATAAGTAATGCGGCCCCGAAAACCGGAGCCGCACGAGAGATAGACCAGCCCGCCAGCGGCGGCAAGTGGGGGGCGGCAAAGCGCAGCCTTGCCCCGCCCCCTTCGGCCTGATTAGTAAAGACCGCCCGAGCTCAGCGTGCCAAAGCTCGCCTTGGGGCCGACGGTGGCTTTCTTGCCGGTCGATGTGGTGACCTCACGCGAGGAGGAACCGCCCAGTTCTTCGACCAGCGGCAGGTCCGCCCCCATGGCAAAACCGCCATCGAAAGAGATGCCAAAGAGCGGCTCTTCGCCATCGCGGAAACATTCCGACACGACATTGGCGCCGGTGGCGCTGTCGCTCAAACGGGCACCGGTGAAACGGTCGATCTTGATAAAGCGGCACTGGTCCGGCACCGCGAAGTCACCGCCGCCGTATTTCTTGATCGCTTGGCTCATGAAGCGCTGGAAGACAGGCGCACAGAGCCGCCCGCCGCCCGCGCCCCGGCCCATCGGGCGCGGGGTGTCAAAACCGATATAGCAGCCCGCCACGACGTTGGAGGAGAAGCCCACGAACCACGCATCTTTCTCATCGTTGGTGGTGCCTGTCTTGCCCGCGATCGGCACCGGCAAGTTCACCGCATTGCGCGCCGTGCCGCGCTCGACCACGCCCCGCATCATGGAGGTCAACTGATAGGCGGTCACCGGGTCCATCACCCGCTCGCGGTTGGAGATGATCCGCGGCGCCTCACCGGGGGCGAGGTTGATCTGCTCACAATCGTAGCATTTGCGCTCATCATGTTTGTAGACCGTGCGACCATAGCGGTCTTGCACCCGGTCGACCAAAGTGGGCTGCACCCGCTCGCCGCCATTGGCGAACATCGCATAGGCCGAAACCATTTGGTACAGCGTGGTTTCCTGACTGCCGAGCGCGTTCGACAGCAAGGGTGCCAGATCGTCGTAAACGCCGAAACGCTCCGCATAGCTGCCGACCACATCCATCCCAACCTCTTGCGCCAAACGGATGGTCATCAGGTTGCGCGACTGTTCGATCCCGGTGCGTAGGGGCGTCGGACCATAGAATTTATGCGAAGCGTTCTGCGGGCGCCAAACGCCCTGCGGCGTGTTGATCTCAATGGGCGCGTCGACCACGATGGTCGCGGGGCTATAGCCGCTGTCCAGCGCGGAGGCATAGACGAAGGGCTTGAAGCTCGACCCCGGCTGGCGCTTGGCCTGTGTGGCGCGGTTGAACACGCTCGCCTGATAGGAAAAGCCGCCCTGCATTGCGATCACGCGGCCCGTGTGCACGTCCATCGCGACGAAACCGCCCTGGACCTCTGGCACCTGCCGCAAAGTCCAGCGGATGAAAGATCCGTCGCTGTCCGAGGTCATGCGCCGGACCAAGACGACCTCACCCACCTCAAGCAGGTCGCCCGCCACCTGAGCCTTGCGCCCGAGAGAGCCGTCATCCAGCCGTTTGCGCGCCCATTGCACGTCCTTGGCCGGAATCCAGTGGCCGTCTTCGTCATCCTCGACGCCTTCGATCCCGATGCGGGCGTCATTGCTGCCGACCTCAAGCACCACCGCCGGATACCACTGGTTCTCCAGATCGATGTCGCGCGGCACCCGCAGGTCCGCAAGTGCTGCACGCCATTTCTCTTCGCTGTCCAGTTGATCGGCGGGGATCTCGAAGCGTGTCCCGCGCCAGATGCCCTGCCCGCGGTCATATTGCTCCAGCTGACGGCGCAGGGCGTTGGCGGCGATGGGCTGCATCTCGTTGTCGATGGTCGCGCGCACGGTCAGACCGCCGGTAAAGAACTCCCCCTCACCGAAATCCTCGCTCAACTGGCGGCGAATTTCGTCGGTGAAGTAATCCCGCGGCGGCAGTTCGGCCTTGAAGCTCTCGAAATCACCGTTCTGGACCGAGCGCAGCGGCTGCGCCACTTCGGTTTCATAGACCGCTTCCGAGATATAGCCGTTCTCTTTCATCTCGCGCAGCACGAAGTTCCGCCGTGCCAGCAGGCGGTCCTTGCGGCGCACCGGGTGGTAATCCGAGGGTGCCTTGGGCAGCGAGGCGAGGAAGGCCGCCTCATGCGGGGCCAACTCGCTCAGCGTCTTGTTGAAATACGTCTGGCTCGCCGCCGCCACGCCATAGGAGTTCTGGCCGAGGAAAATCTCGTTCAGATAGAGCTCGAGAATTTTCTCTTTGCTCAGGGTCTCTTCCAGACGCGAGGCAAGGATGATCTCCTTGATTTTACGCTCGGCCCGGCGGTCGCCCGACAACAGGAAGTTCTTCATCACCTGCTGGGTGATCGTCGAAGCCCCGCGCACATCGCGCCCGCGCGATTTGACCGCATCCACCGCCGCCGCACCGATGCCGCGAAGGTCATAGCCCTCATGAGTGTAGAAGTTCTTGTCCTCTGCCGAGATGAAGGCCTGTTTCACCAGATCCGGAATGGTATTGGCCGGGGCGAAAAGACGACGTTCCTTGGCGAATTCGTCGATCAGACGGCCTTGGCCTGAGTAAATCCGGCTGATCGTCGGCGGCGTATATTGCGCCAGCGACTCATGGCTGGGCAAATCCCGGCCATACATCCAGAACACCGCCCCGATGGTCAAAGCCACCATGCCGACGCTCAGGGTCAGGGTGGTAAAGATCCCCCCGAAAAAGGACAGAACAAATCGAAACACGCGCGCGGACCACCATTGGCTAGGGACAGTTCCGATCCTATACAGGATGCGCTGGCGCGGGTCAAAACACATGGCCGCCAGCGGGGGCGAATCTTCGCCCATCGCAAAAGCTGTCAGATCTTTTTATTTTACTTTCTGATCAATGGCTTGAGCGCCGCATCCTGATCACGCCACGTCACGATCGCATCCGCCATGGCGCTCACCATCGACGCGCGCCACACCGGATCGCGCAGATTGGTCAGATCGCGCTTGGAACTCAGGAACCCCACTTCGACCAAAACCGAAGGAATATCGGCGGACTTCAAGACCGAGAAACCCGCCCGCCGCAGGGGTCGGCTGTTCAACGGCCCGCCCGCCGCGCCCATGCCCTTGACCAAAATCTCGGCCAGCGCATCTGAGCGCGGCTCGGTCTCTTGCCGGGCAAGGTCCAGCAGGATGCCCGCCACCTGATCATCCGAACCGGTCAAATCCGCCCCCGCGATGATGTCTGACCGGTCATGTCGCGCGGCCAGATGTTCGGTCGCCACATCGCTGGCATCATCGGAAAGGGTATAGACCGTCGCCCCGCTCGCCCCGCCCTGCGACAGGCTGTCGGCATGGAGCGAGATGAAAAGGTCCGCTTCGGCCTGATGGGCGATGGCGACCCGATGCTCTAAGGCGACGAAAATATCCTCGTCCCGGGTCAGCAAGACATCAACCCCCTTGCGCCGCAGCGCATCGCGCAGGTCGCGAGCGAAATTAAGCATCAGGTCTTTCTCGTCCAATCCCTCGCGCTGCGCACCGGGGTCGATGCCGCCGTGGCCGGGGTCCAGAACGACGGTGAAACTGTCCTTGTCTGCCGCCTCAGGTTTCGGCGGCGCGGTGAGCGCGGTGGTCCAATCAGGGTCCACTGGCGCGCCTGCGGCCTTGGCAAAGATCGCAGGTTCGACCGTCTCCAAGGTAATCTCGAGCCGCGCCTTGCCGCTGCTTGCATCAACCGGCATGCCAATCTCAGCGGGAACCATCGGCTCGGCCAAATCCGCCACCAGACGCGACCAACCGGGCTGAAACGCGCCAAACCGCAGGGCCGAGATACGGCCCGGTTTTTCCAACAAATCCCCCCGGGCGACATTCGACCAATCCGCCTCGCGGAAATCGACGATCAGGCGGGCGGGATCATCCAGCAGAAAAACCCGGAAAGGCACGCCCTGGCTCAGCGCCACGGTCAAATCGGTCTTGCCGAACCAGCGATCACTCACCGCGCTCTCAACCGGATCGACCCGCGCCAGCGCCGTCAACTCCTGCGCCGAGACGGTGACCGGCCCCGCGCAGGCCAACAAGACTGCCAGTCCCCTAAAGATTGCCCGCATGATCGATCACCCTGCCCGTTTTCGCCCTTCTATCACCTGCCGCGCGGCCAAACCAGCATTCAGCGCGCCGCCATGAAGGCTTTGAGCCGGGCGATGCCCTCCTCCATATCCGCCGTGCTGCGCGCATAGGAAAAGCGCAGCGTCTTATGCCCCCGCGCCGGGTCAAAATCGAGCCCGGGGGTCACGGCGACGCCAGCCTTCTCCAGAATTTCCGCCGCAAAGGCGCGGCTGTCATCGGTAAAGCGCGAAACATCGGCATAGACGTAAAACGCCCCATCGGGCGGGGCGATGTCGGTAAACCCCGCCTCTTGCAAACCGGTGATCATCAAATCGCGGTTGCGCCGGTAAACCGCCAGATTGGCCTGCAATTCGTCGTCACAGTCCATCGCCGCCAGCGCGGCGATCTGGCTGGCATGGGGTGCGCAGATGAACATGTTTTGCGCGATCCGCTCGACCACGCGCACCTGATCCTTGGGCACCACCATCCAGCCCACGCGCCAGCCAGTCATCGAGAAATACTTCGAGAAGGAATTGATCACATAGCAGTCATCGGTGACCTCCAGCGCGGTCACGGCCTTCTTGTCATATTCGATGCCATGGTAAATCTCGTCCGAAATGAAGGACATGTCATTGGCCGCACAGGCATCCGTCAGCGCCGTCAAGGCGGGTCGGTCGAGCATCGTACCCGAAGGATTGGCCGGGGAGGCCACGAGCAAACCGCGCAGGTCTTTCCCCGCGAAATCCGCCGCGACGGGCTGATATCTGTTCTCGGGCGCGGCGGGCAGATCGACGGGCTGCATCCCCAAGGCGCGCAGGATCTGACGGTAGCTGGGATAGCCCGGCGCCCCGATGCCCACCCGATCCCCGGAATCGAAGAGCGCGGTAAAAGCCAGCAGAAACCCGCCCGAGGACCCGGGGGTGATCACCACCCGCGCTGGATCGAGATCGACGTTATACCATTCGCCATACATCTGCGCGATCCGCGCGCGCAAAGCAGGCAGGCCAAGCGCCACGGTATAGCCCAAGGCCCCCTCACCCATCGCTTTGGTCAGCGCGGCTGCCGCCCCTTTTGGCGCGCCCGTGCCGGGTTGGCCAACCTCCATATGAATGATGTGACGGCCCGCCTCTTCGGCGGCGCTGGCGGCCTGCATCACGTCCATCACGATAAAGGGATCAACGGCGGACCTGGTTGAATTGCGCATGGGCTTGCTCCTACTGTCGGCATGTGCTTTCACCGCGCTTGATGCCGGGCGTCAACCCTTGGCCCCTATTTCGCAGCTTTACCGAAAGGACCGCCCATGTTCGCCCGCCTCCTCGCCCCCGCCCTCGCCGGTGCTGTCGCCTTTGCCGCCCCCGCCGGGGCCATGGACCTGACCGAGCTTACGGACGCCGAACGCGCGCAGTTCCGGGCCGAGGTCCGCGCCTATCTGATGGAAAACCCCGAAGTCATCCTGCAAGCGGTGGAGCAGATGCAAAACCGTCAGGCCCAAGCGCAGATGCAGGCGGATTTCGATCTGGTCTCGGCCAATGCCGATGAGATTTTCGACGACGGCTACTCTTGGGTCGGCGGCAACCCGGAGGGGGACATCACGCTGGTCGAATTCCTCGACTACCGCTGCGGCTACTGCAAACGCGCCCATGGCGAAGTGGCCAAACTGCTGGAAACGGACGGCAACATCAAACTGATTGTCAAAGAGTTCCCGATCCTTGGGGAGCAATCGCTGCTGGCGTCGCGCTTTGCCGTGGCCACCAAACAGGTCGCGGGCGATGACGCTTACAAACAACTGAACGATGCGCTTATGGCCTTCAACGGAGCGGTCACCCTCCCCGCCCTCCGCCGCTTGGGCGAAAGCTTCGATCTGGATGTCGCAGCGATCGAAGCCGAGATGGACAGCGACGCGGTCACGCAAGAGATCGCCCAAACCCGCGCGCTGGCCCAAAAGTTGCAGATCACCGGCACGCCCACCTTCGTCATGCAAGACGAAATGCTGCGCGGCTACCTGCCCTATGATCAAATGATGGCACTGGTAGAAGAAAAGCGCGGCTAAAGATGCGCGCCCTGGCAGTCTTGGCCGCGCTCGCGCTGGCCCAGCCCGCCGGGGCCGATGAACCGATCGCGCGTGATGCGTTTGAAACCGAACTCCGCGCCGCGATCCTAGCCAATGGCGATGTCATCGCCAAAGCCTTGGCCGGCCCAACGCAGATGCAACGGCATATCCAAAACGACCTGTCTCTGCTCGAACAGCTCGCTCCCGACCTTCTGGCAGGCCACCCCATCGCGCTTTTCACCGCAGAAGACTGCGAGACCTGCGCCACCGCCGCCAAAGAATTGACCGCAATCACAAAGCGTTACGGCATCACCTTCATACAACACGATCTCAGCCACCCCCAGCCCGCCCGCTGGGCTACCGCCCTAGGGCTCACCGACGCCCCCTTCTACGTGCTGCCCGAAATGATCCTCAACGGCCACATGCCGCCCATAGTCCTCGAAAAACACCTCACCCCAAACAAGCTGAAGACCACTCCCCAACCCACTGATTAATAACCCATTCCAACAACAGATAAAGCGCGCCAACCTCCCGGCTCACGCGCTCCCCCTCATCTTCATCCTTTTAAAAATACCTCTGAGCAGCCTCACAACCAACGCAGCGCCAGCGGCTCAGCCCCCAACCTACTCAGCCGCCTTCACCGCCTCAGCCTCAATCTGCGCCGCGCGTTCCTCAACCTGCTCGACGATATGGTCAATCATACCTTCATTGCCGAGCTTATGGCTCTGCTTGCCCGCCAGATAGACCATGCCAGACCCGGCCCCGCCGCCGGTAAAGCCCACGTCGGTCATCAGCGCCTCACCGGGGCCGTTCACCACGCAGCCGATGATCGACAGGCTCATCGGCGTCTTGATATGCTCCAGCCGTTTCTCCAAGGTCTCGACGGTTTTGATCACGTCGAACCCCTGCCGCGCGCAGGAGGGACAGGAGATGATGTTCACCCCACGGTGCCGCAGCCCGAGGGATTTGAGAATCTCATAACCGACCTTCACCTCTTCCACCGGATCGGCGGAGAGGGAGACGCGGATGGTATCGCCGATGCCACTCCACAAAAGGTTGCCCAGACCGATGGCCGATTTGATCGTGCCCGACATCAGCCCGCCCGCCTCGGTGATGCCGAGGTGGATGGGCGCGTCGGTGGCATCGGCAAGCTGTTGGTAGGCCGCCGCGGCCATGAAAACGTCCGAGGCTTTGCAGGAAATCTTGAACTCGTGGAAATCGTTGTCTTGCAGGATTTTGATGTGATCCAGACCGCTTTCGACCATCGCATCGGGGCATGGCTCGCCGTATTTCTCCAGCAGATGCCGCTCCAGCGAGCCCGCGTTCACGCCGATGCGGATTGAGCAATTGTGGTCCCGCGCGGCTTTGATGACCTCACGCACCCGCTTTTCATCGCCGATATTGCCCGGGTTGATGCGCAGACAGGCGGCACCGGCCTCGGCGGCTTCGATCCCGCGCTTGTAGTGAAAGTGGATGTCCGCAACGATGGGCACCGACACTTCGGGAACGATCTCACGCAAGGCTTTGGAGGAATCCTCATCCGGAACCGAGACCCGCACGATATCGGCGCCTGCGTCAGCGGCGGCTTGGACCTGTGCGATGGTGGCGGCGACATCGGTGGTCAGCGTGTTGGTCATGGTCTGCACCGTGATCGGCGCGTCACCGCCCACCGGCACATTGCCCACCATGATCTGCCGGGACTTGCGACGCGGAATATCGCGCCAAGGGCGAATGGAATGAAGCGACATGAAGACACCTTTCGCGGGATCAGGGGCTTTGGCCCCCTACCTATTCAGCCGGGGCCTCATGTGCAATGGGAAGCGGCGGCCCGCGCGTTTAGCTGCCCTGACAGGGCATCGCCGCCAGAGCGGAGGGGTCGAGCGAGCCTTCGAGATCGGCAAACATCCGGCTGAGTGATTGCTCCGCCGTCGGATCGACCGGCTCATAAAGCTCAGCCAGAGCCTGCGCGTGGAGCGGCACGTTGGAGGTCACTGCTCCGCGCGGCCCAACGGGGCCAAAACAGCCATCCGCCATGGCGAAATATAGCGCACCGGATTCGCCCGTCCGAAGGGAGGGCGGCTCTTCGGTGACGGGAACATCCCATGTGTCGCCCTTGTTCATCACGCCTTCGAAAATCACCGTGCCGTCAGCCGCGCGCACCCGCACCCAAGAGGGGTAAGCCGCGACCATGCGCACTTTCTCGCCCAAAGGCTCAACAACCTGCGGTTTGGGCAGGTCGGTATCGGCATTGGCGAGCATCACAGCCTCGTCGATGGCGCTGGTGATGCTGTCATCTGACAGGCTGTCATCACCCTCCGCTGCCTCGGCCACCACGGTGCCTTGCGCGGCGGTATCGGGGCGGTCCGGCGTCGGGAAATTGCTGACAGAGCGCGGATCAATAGAAGCAATCGGCGCGTCACGCGCCACCAGCACCGGCACGTCAAGCGCTTGCGGGCGATAAAGCCGGTCCAGCGCCTCGGCCCGAGGGCTTTCCACGCTTTGCGGCGCGGCGGAATCGTCTTCCGCGTCAGGCGCGCTGGCCAGCGCCCCATCCAGCGGGTCGAGATCGGAAAGCACGATCGGGGTCTGATCCACCGGGGCCACCTGCACGCGCTGCACCTCTTTCAGCACGGTCCAACCGCCAAAACCAATGGCCGAAATCAGCGCGATCAGCACCAGCGAGGAGCCGACCGCCCCCGGCTCAATCCGGCTGAGCAACCCGTCGCCCGTGGGCACGAAGGGCGTGTTGGGCCGGGCGAAAAGATCGTCTTCTTTCGGGGACTTGCGGCGTTCCTCGAAGCTCGGCTTTTTGACGACGGAGGCTTCGGCGGACATGCCATGGGCCACGGCGAAACCGGATTCCTTGCAGAAGGCGGCAAAGGCCTGATCTGGGTCCATATTGAGGTAGCGCGCGTAGGAGCGCACATAGCCCGCGATGAAGCCGGGCGTGTCAAATGCGCCGGGATCACAGTTTTCGATTGCGGCGATATAGGAGGCTTTGATGCGCAATTCGCGCTGCACGTCGAGCAGGGATTTACCAAGCGTGGCCCGTTCGCCGCGCATGACATCCCCCAACCGCAATTCGAATGCATCGAACCCTTTGGGTTCGACTGTTTCGTCCTCAGCGGTTCTGGAGGCCCATCGCCCGATCATCAATATGCCCTGTCCCTGTTAGCCTGTACCTTTGATCCAAACACGCCCCAACGATTCGGATGTAGCCTTTTCTTGACAAAAGGCTACCACAAGACAACGCAAAACACGAATAGCGCTGCGTTAGCCCGCAGCTTCGGCACGATTCAGCGCACAATGCGACCAGAGCACGTCCATCCCCCGGACAAGTGCATCCATCTCTTTAGGCCCATGTACCGGTGAGGGCGTGAAGCGCAACCGCTCCGTGCCGCGCGGGACGGTGGGGAAGTTGATGGGCTGAACATAGATCCCGTGATCTTCGAGCAGCATGTCCGACAGAAGCTTGGTGTGCACCGGGTTGCCCACCATAACGGGCACGATGTGACTGCCATGGTCGATGATCGGCAAGCCCAGCCCCTTCAGCCGCAATTTCAACGCCTTGGCCTGCTGCTGGTGTTTCTCTCGCAGCTCGGGCGCGCGTTTGAGATAGGCGACCGAAGCGGCGGCCCCCGCAGCGACGGCAGGCGGCAGCGAGGTGGTAAAGATGAACCCCGGTGCATAGGAACGGATCGCGTCGCACATCTTGGCAGAGGCGGCGATATAGCCGCCCATCACGCCGTAGGCTTTGGCCAGCGTGCCGTTGATGATGTCGAGCCGGTGCATCAGCCGGTCGCGTTCCGCCACCCCTGCCCCGCGCGGGCCATACATGCCAACCGCGTGCACCTCGTCGATATAGGTCAGCGCGCCGAATTCATCCGCGAGATCGCAGATTTCTTCGATGGGCCCGAAATCGCCGTCCATCGAATAGATCGATTCAAAAGCGATCAGCTTGGGCGCGGCAGGGTCATCCGCCTCCATCAACTCGCGCAGATGGGCGACATCATTGTGGCGGAAGATACGCTTGGCTCCGCCATTGCGGCGCACGCCTTCGATCATGGAGGCATGGTTCAGCGCGTCGGAATAGATGATCAGCCCGGGAAAGAGCTTGGGCAGGGTCGAGAGCGTGGCGTCATTGGCGATATAGGCCGAGGTGAACAGCAGCGCCGCTTCCTTGCCATGCAGATCGGCCAGTTCGGCCTCGAGCTGCTTGTGATAGACCGTCGTGCCCGAGATGTTGCGCGTCCCGCCAGAGCCTGCGCCGGTGGCGCGCAGCGCTTCTTCCATGGCTTCGATCACCACGGGGTTCTGCCCCATGCCCAAATAGTCGTTGCCGCACCAAACGGTGATATCCTGCTGCGACCCGTCGGGTTTGGTCCAGACGGCATGGGGGAACTGACCATTGCGACGCTCGATGTCGATGAAGGTCCGGTAGCGTCCTTCGTCATGCAGGCGCGCAATCGCCGCGTCGAGCTTCTCGTTATAGTCCATGCGCGTCTCCATCTTTTGGCGCGAACAGGAGGAGGCCCCTCCATATTCAGCTTTTAGAATGATTACAGATCCAAAGCCGAAGCTTCAATCTCTTATCCCGGCCCCTTTGCGGGGCGAACTGTCGCAGGCGCTGCGCGTTCTACGCTCGATTTAAGATTGTTCGCTTGTATTGCCAGCCGCTTTCATGCTTCCAAAGGACCAATCCAGAAAGGGCAGTTTGTTTTGCGCGCCACTCCACATCCCCAGCAGGACCAGCGCCTGCGGACGCTTTATAATTACGAGATTCTCGACACCCCGCGCGAGGAGGAGTTCGACGAGATCGTCGAACTGGCGGCTGAGATCTGTGACGCGCCGATTTCAGTGATCAACCCGATCGACAAGGACAGACAGTGGTTCAAGGCCGAAGTGGGTCTGGGTGCGCGCGAGACGCCGCTCGAAACCTCGCTCTGCTCTCACGCGATTCTGGAAGAGCGCTTCGTTGAGATTCCCGACACGCTGAAAGACCCGCGCATGGCCGACAACCCGCTGTGCACCGCAGGCGACGGGCTGCGGTTTTATGCAGGTGCGCTGCTGATTGCGTCCAACGGGCTGCCGCTTGGCACGCTGTGCATCCTCGACACCAAACCCCGCAGGCTGACCGCGCTGCAACGCAAGGCGATCTCTGTCTTGTCGCGTCAGGTAATGAAGCAACTCGACCTGCGCCTTTCCCTGCGCAGCCAAGCCGTGCTGATGAGCGAGGCCGACCACCGTGTCAAAAACTCGCTCCAGACACTGTCGGCCATGGTTCGGCTCCACACCCGGCAATTGGATGACACGACCACGATCAATGTGCTGAACGGCATTCAGCGCCGGGTCAACGCCATGGCAACGCTACATGGTGAGCTGCAAACCGGACAGGGGCGCGATGAGGTCGATGTGGGCAAATACCTCGACAGGGTCTTGGAGCTTTTGCAGGAAACCGCACCGGGGCATGTCAAAATCAGCTACCGGTCGGACCCTGTGACCCTACGATCCAGCGCGGCTTCATCCTTGGGGCTGATCATTAGCGAGTTTGCCGCCAATTCGATCAAACACGCCTTCCCGGATGGCGCGCCCGGCCATATCGAAATCGACCTCAGCCTGCGGGACGGGCATTTCCACCTTGAATGCAAAGACGATGGCATCGGGGCCGCGAACGAGGGCAAAGGGCGGGCCGACAGCATTGGGCAGACCTTGATGGCGGCGGCGGCGTCGCAGTTGAATGCGCAGGTCGACAGCCAGCTTACCTCCGAGGGCAGCCGCCTCTCGCTCACCTTCTGAACGCGGGCCCTGCGGCCACTGGACACGCCCTGCCCGCCTGATACCTTCGCGCCAAATTCACAAGCGCAAGGAATTATGCCCATGTCCCTCGACGATGTTCTCGCCCGGATCGACAACGATCTGCACGCCGCCACCGACCGCCTGTTGGACCTGCTGCGCATCCCGTCAATCTCGACCGATCCGGCCTATAAGGCCGATTGCGACCGCGCCGCCGATTGGCTGGTGGCCGATCTTACATCCATGGGCGTGGAAGCCGAAAAACGCGCCACGCCGGGGCATCCGATGGTCGTGGGCCATGTGGGCGAAGGTAAGCCGCATCTGCTGTTCTATGGCCACTATGACGTGCAGCCGGTCGACCCGCTGAACCTTTGGGACCGCGATCCCTTCGATCCGGCGGTTGAGGAGACGGAGAAGGGCCGCGTGATCCGGGGCCGAGGGGCCGCCGATGACAAGGGCCAGTTGATGACCATCATCGAGGCCCTGCGCGCGTGGAAAGATGTGAAAGGCGACTGGCCCTGCCGCATCACCTTTTTCCTCGAAGGCGAAGAGGAATCCGGCTCCCCCTCCCTCGTCCCTTTCATGAAGGAGAACGCCGAAGAGCTGAAAGCCGATGTGGCGATGATCTGCGACACCGGGCTGTTTGAGAGCAAGACCCCCGCCATCGTCACCATGCTGCGTGGGCTTTTGGGCGAAGAGCTGACCGTCACCGCCCCGTCGAAAGACCTGCATTCGGGCATGTATGGTGGCATTTCGATGAACCCGATCCGCGCGCTGAGCAAGGTGATCGCCGCGCTGCATGACGACGAAGGCCGCATCACCATCCCCGGCTTCTATGACGGCGTGCCGGACCTGCCCGAGGATTTGGAAGCGCAGTGGCAGGGCCTCGCCTTTGACCATAGCGCCTTCCTCGGCGACGTGGGGCTCAGCAAACCGGCGGGTGAGCAGGACCGCACCCCGCTTGAGATGATCTGGTCGCGCCCGACTTGTGAGGTTAACGGCATCTGGGGTGGCTATACCGGCGATGGCTTCAAAACGGTGCTGCCGTCCGAGGCGCATGCCAAGATCAGCTTCCGCCTCGTCGGTACGCAGGACCCGCTCGCCATCCGTGAGAACTTCCGCAAGATGGTGGCTGAGATGCTGCCCGAAGACTGCACGGTCGAATTCTCAGGCCACGGCGCCAGCCAAGCCTCGGGGGTGGACATTGGCCATGCGATGTTCGAACCCGCCCGCCAAGCGCTCAGCGACGAATGGCAGGTGCCTGCAGCCTATATCGGCTGTGGTGGTTCGATTCCGATTGCCGGGCATTTTCAGAAGATTCTCGGGACCGAGCCGATGCTGATCGGTTTCGGCAAGGATGATGATCAAATCCACTCCCCGAACGAGAAATACGACGTGGAGAGCTTTCACAAAGGCATCCGCTCCTGGGCGCGCATCATTGATGCGCTGACCTGAGCAGATTGGCGATCGGGCCTGGCCGGTCGCCATATATTCCACTGTCAGGGCATCAAGAGGCAACGCTGAATAACCCTGCGCGACCTAGGGTTTAGCGCCTGCACGTTACGAAATAGAGGGGAAAAGTGGCGCGGTTGACGGGGCTCGAACCCGCGACCCCCGGCGTGACAGGCCGGTACTCTAACCAACTGAGCTACAACCG
>NZ_JBIFFQ010000031.1:0-1219 GCF_043557285.1 Sulfitobacter sp. 1A13421
TCCCTCACGGTACTGGTTCACTATCGGTCAGTAAGGAGTACTTAGCCTTCGAAGGTGGTCCTCCGATCTTCAGACAGAATTTCACGTGTTCCGCCCTACTTAATACGTCCAATCATGCTTCTTATACGGGACTATCACCCACTTTGGTTGCGCATTCCAACGCATTCTAATCACACTCATGGCTCGGCTGGTCCCCGTTCGCTCGCCGCTACTAGGGGAGTATCAATTGATTTCCTTTCCTCCGGGTACTTAGATGTTTCAGTTCCCCGGGTTTGCCTTTTTAAGCCTATATATTCAGCCTAAAAATACCTGGTTTACCAAGTTATTAGCTGCACCGAAGTGCAGTAATAACAAAGTATCAGGTGGGTTGCCCCATTCAGAAATCCATGGATCAATGCTTATTCTCAGCTCCCCATGGCTTATCGCAGAGTATCACGTCTTTCATCGCCTCTTACTGCCAAGGCATTCACCAAACGCCCTTTTCGCGCTTGATTTGATCCAGAAAAAGCAAGACTTAGCGCCTCGCGCGAAGATCAGAAGCTGGTAAGAAACTGACCCTCTTATTCTGCATCAAAAGCATACTTTACCCGCCCAGACTGTCGTCTGGACAATGAGCGATGCAGATAGCTGCCGTCCGTGCAGGAGGCAGCGTCACCGCTCTGGTTAGTGTACTTGACTTGGACAACATATTCGTTTCAGCCGCGATATGCTTGAAAGACCGAGGAAACAGTCCGTCAAACACCGGCCCCGAAGGGCAGCAACTGAGATCATCACCTAACGCGGTGAGATCAAACATGTTGTTAGTATCTCTCTTTACGATGTCAATTCGTCTGTGAAACAGACGTTCAAACACATGCGTATGTGCTTGAAGGTATGTTCCAGTTACCACCTTGAGTAAGGTGGTGGGTCGAGGAGGACTTGAACCTCCGACCTCACGCTTATCAGGCGTGCGCTCTAACCACCTGAGCTACCGACCCAGCTGATTTGCCGAAGGCAAATCGGCGTCGCCCGTCAGGGCATTCCGAAGGAATGTCCCGGGAGGGCCAGCGTGGTTAAGCTGGTCTCGATGGGCTGATGGCTGCCCTTCTCATCGTTGCTGCGCAACGACTGCCAGGGCGACGCCTTTTGCTTTGCAAAAGGCTTGGTGGAGCCTAGGAGGATCGAACTCCTGACCTCCTGAATGCAAATCAGGCGCTCTCCCAGCTGAGCTAAGGCCCCA
>NZ_JBIFFQ010000016.1:0-34925 GCF_043557285.1 Sulfitobacter sp. 1A13421
GACCCACATCACCTTGGCACATTGCGATGCCGTCGGGAGGGGGTATCCACCCCATCAGTTCTCAGTGACAATCAACAGTTGAAGGGCTTTTCGCTGCCGCTAATATACCTGGCAGTTGACTCAAGCGCACCAAGTGCATGATGAATGGCACCTGTCAGATCGGGTTCGGGCCTGCGCGATATGTCATGAAGGGCCTCGCGGATTTCACCCTCGGCGACGCCGTAATTCGCTTGGCTCAACGAAGTCCGCGCGCTCTCCACCGCCTCTTCGAACTCAGCATCGCCTCGGAGAACTACCCCTTCGCCGGGCTTCAATTGCCAGCCAGCGCCGGTGTCGACGAAAAGGTCGTTGATCTGCGCCGCGAACTGCACTGCGGCGTCATAACCTCGAGTGCTTTCAAGGAACCCCACCAGCCCTTCGATCACGTCGTAGACCTGATACCATTCGGCGTTCTCAATAAGGCGCATTACCTCGTCGCGGATATTTGGGATTTCGCTCCAATTTCCGCGGTCGGGTGACGCACGCAAAACCCGGCAGATACATGTCCGTATTAGATCGTATCTGAGGTGATCGTATGCGGCCTGAATTACCCCAAACCTCAAACCTTCCGGCGCATCATGCCGAAATAAAATTGGTGGAGCGCTCGCAAACCCATGTCGTTTGGAAAACATTCAAACTCCTGTCCGTGCTAAAGAAAGCGCATGTTGCGATGGAATAGCTTGTGTGCCAATGCAGAAAATCTCCCGTCATAACGGTAGCGCGCAAGCCTCAGATGGGCCAGTCAGAAGGTCCGAAGTCAGACCTCGACACCTCTTCGCTCGCCAGCCTGATCACGATCTTGGCTCAGATCACAGCAACCGTTTCTCAATCACCGATAGCGATCACCTCCCTGCTTGCAATGCTCGATGACGCGCTCGATCCAGCGGTCATACCAGACCCAAGTGCCCTTGTAGTCGCCCTCGCAACCATATCCCTTTGCCGGGTTCTTAGCTTCGAGCTTTTGCATGAGTGCAGTATGGTCCCCCGGGCCAAACTTCGGGTAGCCGGCCTTCGTTACTGAAGTCAGGACATCCTTTCTGATGTATCGAGCGCGATTGACCTCTTTGAAGATCACGTCCCCAACCTTTTCCGCCTCCTCACTGCCGGGCTTGACCGTAACAACCGCCACATCGGCGCCGGCTGCTTTCTTCGCAGCGACCGGCACGAAAGCGACTTTCAACCGGAATGCGGGGTCTTTCACTTGCTCGTCAGTGAGACCATGCTCGAACGCTTTGATGAAAGATGAGACGTGAGCAGGCAGCGACGACGCTTTCTTCATGGCACTCCGCTGCTCCGGCCCGAATGACACGAATTGCAGCGCGATCGGCAACCTCTTTTCAAGGCCGAACTGCTTGCCGAACAAGCCGTTGAGCGCATCGTTGAAGTTGATCGCACAGGACTGGAGTTCAGCACCGATCGCGTCGTCGATTCGACTCGTTGACTGATGCTCAATCTCATGTCGAAGGTCGATCAAGAACTTCAGATTAGTCTTGGCGCCTTCAGAGATAGGGCACTTTCCAGTGCTTAGGCATTTAGTGAGGTCCCAATATCTATCGGCGCCGTGAGCGGTCTTATTGTCCTTGTAGACGTAGGGGATGCCCTCTCGCTTGTAGTAGGCGTGCAGCAAATAGGTCCATGCGATTACCGCGGTCGTGATGAACAGCTCAGCGCGGAACATGAGCCCAGCCGAATTGAAGATGTGGACCGCTGCGATCATCGCCTCCCTGCTCTTGATCAGGAGTTCGTCGCCACGTGAGCTTAGGCCGGTTTCGAGGTCCACGTCCGGCCACGTCGCGAGAAACGCGTCGAGCTCCTCGGGATCGGCCGCTTTCGTCGCCTTGTGCTTCTTGCCTATGTGGATTTCGTGGATCGTCCGACCATTCAGCGACCGCGTCGGGCGAGTGAAATAGGCCAGGATGTCCTGATCGCTGTAATGGCCGCGCTCGATCATCGCCTTCACGAGCGCGACCTCCCATCGTTCAAGGGTATTCCCCCGGCGCCGCTTGATCTTCTTCGGCTTCTCGTCTTCGTCGTTATCGGCCATCCTGCACCTCCGCATGAAGAGGTCTAACAGCACGGAAAAGATCCGCAAAGAATTGTCCGTGGATTAAGCTGGCGCCGTAGAAATTCCTCAGCAGACCTATTCTCGGTCCCGAGCCCAATGCCCCTATATCCCGCACTGCTGACCTTGAGCCGCCAGACCATGCTGCACGATGCCACTGATGACTGGTTCGGAGAAGCTGCATTGCAGAGATGATCAAGCTGGCGAAGGTCCGTTGAGGGCCGGCAGCAGTCGAGGCGGAGAGGGCGGAAACCAGACACTCGCTGCAAATTGCACAAAGGTCAGCTTTGCCGAAAGCAGGCTCAGCAGCCCTGACACCAGCTACAGCGGCAACCTCTTGCAACTCTCAGACCGGGAAACACCCTAATGTATTTGCCAATGCCGCAAGCGGATAGAGGGGGGGGGCAGCGGGCATCAGGCGGTGGGCCCGTGATCGGCAAGACATTCCTCATGGTCGCGCAGCACCTCAAGAATGCGACAATCAGCCACCCGATCCGCATTGCAGGCACCGATCATGCGTAGCAATTCAACGCGGAGGGCCTCGAGCCGCACCAGCCGCGCCTCGACGTCGCGAAGTTGCCTTTGGGCGATGGCATCGACCTGCGCACAGGACCGGTCTGGCGTGTCTGAGAGGTCCAACAACTCTCGGATCGCCTCGAGCGAAAAGCCGAGCTGGCGGGAATGGCGGATGAAGGAGAGGCGGTCCAACTCAGCATCGCCGTAACGCCGCTGGCCGCCTTCGGTCCGGCCGGGCTCGGGCATCAGACCGATCTGTTCGTAATACCGGATCGTCTGCACTTTGGTGCCGGTCCGTTTTGCGAGTGTGCCGATCGCGAGCATATCTGACCCCTTTCATTCTACAGTCTCTGTAGGTTTTTTGAAGGGTGTCGCACAAGCCGGCAGTTCGTGAACTGGATGACACTCAACGCTGAGATTTCTGCAAATCGTTGTATCACGTTCCGCCACGCGGCCATTCTCGCAGCCTATTGCAAAGAAGGATGATCGGGAGGAGAAAAGTTAAACAAACCACTTGAAGCTACAGTTGCTGTAGGTCGTATCTCTGTGTCTGACGGTGAATCGGATTGGAAGCAGACATGACGGACGGGAGCACAGCACAACGGGAATGGCGCGTCACGGGGATGGACTGCGGCGCCTGCGCGGCCAAGGTGCGCGGCGCGGTGGAGCGCTTGCCCGGGGTCGCGGATGTCGATGTCGCGCTGATGTCAGAACGGCTGTGCCTGACGCTGGATAAGAATGAGACCTCGCCCGAGCGGATCGAGAAGGCCGTGCGCGGCATCGGTTTTGGCATCTCTCCAAAGGGGGCACAGGCAGAGAGGCCGAAGGGCGGTTTCATCCTGCCGGACGATGCAGTGATCGGTGGGACAGCGGCATCACCTCAAGCGCATGCGCCCGAAGAGATGCCAGACCCCGCTTGGTATCAAACCGCGAAAGGCCGCTTGGTCCTCGGCAGCGGCGCTCTGCTCGCAATGGCATGGGCCTCGCGGCTTGTCCTGCCTGCTGAGGTTTCGCATTGGGGCTTTGTCATCGCCACGTTGATCGGGCTTATTCCCGTCGCGCGCCGGGCCTTTGCCATGGCGCGGGTGGGCATGCCCTTTACAATCGAAATGCTCATGACCATCGCCGCCAGTGGCGCGCTTGTGATCGGAGAGCCGGAAGAAGCCGCGCTGGTGGTCTTTCTCTTTGCCGTGGGCGAATTGTTGGAAGGTGTCTCTGCCGGGAAGGCCCGCAACAGCATCCGTGCGCTGACCAAGCTGGTGCCGAAAACGGCGCGGCTTGAGGTGGGCAACAAGACGCGGGAGGTGGCGGCAGAGGCGCTCAGCGTCGGCCAGATTGTGCAGGTGCGCCCCGGGGACCGGGTGCCCTGTGACGGCGAGGTGGTCAGCGGAACTTCGGGCGTAGACGAAAGCCCCGTTACCGGCGAAAGCGTGCCGCGCCTTAAGGAGCCGGGTGCGGATGTCTTTGCCGGATCGATCAACACAGAAGCGTTGCTGCGCATCCGAGTCACAAAGGTTGCGGCGGACAACACCATCGCGCGTATTGTGCGGCTGGTGGAAGAGGCCGAGAGCGCCCGCGCGCCGACCGAGCGCTTCATCGATCGGTTCAGCCGCGTCTACATGCCTGCCGTGGTCGGTATGGCCGCTTTAGTGGCCGTGGTGCCGCCGCTTGTCTTTGGTGGCGCCTGGGGCGAATGGATCTATCGGGCGCTGGCTCTGTTGCTGATCGGCTGCCCCTGCGCGCTGGTGATCTCGGTGCCTGCGTCGATCACCTCGGCCCTGTCCACCGGGGCGCGCAACGGGTTGCTGATGAAGGGCGGCGCAGTGATCGAAGCGGCGGCGCGGGTCACCCATGTGGTTTTTGACAAGACTGGAACGCTGACCCACGGCAAGCCCCGCGTAACTGATGTTCAGGTGCTTGTGGGAAATGAAGCCGATCTTCTGGCCCTCGCCGCTGGAGTTGAGAACGGTGCGAGCCACCCGCTCGGCCAAGCGATTTGCGGTGCGGCTGAGGCACGCGACATCGACCCCGCCGCAGCGACACAGTCCCGCGCCTTGCCCGGCAAAGGGGCCGAGGCGGTGATCGCGGGGGCAACCATCTGCGTCGGCTCGCCGCGTTTGGCGGCAGAACGCGGGGCGCTGTCAGAGACTTTGCGCGCCCAGGTCGAGACGCTCGAAGCGCAGGGCAAGACCGTGGTGATTGTCTTGCGCGATAACGAGGCCCAAGGCCTCATTGCTCTTCGCGATGAACCCCGCGCCGATGCGGCAGAAGCAGTGGCGCAATTGAACGCTTTGGGTATTTCATCGGTGATGCTCACCGGGGACAACCGGCGCACCGCTGCGGCCATTGCAGAGGGGCTGGGCATCGACCACCGCGCTGAATTGATGCCGGAGGATAAGGTTGCGGCCATTCAAAACCTCACGGCTGAGGCGAAGGTCATGATGATCGGCGACGGCATCAATGATGCCCCTGCATTGGCCGCAGCGCACGTGGGCGTCGCAATGGGCTCCGGCACCGATGTGGCGCTCGAGACTGCCGATGCCGCGATCTTGCGTGACCGGGTGACAGATGTGCCCGGCCAGATCCGTCTCGCCCGCGCCGCGATGGGCAATATCCGGCAGAACATCGCCATCGCGCTTGGGCTGAAAGCCGTGTTCCTTGTCACCACGGTGCTTGGCATCACCGGCCTCTGGATTGCGATCCTGGCGGATACTGGCGCGACTGTTCTGGTAACGCTCAACGCCCTGCGGCTGCTGTTTTTCCGGTCAACTACCGCCGAGCGGTTGGCCGAGCCCGGTTGCCGCCCTACAACCCATGCAACCAACGAAACGACAGTCTGAACCTTTGGAAGGATTTTACATGACCCTCACACGACGCAGCCTGCTGGCCTGTTCCGCAAGCTTTGCCGCCGCCGCACCATTTGCGGCATGGGCCGAAGACAAGCCCGCCATCCACGTGATGAAAGACCCCAACTGCGGCTGCTGTTCGGCGTGGATCGAGATTCTGGAGAACGAGGGTTTTGCCGTGACGACCGAGCGCAGCTTGGGAACGCTCTTGATCAAATACAAGCAAGACAACGGCATCCCGCAGGACATGGCCTCTTGTCACACCGGAAAGATTGACGGCTATATGATCGAAGGGCACGTCCCGCCCGCCGACATCCGTAAATTGCTTGCCGAGCGCCCGGATGCCATCGGCCTTGCCGTGCCGGGGATGCCCTATGGTTCGCCGGGGATGGGGCCGGAGAGTGAGCGCGACGCCTATGATGTCTATCTGATTGCTCGCGATGGCAACAGCGAGGTGTTCACAAGCTACGAGGCTGCCTAAATCGCAGCGGACTTGGACCAAACAAGCAGGAAGCGCGCATGGCACATGATCACGCCCATATTGACCCCGAAAGCGGGGACCGCAGAGTATCACTGGCCATCTGGGCGAATGCCCTTCTGACTGTGGCGCAGATCGTGGGCGGTGTCTTTGCGGGGTCGCTCGCCCTTATCGCGGACGCGCTTCACAATTTTTCAGACATGGCCTCCTTGGTGATCGCCTTTGTGGCTCGCAAAATCGCACGGCGTCCGGCAGATGCGCGGATGACCTTTGGCTATGGCCGGATCGAAATCGTTGCCGCGCTGATCAACTACACCACGCTTATTCTTGTCGGGGTCTATCTGATCTACGAGGGCGGGATGCGCATGATTGATCCGCCGCAAGTGGCGGGCTGGACGATGGTCATTCTGGGCGGGGTCGCGCTGGTGGTTGATACGATGACGGCGCTGCTGACCTATTCGATGCAAAGGGGTAGCGTGAACATCAGGGCATTGTTCTTGCATAACCTGTCAGACGCTCTGGCCTCGGTCGCGGTGATTATCGGCGGCACGCTCATCATCCTTTACGACCTGCGTTGGGTTGATCCCGCGATCACCATCGGTATCGCGCTTTATATCCTTTATCTGGCACTCACTGAAATCGGCGGTCCGATCCGTATGCTGATGCTGGGTAGCCCGCCTGACATGGATGCAGGCGCAGTGGTCGACGCGATGACTGATGTCGATGGGGTCCGGGATGTGCATCACGTCCATCTCTGGCAGATGCAGGAGCATGAGGTGGCGCTTGATTGTCATGTAGTGTTGATGGGGCGAGATTGGACGGACCTTGAAGCTGTAAAGCAGGCGGTCAAGAAAAAGCTCGCGGATGACTTCGGCATCACCCACTCGAGCCTTGAGTTTGAAACCTCAGATAATGCCCATCAGGGTGCCGCGTTGTTTGGCCATAAAGACGGTGGAAACAACGCCGGCGAAGAACCTGGTGCATAAACATCTTGAGATGCCGAACAGCGTGGCAGCACGTTTCACTTGGCCAGTTTCCGACCTTTAATGCATTTCGGTAGACGCTACGGTTTCTATAACTTCTCAATAATGGGTGTGGGCAATGTCCGGTTTGGCGTGCCGCACCGTATCATAAGGTATAATCGGTGAAGATCTGCTAAGGGTCGACCGTGCCGGCCAAGCTTTTGGCGCAACCGCGAAGAACTCCGTCCCTCATGCGGTCAGCTGGGGCTCGAAGCCGTCATTCGCTGCAGACATCATCAAGGTCGGCTAAGGTGAAGGTTTTCTGATGCGGGTCGCGGCGTGAGGTTCGCGTCTTGTTGGGCGGACGACCCGCGTTGGAAAACCTCCCAAGGTCGAAGCCGCGAGGGTCTTGGTGATGCTATGGGTAAAGTTCGCTGACGATCGAGACGACGGCTGTTTCAGCGGGCCGTTTGGCCTTTTGCACGAGGCTGCAGATGCGGACTTCCCAGCCCAGTCGCCAAGCGCTGCCCGCCGGGCTGGGTGGATTTGTGGTTTGGGAACCTGCTGATACCTGATCGGCGCAGGTGGCTTGGTCCGGTTCTGCACGGAGCAGCCAGCGTGGGTTGATGATCTGTGACAGGCGGTCGGTCATGCGGCCTGCTCCCGTGGTGGCGCGCGTGACATCGGTTTCTGCCCGCGACGAAAGATCTCGATGATGCGCATGGGTCCCCCGCAGCATGGGCATGGTTCACGCAGCGTGAGCGGGGTGACGTCTGGCTCAGCGTCTTGGACATCTGCCTGATCTGGTGGTTGGACGCAGAGCAGTTTGCGGATTTTTGTGAGATTAGCTTTGCGAGCGCTGCTGGCCAGCAGGCCGTAGTGGCGGATCCGGTGGAACCCGTCAGGAAGGACGTGGATCAAAAAGCGTCGGATGAACTCAGGCGTGGCTAAGCGCATTATCTTCTGGCGGTCCCCATTTTTGAGGCGGTAGTCTTTCCAACGGAAGGCGACGGTGTCGGCATCAGCGCTGACCAAGCGGTGGTTTGAGATGGCGACGCGGTGAGTATAGCGGCTCAGGTAGGCAAGCACGGCCTCTGGGCCGCCAAAGGGCGGCTTGGAATAGACCACCCATTCGGATTTGCGGAAAGGGGTGAGCCAGGTGGTGAAGGCGTCCGTCAGCGCCAGCCGCTCCAAGTCCCCATAGAAAGCCAGGTCTCCGGCTTGGTGCAGCGCCACGAGCCCGTCCAGAAAGAGGCGGCGGAACAGGCGCGACAGCACGCGCACATGCAAGGAGAACCCAGGCTTGCTGGCGACCCATTTGGTGCCGTCCGGCGACAGGCCGCCGCCGGGGACGATCATATGGATATGCGGATGATGGGTCAGTGCCGATCCCCATGTGTGCAGCACGCTGGTCATGCCCACTCGCACGCCCATGCGCTTGCGGTCGGCCGCGATGTTCATGATGGTCTTGGCCGACGCCTTGAACAGCAAGCCATAGATCGCCTTCTTGTTCCAATAGGCGATCTGCGCGATCTCAGCTGGCAGGGTGAAGACGACGTGGAAATATTCCACGGGCAGCAGATCCTCGGCCCGTGCCTCCATCCAGTCGCGCGCGGCCGGTCCCTGGCACTTCGGGCAGTGTCGGTTCTTGCAGGAGTTATAAGCGATGTGATGGTGGCCGCATGTGGCACAGCCAGCCACATGCCCGCCAAGAGCCTCAGTCCGGCAGGCCTCGATCGACGACATCACCTTCAACTGGGAGAGGCTGACATGCCCCGCATTGGCCAGCCGCCACGCAGGACCATGGGTGCGGAAGATATCAGCAATCTCCAGTTCGGTCCGGGGCACCCCGGCGCCCGGTCACTCCAGACTTCGCTTCACCGTCTGATCCTGCAATTTGGCCAGCATCTCGTAGGGGCTGACAGTGTCGCGGATCGTCTTGGTGGCCACATGAGTGTATCGCGCAGTGGTCGTCAGCTTGGCGTGGCCGAGCAGCACCTGAATAACCCGCACGTCGGTGTTTGCCTCCAAAAGGTGGGTGGCAAAACTGTGTCGCAACGTGTGCAATGTCGCCGGCTTCTTGACCCCTGCCATACATTCATGAACTCACTCTGCGAAAGATTGAGCGCAGCCTCCCGCCACGCGTAATGCTTCAGAGTGATCGACAGGGGGCACGCGTTTCATGCCAGTCCCCGACGATGCCCCCCCGTGAGGCTGGGACCGGCGCACCCCGGGGGTCGGAACTTCCACCCGCCTGACGCGTTCCAGCCCTATACAGTTTTTCAGAGATCGGCTCGGCCGGAGGGGGAGTTTCTCATGGCGGAGAACAAAAGCTCAACTTGGGATGTAAAGACAATCGGGATCGCGGCGGCGGCAGTCGTTGGGTGGGGGGCTGCCTTATATGCATTCACCGACACTGCAGAACTTCAGAAGCAGACCGACCGCACTATCTCGCGCTTGCAAAGCGCTATCAGCACGCAGCAGGAAGCAGCCGGAAGCGTCGAGGAATTGCAGGCGGAGCTCGCATCGCTGGAAACGGAGACCCAGTCCCTGCAGGAGCAGCGCGACGGCATCCAGTCGGACATCGACACCTTGCAGCCGAAGCTTGACGAATTGATCGTACAGCAGACCTCCATTGACGAAACGGTGGCGCAGAAGCAGCAGCAAAACAATGAGTTGGAGCAGCAGATCTCGTCGATGCGTGAAGAAATGACCAGCTTTGAAACCCGCAAGGCAGACATCCAAAGTCAAATTGTCTCCCAGACGCAGGAGTTGACCGACATAAATACCCGGGTCGAAGAAGCTCGGGCGCGTGAGGCCGAAGTTCAGGAAAGCCTCGCAACACTTAGTGAGGACAACGCGCGGCTCGCCGAAGAAGTCTCCACCGGCGAAAGCGAGCTCCAGTCTCTGAGGGCGCAGGAAACGAATTTGAGAGACGAGGTCGCAACCCTGGAAAGCAGCCTGAACGACATGCAGGCCCGGCAAGCGGAGCTTGAGCATAGCTTCGCCAGCATGACCGAGCGGAAGACCGCCCTGGAAACCGATGTCGCTGACGCCCAAGAGCAGCGAAACGAAATCCAGAAAATTGTAACGGACCTTACCAGCAATGTAGAAGAACGCTCCAACAAGCTGTTGGAGATTGAGGAGCGGATCTCAGCCGCGGAAAACGGTCAGGGGTCTTCTGCGGGCGGCAACAACAGCAACGGGTCGGAAGACAGTCATTCGGAGGCCGAATCAACCGCCACGCGCGAGATGCAAGGCACGCAGGAAAATACTGGCAACGGCGATGATCCGGTCGCTTCCCAAGCGGAAACTTCAAATTCAAACTCCTCCGGGCAGCCCGCCGAAGAGAATGAACGAGGCGACATGTCGTCCGACGCCGAAGATGAGGGCGTAACCGAGATCGACAGCGACATTAACGACAGCGCCGACTTGGTGGATTCGTTGCAGGAATCTGGCGGCCTCCCGCCCGAAGACCTGTCAGAAGCGGGTAGTCAGAATGCCGGATCCTCCGGCACATCATCGAAAGATGAGATGCAGAGCCCGACATCGAGCAGCGATCAGAAGACTGACACAGCGACCGATGGCGCATCGGGTGATACGTCCTTGATCGAGGGCAACTCGTCTGACACGTCATCGTCGGCGGAGGCGGAAAACCAGAACACCGAAGGCGAATCTGCTGGTTCTGATACCGAAACCGAAAGTGAGAACGCCGCCGAACCAACTCAGAAGCCACAGAAAGCCGGTAACTAAGCAAAGATACTCACGCTTTCGGCGATCCGAGGGCTCGTGAGACGATACTTGCGCTAATTTACCGGCAAGACACAGCCTCCCAAGCAAAAAAATGCCGATTGATAGGCGCGGAAAATATTGCGAACATCGCCGTCGTTTAGCAGCAATGGCACTGGGCCCAAGGTCAGCTTTGGCGAGTGCAGTGCCGCTACAATAGATAGACCCCGAAAGGCAGCTTTGGGAATGACTGGCGTGCGAACCATGTTTAGGGACAATCGCTGCCCCTTTGTATGACGTCTCCAGATCCCGAAACGGACATGGCTTATGATTTGAATCAAAGCTGGGCGACCCCTTGGTCCTATACTGATCTCTCAGGAGGTTCGAATTGTCTGAGCACGGCCATAGCCAGCAAGAAATCGCAAAGCGAATCGGAGCCCCCCCGGGTAGGGGTGTGCTGCGCGACGCTGTTTACGGCGCAATTGACGGAGCGGTGACGACGTTTGCCATCGTCGCGGGTGTTGCTGGAGCCGGGCTCTCGCCTTTCATTATCATTGCGCTGGGAATAGCGAACGTCCTGGCCGACGGGTTTTCCATGGCGGCGGCCAATTATTCAGGCACCAAAGCCGAACTCGACAACATGCGTCGCATCCGCAAAATCGAGGAGCTTCACATACAAAACTACCCCGAAGGCGAACGTCTTGAGGTTCGAGAAATCTTGGCCCAAAAGGGCCTGAGGGGCGATGTTCTGAACCAGGCTACCGATGCGATCACGAAAGATCGCGAGAGCTGGATCGACTTGATGATGGAAGGGGAATACGGGCTAAGCGGTGTCGATCCACATCCTGTGAAATCCGCCGTAACCACCTTTCTGGCCTTCCTGGCGGCCGGAATCGTGCCGTTATTCCCGTTCATTCTCGGACTGGGCAACGCATTTTCTGTCTCGGCCGCGCTGACCATGATGACCTTTTTCGCGATCGGCGCGCTGAAAAGCGTCTGGTCTCTCAGCCCCTGGTGGCAATCTGCGGGCGAGACTGTGGTGATTGGGGGGATGGCCGCCGCAATTGCGTTTTTTGTAGGAACGTTGTTCCATGCGTAGAGGGCGTCTCATGCGCCTATGACCGCTTCGTCCGCACTTTCCCAGTTCGTTGACGGCGCGGCGAATGACCGGATCTAATCCGGGGCAGGTGGGCAATTCTACGACCAGTTTAACGAACTTTGAGAGGATTTCTTTACGGTGACAACGCATGACGTCTTTTCCGACAGCGGGAACCAAACAGAAAAGTTGCGCCGGGCACTGACCACCCCCTTGCTCACCCTTTATGGGCTCGGCGTCACAGTCGGGGCAGGCATCTATGTACTCGTGGGAACAACAGCAGCGGAAGCCGGTGCCTACGCCCCAGTTTCTTTCTTGATCGCTGCTGTAGTTGTCGCTTTTACCGCTTTTTCGTACGCAGAGCTCTCAACCCGATACCCCGTTAGTGCAGGTGAAGCGGCTTACGTCGAAGCTGGCTTCCGCTCGGGGGCGATGGCGACTTTGGTGGGTCTGGCAGTTGCGTTGTCAGGGATGGTTTCTGCAGCAGCTGTCGCCATTGGGGCTGCGTCATACCTTCAGGGGTTGTTTGCAGCGCCACAGTGGGTGCTGACGGTAGTGGTCGTAGTGTTGATGGGGCTTATTGCGTTGTGGGGCATTACTCAGTCGGTCACTGTCGCTGCGATTATCACTCTGATCGAAATCGGCGGCCTAATTTTTGTGGCTGTTTGGGGTTTCGGAATCTCTGAACCTCTCGGGGTCGATCTTGTTGATATGCTGCCGCCCCTTGTTGGACCACATTGGATAGGAATCGGCGCAGCCTATCTACTGGCGTTTTTCGCTTTTGTGGGCTTTGAGGATATGGCGAACGTTGCGGAAGAGGTTAAAGACCCCGTTTCGACCATGCCTAAGGCTATTGTTCTGACCCTGACCATCGCAACCTTGCTATATCTCGCGACAACAACCGCGGTACTTACAGCCGTGCCGCTCAGCAGGTTGGCGTCATCTTCCGCCCCGCTTGCTCTCGTTTTTGAGGCCGCCCCAAAAGGTGTCCAGCAGAGCTTTGCCATTGTTGCAATTGTTGCCACCGTCAACGGTGTCTTAATCCAAATGATCATGGCGTCGCGGGTGCTCTACGGTCTGGCGGATCGCGGGCACCTGATTGCTGCCTTGGCCACGGTCTGGCCAAGAACCCAAACTCCGGTTTCTGCAACGGTCGTGGTGATGTGCATCATCATGCTATTGACCTTAGCATTGCCGATCGAAGCACTGGCCGAACGCACGTCGCAGATCGTTCTCTTGGTCTTCGTTCTCGTGAATTCTGCATTGATAAGGCTGAAGATGCGGGGTGGCACTGTACCGCAGCATTTCAATGTGCCTATCATTATTCCCGTCCTGGGCGTGCTAACCAGTTTGCTCCTGTTCGGAACGGCATGGCTCTAAAATAGGAGTCAGCAGCCGTACTTCCTACCTCGATCCTCATACCGAAAGAGAACTCAATTGCGCAGGGTATTGTTTGCCAAAAAGGGCGGACTGGGGTGATCGGAATAAAAGGTGACGAGCCTTGCAGCGCCAGCTGCAGGCGTTGCTAAGGATCCCGAGAGGTCTGCCGATGTCGCCGGTCATGCGTCGCTTCAGGGTTAGGTCAGATTTCGCCAGCAAGCTTTTCGCGCAGGTCGAGAAAACCTTGCTGAAAGTGGTTCTTTTATCAGCGCTGTACGCTTTCCAGATACGCCAGAAGTCCTGCCAAGACTCTTGGCGTCGGGGTCATCACACCATCCACCGCAATTGGCACAGTATCATTTGCCATAGCACCTCCGAATTGAGGCATCACCCGGGCGAGATGCCCTTGTTCAGGGTCACCATAAATATAGCTCAATGCACGGGCGCGGGGAAAAGAGCCTCCGTTTTCACGGGCCAACAACGTGAGATCCGTCGGTTTTGGATCGAGCCCTGCCGAGGAAGGACCGTCGCCACGGCCCGACATTCCATGGCAGGAAACACAGTTCTTCGCAAAAAACCTCGCGCCATCAGGTGCTTCGGGCATCGAAGGTACTGTGCAGGCGGCTAAACCAGCGCTGGTGATTGCGAATGTGAACAGCAATGATTTCGGGATGGGCATAGGAACTCCTTCAGTTCGTAGACACGGCTAAGCTTAGCACACCCTGTAGGAATAGGCGCAAGCCTCAGATGCTAAGAGTGAGTATATGCTGCCACTGGGAATAGCTTCGAGCTCGGCACGGTCACTAACGGCTCGAAGCTGACCTTTGCTACGCAAGGCGTGAAGGTCGGCTTAGGGCCGGGGAGCGAGAGGCACGCCCATGCTGCGGCTGCAAAGCATATTACGTCCAGCGTAGTCAGTTTGGGCTCATACCGGGATTTCGCTGCGCTCTCCACGAATGTCTCCTGTTGGACAAAAACATATGGTCACAACACACGGGACAAATACGGTGGTAAGCGCCGGTGACAAAAATGTACGGATTTGGGCCCATACTGCGCTGCGGAGAACGTCCGGAAGGAGCCCAAACCGTCTATCACAGATGGTTATGGCTTGCCCTCGAATGCCAGAGCATTTGATTTCAGATCGTCCGGCGTAAACCTGAAAATCGTCATCTCGTCTACGCTATAGGCGCCAAGGCTTCTGTAGAATTCTATGGTGGGTTTGTTCCAGTCCAGACCCCCCCATTCCATCATCTCGCAGTTTCTCTCGAGGGCAAGAGAGCAAAGATACCCCATAATGATCTTGCCAAGACCCTGATGGCGGACTTTCGTATCCACGAAGAATCCATCGATATAGATTCCTGACCGTCCAGTAAATGCAGATGACTTCTGGCAAAAATAGGCAAAGCCCGCAATTTCGCCCTTGTAGTATCCAAACAGCGCCTCGCCCAGTTTTTCATTCAGAAGCCGTTTGATCTGAGCCTCAGTTGCCGTGATCTTGTCCGACATCTTTTGATAGGCGCCCAGTTTTTTCATGTATTCGACAACAAGCCCCGCATCATCCGGAGAAGCGTGTTGGATCATGAAATTCGGATTGGATGTCGCTATTTTCTGCACAGTTTCATTCTCCCATACCTGTGTTTGCGAAGGTAAATGTCCTGCTGGTCACAGCAAGTCAGAAGATGTCTGCTTTTCCGCCAAGCCGACGTTGGCCTGCAAACCTCAGCGCCGTTTGGGTGGGCGACCGCAGCGAATGGCAGGAACGAGCCCAACCTACCAGACTGAAGAATGGTGGTTAATGCGACCGCGACGATCAGTACAAGGTTTCTCTGTACCGCTGTTCAGAATAAGACTGTTCAGTAGAGGCAACTTCCATTTTGGAGTGGTCTCTGATCATTTCATAGAGCGGAGCGATGGGGCGGCTTTCCGACCAGGTCGTAGGTTTCCATAAGCCACCCCGCATAGGTGCTTTGCCGCAATGAGTGAAAACCTCGTCAGCAAAAACACGCAGGACCGTCTTAGGGCTTCTTCCGTTGATTTCGAACCTGTCGCAGAGTTCTGGGGCATCGCTTATTTCAGCTGTACCATTCACCCGAAGGGTCTCCGTAACTCCCGGAATCATGAACAAAAGTGCTACTTTGGGATGTGCTAAAATGTTCAAGAGACCATCAATCCGATTGTTGCCTGGGCGGTCAGGGATCAAAAGCGTCTTTTCGCTTTCTACTTCAACAAACCCAGCAGGATCACCTTTTGGCGACACGTCAAGATTTGTACCATCCGAGGTCGCAAGTACGAGGAAAGTCGCGTGTTCTATGAATTTTCTACAATGCTTATCGAATTGCGAAATAACCTTCGCCGCTGCATGTGGCGAAGCGCTGCCATAAATTTCTCTTAGTTTTTCAGGTGTCATAATTCAAACCTCCGATTGCTACCTGATAGCACTAAGGCCAAAGGCAGCAAAGTCCGCTCAGCCGACGTCGGCCGTCGGAAAATGCTGCGCGACGCATGAAAGACCGCTTCGGTGAAACTGCGCCGCAGCGAGACCGCTCTGTCTCAAGGTCGGCAATGGGCCGAAAGCACCAATAAGTGCCAACTCAAAAGTTTCCGCGATTCCCGTTGCTAAGGGTTTTGATAGATTGATTGACCCGATTTACTCCGGTCTTTTTACGCACTTAGACTTTAATCCTTTCAAGATTCTTCAGCACTGCATGCACGGCAAGGCCTGTTTCAGTCAGCCCATAGGTCACCTTGGGCGGAATGGTATTCTCCTGTTCGCGCCAAACCAGCCCATCGGCTTCCAACTCCCGCAGGCGGGTGGTCAGCACCTTGGGAGAGATGTCGGTGATCTGGCGTCGCAACACACCGAAGCGGCAGGCACGCTGATCGCCTAACACGTAGATCACATGGGTTTTCCATTGTCCCCAGAGCTTGCGCAGCAGCGTGTCCGCCGCGCAGGGGATATCAACTGCGTCCCGGTCCCCGGGGCCGGGTGCCTTTTTCTGGGTGGTTTCCATTTGGTAACGACTTTCACTTGGTAACTCTCGCCTTACATAAGTTCCCAACCGACCGACACAATAAGCCGGAAGCGTTTCACGCCGCTGGCATCGAAAGGAGAGCACCATGTCCCAAGGCACTTCCCGAGCCATCCCCGGCCTGCACCACGTCACCGCTATCTCCGGCCCGCCGCAGGACAACCTTGACTTCTGGGTGCGCACCCTCGGGCAGCGGCTGGTCAAACGCACCGTGAACTTCGACGATCCCGGCACCTATCACCTCTACTACGGGGATAAGGACGCGGCGCCCGGGTCGATCATGACATTCTTTCCATTCGTAGATGCAGGCCCAGGCCGCGCGGGGCCCGGCATGACGTCGGCGGTGGCCTATGCGATCCCCGACTTGGACCGGCGCATGGGGGAACTGGCGGAGGCCACCATCGACTTCGAAGGACCTTTCGATCGCTTCGGCGAACGCGCCATCGCGCTGCGTGACCCCGACGGGCTGCGGGTCGAGGTGATCGAAGGCGGCGCGCGGGACGAGGGGTTTCACAGCGTGACCCTTTGGCTTGAAGAGGTCGCGGCCACCGCCGCTGTGCTTGAGGCAATGGGCTACGTGCGCGAGGGCGAGGAGGCCGCCGCCACGGGCGGCACCGGCGGGACGGAGACCCGTATTCGCTACCGCTCGACCGAACCCGAGCGTGGTTCGGCCGTGGACCTAATGACCTCGGACGCTCGTTCAATCGGGCGCTCAGGCGCAGGCACTATCCACCATGTCGCCTTCCGTGCGCGCAACGAGGAAGAGCAGCTGGCATGGCGGGCGCGGCTCTCTGCCGCGGGCCAACAGGTCACCCCGGTCATCGACCGGCAGTATTTCGACGCGATCTACTTCCGCACGTCCGGCGGGGTGCTCTTCGAGATCGCCACTGATCCACCGGGATTCGCCGTTGACGAAGACCCAGCCCACCTGGGCGAGGCGCTGAAACTGCCCGAGAAATTTGAGCCTCACCGCGCTCAGATCGAGCAGGTGCTGCCGCAGATCCGGGTGCCGTCGTGAGCGGCCTCGGGGCGGTGACGCGCGGCACCGGTCCGCACGCGGGACAATGGCTGGTCAGCGCTGGTGCTCCGGTGGAACGCGCACGGCTGGCTCTGGTGATGATCCACGGCCGCGGCGGCGCGCCGGAGGATATGTTCGGTCTGGCCAAACACCTTGCCCTGCCGGATCTCGCCGTGCTGGCCCCGCAGGCAGCCGGGCAGTCTTGGTGGCCGGGCAGTTTCCTGGCGCCGCTCACGGCCAATGAGCCGGGGCTCGGCAGCGGGCTGAGCGTCATCTCCTCGCTGCTGGATGACCTGTCTGAGCAGGGTTTCGATCCAACACGCGTGGCGCTGATCGGCTTTTCGCAGGGGGCTTGTCTGGCGTTGGAGGCGGCGGCGCGGCTGGCCCGTCCGTTCCGCGCTGTGGCCGCGCTCTCCGGCGGGCTGGTCGGCACGGGCGAGGCGGGCGGCGTTCCGCGGGCCGACCTCTACGACCGTCCGGCCAAGACCTTCGACTATGCGGGCCGGCTGGCCGATGTGCCGGTGCTGCTCGGTTGTCACGAACGCGATCCGCATATTCCGCTGGCGCGGGTGCAGAAGAGCGCCGATGTGCTGCAGAACATGGGGGCCAAGGTCGAGACGCTGATCCTGCCCGGCGCCGGACATGGTATCGTCGCCGAAGAGGCCGCCTGGCTGCGCAGGCAGCTGAACACCGAAAGGTAAAGAGAGCGCCCATGGACAGCGAGATCGAGATTACCCGCGAAGAGGGCGACAGCAAGGGCCGCTACCTGGCGGTGGTCGACGGCTACGAGGCCGAGATGACCTACTCCCGCCTCGGCGCCCGCGCGATCATCATCGACCATACCGGCGTGCCGGAGGCCCTGCGGGGTCGCGGCGTCGGCGAAGCGATGGTACGCCGCGGCGTGGAGGACGCCCGCGCCGAGGGCCGCAAGATCGTGCCGCTTTGCCCCTTCGCCAAGGCACAGATCGACCGTCATCCCGAATGGCAGGACGTCCTGCAACGAAAAAGCTGAAAGGAGACACGTCATGAGCTGGAGCCCCTGTCCCGACCCAATCCCCGGGGACGCGAAGAGCGTCGATGCGGTGGAGACGTTGATCGTCCCGCGCGCCGTCGATATCGGCGAAATGGAAGTCCGCCGCGCGCTGCCTTCGGACAAGCGCCAGATGGTCGGCCCGTTCATCTTCTTCGACCAGATGGGGCCGGCGGAATTCCTGACCGATCAGGGCATCGACGTGCGCCCGCATCCGCATATCAACCTCGCTACGCTGACCTATCTCTTTGAGGGACAGATCCATCACCGCGACAGCCTCGGCACCGATCTGGCGATCGAACCCGGCGCGGTAAACTGGATGAAGGCGGGCAGGGGAATCGTCCATTCCGAGCGCACCGCGCCCGAGCGCCGCAAGACCGGCCAGCGCTTGTTCGGCCTCCAAACATGGATGGCGCTGCCCGAGGCGGAGGAGGAAAGCGACCCCGCCTTCCTGCACTACGGCAAGACCGACCTGCCCACGGTTGAGGCCGAGGGACTGACCGCCCGGCTGATCGCCGGATCAGCCTTCGGCGTCGCCTCACCGCTCAAGACGGCGTCGGACACGCTTTACGTCGACGTGACCCTTGCGCCGGGGGCGAAGGCACCGATCGTGGCGAATACCGAGGAACGCGCCCTCTATACCATCCACGGCGGGATCGACGTGGCTGGGGATACCTTTGCGCCGGGGCAGCTACTGGTCCTCCGCCCCGGGGACGAGGTCACCGTAACGGGCGTCGATGACGGCACCGGCGCACATGCGCGCTTCATGCTCTTCGGCGGCGCGCCGATGGAGGGGCCGCGCTACATCTGGTGGAATTTCGTCTCCTCGCGCCGCGAGCGCATCGAAGAGGCGCGCGAGGAATGGCGGCAGGGTAAGTTCTCGACGGTGCCGGGGGACGAGGCCGATTTCATCCCGGCGCCGGAGGGCAAGCCCAAGATCAAACGGGCGCAGGGAGGCGTCTTCTACCCATGACGTTGCCTCCTGCACCGGCGGTCGACGTTCACGAACAAGGACTTACATGTCTATCATGACCGAACTTTCTAATCAGCCACTGGATCAACTCAGCCTCGACGAGGCTGCCCGCCCGACAGCGCCGCCGGTGCCGGAGGCGACGGATAGGCACCGTGCTCAGGGGCGGCAGCTGGCGGCCATTCATCGGCACTATCTGATGGAGATGGCCCAAATCGGAGCGGTTCTGGCGCGGATCGAAGCGGGGGACAGCCCGCCCGATGACCTCAAGCGGATCGTGCTTTCGCTCGATATGGCAGAGAATTTCCGCGCCTTCGGTTCGCTTTGCGGACGCGAATGCCAAATTCTGAAGTTCCACCACGACATCGAGAGCGCCGACATGTTCCCTCGGATCGAGGCGGCGGGTAAAGGCAAGTTCCGTGAGGTCGTCGCCAAATTGAAGGCGGAGCACGCGGTGGTGCATGAGTTGATCCTCCGCCTCGACCGCGCGGCGGATGTATTGACGGAAGATCCGAACGATGCGAATTTCCTTCATGCCGCCACCGCCTTCAGAAAGTTGGAGGAGGTCGTGCGATCTCATTTCAGATACGAGGAAACTGAACTGGCAGAGGCCATCGGTTATTATCTCGGATCGGTCTAACTATTCCTATTGGCCATCACTGCATTATTGAGATCGAAAAGCCTTTCGACAACTTGGAAGGGGCAAGCAATCTTCAAATCAAAAAGACCCTTCGTTTCGCAGCGAACGGCGGCTCCTAATCTACACCAAGGGCGTATTTTGTTGAAAAACTCGCCCTTGATCGACGGTCCGTCGGCTGATTCAATTCCTGTAGGGGATAGGAGGATCGGCGATGATGGGACCGAGGCAGGAGGCGCAGCCGGCGCTGTTCTATGAGTTCTCGCTTGAGGAGCATGTCCCACAGAACCACCTGTTGCGCTTCATAGATCGGTTCGTGGACCTGTCCGGCATCCGCAGCTACCTCGCCGATTTCTACAGCCATACGGGGCGGCCGTCGGTCGACCCTGAACTCCTCATCCGGATGCTGCTGGTGGGTTATTGCTTCGGCATCCGGTCAGAGCGGCGGCTTTGTGAGGAGGTGCATTTGAACTTGGCGTATCGCTGGTTTTGCCGTCTCGATTTCAGCGACCGCGTTCCTGACCATTCCACGTTTTCGAAGAACCGGCACGGCCGTTTCCGCGACAGCGAATTGCTGCGGCACCTGTTCGAAGCGACTGTCGCACGGTGCATCGAGGAGGGCTTGGTCAGCGGCCAGCGCATGGCGGTTGATGCCAGCCTCATTGAGGCGGATGCCAACAAGCAGAACTCGACTCCAAAGGAGGATTGGGACCCGGCGCAGGTCGATCCGGCAAATGCGCCCCGCGCGGTTCGCGAGTATCTCGCCACCCTGGATGAGGCGGCGTTCGGTGCCGCCAGCGAGGTTCAACCCAAGTTCACGTCGCATTCCGACCCGGCCAGTCAATGGACGGCCGCCCGTAAAGGTCCGGCTTTTTTCAGCTATTCCGACAATTACCTGATCGACACCGACCATGGCGTCATCGTGGACGTGGAGGCGACGAGATCCATCCGACAGGCTGAAGTCGGTTCGACCAAGACCATGCTGGAGCGGGTGAAGGCCAAGTTCGACTTGCATCCAGAGCGCCTGATCGCGGACACGGCTTACGGCACCGCGCCAATGTTAGGATGGTTGGTTGACCGCGGAATTTCTCCGCACATCCCCGTCTTCGACAAGTCGGGGCGCAGCGACGGAACATGGACCCGCGCCGACTTTGAATGGGATGCGGAGAACGACCAATACATCTGCCCCGAGGGGCACGAGCTGAAGCAGTTCCGCCGGAACTATTCCGACCCGAACCGGGGACCGACCGGCAAGGGGACGGCCCGGTATCGTGCCCTGAAAGAAGTCTGCCAGGCTTGCCCCTCCAAGGCAAAGTGCTGTCCGAACGCTGATGCCCGCAAGATCACCCGCGAGGAACATGAAGATGCGCGGCAGGTCGCCCGCGACATTGCGAAAACTGACCAATACGTGATCTCGATGAAGCTGAGGAAGAGGGTCGAGATGCTCTTTGCCCATCTCAAACGGATCCTTGGTCTGAATCGGCTCCGATTACGTGGGCCATGCGGTGCAAACGACGAATTCCTCCTCGCCGCCACTGCTCAGAACCTCCGGAAATTGGCCAGGATCCTTCCCGCACCGCAGCAACCGCGAAAAGCCTGACAACAAAGGCGCTCGCGTCCCATTCCGGGGTCAGTATTCTGCGCCAGCGAACGGGTGTTTTTCCACAGAATGGGCGGAAAGCCGCCGTTCGCCGCAAAACGCACGAACGGCAGCTATGCGAACAAAGCTAAGACAAACACTTGTGCCATGCACGTTTGCTTCAGTTGACCATTTCCGCCCTGCGAACTCGTGCTAAGCGCAAGATGCTGCGCCCGACCTTCAGGTAAACATCTTGGCCAACATCACGATGGCCATGCCCATCATCATTAGATTTTCGGACAGGCTCACAAATCCGAGCGGCACATTCGAATTACCCCCAACGCAAGCGCATTTTAACTCGCGCCTGTCGATGTAGACGGCTTTGAACACGCTAATTGCGCCAACCGTGGCGATGAAGAGCGCAGCCGGAGCGGCAAATGGGGTAAGCAACATACCGGTCATCAACACGCCCGCCCCGGTTTCAACCCATGGATAAACGTAGGCATATGGCACCCATTTACGTGCCAGCAGGTCGTAGTTGAGGAACATCGTCGTGAAGCTTTCGATATTGCTCAGCTTCTGCATCCCCAGCAGGATCATCGAGACCGAAATGAACCAACCGAGCGTCTGCCACGTGATCGCGCCAAGAAAGCCGATGGACAGAGCAAGCGCTGTGGTCGCAGCAACGGCGAAGAGATAGATCACCGGTTTGTAAGTGGTCGCCGTAGGGTCATAGTCGGTAAGTTCCTGGCGCAGGGCGTCATAGCCGCCAACGCGCTTCCCTTCGATCCAGACTTGCGGGGTCGTGGGAACATCGTATTGCGCCTTGAACGCGTCGACTTCAGACCGCGCGCGGAACAGGCGGTCATCGACCTCGTAGCCTTTGCGCTCCAAAAGCCATCGCGCCTTCTGCCCCGCAGGACACAGATGGTTTGGCAGGGCCATGCGGTAAAGCACGGCGGTTTTCCCTGTCGCGGAGGAGGCCGGATCAGTTGTTACGTCTGCAACATCACGGGTGTCTCTGGGCATGATATGCTCCTTGATCTCAGGGTTTGGTGCGGGAAGTGCCAGGCGCTGCATCCCCGTTTGCTTCGATGTCTTCGATATAGAGCTTCATCTCTTCGATCTCGCTGCGCTGCGCCTCGATGATCGCGTCGGCCAGTTCGCGCACGCGCGGATCGGACAGGTTTGCCCGTTCGCTGGTCAGGATCGCGATTGAATGGTGCGGGATCATAGCTTTCATCCAAGCGGTGTCGCCTACCGTATCTTGCGACCGGACCAAGTAGACACCAGCCGCAAAGGCGATGGCGGCACCAGTGAAGATCGCAAAATTCGTCTTTCGATTGGAATACATGCCGAGCATGAAGGCGAGCATAATGATTGCCATTACCCCGCCCATATAGAGCGCCATCCACATCCGCGTCTGGGAGAAGAAGACATGGTCAAGCGCATAAGTGTTGAGATACATCAGGCCATACATCACGACCGTCGAGGTGCCGATCATCGCAAAGAACCGGCCATAGCCGCTGCTTGTGCGATCGTCGTGCTTATTCTTTGAATCCATTGTATTGTCCTCCTAAATTGCCAATGTGTGCCATCGTCTTATACCCATATGGGGTATATTATCCGATCGGCAACAAATCCCGAATGGAGCGACGCCTCATGAAGGCTAACAAGGAAAAGACGCTGGATCGCCTGGCGCGGCTCGAAGGACAAGTGCGCGGCATCGCGAAAATGGTTGAGGCCGACCGCTACTGCATGGACATCTTAGCACAGACTGCGGCAATCCGATCCGCCGTTCTGGGGGTCGAAAAGCTTGTGCTGGAGAACCACGCTCAGCATTGCGTCGAGGCTGCGATTGCCAGCGGCGACCCGGAAGAACAACGCGCCAAGTTTGACGAGTTGATTGGTCTTTTGCAAAAGGCGTCGAAGTAGGCGTTTCGGACCGAATGCCCATCGCGCTCTGGCACCGTAGCCAGCGCCTCTGACCTCTTCTCTGGGTCGGAACGCCAATCCGCCGCCCCGCACTTTAGGCCGGTTTCCGCCAGAAAACCGCAATCCTTCCAGCGCTGGACGCGTTGACAGGCTCTGCGACTTACGACACTGCTAACACCTATGCGTGCTCTGGAAGACATATCCAACCTCTGTCGCGTCCTTCTCGGCGTGGTTTTGGCCTGTGGTCTGTTGCTGCTGCCGCCCTCGTCGGTTCATGCCGAAAGCGGGATGCATGACAGCGCGCAGGCGGCGCATCACGCGGGTCATCAGATGACCACAGAGTCCGAACTGCATCCGGACGCAGCGGCCATGCCCGACCAAACAGAAATATCTGACAGTTTCGAAGGCGAGCCTTGCTGTGGTGGAATTTGCCTGACGGGAGCGCTGACCTCCTCGCAGGACGCCAAAATGACGGCTGTGCGATCCGTTGAATACACCAGCGTGTCCCATTCTGTCGCCTCTGGCCAATCCGCTGGTCAATTGCGTCCGCCTCGAGCCTGAGTTGATCCCGGCCGACTAACGGCCTTTGCATCCGCGGCGTCTGGCTGCGGGAAAGATCACCTTATTCTCAGGCAAAAAACCAATGAAATTACCACTGATTGCAGGGGCGATGTCCCTGACCCTTGGGGCTTGCGCCACGACGCTCCCCCCATTTCCAGACGTCACTGCCGCCTATGTGCAGCAGCCCACGCCTCTGCCCGAAGTCGCCGCGATGACCGCCGCCGACAACAGCACGCGCGGCAGTGCCACGACCGCCGAAGAGCAACCCTTTGCAGGCTACCGGCGTCGCGGCGTGGTGGAGCCGCTCGATTGGCGACGGTTGAACGCTGAACAGGCACCTATGCAAGGGATGGATATGCAGGGGATGAACCACTGATGCGTTGGAAATTGAAAACCGCCGCCGTCATTACACCACTGATCTTGGGCGCCTGCACGGCAACGGACCTGCCGGTGAGTTTCTCGGCCCGTGATGCTGGCTTTGCCACCGTGGAGGCACGCACCTCCAAGGCCATCGGCAAGCGCACCGTCTGGGCGCAGTCGCAGGCCGAGACCGTCGCGGCCTCCAAACAGGTCCGCGCCATGGTGCAGGGTAAAACGATCAGTGCCGAAACCGCTGTGCAGGTCGCGCTTTTGAACAACAAGGGGCTTCAGGCGTCCTATGCGCAGATCGGCCTCTCGGCGGCCGAAGCATGGCAGCAGTCCACGCCAGAAAACCCCGTCGTCTCCATCGGCTTGCTGGGCATCGGCGCGCCCGAGGTCGGGCTTTACCGTGCCTTGGAAAGCATGATCGCCGTGAACCTGCTGGACGCTCGCACCCGCAAACAGCGCATCGCCGCTGCCGAGGCGGAATTCCAGCACGCGCAGATGCAGGCGGTGAGCGACACGCTGGCACTGGCCAATGAAACGCGCGAGGCATGGATCAACGCGGTCGCCGCCTTTGAGGCGGTGGGCTACCTTAAACGTGCTGCCGTCACCACCGATGCGGCGGCGGAACTGGCGCAGCAGCTGGGCAAGACCGGCGCGCTCAACAAGGCCGCACAGGCCCGCGAGCAGGCGTTCAATGCCGAGATGGCCGGACAGCTGGCGCAGGCGCGGCTGGATGCGCAATTGGCCAAGGAACAGCTGACCCGGCTCATGGGGCTCTGGGGGCAGGACGTGGCCTATTATGTGCCCGATGCTCTGCCCCGCGTGCCCAATACGGTCAGCAGTCACAAGGGCATCGAACGGCTGGCGCTCGCCAATCGTGTTGATTTGGAAGTCGCCCGGCTGGGGTTGGCAGCAACGGCCAAGGCCTATGGTCTGACCGATGCCACCCGCACCCTGACCGACCTCGAAGTCATCGCTGGTGCCGAGATCGAGCGTGAGGAAGAGGACGGGGAAGTCGAGACCAGTATCTCACCTCAGGTCGAGTTCGAGTTCGTCATCCCAATTTTCGACAGCGGCAAGGCGCGAATGCGCAAGGCCGAGCTTAGCTATCTTCAAGCCGCCAATGTGCTGGCCGAACGGGCGGTGAACGTCCGCTCCGAAGCCCGGGCGGCGGCCACGGCCTACCGCTCAAGCCACCAGATCGCACGGCACTACTCAGACGTGGTGCTGCCTTTGCGCCGCACCATCGATGAAGAGGCTCTGCTCAGCAACAACGGCATGATCACCAGCACCTTCGATCTGTTGAACGACGCCCGCGAAAAGATCGGAAGCCAGCTTGAGGCAGCCAATGCCAAGCGTGAGTTCTGGCTGGCCTCTGCCGGTCTGACCGCCGCGATCTACGGCGGTGGGAGCGGCGGCGGCGGTGCCGGCGGAGAGACACAGATCGCCGCCGGTGGCGGCGCAGGACATTGAGACAAGGAAGCAACCAGATGATTAACAGACGTCAACTCCTGGGGGCCGGCGCTGCGGGTGCAACGCTCGTGTCCTCCAAAGCATGGGGCCAGACCATGAATATGGGCCTGCCCGAGGCCGCCGAGATGGATTCGGCCCTCACCCAAGCGCCGACCCGTCCCACCAGTGGGCCGGACTATAACCCCGTGGTCACGCTCAACGGCTGGACCCTGCCGCACCGGATGAACAATGGCGTGAAGGAATTTCACCTCGTTGCCGAGCCGGTCGAGCGTGAATTTGCTGATGGTATGGTCGCGCGCCTCTGGGGCTACAACGGTCAGTCCACCGGTCCGACCATCGAAGCCGTCGAGGGCGACCGGGTGCGCATCTATGTTACCAACCGCCTGCCGGAACATACGACGGTGCATTGGCACGGGCTGATCCTGCCCTCGGGCATGGACGGTGTCGGCGGGCTGAGCCATCCGGGCATCCCGCCGGGCAAGACATTTATCTACGAGTTCGACCTGACCAAATCCGGCACCTTCATGTATCACCCGCATGGGGATGAGATGGTGCAGATGGCGATGGGCATGATGGGCATGTTCGTGGTCCATCCCAAAGACCCCGATTTCATGCGCGTTGATCGGGATTTCCTGATTATGCTGAACGCTTTCGACATCGATCCGGGCAGCTACATCCCGAAAATCATGACGATGACGGATTTTAACCTCTGGACATGGAACAGCCGCATCTTCCCGGACATTGACCCCCTGGTCGTCAACCATGGCGACAAGGTTCGCGTGCGCGTCGGCAATCTCACGATGACCAACCACCCGATCCACATGCATGGCTATGACTTCAAGGTCACCTGCACGGATGGCGGCTGGGTGCCGGAATCGGCGCAGTGGCCCGAGGTCTCCATCGACATTCCCGTCGGCGCCATGCGCGCCTATGAGTTCGTGGCCGAGCATCTGGGCGACTGGGCGATCCACTGTCACAAGTCGCACCACACGATGAACGCTATGGGCCACGACGTGCCCACGCTGATCGGCACCAACAGTTCCAACATGACACGTCAGGTCCGCCGCGTGCAGCCTGAGTTCATGCCCATGGGCACGGCGGGCATGGCGGATATGGGCGAAATGTCGATGCCGCTGCCCGACAACACCGTGCCGATGATGGCCGGCTGGGGGCCGCATGGACCCCTTGAAATGGGCGGCATGTTTTCGGTCGTGAAGGTGCGCGAAGGCATCGACGCGGACGACTACGAAGATCCCGGCTGGTATGAAAATCCTCCGGGCACCGAGGCGTATGAATGGACGGGAGAGCTGCCGGACTTTGCGCAGAACCACAGTCCGAAAACCCAGATCACGCCGAAACCAACCTCCAAGGGCTAAGCGCCCCTCAGACCATAATCACCTCTACAACCATACAGGAAACACCATGAATAAACTTCTTCTCTCGACCGCCCTCAGCCTTCTAATCACCTCCCCGGCCTTTGCCGCAGGCACCCATGGGGGCGGCCATGACGATGACGGCCACGGTGACATGCACAAGGAAATGATGGCCGGCATGCCGGGCAAATCCGCCAATGTGGATCGCACCATTGATGTAACTATGCGCGAAACCGACGATGGCGAGATGATTTTTGAGCCCGCAGAATTCGACATCAAGAAAGGCGAGACCATCCGCTTCAACGTCACTAACAAAGGCGAGATCGAGCATGAGTTCGTGGTCGACACGATGGAGGGCAATGCAGAGCACAAGGAAGCCATGGCCAAGATGGACATGGAGCATGATGACCCGAACTCGGTCCGTCTCGACTCTGGCATGGAAGGCGAGGTGATCTGGACCTTCGCCAATGAAGGCAGCTTTGAGTTCGCCTGCCTGATCCCCGGCCACTACGAATCCGGCATGCATGGGCCGATCACCGTCGCTCAGTCTGATGAGGCTCCCGCGGCACCTGCCGTCTACTCATCCGGGAAGATCAAGAAGGTCGACGCTAAGGGCAATAAGGTCACCATCATCCACGGCCCGCTCGAAAACCTCGATATGCCGTCGATGACTATGGTGTTCAAAGCCGATGAAGCGCTGATTGCTAAAATGAAAGAAGGCCAGAACATCGAGTTCGTAGCCGACCGTGTCAAAGGCAAATTGACTGTGACTGAGATGAAGTAAGCGCCAATCGCATGGCTGGCTGAACGAGCCGGCCATGCACTTTTCATAATAATAAGGCACTTCGAGCTATGAAAACGCGTGGAACCATCGCCCTCTGGGCCATCGCAGCACTGCAGGCCATTGTGGCGATCTTCTTTACCGTCTGCTTCTTGTTGGACGCTATGGGAATGGAGCCTGATTTTCTGATCTGGCAGAGCCATGAGTATCAGCAAACGATCTTGGCCATCGGGTTGAACCTCGGCGTGGCGCTTGGCTGGATCGCCCTCAGGACCAGTCTGCAACGGGCCCGGCTCGCCGAAGAGAAGATGCGCCGATGCACCTCGGAGTTCTCGATGGTAATGACGCAGCACTTCACCGACTGGCGTCTGACACCCGCAGAGCGGGACGTCGCTGTTTTTCTGGTCAAGGGCCTGAGCACCCGCGACATTGCGGAGCTGCGCGGCACCTCTGAAGGGACGATCAAGGCGCAGACAAACGCGATTTATCGCAAGGCTGCCGTCACCGGGCGCACGCAGTTGCTCAGCACATTCATTGAGGATTTGATGGATGACGCATGGGTGCCGGCGGACGCCCCGCAAACTGCGGCTGAGCGTTCGCATGTGGCTGCCCACAAATCAACAGCCGCCCCGGCATAACCGCCTGAGGGGAAGCTCCCGCAAACAAAACAGGTAGCTCGTCATGATCCAAGCAATACTTCTATCAATTCTGGTTGTCGGCATCTGCACGACAATCCATTATTTCGTCCTTAAATGGGTGTCGGATACCATCGCGCAACGCAAAAGAACTGCGCATGGCCAGAACCTTGGCTTGGCGGTCGGCGCCATTACTTTTGCCCATGTGATTGAGGCTTTCATCTATACGCTGTTCTTCCTCTGGGCGGTGCAGGGTTTGCAGATTGGCGCGCTAAACGCTTCCGGAACAACGGATGAGCCAATCACGATGATGGACTATTTCTATTTCTCACTGGTCAACTTCACCACCTTGGGACGCGGCGACCTGACCCCCGTGGGGCACCTGCGCTTCACTACCGGGATAGAGGCATTTCACGGCTTTCTTATGATCACGGCGTCAGGAAGCTTCGTGCTGCAGATCATGGGGGGACGCGCCCCCTTGTCAGAGAAGGGATGACCCAAGTGGTTCGACACATTCTATTTCCCGATAGAGAGCGCATAGGCGCTCCACCCCCAACCCGTCATCGACAGTTGGAATTGGCCCCTGCAGGACATACCTACACGCCTCGGACATCGGCGCGCCCTGTGCCCCGTGGCAGCATTAATCGCAAATCACCCCGATAAGGCATGACATGAACAGAAGACAATTCCTCGCCAGTGTTTCCGCCACTGCGGTTCTGCCCCTTCCAAGCTTTGCTGGCGTGACGCCACTGAAGTTGAAGGCAGAAACAGTAAGTCAGCAGATCCTTCCCGAAGGCGAAGGCACCACCGCAATGCTGGGGTTCAACGGCTCGATGCCGGGACCAGAGATCAGGCTTAGACGGGGTGCGCGGGCATCGATTGAGGTCAAGAATGCCATGCAAGAGGGCACCGCCGTTCACTGGCACGGCATCCGACTGGAAAACCGGATGGACGGTGTCCCGGTGCTGACGCAAGATCTGATCGACCCCTATGACAGCAAAACTTACAGCTTCGTGCCACCCGATGCGGGGACCTATTGGTATCATTCGCATTATATCTCGCAAGAGCAGGTGGCGCGCGGCTTGATGGGGCCGCTGATCGTCGAAGACGACGCCCCTCTCGATCTGGATCATGACATCACCGTGATCCTGTCCGATTGGATCATCAACGAAGATGGCAGCCTTGTTGATGAATTCACCGATATGCATAGCGTCGCCCATGCGGGCTATATGGGCAATTTTGCCCGCGGTTTCCTATCGCGGAGCGAGGTGAAGCAAGGTGATCGCATCCGCCTGCGGCTGATCAATGCGGCGACCAATCGTATTTTCCCCCTGAGCATCTCTGGCGTCTCTGGTTCGGTTGTCGCCTTGGACGGCATGGCACTGCGCCAACCTCGCGCGTTCTCTGACCTCGTTCTGGCGCCGGCCCAGCGGGCCGATCTGATCGTCGATGTCACCGGCCTGGTCGGCTTTGACATGCCCACGCGACAGGCGCCTTACCGTCTGGCCGAATTGTCCATCTCTGGCGAGAATACGGATCGGCAGTCGGGGCCTCTGCCGACCTTGGCGGCACCGGACCTCCCGGCACCGGGCGCCCCCTCCCAGCACCTGACGCTGACCATGATGGGCGGTGCCATGGGCGGTCGGCACGGCGGTGCCAATATCTGGTCCTTCAACGATGTCTCGGACCTGCCACAGGACCCCTTTGCCATCATCGAACGCGGCGAAACGGTGCGGATCACCTTGGTTAATGATACCGCTTTTCCACATGGCATTCATTTGCATGGGCACCACTTCTATGAGGTGGCCCCAGACGGGAGCATCGGCGATCTGCGTGATACAACCTTGGTCGCTGCCGGGGAAAGCCGCGATGTTCTCTGCGTTTTCGACAATCCGGGGCGCTGGTTGATCCATTGTCATATGTTGAGCCACGCGATCGGAGGGATGCGCACATGGGTAGAAGTTGCATGAAACGGGCTGCTTTGTTTTTCTGTGCGGCCGCATCAGCAGCGCAGGCCGATCACGAACTCGACGGCCGCGATCCCGTCGCGGGGCGCTCGCTCTACGCCGAGCACTGCGCCGCCTGTCATGGCGCAGACCTCGAAGGACAGCCCGACTGGCGCACCCCAGACGAAGATGGTGTGCTGCCCGCGCCGCCGCATGATGCAACGGGGCATACTTGGCACCATGATAATACGCTGCTGTTCGACTACACCAAACTCGGGGGCGAGGTTGCGCTGGCGGCCCGGGGCGTGAAGGGTTTCAACAGCGGCATGCCCGCCTTCGGTGAGGTAATCTCAGACGAAGATATTTGGACCATACTTGCTTATATCAGGTCGACCTGGCCACCGCGCTCAAAAGCTGCTCAGGCCAGCCGAAATCGACCACATTGAGAGCCGGCAGCTTTTCTGGAGCTGGGCCCTAAACTGACATCGAGGCAGTAGGGGCTTAGATGAGCGACCTAAATGACCAGAGAATGCGACCAGTCGTCCAAGCCTCGGCTTCGGTCGATAGAGGGTGTTTCGGTCATTCGCTGAAACTTGATCGAACGACCGCTAAGGGCCGAAAGTTCCGGACTCGCTGCGCAGTGGCGAATGTCGGTTTCCGGTTCGCACGTCAGCTTTTCCGCCAGATCACTCGGTTTCTGACAGATCACTCCGCGCATCCCGGATGATCATCCATGACGAATGCAGGAACAGCCCTGCGATGGCGAAAGCAACGATGAGGTCAGGCCAGGCACTGCCGAGCCAGGCGACCAGTCCGGCAGCGATCACCACGGCGAGGTTGCCGATGGCGTCGTTCCGGGAGAACAGCCATACGGCCCGCATGTTGGCGTCGCCCTTGCGGTGTTTTAGCAGCGGCAGCACCGCAAGAATGTTTACGATCAGCGCGCCCACGGCGAAGGCTCCCATTAACCCGGCCTCTGGTGTCGTCTGATTCAGGACACGCCAGATTGTGCTGCCGACAACGCCAAGCCCCAGAAATCCCAAGAACACGCCCTGGATCATCGCCGACCGCGCCCGCCATGTCAGACTCCAACCGATAGCGAGCAGGCCCAGAAAGGTGATTGCGCCGTCGCCCAAAAAATCCAGGGCATCTGCTTTCAAAGCTTGCGATCCGGACAGGAACCCGCCGAACATCTCGATCACCCCGTAGCCGAGATTGAGCAGGACTACGATCCAGAGCGCGCGGCGATAGCTCGGGTCTTTGTAAGCCGGATCGGACGATGTATCCCCGCTCTTGATCAGCTCAAAGCCATAGCCGGTTGCGTCCAGTGCTGGACGCACTTTCGGCAAGTCGTCTTCGGCGATCCGCAATGTCATGACATGGGTTGCGGCAGACACCTTCACATCGCCTTCAGCCACGCCCGCAGACCGAGCGGCCCGTTCGATCTCGGCGGCATCCTTGGCGCAGTCCATGCCATGCACCCGCATCCGGATCGGCAAAGACGTTGTAGGCAATGTGGTGTTATCTGCTCGGCTCATATGCGATCCTCTTGAAGGTAGCGTGCGAAAGAAGTCGCCGCTAACGTATCAGTGGATAATGATATGACATTGCAAAACATTCAAGACGATCTTTCGGCAGCTGACACCCTTGAGCCGCGGGCAAAGCTCTTCCGGGGTCTCGGCGACCCCAGCCGTCTTGCGATCCTCGATGCGCTACTGTCGGACGAACGCAGCGTGCAGGAAATCGTTACCCAAACAGGTCTTGGTCAGCCCAATGTCTCGAACCATCTGCGCTGCCTTTTGGATTGCGGTCTGGTCAGTCGCAGGAACGAAGGTCGGTTCGTCCGGTATCGCCTTGCGGACAGGCGGATTGCTGATCTCATCCGCGACGCAGATCAACTACTTGCCTCGACAGCCGTAGGGGTCGATGCCTGCCGAAGCTATACGGATTAACCGACGTGTCCTGCTGCAATGTTCTATTGGTGCGCCAGGCCTAAAGCAGCCATTTGCGCAGCCGCAGCAAAATGGCGCTTTGTCCGCATTGCGGTCATTGACCATACCAAAATGCTGCACTCCGCCGACAACGTCCGCTTTGGGGAAGCTGCATTGCGGCACTGCGACCGTCGGTCAATGTCTCCTTTGGGCCGATCATGCCATCTACAGGCCATCACTTTTCGGTGGTCAAACTCTTCTGCAGGCCCTCACTCCACTTGCGCAGTTCGTCCAGGAAACCCAAGGCTGTGCGCCCCAAGTCGGTGATTTCGTAAACCACGGTGATCGGAGCAGTGTCGCAGACTTCGCGCCTAACCAGCCCCTGGTTTTCGAGTTGCCGCAAGCGTTCCGTGATCATCTTCTTGGATGCGCCGCCGATCATCCGGGCGAGGTCGTTGAACCGCACCGGCCCATCTTTGACGTGCCAAAGGATAGAGCCAGTCCATTTCCCTCCGATGATCCGCATGCCACGCTCGATCGCGCAGGGCTCGGTGCAGGCATTTGCCGCGCTCCGTCGGCCAGCACCGTCTATTTCGATCTTTGCATCCATCGTTTCGCGCTCCGCTGATCTGTTCCGGCTTAGGTTACAAAAAGTATACTGGTTGTTTTTGCTGCCCACCACATTCATCTCATCCCGGACCCCGCCTATGTCAAGCGGGCGCAGCAACGATGGAACAGACGACATGAGCAAGATCTACATTCTGAACGGCGCGCAACCCTATGAATTTGCCCCCGGTAAACTCAACGAAACGCTGGTAGAGCGCGCCAAGGCCACATTTGCGGCGCAGGGACACGAGGTCCGCCTGACTACGGTGGCAGCCGGTTACGATGTGCAGACCGAGGTGGACAGCCACCTCTGGGCGGACGGGGTCGTCCTGCAGTTCCCGGTGAACTGGATGGGCGTGCCGTGGTCGTTCAAGAAATACATGGACGAGGTCTACACGGTCGGCATGGGCGGGCAGCTCAGCAACGGCGACGGGCGTAGCGCTGCCGCACCGAAAGCGAATTACGGCATGGGCGGCAAGCTGGCAGGAACCCGTTACATGATCTCGGCAACGCTGAACGCCCCGGCTGAGGCCTTCGACGACCCGGCAGAGCCGTTCTTCGAGGGCATGTCCCTGGACGACCTCCTGCGCCCGGTCCATCTGAACGCCAAGTTCTTCGGCATGGCGCCGCTGCCGACTTTCGGGGCTTTCGACGTGATGAAGAACCCCGACGTAACCACAGATCTTGCCCGGTTCGACGACCATCTGGCAATGACCTTCGGGGAGTTTTCTAATGACGCGGCCTGACATTGTCCTCTACACCGCCAACACAATGAACGGCTGGAAGCCTCTGATCTTCCTGCACGAAGCGCAGATCGACTATGAGCTGGTGCCGATCGATTTCGGCAAGAAGGAGCAGAAGGCGCCGGATTATCTGCGCCTGAATCCGAACGGGCGCATTCCGACCATCGTGGATCGCGGCGCGGATGACTTCGCCGTGTTCGAGAGCGGTGCGATCCTGTGTTATCTCGCCGAGAAATACGACCGCTTCCTCAGCCACGATCTCAAGGAGCGCTCGGAGACGCTGCAATGGCTTATGTTCCAGATGGGCGGGATCGGCCCGATGATGGGCCAGGCAATGTTCTTCCAGCGGATCGCCAAGCCGAATGGCGACGAGGTGCCCTATGCCGTTAACCGCTACGTGACCGAGAGCCGCCGCCTGCTGGAAGTGCTGGATACGCGGCTTGCCGGGCGCGACTGGCTGGTCGGCGATGCGATGTCCATCGCGGATATCGCGACCTACCCCTGGGCGCGCAGCTACTTCTGGGCCACGGTGAGCGTCGACGGATTGCCGAACCTGCAAGCGTGGTTCGACCGCATTGACGCCATGCCGCGGGTCCAGGAGGCGCTGCAACTGCCGGAGCCGCGATCGTCGGCTTTCGGTCAGGGCGATACGGAGGCTGCGGCCGCAGAGAACGCAGCGCGTTTCCGCTGAACAGCTGACGCGCTGTCTCACGGAGAGGTCAAGTCAGCGCGTCATTTCCCTTCTAAGAGCAGTGGTTCGGATCAATGTCCGCTTGATGCTGCTGCGAAGCAGCGTCGAAGCAGTGTTCTGAAGGTCGGGAATGGGCCGAGAGCTGACCCGGTTGCTCCGGGCGGTGAGCAGACACTCGCCGCGGCACTGACTGAAAACCGCTTCGGGCCGTTCGCGACAAGCGCATCTATCCTGCCACCGAAGCCTCCAGATATTTACGAAGTCTTCTTGGGCTCGGAGGAGACTTGCGGGGGTGCCGCGTGCCATTCGGTTTCATGCCCATCTGAACGTCTGCTCCTACTGTTCCAGCGCAATCCCCCCTCGCAACAGCGGCGAATGGCTCCTCCCCGCCGATGCCGTTGAAAAAGTCCGTGTTGCGCTGCGGCAAGTCTTTCGATGTCAATCGGCAGGCAATCTTGACCCCCTATCGGCATCCAAAAATGACCCCCATCGGAGCGCTCGGTAGCTGGCCCG
>NZ_JBIFFQ010000017.1:0-21478 GCF_043557285.1 Sulfitobacter sp. 1A13421
GTCGTGGCCCCCGGACCGGTGCAGACGGATAACTTCTGGGGCATCATCCCGAAAGAAAGCGAACGCGAAGCGGCACTGGCCAAACGCATCCCCGTGGGGCGGTTGGGGCAGGTGGAGGATGTGACCAACGCTTTCCTCTTCTTTTGCGATCCGGCCAGTGGTTTCGTCACCGGCCAGACGCTTTTCGTCTGCGGTGGGTCGAGCATCGGGACGCTGACGCTATGAACCATGCCGAAACAATGCTGGCATTGCGCCCCGCCTAACGCCTTATTCCGCACGTCAGCTGTCCCGAAATGCAACGATGCTGCAAGAGGTTGGGCATGTCCGCTTTTAGCAAGCTGCGCCGCAACAATCAGTTCCTAACGAAGGACCGCTGAGGGCCGCAATTGGCGTGGCGCGCAGCTTACTGTCAGCCTTCAAACTGGACCGATATCGCGACACTGCTGGTTGCCGCATCTAAGCATGAACGGACCGCCATACATGTCCATGGGAAGAGGTTCGCGTTCATTCGCCATCACAAAGCTTTGGATAGACGACGGAACCGTCCTCACGACGACGCGCTCTCTCTGTTGGATACGCCTGATCAATCCGCCCGGGTGCCATCAAGTGTTGCACTTTGTGGCCGCTCAGCAGCAACCAATCCGTGATGATCCTCCGATGACAGCGCCACCATACAGCCTCGGAGCACATCATGGCAACGCAACCGTCGCGGCTGAGCTTAACCAATTCTTGAAACGCCTGACCGAACTCAGGGTCGAGTGCGTAATCGGCATAATTTTGGAAACTGCTAACCCGCCAGAACGCATTGAGCTAATTGCTGACATCCGGCTGTCGAGGCCTTCGACCGCCAAGTGCCAGCATGTGCTAGTAACCGATCTGGTGCTGAGCGAGGATGTCTGGAAACCTGTCGTCATTGAAGTCGGGATTGCTGCGCGACTTGGGAAACGACCTTACATCCACGAGCAGCCGCACCCGCGCTCCGCGCAGCATGTCGATCACCGTCTCAGGCGACCTGTTTGAGTGACCGATGGTTGCAAACCTGGTGGTCACGACGAGATCTTGGACAGCGCGTCCTCCTTGTGCGCCGCGACATGTTCGGTCTTGTCGCTTTCAATCTCGTATTGCGGATCATCCCTGAACGCACGTCGCCGATGCCCTTTGTAGTTGAAATCCTCTTCGTGAACTTTCACGATATGTCCGCTCACGCGGCCCGCTTCAGAGTTCCAACTCACGTGATCACCCACTGAAAACTTGGCCATATCGAAACCTCCTTTAGTTGGACAACTCCCATCTTGCAGACGCCGTTCCACACGAGGAAGACGTGGTGTGCATTGCGCTACACAGCATGCCAAGACCGTCTTGAGGCCCATTGGAATCAGTCCTGTTCGGATGCAAGCTATCGCCGGAGGCGGCAGCTATGGATGACAGCGACGATCACGGGGGGGAGCCCCCCTGCTTTGAGCATTTGATTGCAGGCGGCGAAAGCGTCGACCCCCAGATCGCGCGGGATGTCGCGAGGTTTCGCAAAGCGGAGCGCGTGCGTCTGCTGGCGGGGCGAGAAATGTCGGTGGAAGACCGGAAGATCGGCACGGACATACTGATCGGCGGCCTCGACCGGATGGTCGCGCCGGGGCTGGGAATGCGGATCGCGGCTTATTGGCCTGTTCGGGGTGAGCCGGATCTTCGCCGCTGGATGGCCTCTGCGCATGAGTGGGGCGCACAAATCCTGCTCCCCGTCGTCGTCAGAAAAAACCAACCGCTCGAGTTTCATGAGTGGACGCCAGGATGCGAGATGGCGCGGGGTGTTTGGAATATCCTCGCTCCCACAAGCGGCACCGAATTAGTTCCGGATACCGTCATCGCGCCTCTGGTGGGCGTCGACGAGGCATGTTTCCGGCTTGGCAATGGCGGGGGTTACTATGATCGCACGCTCGCCGCTATGCAGCCACACCCGCGCACGATCGGGATCGGGTTCGCAGGTTGTCGATTGAAAACCATCTTCCCGATGCCTTGGGATGTGAATCGGCATGCGAAATTGACCCACTTGGGTGGGTTATGAGCGTGCAAAATTGACCCACCTGCCACGTTAGCATCCGCGCTGGATAGCGCGGAGCCCGCTGCGCGCGACACGAACGATACAATCCCTTCCCGAGGTTGAGTCTCAGGTTTGTTGAACATTGAAGTGGGCAGCGTCGGTATCCTGTGGCTAAATCTGCAAAGTGTAGCGTCTTCGGTGAGGGAATTTCATACACTAAGTGCGCGGGTCTTTAATTTCCATGTTTGAAATAATGCGAGTTAACTGGAAGGGACAGGTATTGACCGCTCCGCTGAAAAGCGCGCTGTCATAAGCTAGCTTCTTCTCCAAGCGAAGAGACAGACGACGAAGAGAAGCCGTTTCGGCCGGGAACAGATTACCGGGATATTGAGAGAGCATCTGATTGGGTTGTCGGTGATGCGTTGTTTTAGATTTGGAGATCGAAAGCTCAGTGATCCGGGCAAGAGTAGGAGCCGCTCCCTATGAATGATGCAAAGGCTGCACCTACTGTGGCTTGTTATCCTCGAAATACATAGCCTCAATGCTGGCGAAGGAGTCGAGCCGCATGATGCGGCTCGACTAACGCAATCTATAGACCGATCAAGCAGAGAGCAGCGCGATATGCCGTTCTGCATTTCGCAGACCAGCTATCACGGCATTTTGCCCCCGTTTTAGCTGCGTGGCGGCATATCCCCGCGTGCGGTCGTCACACTTGGAAATCTTAGTTGCGACTTCGAGTGCGGGTAACGGCGGAATGGTTAGTGCGGGGTCATGGCCAAAGCGCGGCCCGCGGTTGAAATTCAAAGGCACAAGAATGCGGGCGAGGTCCTTAATGACTGTGTTCGCCGTTTTAGCGGTAATACTGCCTTTTTGGACATCAGAATAGAAAGTCTCCAGCGTTGCCAGAAGGCTATCAGCGGCGTCGCGTGCGGCGGAAAGGTCGAAGTGCTTTCCTGCCTGTGCTTGATAGTCGTCGATCGTGGCCTGAAACTCTCGCGCTGTCGCCGTCCAGTCGAAAGGCAGAATCTCGGCGTTGGCATTGCGCAGAACGGCCAAGAGATAGACTTTGATGTCGCGCAACAGGATATCCTTGTCGGCGATCTCGAGCGTGTCGTTCTCTGTGTGCCATGCGATGTTCATGCCGCAGCCGCCCACAGGATAATACCCTTTTTCCTCGCGGTCGGCGCTGGTCATGGCGGAGGAGAGCATGAAGTAGCTGCTGATCCCGATACCGTTGAACGAATAATCGCCGGCGCGATGAGGCCGTTCGCCATACAGGGTTTTCCCGGCGACTTCCTGCACGACGTCGGCTAGGAAATCGGCTGTTTCGCTCATCAGTGATACATCCGTGAATTCAGTCGCCCAACGGCAGCCCGGGCTGTCGCAATTCACCTGAGCAACGCAATTCTTGTCCAAATCCAGTGCAAATTCATCGGCAAACCACGTCGACCCGGCATAGCGTCCAGTGGAATGGCCCGGCCACCAGCAGATACGAACCGACCTTTTCAGCTTGTCCCGGTGGAGCCACAGAACGCGGGCCATTTCCAGAAGCGCTGCATCGCCGGTGGCATTGTCACCTACGCCCACGTCCCAGCTGTCGAGATGGCCGTGCAGGAGGATGTATTTGTCGGGCTCTTCGCTACCTTTGATGAAGACTTCGGGGAGTTTGGAGTCGAACCAGCCTTCCTCCATCTCGGTGAACAGGGTGACATCCTTGCCCGCCTTCGCGATTTCGATCAGCGCCTGCCCATCGGAGTTGTTGACTGCCAGCGCGGGGATCGAGGGGATGCGGTCGAGGTCGTCGAGTTCTGGCACTCCCCAGATCGTGGTGCAAATGCCCCAGTGGATATCGACGCCCGGGTTGATTGCAATCACGCCAATGGCACCGGAATCCGCCATGAGCGAGACGATCGCGGGGCTGGCGAAACCTTCGGATATCACGATCTTGCCACTCACCGCTTTGGTCAGTTCGGGGCTGCGTTCGAAGTTAAATTCGAAAAAGTCCTGATCTTCGCCATCTTCATCGGTGGCGGGGGTGGGCATATAGACCAGAGGGCCGGAGAGGCCATCTCGCACATCTGTGCTGTAAGCGGGCGGTTTGGCGCGGAAGCTCTTGCCGTCAGCCTCGACCCGGGCAGTGCCGGGAAGGCTGAGGTACAGGTTCGCATTGTGCATTTTGACCGGCACGCCATGTGCTTGCAGTCGGGTAGCGACTTCATCCATCCCTTGGTTCACGTCACGCGGGTGTTCACGCTTCAGCCCGGCGAAGGTTTCGACCAACGCCCACGGGTCGTCGATCCCGACACTGTCTAAAATCTGCTTCTCGATATCGTTCATCATGCTTTTCCTTGCGTTTTAATGAATGAAACATAGGTTCATTAAATAAAACGCTAACAAAGAGTCCTTTTTCGGGCAAGCTATTCTTGATTTGGGGTGAGGGAGAGTTTGGCGCTGATCGCATCGGCCGAGGACTTCACTGCGGTAAGGTACTGAGCACGCGTCGCTTCATTCAGCCGCGCCATGGCCCCTGCCACGGAAATCCCCGCGATCACATTGCCCTTTGCATCCCGAATCGGCGCCGCAATGCTAAATGCCCCGTCATCGAGATCGTTGACCGCAACATGGTAGCCAGCCTCCCTGATCCGCTCGATGATGGCGCGCAGGCTTTCGGGGTCGGTTTCGGTATGATGGGAGAACTTTTCCAACACCCCCGAGAGCACGCGGTCTATCACCTCTTCGCTTGCGTAAGCCAGCATAAGCAAGGACGCGCCCCCTGCGTGCAGGGGGCCATAGCGTCCCGCTTCAGCAAATATACGAATGGGGAACGTGCCCTGACGCGTCGCGAGGACTTGGCTGCGGAGGCCATCCCGCATCACTAGGTTTACGTTTTCTCCGGTCAGGTCGCGTAGCTTGTCCATCTCCGTCGGGGCGGCATGCATCAGCGATCCTTCGCGTCCGACCCGCTCGCCCAACACGGCGACTCGATAGCCCAGCGAATAGCTCGCACGGTCAGGATCACGAAAGACGAAGCCGCGGTCCTCCAATGTATAGAGCAGTCGAAAGACGATGGATTTCGTCAGGCCAAGTGTCTTGGAAAGTTCGGTAACCCCTTGATCGGGGCGCTCCGCCAAGGCTTCCATGACGGACAGCGCTCGGCCCACGGCTTCGATGGTGTAGTTTTTCTTTTCGCTCAATGGAGGTCTCCGGGCGGTTGTGACTGCAAATTTACAGGACGGTTGATTTATTCCGAATCTCAGATAAGGTTGAATATAGAAACACCGTTTTATTGAGTAAAACAAGAGGTCATTATGAAGATTGCATATGTTGTACCCGGGCCGATGTCGAAGACCAGCATGGGCAAGACTGAGATGACCCGCCGAGAGAACCTTTTGAACCGCTGGGCCTTCGAAGGGACGACGGTTACCGTCGTCGACGCACCGAATGGACCGGCATCGATTGAATCGGCTTACGAAGAAGCGCTTTGCGTGCCGGCGACGGTTGAGCTTGTCGCGCAATGCGAAGCGGATGGCTACGACGCCTGCATTATCGGCTGTTTCGGAGATCCCGGGCTGGAAGCCGCCCGTGAAATCGCGAAGATTCCCGTCATCGGCCCTTGCGAGGCTTCGATGCTGCTCAGCGCTGGTTTGGGGCATAAGTTCTCGGTTCTGACCATCTATGACAGCATGGTCGCGGGGCAGGAACACCTCGCCCACCGTGCGGGCGTGCTGGACAAGCTCGCCTCCGTTCGCGCTACAGATATTCCGGTGTTGGAGCTGATGAATGCGCCCGATCAGACCCGAGACAAAATGATAGAGGTGGCCCGGCACTGCGTTACACATGACCGGGCCGATGCACTGATGTTCGGCTGCATGACTATGTCGTTTCTCGACATGGCCGATGAGATTGCCGCCATCGTGGGTGTTCCCGCGGTGAACGCAGCCAAGGCAGCGTTGAAACAGGCTGAAAGCTGGGTTTCGATGGGGCTGTCGCATTCCAAGAAGGCCTATCCGCTCCCGTCGAAAATGGCGTCGGGAACAACATTCGAACAGATGCGGATTGCCTAAAAATAACCTCAGGGGAGTGAAGATGAAGTATCTACGTAAGAATGTCGCCGCGGCTTTTGGCGTGGCCATCATGGCGGGACCTGCCCTCGCAGGAGACGAGATCCGGACGATCGAACTCTTCTCGCGGCCGCAGGCCTCGCAGCCCGCCGAGTTCCAGTCGATCCAACTGATCGCGCAGGAATGGGAGAAGCTGGGTCTCGACGTCGAGGTCAAGGTCATGCCGTGGGAGCAGTTATCTGACATCGTCTGGTATCAGCGTGACAAATGGGATGCGACGGCTTGGCAGATGGTTGGCCGTCCCGAGCGTTCTGACCCGGATGAGATCGTCTACAATCTCTTCCACTCCACCACGGCCGAAAAGGGATATAACTTCATCGGCTACCAGAATGCGGCCTTCGACAAGGTTGCCGAAGAGCAGCGCATCACCACTGATCAGGACAGCCGCAAGGATATCCTGTTCGAGGCGCAGAAAATCCTCGCCGACGATCAGCCGAACATGATGCTGGTCCATCCCAAGAACGCCTTTGCCTTCGACAAGACCAAGTTCGACGAAAGCACCGTTGTCGAACAAAGCGGCATCGGCATCCGCAACACTTGGACGTTCATCAACGCTCAGCCGATTGGGGACAACAAGGACTTCATCCTGAACTCCGGTGACAATGTGATCGCGATCAACCCGCTTTATATCTCCGGCGGGGTCGACAGCTGGATTTTCGAGCTTGTCTATGACCGGCTCATGCGTGTCGGACCAGACGGTTTGCCCCAGCCCTGGGCTGCCGAGAGCTACGAGTGGAAAGATGGCAAGACGCTGGAAGTGACGCTGCGCGAAGGCATGGAGTGGCATGACGGCAAGCCTGTCACCGTGGAGGACGTGAAATATTCCTTCGAGGTGCCGATGTCCGGCGAAGCCCCGATGTACAAGCCCTTCGCGAGCAACATTGCCTCCATCGACATCAAGGGCGACCAAACCCTGGTATTCAACCTCAATGACGCTTCGGCCTCCTTCCTGACGTCCAGCCTAGCCAAGATCAACCTGATCCCCAAGCACGTCTGGGAACCGATCATCGAAGATCTCAAGACCAAGGACGAGAACGCCGAAAGCCATCAGGAAGAGATGCCGATCGGGTCGGGCCCCTATAAGTTCGAGCGCTGGCTGGCCAACGAGGAAATTGTTCTGAGCGCCAATGAAGGGCATTTCAACGCGCCAAAGGCGGACCGCTGGATATTGCGGATCGTGCCTAACACGGAAGCCGCTCTCGGCATGCTGCGTTCGGGCGAGATCAACTTCCTCGCCGAGTTCAGTGGCGATCCGAAGGTTCTGGAGGAGGCCGCCGCTGCGGATGGTGACCTTTCCGTGGTCTCGACCGTGGATATCGGCTTTCGCTATATCGCGTTCAACAACCGCCGTCCGCCGTTTGATGACCCGGCGTTCCGCAAGGCACTGTCGACCGCAGTTGATCGCCGTCTGATCGTCAACGCGGCCTTCAAGGGCTTCGCCGTTCCGTCGAATTCGGTCGTGTCTCCCGCCCTTGGTTTCTGGAGCGACACATCCCTTGTCGAGGGCTTTGAAGCCGGACGCGACAAGGCCGCCGCGATCCTGGAAGAAGCCGGTTACAAGCTCGAAGGTGGCCGCCTTCACTATCCGGGCGACCAGCAGGAAACGCTTGCTGACTGATTGACCTCGGGGCGGGGGCAGCGTGTCCCCGTCCTACCCCTTTTGGGGGTCTTCAATTCACTTTCGATCGGACCGCGTCACGGCTCCGCAAACATAAATTCAACTCCGCGTGAGGGCAGATCATGACACAGGCCAAGGCGATCATTTCGCGGCTTCTCCAATTGCTGCTGGTGCTCTGGGCCGTTGTAACCATTCTGTTTCTGTTGTTCCGCCTGATGCCAGGCAACCCGATGGCCGCCTATATCGACCCCACTTTTACGGCCGAACAACAAGAGGCGTTGATGGCCCAGTTTGGCCTCGATAAGCCATTGTGGTCGCAGTATTTTACCTATCTTGGAAATCTGTTGCAGGGCGAAATGGGCTATTCCTTTCGCTACCGCACCCCGGTCAGCGAGCGCATTTGGGCGCTGCTGCCCAATACTTTGATCCTGACATTCACCTCGCTCATCGTCGCCTATGTCTTTGGCATTCTGGCAGGGGCATGGTTGGCTTGGCGGCGCGGATCATCTGTTGAGAAAATCTCGCTCACAGCTGTTCTGACGACACGGGCCATGCCGGAGTTTTGGCTTGGCATGGTGCTGCTTGCGGTCTTTTCCTTTTGGTTGGGCTGGTTTCCGGCGGGCGGCACCCGATCGCCCGGTGTCGAATATAACGGGTTTTGGGGGTTCTACACATCGACAGATTTCCTTGCGCATCTGGCGCTGCCAGCTGCAACCCTGGCGATTTACTCCCAAGGGCTGCCACTGCTGTTGATGCGCTCCAACATGCTCGACGTTATGAAAGAAGACTTCGTCACGATGGCAAGGGTCAAAGGTCTGTCCAAGTGGACGGTTGTGGTGAAGCACGCGGCCCGCAATGCGCTGCTGCCGGTCATGACTTCCTTTGCGATTTCTGTCGGCTACCAGTTGCAGGGCAATGTGGTCGTCGAATCCGTCTTTTCTTGGCCGGGGCTCGGCCGCGAGCTGGTGCTTGCAGTTTCGGCTTCGGACTATCCTCTGGCGCAGGGCGCATTCTTGATGATCGCAGTAGTGGTCATCTTGATGAACCTTGTTGCCGATCTGCTCTATGCTTTCCTTGATCCGCGGATTTCCCATGCCTGATTATGTCGCCACCGCCCCCGCCAGACCCGGCCGGTTTCGCCGTTTTTTTTCGGGAATTCGGCTGCCTCTGAATGACCCTTTTGCGATTGCCGGTCTGGTGATTTACGCCATCTTCCTGCTAACCGCGATTTTTGCCTATCAGATCGCCCCCTATGACCCGACGGAAATTATCTATTCCGAAAGCTACGATCTCGCGGCCGACCTGCGGCCGGGCGAAGAGGGGCATATCCTAGGTACCACGAGTCTGGGCCGAGATATCTATTCGCAGATCATTTATGGCACGCGTTCTGCACTGCTGGTCGGCTCGACTGCCGCTGTTATGGTGGCGTTGATTGGGACCATTGTCGGGGTTACGGCAGGCTATTTTGGGGGGTGGGTGGAAACTGTACTCATGCGGCTGGCCGACATTGCCTTTGGGATTCCCTTTCTACCCTTCGTTATCGTGCTAGCCGCCTTTCTCGAGCCATCCATCTGGAACGTTGTCATCGCGATGGCGCTGGTGCTGTGGCGCGACACTGCGCGCGTGATCCGGTCGCAGGTGCTGACGCTGCGCAACCGCGGCTATGTTGAAGCGGCGCGGATTTCTGGCTCGTCCGATTTTCGTATCATCCTGCGTCATGTCGCGCCCAACGTGCTGCCGATGAGCTTTCTTTATGGCTCCATTGCGATCGGCTGGGCGATCCTGACCGAAGCGTCGATCAGCTTTCTTGGTTTTGGCGATCCACAGTCGATCAGCTGGGGCTATATGCTGCAAGACGCCTTTGCCAGCCAAGCGCTTTCACGGCAGGCCTATTACTGGTTCGTACCGCCGGGTGTGGCCATCATCCTCGTCGTAAGCGCGGGCTTCTTCATCTCTCGCGGCTATGAAAACATCCTTTTCCCAAAGTTGAACCGATGAGCACACTAGACACACTTCTTTCCGTCGCGGACCTTCAGGTAGACTACCAAGTCGGCGCCTCAACGGTGCGCGCCGTTGACCGGGCGACCTTTGATGTGCCACGCGGTGCCATTGTCGGTTTGGTTGGCGAAAGCGGTTGCGGCAAGACCACAATGGCCAGCGCGATCACCCGGATCATTTCGGACAATGCTACGATTTCAGGTGGGCAAATGGTGTTTGACGGCACCGATCTGGTCTCTCTATCCGAGCGCCAAATGAATCGTCTGCGCTGGCGGGACATTGCCTTTATTCCTCAAAGTGCGATGAACTCGCTCGACCCAGTTTATACGGTCGAATACCAGCTAAATGAGGTACTGCGCGGGCGGGGTGGCCTATCCCGGCGTGCCGCGCGGGCTCGTTCCGAGGAATTGTTTGAGATGGTCGGAATTGAGCCAGGTCGGCTTAAAGACTTTCCGCATCAGTTCTCGGGCGGTATGCGCCAGCGTGTGGCGATTGCGCTGGCCTTGGCGCTTGACCCAAAATTGATAATCGCGGACGAGCCGGTCACTGCGCTTGACGTGATCGTGCAGCGCCAAATCCTCGATCAATTGCGCAGCCTGCAACAGATGCTGGGCATTTCGGTCGTGATGGTGACGCATGATATTTCTGTGGTGGCTTATACCTGCGATCACACGGTGGTCATGTACGCGGGCAAAGTGGTGGAAAGCGGGCGCACGGCTGATCTGCTGCGCACGCCGGTGCATCCCTACACAATGGGGCTGAAGAACGCCTTTCCCGATCTCAAGGGCGCGGAGCAGGGCTTGCTGACCCCAATCGAGGGCGCGCCGCCATCGTTGATGAATCCACCAGACGGATGTCGCTTTGCCAGCCGCTGCCCTTTCGCGCTTGAGATGTGCCGGTCCGAGGACCCTGCTTTGATGGCGGGCCAAGACGGGCATGCGGTGGCGTGCCACCGCGCCGCTGAGGCCCCGGCTTTGCGCGCCGAGGCGGTGAAGTACGAGACATGGCAGGAGGACGCATGATGTATGACGATACCCGCAAGACCGATGTGGAGACGCTCATCACTGTCCGGGATGCCCGACTGCACTATCGGGTCGGCGGCGCGCTCTCTGCTATGGTAGGCGGTGGCGGTACCGTCAAAGCCGTGGACGGGGTGAGCTTCACCTTAAAACGCGGCGAAAGCGTGGGATTACTCGGCGAGTCCGGCTGCGGCAAGACCTCCATGGGTCGCCTCTTGGTCAAGCTTGAAGAGGCGACAGCAGGGGAACTTCTGTTTGACGGTGCTGATATCGGCGCGTTGGAAGGGGATGATCTACGCAAGTTCCGCACGCGGGCTCAGCTAATCTTTCAAAACCCTTTCGACAGTTTCAACCCGCGCTATACAATTCGTCAATCAATGGTCGAGCCGCTGACCAACGCGCGCATCGCCCGTGACGAATGGGAAGACCGCATCATCGCAGCGCTGGAACTGGTCCGTCTGCCGGAACCGCAGCAATACCTTGATCGTTATCCGCATCAGCTATCGGGCGGGCAACTCCAACGTGTCGTCATGGCCCGCGCATTGATCTTGCAGCCGGATTTTGTGGTCGCTGACGAGCCGGTCTCGATGCTTGATGTCTCGGTTCGGGCTGGCGTGCTGAACGTGTTTCGAGATGTGCGCGACCGGCTCGGGCTAACGGCGATCTACATCAGCCACGATCTGGCGTTGGTACGTTATGTCTGCGAACGGACCATTGTGATGTATCTGGGGCGCATCATGGAAGACGGTCCAACCGAGGCCATCGTGCGCGATCCTTTGCATCCTTATACACAAGCGCTGGTCGCTGCAGTGCCGGTGCCTGATCCGGGTCAGAGCCATGAGCCGCTGCCAATTGGGCGTGGTGCGCCTGACCCGCGCAATCCTCCGTCGGGCTGTGTGTTCCGCGATCGTTGCCCGAAGGCTTTCGATCGCTGCGCCTCAGAGGTGCCGCAGGTTCAACAGGTTGGCGACCGCCGTCTGGCCTGCCACCTGTTTGATCCAACATGATGCGCGCGGCCAGCTACAGTCGCACAGGCCCCGCGGCCGAGGTTCTTTCGATCGGATCACAGCCCCGGCCTGTACCCGCCCCCGGTGAGGTTCTGGTGCGCATCCATGCCTCGGGGATCAACCCGGCGGACGTAAAGCGTCGGGCGGGTTGGAACGGCGCGGGCATGTCACATCCGCTAGTGATCCCGCATTGCGACGGCGCCGGCGTGATTGAAGCGGTGGGCGACGGGGTGGACCCCGCCCGAAAGGGTGCAGCTGTCTGGCTATGGAATGCGCAGGGAGGGTATGGCACCCAAGGGCGGGCCTTTGGCACCGCGGCGGAATATGTCGCTTTGCCGACAGAGCAGGCCGTAAATCTTCCCGGCGCATTGGATTTTGCTGCGGGGGCGTGTTTGGGCGTGCCCGCGATGACCGCTTGGTGGGCCTTGCAAGACGGGCCTGCACGGGAAAGCCAGCGCATTTTGGTACAGGGGGCAGCCGGTGCGGTGGGTCTTTGTGCGGTGCAGATCGCACTGGCCTGCGGGGCTGAGGTGATTGGGACGGTCAGCAGTCCTGAAGCTGCAGCACATGTGCGCACCTATGTCGACATTCCTCTAATCAATCGCAAGTCTGAAGACGTCGCGGCACGGGTGCGCGACTGGACGGGCGGCGCAGGAGTGGATCGGATTGTCGAAGTCGATCTGGCCGCAAACATGGCCTGTGACGCAGCTTGTCTCGCGCCACATGGGACCATCGCGTCATATTCCTGTTCATCCGATCCTATGCCGCCGCTGCGCTACTATGATTTCGCCAACCTCGGCGCGCATCTGCATTTTGTTCAAGGTTTCAAGATCCCGCCACAGGACCGCGCCCGGGGACAGACGGCTTTGGCAGCATTAGCGCAAGCGGGCCAGCTGGCTTTACCGGTCGGCGCAGAATTCGACCTTTCCGACATCGCACTGGCCCATGAACAGGTCGAACGCGGCGGATTGGGCAACACCGTGGTGAGACTTTGACCCAGAGGAACCAGACAATGAACCAACACTCCCCTCGTCCCCCCCGGGCCGATACCGGGGCAGAGCGGCCCTGCAACCCCGTTGCGCTCGAGATTATCCGCGGCGCGATCGCGGCCGCCCAGGCCGAGATGGAGGCGCTGATTGAACGCACCGCCATATCCGCCTTCATCCGCGAGAAGAAAGACTTTTATACCGCCTTGTTTGATGCCGATGGCATTATGGCCGTGGGCTCGATGGTGCCGATCTTTGGCGACATGACCACCCCGGTATTCGAGAAATTCGCGCCCGAGGATATGAAGCCCGGAGATGTTTATTGGTACAATGATTGCTACGGCTCGAACGGCGCGGTGTCGCATTCTAACGATCAGGTCTTGCTGGCCCCCGTCTTCCACGCAGGCACCCGCGTCGCCTTTGTGATGAGCTGGGCGCATTTTGCCGATATTGGCGGGTTGCGGCCTGGCTCGATCAGCCCCGATGCCACAGACATTTACCAAGAAGGCATCATCGTGCCGGTTACCAAGCTGGTGGATCAGGGGGTGACGAATGAAGCGGCTCTGTCGATCTTTCACCGCAACTCGCGCTTTCCAGACCAAAGCATCGGCGACATGCAGGCGTTGATGGCCAGCATCGAATTGGGCACCCGCCGCGTCGGCGATATCTATAAGCGTTTTAGCATTCCCGTGGTCACTGACGCGCTGGCGCAATTGCTGGAACGCACCCGCCAATTGGTGCGCAAACGGCTTGCAGAAACCTTTGATTATGGCACCTACAAGATCGCCGATGCGATTGACGGCGACGGTCACGGTAATGGGCCGTTCACCATGCGCTTTGCGCTAACCCGGTCAAAAGGCGCGGATGGCGAGGATCACTACCTTTTTGATGCAAGCGAAAGCGACGATCAGGCACCCGGGCCGATCAACTACCTGATGAACCCCGGTGTGCCTGGCATGGCCCTCGGTCTGTTCTATCTCGGCGGTGATCCGGCACAGGTTTGTAACGCTGGCGGCCCGAATGCGATTGACGAAGTGCGGCTACGCGAAGGGTCTTTCCTGAAGCCAAAATTCCCGGCTCCTCTGGGCATGCGTGGGCTCACGGCGATGCGAGTCATCTCGACCATGAGCGGTTTGCTGAACGCGGGCAACGCCCCGGCGCCCGCGTCGAACTCGGCCTATGTGGTCAATATCATGCGCGGTAATTTCCGAAATAAGTTGGGAGAGCTGGAGCCCTATCTGCTGGCCGACGGCATTGGCGTGGGCTACGGCGCACGGCCTCATGCGGATGGGATCGATGCGGTCTATTTTGTCGCTCAGGAGAATTATCCGGTCGAATTTCTCGAGGCGGCCTATCCTGTGCGGATGCGCGGCTACGGGGTCATTCCGGATTCCGGCGGGGCCGGCAAATACCGGGGCGGCTGCGGGATTTTGCGTGAATACGAGATCTTGGCGGAGGATGCCAATGTTGCAATTCGCATCGACAGTGTGAAAAACCCGCCTTGGGGCATCGACGGCGGTATGTGCGGCGGCCACGGCCGCGCCATCGTCAACCCCGGTACCCCAGATGAATGGGAGATGAAGCCACTGTCGGACGGGAACCGTTTGGTCAAAGGCGACATCCTGCGGATCGAGACGGGCGGCGGGGGCGGCCATGGCCACCCACATGACCGCGACCCCGAAGCTGTGCTCGAGGATGTGCTGGGCGGTTTTGTCAGCGTTGAACGTGCCCGCGAGCTCTATGGCGTTGCAGTCTGCAACCGCGCAGTCGACGCCGACGCCACAGCAAGACTGCGCGCCACGCGCCCCGAAACCCGTCGCTTTCACCGTCTGGAGTACCTAGATGACCTCGCATGATCACCCCGCTACCTCCTACAGCCTGGCCGTAGATATCGGCGGCACCTTTACCGATATCTCTCTTATGGACCGCGTGTCAGGCCATGTCTGGCGGGCCAAGACGCCGTCGATCGCGGCCGATCCGTCGCGGGCCTTTATGAACGGGGTTGAGGCAGTGCTGGCCGACAGCGGGGTCACGCCGGGCGAGTTGGCGCAGGTGCTGCATGGCACCACCGTGGCCACCAATATGATACTCGAGGCAAAGGGCGCGCGCACCGCTTTGGTCACGACCCGCGGGTTTCGGCACGTACTGGCGATTGGCCGACAGGACATCCCGCGCAAAGCCAATCTGTATTCCTGGGTTAAACCGCCGCGCCCGGTGCCCAACAGCCGGATTGTTGAAGTCGACGAACGGGTGGCTGCCGGGGGCGCGGTGCTTGCTGACCTTGATGAAGCGAGCGTCGCTGCAGCGGTAGCCACGCTGCGCGACATGGACGTCGAAGCAGTGGGGGTCTGCCTGCTGCACGCTTACGCAAACCCCGACCATGAGCAACGCGTGGCCGAGATTTTGCGCCGCGAACTGCCAGATCTTGCGATCACCTGTTCGACCGATATCCTGCCAGTGGTGCGTGAATATGAACGCTCGCTTGCCACGGTGCTGAATGCGCAGGTGATGCCGGGGGTCAGCAAATATGTCGAACGACTGGAGACCCGTCTGAGCGAGGCAAAGGTCCAGTCACCCTTACTTCTTATGCAATCCAATGGCGGGGTAGCCGGAACCGAGGCAATCCGCAGCGGCCCTGCGCTTACCGCGCTTTCGGGGCCTGCCGCAGGCGTGGTCGGCGCGCGCGCCATTGCTGCGGAATGCGGGATCAAAGATCTAATTACAGTTGATATCGGCGGCACCAGTGCGGACATCTGCCTGATCAAGGATGGCGACATCGGGCTCACGCAGAAAGGCAGCATTGGAGAATGGCCCTTGCCGCTTCCGATGGTCGATATGGTCACCATCGGGGCAGGGGGCGGCTCTATTGCGGCGCTGTCTGACGGGCCGCTGACAGTAGGGCCGTCGAGTGCTGGCGCCGTGCCCGGGCCTGCCGCCTATGGCAAGGGCGGCACGCGGCCGACCGTCACAGACGCACACGTTGCTCTGGGCCATTTGCCGCTTAAGCTGTTGAACGGGGCGATGACATTGGACGCCGAGGCCGCCGAGACCGCGATCACGACGCACGTCAGCGAACCGCTTAAACTAGGACTGCACGATGCCGCGCGTGGGATACTGGCGATTGCCAATAATCACATGGTCGGCGCGATCCGGCTCGTGTCTGTTGAGCGCGGCCATGACCCGCGGGACTTTACCCTCGTGCCGTTTGGTGGGGCCGGGCCGCTGCACGGCTGTGCGCTGGCTGAACTGCTCGGCATGCGCCGGGTGATGGTGCCTCCGGCGCCGGGGCTGCTGTGTGCGGACGGTCTATTGGTGGCCGATCTTAAATCCGAATTCAGTCAGGCTTTGCCCGAAGCTGGCCCCGTCGATCAGGACGCCGGTGACGCGATTGTCGCGGGGTTGGAGCAACGTGCGGAAGCATGGTTGGACGGCGAAGCGGTGCCGGAGGAGCTTCGTGAAAGACGTGCCGTGGCACTGCTGCGGTTCCGGGGGCAGGGCGGTGAAATCGCCGTGCCTTGGGGTGCCAGCCCTGACGCGACCACAGACGCGTTCCGCGACGCGCACCGTGCGCTTTACGGCTTTGTGCTGGAGACTCCGATCGAACTCGTCACCCTGCGGGTCGAAGCTGCGGGCCGCACCCCCGGGTCAGACCGCCCGGCCTTGCAACCGATCATAGCCGGGAAAGCGCTGGGCCAAACCGTGCATTTTGAAAGCGGCAGTTGTGACACCCCAATCATCGACCGCGCCACGCTCGGCGCTGATGCAACGCTCAAAGGCCCGGTGATCGTCACACAACTTGATGCCACCACCGTAATCCCGCCCGGCTGGTCCGGCCATGTCCATGCCAGCGGCGCGATGATCCTGACACGGAAAGACACAGCAGAATGACGGACAACCTGACCCAGATTTTCGACCATATCAAGGCCAACGCAGACAGCTTTCTGACCCGCATGATGGACTATGTTTCGCACCCCAGTATCAGTGCGCAGAATGTGGGCATTCGCGAGGTTGCGAACCTGCTTGTGGCGCAGCTTAGCGAGCTTGGTATGCAGGCGGAGCTTGTCGAAACCGATGGGCATCCCTTTGTGCTGGGGCGGCGAGACGTGGACCCGGCCAAGCCGACGGTGCTGCTTTATGGCCATTACGATGTACAACCCCCCGAACCGCTTGAGGAATGGCTCAGCCCACCCTTTGAGCCGACAATCCGCGACGGCAAGGTCTTTGCCCGGGGGGTGGGCGACAACAAGGGCCAGCATTTTGCTCAGTTACTCGCGATTGAATCCCATCTTGCGGTCACCGGCACGCTGCCATGCAACGTTATTTTCTTGCTTGAGGGGGAAGAAGAGATCGGCAGCCCGCAAATCGCCAGCTTTGTTGAAAAACATGCGGACCGGCTGAATGCCGATCTGGTGGTCACTTCGGACGGGCCGCTGCATGAAAGCGGGACGCCTGTGATTGTCTGCGGGGTGCGGGGCATGGCATCTTTTGAGCTGCGCAGCAAAACCGCAAAACGCGACACGCATTCTGGCAATTTCGGCGGGGTGATGCCCAATGCGATCTGGAAGCTGGTGAACTTGCTGTCCACGATGAAGGACCCTGATGGCCAGATCACTATAGAGGGTCTGAACGAGCCAGTGATCCCCCCCTCCAACCTAGAGCGTGCCGCGACAGAGCGGCTGCCGCTGGATGTCGATGCGATCAAGGCAGAACTCGGACTTGCTGAACTCGATGCTCCGAAAGGCCGCGCCTATTGGGACCGTTTAATGTTTCACCCCACATTGACGATCAACGGATTTCACGGCGGCTACGAGGGCGAAGGGTCCAAGACCGTCTTGCCCTGCGAGGCGTTTGTGAAATGCGACATCAGGCTGGTTGAACCTCTCACGCCCGAATATGTCTTTGATCGCATCCGCGCCCATGTGGAGAAACACGCGCCGGATGTGGAATTCGTTCCGTTGAATGGGATGTTGCCAAGCAAGACCCCCATGGATTCCCCATATATGGTCCCTCTTCGTGACGCGATTTTCGATGCGCGCGGGGTCGAACCGCTTGTGTATCCAACAGTTGGCGGAAGCCTTCCCGATTACGTATTTACCAAAGTTCTTGGAAAGCCAGCCTTCGTTATACCTTATGCAAATGCAGACGAGGCAAACCATGCCCCAAACGAAAACTTAGAAATCGTGCGCTTTATCGACGGAATTCGTACGGGGGCGGCACTGCTTGAGAATTTGGGCTCTTTGAAGAAATAGTTGTTCCAAGGGTTGGCGCGAACTTTCCTTGAGGGCGCAGGCTACTTCAACTGTTGAGTTCGCGCAGTACGACATGAGCGTTGTAATGTTCGCGTCCCTTGATGATCGGCGCGGTGGCGCTGAGGCTAAGCTTGCTCCTGCGCAGAGCGTCAGTCGACGCATAGGCACTTGGGCCTTGTTTAGCTTATTCATTTGTTCGATGCGGGTGTGATATCACTCGAGCATGACCTCAGAGCTATTCGAAAACTACACGCGAGAACGGATACACTGGGTTTCATTGTATCTAGGACTGCCTTCAGTTGGTCTCGACATTGCCTTTCCAACAGAGGAGGACTGCGAAGCTCGGTTGTATCAGGTCCGATGGCCAGATGGACCGGTTTGTCCGAGTTGTTTACACACGAATGTGCATTTTTTGGGTCTGCGAAAACTCCAGATCTGTCGAAAATGTAAGAAGCAGTTCAGCCTGAAATCAGGTACCGACCTGCACGGGAGCCATCGGGGCCTGAAATTCTATTTCGGGCTCGCCGAAGAGATTATCCAATATCGGCAACGCAACGACATGCCCACTTTGCGTATGCTCCAAGACAAGCACGGCATGGCGTATGCGACTGCCATAAAACTTCGATCTAAATTATCCGCAGACTTGGCGAAGTTTCATGGCGGCCTGCTTGGGCGCTGCATCTGTACAGATTATCCAATCCTGCCCCCCAGATATAGTGTTTGGAGGCGTACGACACCTACGGCATCTCGAGAGCGAAATGCAAAGGCGGCGCTGGCAAGCGCTGGGAATTGAGTAAAGTAGATACTCCGTCCACAGCTTCCCGCTCTCACAAGCTTTCATTCATGAAAATCAGATCCTAATTCACTTCCATAAGGCGCAGGTAAAGCTGGGTCGAGCGATGAAGATGACAGCCATGAACGATGGGAGCACGGGCTTCAGGCTTGCGATTTTCGAAGGAGTGAATGAAAGCCAATGCGTTGTAATAAAATAATATTTGACTCGAATCGCTTAGGGATGAACGGTTCCTGCCTAACCGAAGCCTGTGGTTGGAAAACAAATGAAAGTCTGTTTCCGCGTGATCATGCGCACCGGAAATTGCACCGCTAGAATTGGGCTGTTGGCCGCGTAATCTTGCCTAGGAAGAACTGGAAAAAGTTCAGGCGACAGCGATCAAACCCCGTAAATCTTAACTCAAATCCTCACTCGCATGAGCGAATGAGAACGGAGAAGCCATGCCGTATCCTCTCGAATGGGACACATCGACAGGCGAGCAGAAAAAAAATGCCTGCACTGAAAGTGAATCCGATCCCCGGTGTCCAGGCCTACGATGGTTATCGCAATCCGCTGACCCGCAGCAGCTCGGCTTCCCGCGTGTCCATGACGTTTGCAACGCCCGCCACGAAAGGACAGCGCAAAGTTTACCACTTTGACGGTCAGCGCGAAATGGCGGTTGGGATCGAAGCGATCCTTTCGCCCGATCTCTATGGTCTTGAGGTGCAGCTTCCGCCAGTCAACTATCGCATCCGTAAAGGCAAGCTAAGAGAGCATAGCTTCGATCTGCGCATTACTTTCAGGGACGGCTTTAGGCGTGCAGTGTATGTCCGCTATAGTGACAGCCTGGCAGGAGAGAAGACCAAGGAAGAGATTAAGGCGATTTTCGAAGCCACTCCGGCCTGCTTTGCGGACGACAAAAGGGTCGTAAATGGCGATCGCTACACGCGTGCCTACCGGGACAATCTTCTTCGTATCTACAGGGCGACTGAGATCGTTGATCAAGAAGCCGACGCACATGTTCTCGACCGTGCTCGCAGGGGTGGGTATTGGCTGATGCGCGAATTTCTGGCCCAGTGCGAAGTAACCTCGGTGCGTGCGTTCAACGCAGTTCTTCGGCATGTTGGGCAAGGGGTAAACAAGGCGAATTTGCATGCGGTTATCTGCGAATACTCCCGGATATGGCTCGCTTAATGTCTGCTGCCGTAAAATACAGGATCCCACAAGGCTCCGAATTGGTGCTGGAGCGGCGGCGCTGGCGTGTGGTCGGCAAAGAGGCCGACGGATATGCCGTGGAGGGTCTTGAGGACGGTGAATGCATGGTTTTGCCGTTTCAGCGGATCAATGATGCCCTGACTGTTGGAGACGGCAAGGTCATTACGCCAGTGATGGCCGAGCGCCGCAAAGCGCTTCGCGCCTATACAGGCGGTTTTGAGAAGGTTTCGCAGCTTACTGAGGACGAGCAGCGCGATGTGCGTGCGCGCCTAGGGCTCGTACACGCTATGGAAGCCTTGGAAGCTGAGGGTAAGAAGCTTACCCAACGGTATCTTAGCCGGCGAGATGTTCGGCAGCGCCTTCGTGACACGGCAAAAACGCTAACCAATAACCCGCATCTTTTTCACAGCGCATACATCGGGAGTGCTAAGTACCCGCACTCCTTACCCACAGGCCGCGTACTTCAAGAAATGCGCAACACTTTTATCAGGTTCTGGCGCGAGCCAGTTGTCTTGATGCGCAGGCATCACCGGAAAGGCCCGCCAGAAGATAAAAGGGAACGTCTGTGCCCCATGCAAGAGCGTTTTGTCGATTATGTCATGAACCTCTACTTCAAAAAAGAGCAGCCGAAGCTTGCGCCGCTTTATGAGGGTGCGACAGACGAGTTCAAGCTTTCGGAACATGACATTCTGCGGGGCTTCAAATTTCCGTCGATCACTACGATCCGCACACGGCTGAGCCAGGAATCCCCTGCGACGAAAGAAGTGGGGCGCAACGGAAAACGTCACGCGCAGAACAGGTTTGGTGCAGGAACAACGGACGTTCGCGCTTTGAAATACGGCGAGACCTGTCCAACTGATCAATATCTCTTGTCAATTTTCACCGACGCGAAGGGCAACTTGAGGGTCAAAAGGATCGATCGTACGAAAGCGCAGGACCCACTTGAGGAAGGGGAAATTAGACGGCTCTGGTTGTTCTTCATGCTAGATTTGGCCACGAGAATGCCTCTGGCTTGGCTCCTTGCTGAATCGGCTGATGGGGACCATCAGGAAAAACTTCTCCGCATGGCATTGCGGGATAAATTCCGCGAAAAGGTCCGTTATGGTTGCAACCGGGAGCCAGCGCCGCCGGTAAGCTTGGCTCTGGTAAAGTCTGACAACGGCACGGCCACGCGTAACGCGAATATTTACGCGAGTCAGCTCGGGCTTGGCACTGCAGTCATGACCGGCCGGGCATACAATTCCACTGACAATGCCTATGTGGAACGGATGTTTGGGACGCTACAGTGGAAGGTCCTGAACTTCTTGCCCGGCTATACCGGTAGTAGGCCGGGCGAATTGAACGGTTATGACGGCAAAAAGAATGCGGAGATCACGCCTGACTGTCAATCGGCAGGCAATCTTGACCCCCTATCGGCATCCAAAAATGACCCCCATCGGAGCGCTCGGTAGCTGGCCC
>NZ_JBIFFQ010000018.1:0-13411 GCF_043557285.1 Sulfitobacter sp. 1A13421
CGGGCCAGCTACCGAGCGCTCCGATGGGGGTCATTTTTGGATGCCGATAGGGGGTCAAGATTGCCTGCCGATTGACACCGAAGGATGTTTGGCGATGGTCAGCTTATGGGTCTCGTAATAATGACGATCCATGTCCGAGACCGAAAGCTCGACTTTGTAGATGGTGGCATTCTGCGCCATGATATGTCTCGATTTTCAAGGTAGGCGCTGCCTACGCGCTTGGGCCGACCGGGGAAAGGGAATTGTCACTGGGCTCTGCGCGGGTCCGACAGATAAAGGCGCGCCAATTTTGCGCGAAATTGATGTTATTTGGCCCGGGGCAGCGCCCAAAAGACCACGCGTCTTCGCCAGCATGCCGTTGTGCGGCAGGGGAAGTCATCCTACCCTAGCCCCATGATCGACCGTCGCACGCTTCTCTGGGCCCTCGGCTCTACCGCTTTGACTGCGACAGCGGCGTTTTCGGGAAAGGCGGGTGGCGTCCTACGCGGGTTCAACCTGATCGAGACGCCGAACGCCCCCTTCGGCAGCCCCGCCGCCGCCCAAAGCATCGCGCGGCTGCGTGACACGGGCGCGACGGCGGCGACGGTGATCCCCTTCCTATGGCAGCCTTCGCCCAGCTCCAGCGCCATCGTCATGGGAGATGCGCTGCCCCATGACAGGATCGCCGCCGGGATCGCGCAGCTGCACGCCGCGTGGCTCGCCGCCATCGTCAAACCCCATGTCTGGGTGCCCGAAAGTTGGGCCGGCGCGATTGCCCCGGAGCCGGACAGCGCAGACGCATGGCACGCCGCCTACGCAGAGGTTCTGCGCGCCATCGCCGTCACGGCAGAGCGCAACGGCGCCGACGTGCTCGTCCTCGGCACCGAATTGCGCGGCGTATCGGGGGCGCCGCAGTGGGGCGAGACCATCGCCGAGATACGCGCGCTTTTCAGCGGAAGCCTCACCTATGTCGCCCACGGCGCCGATGAGGCCGAGAAGATCGCCTTCTGGCCCGAACTGGATGCCGTGGCGGTATCCCTCTACCCCGTTCTAGGCGCCCCGGACGCGCCGACCGATTGGGACCGCGCCATTACCGCAGAATTGGACCGGGTCGCCGCCGTGGCGCGAAAATATGCAAAACCCATCTGGATCGCGGAAATCGGCCTCCGCTCCGCCGAAGGCGCGACCGCCCGCCCATGGGAAAGCGCCGAAGAACGCGCCGCCCCCGCCGACATGGCGCTTCAGGCGGAGGTGCTGGATCGCTGGCTCCGCGCCCTCAAGGCCCGCGGGATTCGTGACGTCTGGATCTGGCGTTGGTTCACCGACCCCGAAGGCGGCGGCGCGGGAGACACTGATTTTACGGTGCAGAACAAGGTGGCGCAGGAGGTGATCGCAGGGTTTTGGCGCGAAGAATGAACAGGCTCGAAAGGCGCAGAGCACCGGTGTCATTCATGTAAACATGCGGAAAACCTTACGAAGAAGGTGGTACCCAAGGCCGGACTCGAACCGGCACGCCTCGCGGCGGGGGATTTTGAGTTCTCACGAAACTAATATTTTTCAACACCAGGGAAGAATTCGATAAATGCCCCGCTGGAGATTGCATATGCGATCGCCGAAACAGCCACGATGCTCGTCGCGATAGCCAAAACAGCGAAGGCATTCAACTCTCCGCTGCGCGTTGACAGCTTGACGAGTATTGTTGCGGCTGAACACCCCGCCATCCCGAGAAGTGCCCAATAAATTTAATGCATGCTCGCCCCTAAAGGTGGCTGATAGGTTACGCGGAAATTTCAGAATGCAATGAGGCAAAAACCAACCCCAAGACTGCACCAAACACGTTATGCAGTATCAACGTCATGACAGCAGCCATCATTCCGATCCCCAGGTTAAGGCCGAATAGGCCGGCACCTGCCATTGGCATCATAACGACCATCATACCAAACCACGCGGCGATGCCGAAAAGAATACCCTTCACGATCTGCTTATCGCCGGGGATCGAGACATTCAGCAAGGCAAAACCACCACCCCAAGCGAGCGTGCCGATAGCGAAATGGCCAATCCAGCCTACCAAGGCGGGCGCGCCCAGCATGACTGCGATCATGTGTATGGTGTCGAGTTCAGGAAAGGCCCCGACCGCTCCTTTCATCAACATTATCGCAGACAGGACCACGGTTGCAGCGAGGCCCGCAATAAATCCGGATTTAAGATCAGTCATGGGAATTCCTTTCAAGAATGGGTTGGAGCAACAAAACTCGAAATCCGGGGCTGCAAAACTGTGCATCGCAGCCCCGGGAAGGTTCATGCAGAGGGCGTCCAAGCGAATTTCTGGAAGGGCTTATCGACCGGCGTATCTGCAATATGATTGGTGTAATTCGACATGATCTTCTGGCTATAGCCCAGGATCACCTCAAGGATGTTGCGCTTGGTAAAGCCTGCATCAAGGAAGGTCTGCACGGTTGCGTCATCCAGATTTCCACGCTCGCGCACCAGAGCCAGCGCGAAGTCCCGCAGCGATTCCAGTCGTGCATTGGGCAGCGCGGTGTTGTCGCGTAGCGCATTTGTAATCGCGTCATCGACACCCATGCTCTTGGCGATGCCAGTGTGGGCAGGAACACAGTAGTGGCAGGCGTTTTCAACATTGATGGTCTGCCAGACGACAGTCAGTTCGTCCTTGTCGAAGCTCGAGTTCACGAACAGCTCATGGACCTGCTGATAGGCTTCCAACAGGCCCGGCGCTTCGGCCATGACGGCGTGCAAGCCGGGGATCATGCCGTAGGCTGCTTTGGATTTCGCCAACAATTCCTTGCTGCCTTCAGGGGCTGTATTCTCGTCGTGAAGTGTAAAGTCAGTCATCATTGTTTCCTTTTTAGGTTTGTCTGGTTTGGTAGGCTGTAAAAAATGGTGAGGGTGCCTTGGGTGATGTTGAAGCCACCGCCACCAGTCGAGGAGATTTCAGACCTGCGTCCATCCGCCATCGACGACCAGCTCGGTGCCAACCACATAGGAGGAGTCACCGGACGCAAGAAACAGGGCTGCGGTCGCGATCTCGCGAGGTTCGGCAAAGCGTTTAAGCGGGATCTGATCGGCCATGCCTTCGCCCATTGCGTCAATCTCGGCTTCTGACATGCCTGCACGGGCGTAGATCGGTGTGGCTACAGGACCGGGCGAGATTGCGTTGACGCGGATGCCGCGTGCCACCAGTTCACCCGAGAAGCTGCGCGCAAAAGACCGCACTACTGCTTTGCTTGCCGCATAAGCTGACATACCTGCCATGCCTTTGGTATTCGACACTGATGTAGTCAGCACCACCGACGCGCCGTCATTCAGCACGCCTATACTGTGCTGAACAGTCTTGAAAACGCCCTTCACGTTCACATCGAAAACTTTGTCAAAGTGGTCCTCACCCGCTTGTGCCACAGGCGCGAAATCCGCGACACCGGCATTGGCGAACAGGATGTCTACCTTGCCAAAGCGGTCGTTGGTTGCGGAGAAAAGACGTTTTAGGTCAGCATCTTGCGTAACATTGCCCTGCACACCGATGGCGTTATCACCTAAGGTTTCCACAGCATCATCCAGTGACTTCTGATCGCGACCAAAGATCACGACTTGCGCGCCTTCATCGATGAATGTCTTGGCGGTGCTCAGACCGATCCCGCTGTTGCCGCCGGTGATGACGGCGGTCTTTCCGGTAAGCTTGCCCATTTTGTTTCCTTTCAGATGGTGCAGCAGTTTGCTGCTCCACCCGAATATGGGGCATGCGCCTTTCATATTGAAATTGAATGATCGAACATTCTATATTCACAAAATGAATTTACGTTCTCTGGATCTGAACCTGTTGGTCGCCTTTGATGCGCTTATGCGTGAGCGCAATGTCACCCGAGCTGCGCGCACCATTGGCCTGTCGCAACCAGCATTTTCCAACGCGCTGACGCGCCTACGCGATCGGCTGGGGGATGAGTTGTTCATCAGGACGCCCGAGGGCATGCGCCCCACCGCTTGGGCGCTTGAACTCAGCGGGCCGATTAGCTCGGCCCTGAATGAAATTCAGATGGCGCTGGATGGTGCATCGTTTGATCCAGCGACGGCAACACGGCTGTTCACGATTGCCACGCCTGATTATGCGACGATCACTCTTTTCCCAAAACTGCTCAGCCGCGTCCGACAAGAGGCGCCGGGCGTTTCATTGCAAGCCATATCCCCCAGCATTCACTACGGGGAATATCTGGATAACCAGAGCGCCGATCTGGCGCTGCTGGCGTGGCCGGACCCGCCCGAGCGGTTCGCATCTGAGCCCTTGTTTGAAGAGAAATGGGTTTGCACGATGCGCAAAGGCCATCCGATGGTCGGAAAACCACCGAGATTGGACCGATATGCATCTGTGGAACATCTGCTGGTCAGCGCAACAGGGAAACGCCGAAACTGGATCGACGATGCAATGGCGGACCGCGGCCGCACGCGCCGCGTCGTTTATACGATGCCAACCTATGGCCCAGCACCGCTCATTTTGGAGACGACCGATCTTATCCTGACCTGTCCGGCCAGCGTCGCGCGCGAGTTTGAGCGAAACGTTGGAACACTCGTCTCCCCCTGTCCGCTGGAAACACCTCAAGCCATGCGCAGTGTTCACATGGTTTGGCACAAACGCCTTGGAAATCACCCGGCCCAGCAATGGCTGCGCGGGATACTGCGCGAACTTGGTGCAGGATTTACCCAATAGGTATGGAGGCTTGCCCTGTACAAGCTTTGATCAGCTTCCCCGGTCAGAGGTTTTCAAACGCAGGCTCATAGCGATTGCCAAGGTGGCAGCGATGCCCGAAACGGCATAGCTTGCGCTGAAATCACCGCTGCGTTCAGCCAGAAAACCGGCGACGACTGGCCCTGCGGCTTGCCCGCCCGAAAAAGCAAATGTCAGCGCCGCCAGCGCATTGGCTGCCCCAGCAGTGCCGAAAAAATCGCCCGCCGAGGCCGCCATGATCACAGGGATACTCCAGGCCGCCAGCCCAAACAAAAGGATCGAGATATAGAGAGCTGCTACGTCCGTCCCGATGCCCACCAGAAGAAATGACAAAGCCAGCACCGCAAAGGCCATCGCCAGCCCGCGCCGTCGCCCAACCCTGTCAGAGATGACGCCAAACAATACGCCCGAAAAGATACTCAGAAAACCAAAGGAAGACCAAACTGTCCCCGCCGCCGTCGGATCAAGCCCGTATGCGTCGACCATGCTTGTTACGATGAAGGTGACATAGAGCATGTAAACCGCGCCGTAGATGGCAAAGATCAGGCCCATACTCACCAGCAGGCGCAGCTTCTCCCGCCCAGTCAACGCATCGCGCAGGGTGCTGTGGTCTTGAGCGCGCCCGAAAGGTTTCTGTGCTTTCTGGAGAGGGTGGTTGCGCAGCAAAGCGAAAGCCAGCATCGCGACAGCGGTGGAGATAGCAGCAAAGATGATCCAGCCAACCTGCCAGGATTGCAGCCCGAAGGTCGGCGCCAACCTTGGCACGACAAAGCCGCTCAAGATGATGCCGAACCCCGGTCCAGACATCACAAGGCCCGCCGCAACTCCCCGGTGCGATGGGAGAAACCAATGCGACATGACGCTCATTGAGGGCAGCACAACGCCGCCGCTGCCAATTCCTGTGATGATATACAGGGCGCAGAGTGTCGCAAAGCTTTGGGTCAGCGCCATCCCAAACATGGAAAGGGCAATTAAGAGCAAGCTGAGTGTAACGGTCAGTCTGGTGCCAAGCCGGGGTAAGATGATTGGGGCCAGCAAAACAGCAACCAGATAGCCCACCATATTTCCAAAGCCCAGAACCCCGCCTTGCCCGTATGACAGGCCGAGCGATGTTGACATGGATGGCAACATCATTCCGAAAGCAAACCGCGCAAGACCAAGACCGCAGATCATTGCTGAAGCCCCGGCAAAAGCAACGACCCAGGCATAATGAAGCCCAGGCTTTGTGCTAAAAGGTGTTGTTGCGCGCATAGCGCCCCCTAACAATGGAATGCCCACCACCAAAGCCAGTGGCGGGCCGTATTAACGCATCAAGCGCGCAACATGGCCAAAAGCCAAGGGCGCACAGTTGTCGTCAGCACCAAGGCCAGGACAAGCCCAACAGGAAAGGCCGTGATAAAGGCATTAAGCCAAAGCTCTCTCACAACCGTCATATCACCGAAGCCTGCTTCGGTTCCGGCTGTGATCACTGCCATAAGAGATTGCATGATCACCGCCATGATAAGCCCAAGCACGATCCGCAGTTTCATCGGCGCCAGCCCCGGCATGATCCGAGACAACAGTTTGTCAAACAGCCCCATGAGCAAGAACGCGAAAGGCAACAGGACGAACACAGCCTTCAGAAAGGAGATCCCCCAATTGGGCAGGAAGATTTCCGAGAAACCGGTATTGGCCCAGGTCATGATACCGGTAAGCGTTCCGGCAACACTGCCCATGACGGCTGCGACGATAGCGATTTTCTGCGGGATTGAGCGATGGGTTGGGTGGGAAGTAGGCATAGCAGCCCTTTCAAGTTGGGGTGTCAGGACAGACGTGTTTTACGGCGCAGCCATCCGTTCAGGATCGCAAGTGCCATGATGATGACCGTCAGAACGGGTGGTTTGGATTGAAATGGTAGCACTTCTGCCGGGACGGCTGGATGCAAATGCACGTAGACGGCAACCAGCATGATGATCACGATGAGCAGTGTTGTGAGGGCGAAAATCAGATCGCTGATGGGCCCCTGCAACCGCTGCCATCCGAAAAAATACCCAAGCAGAATGATCCCGGCGGTAATCTCTCCGGCCTGACCTGCAAAAGCGGATAGCGCCGGAAATGGTAGCTGGCTCAGCGCAATTTGCTGCGCAAACATGTCGGTGAAGGGCAAAAAGAATTTGGCGACGCCACCCAACAACAGGAACGCGCCCAGCAGGCCGCTGAGCAAGCGGTTGGCATTGGCCGTCCCCGACGCGCCTGACCGCCGCATCACAAGATAAGAAACGAGGGTCACAGCGGCGACACCGCCGATGAGTGATAGCTCTTTTAACAGTTGGTCCATTGGATACCTCTCGAACTCAAACGGCGGGTGCGACTCAATTTGGAATGATCGTTCAAAACCACATAATCAGTTTGGAACGATTGGTCAACACTCTTGCGCCGCTGTCGAAAACCATGGATAGATTGCCAGAGCAGACGCTGCACAAACCGCTTTTGCGCGCACAAAGGACCACGATGATGCCTTGGGAAAAGAGTTTTGAAATTGACGCCACTCTCGACAAGGCTGCCGAGGTTTTTTCCGTCAAGGGGTACGAGGCGACGTCGGTTGCCGATCTTGTAAAGGCCATGGGCGTGAACCGTGGCAGCCTTTACGCCACTTTTGGCAACAAACACGATTTATTCAAATCCGTCCTGACCCGCTTTGTCGAAGAACGTCAGGCACAGACTTTGGCGCAGCTCGAAGCCAAGCCCGATCCGATCGATGCGATCCTGTCGCTTTTCGACACGGTCGTTCATCAAAGCGTGACCGAGCGCGAGCAGAAGGGTAACCTGATCATCCACGCAGCATTGGAGTTCCCCAATCATAGCGAGGATATACAGGCCGTCGTGGATAGGGCGCTTAGCGCTTTAGAGGATTTCTTTCTCAGGGTGATCGAGAAGGGCAAAAAAGCACAAATAATAGACGCATCAATTGATGCTGGAAGTGCGGCAAAATCGCTGGTCGCCCTTACCGTTGGCTACCGGGTCCTTGCACGGGGTGCCTTTGATAATGACGCGCTGCGACTCGTAAAAGACAGCTCGCTACGTATCATTGGTGCTTGAAACCATATACGGGTCTTGTCTGGGAATAATTTGCAAACTTCATGCACAAGGCAAAGAACCTTGCGCTGTGTCGTCTCAGAGGCCAATCCTACAGAGACTTGCTGGCGCGATACGCAAAGTTGCCACTCCTCGAAATCTGCAGAACGGCAACCGTTATCCACATAGCCTGCCCGGGAACTCAGCGCAGCGAAAGTCTGGTTTCCGCCCTTTGTATCGATCGACGCGAACGGCCCAGATCTGACTTTCGACACGCATTCCAAATACTGCGCCGCGATGACCCATCGCGCCTCCTTCAGACTGTACGCAGCCTGACCCTGAAGGACGCTAACCTGTGACAGCCTTGTCCAAGGTTCGGCTATTCTCTACCGCATCGCACTCTACAAAAAACGCTGCGCGGTTCAGGAAAGCGCCTTTAACAACAATGCCGCAGTAAACAGACCAAGGCCAAATATCGAATGGCCAAAAGCGCTTTTTATGCGGGCAATAATTGGAGAAGGTGCCCGCGACGCTGCGATACCCAGCCCCATGCCCGGCATCATAATAAAATACGGCAAGACAAGCAAAGCAATAGAAAGGCTCATGGGCTGCGCAAGCTGGGGATCAGCAAACCAATCCGCGCCCCAGATCAAAGCCAAGAGTACTCCATAGCCGATGCCGATGGCGTAGTGGAACGACCAGCCCATAATGTTTTCGCCAGGAATCGGTTTGGCGTCTTTCAAATTGCGCTGAATGAATTGCCCATTGGGCATATGACCCATCCAGCGCCCGACCATGCGCCAATTCGTGGCCGTGTACCCTAAAAACCGAGCCATAAAGGCCATAACTGCGTCGAAAATCAACGTGCCCACGATCCCTACAAGGGTCGCTGATATGAGAATTTGTAAATTAGGCATGTTGAGTCTGTCCTTTTGGTTTGCATTCTTTTGTTAATCTCAGAGGCCTTTCGGAGCGGCCCTTACAAACGTCGCGCCGCTTGCCAGACCAATGGTGCAAGCACGATGGCAATGAAGGGGAACATCATGAGATTGATGAGATGCCATCCCGACGCCTGCATCAACGCGCCGGAAAAGAACGAAAGCGCTGCGACTGTGCCGAAGACGGCGAAATCATTCAGCCCTTGGGCACGCCCGCGCTCGGCCTCTGTATGCGCAGCGGCCACCATCGCAGTGGCCCCGATGAAGCCAAAGTTCCATCCGATCCCAAGAAGGATGAGAGAGATAAAGAAATGCCTCAGATCCAAACCGGTCAGCGCAACAGCACCTGAAATGCCGATAATGATCAGGCCAGCGGCGGTGACCTTTTCCTTGCCGAACCGGGCGATCAGCTTGCCCGTTACAAGGCTTGGCGCGAACATCGCCAGCACATGCCATTGAATACCCCATGCCGCGTGGTCAATCGAATGCCCGCATCCGACCATCGCCAGCGGTGCGGCCGTCATGACGAATGACATAAGCCCGTAAGACACCACGCCAGCGGCGACCCCAAGCATGTATTTCGGCGACGCCAGAAGTTGGAGCACGGTGCGCCCCCCATCATCGGACGGCGTTTCGGCTGTGGCCGCAGGTTGGCGGTGCCTTAACCGGGTCAGAACAAAAAACGCGATGAGCGCCAGCGCCGCTTGGCTCAGGAAACTGCCCGCAAAGGGCACCCCCGGCACAGCGTCGCGCGTGGCAATGACCAGTTGCGGGCCGATAATGGCTGCGACCAGGCCGCCAACCATGACCCATGAAATGGCGCGCCCCCTGTCTGCCCCTTCGCGCCCGTCGGCAGCTGCGAAACGGTAAGACTGGACATAAGAGGCATAGAGCCCCGCCAGAAACGTTCCCAAACAGAAGAATATGAACGCCCCAAAGGATATCGCACCAGCGGCGACCAATCCCGAAAACACGCCGATCATCGCCCCCAGAAGATAACCACCGCGCCGCCCGTATTGCCGCATGATCCAAGCGGCAGGCACCGTTCCAAGGGCAAGTCCAAGATTGTAAATGCTGACCGGAAGGGTCGCCAAAGCAGGGTCAGTTGCAAGGTCCTGACCAACCAATCCCCCCAGCGAGATTACAATCGGCCCGCTGGCAGCCCCCAAAGATTGGGCGAGGATCAGCACCGTAAGGTTGTGCCGGAACCCGGCGGTTTCAATCGTGCGTAATGTCCGAGTCATCATATGTTATCCGTATGGCCACCATGCCCGTTGGATTGGCTTGGCGCCGCGTGCTCTAATTTGTCTAATGGATGCCCCAAACCTTGCGGGCGGGTGGTGATCAGGTCTGCATGGGGTCGTGCAGCGCCAGCGTGCTGGCCGCATGTTCGGCCGCCTCTAATGCGCCCTCAAGAAAGCCTCCGAATTCCGGGGCGGTTTCGGTCGACGCAAATATCATCCCGCGTGCTGACAGGGCACGCAGGTTGGTCGGCAAACCATAGCGGGGGTGGCTTCGGATCGGATGTCGATCCTGTGGGCGCGCGATGTGGGGAATGGTCGCCCAGTCCTGCAAAACAAGGTGCATCGGGTCTGCCATTTCCGGACCGAACATCGCCGTCAGCTGCATCACCGCGAGACGCATCATCTCATCTTTGTGCTGGGCACGCGCATCCGCAGGGACCCCGACAAAACCGAAGAGCGCATAGGGACCGCCCTGCCTTGGCGAAGCATCGTGGATTTCGACCATTGGCCCTTGCTGGCTCATGGCGTCGCCGGACAGCCCGGCATTGCGCCAATAGGGCTGGTCGTAAACCGCGACGATCTTGGCCTGACCAGCCATCCAGGTCGGCACGTTTTGCAAAGCCTGCGTTTGGGCCGCATTTAGGGTGGGGTCAAAGGTAACGGTTTCGGCGATGACCCGGGGCGGCACGGCCATCACGATTCTATTTGCCGTGATGGTCAGTGTGCGGCCGTTATGGTCAACCTGCGCCGCGATGTTGTCCGCCGAATGGTCGACCGACCTCAGCCGCGTATTGGTCATGATCATCGCCGGGTTCAACCCTTTGGCCAAAGCACACACCACAGAGCCGATACCTCCTGCCAAGCGGTACGAACCCTCCATAGAGGCATAGCCGCGTCCGCGCTGAACGGTGCCGTTTTGCTCTTGATAGACCAAGTCACCCGTCGAGAACTGCTCAAACACAGGGATCTGAAAGCGTTCCGCGAGGGCCGCCATGCGCGGCTGGCCCGGCCAGAACCACGCAGGCCCAAGGTCGAAGGCACCGCCCGAAAACTCCTGCGTAAGGATGCGCCCGCCCAGGCGGTCCTGCGCTTCAACCAGCAAGAAATCGCGGCCTTGGCGGGCCAGATGGTCGGCAAGCGCAAGACCCGACAGACCACCGCCCACAATCAGAACATCGGTCTGCATCAGAACGCCTCTCCCATCGGCCCGAGGTCCATCTCATGAGTCCAGGTGGACCGATGTTGATCCGCCAGCGCCAGATAGGTGCGGGCAATATCGGCTGGCTTCTTCATCCGTTCAGGGGCCATACTGTGCAGCGCGCGGCTGGCATCCGTGTCAACAATTCCGTCAAGAACCACATGCACGACGTGGATGCCCTGCGGCCCATATTCGCGCGCCAGCGATTGGGTCAAAGCGCGCAACCCTGCCTTGGCCGAGGCAAAGGCCGCAAAATTCCTGCCACCGCGGAGGCTCGCTGTTGCGCCAGTGACGATGAAGGTGCCACCGCCCCCTTTCACCATCGCAGGCAACGCGTTGCAGGCCAAGTTAGCCGCTGAAAGCACCATCGCCCGCCATGTCGCTTCAAAATGTGCAGCCGTGGTCTCCGCAAACCCCGCGATCACCAGCTTCGCCGCGTTGTGAACCACCAGGTTTGGTGCCCCATGGGTTTGGATCAGATCCGACACGGTTTGGGATATTTGATCGGGGTCGGACAGGTCAACGGCATGTGTCGTGCCCGCCGCGCCATCGGGAACCGAGCGGTTGAGGCCGATGGGGGTATAGCCGTTCTGAGCAAAGGCGCGCACCAAGCTCTGCCCAAGACCGGCCCCCGCCCCGCCAATGATTGCAAGTGGGTCTGACATCTCAACCTCCGGCATTGGGGGCTGTTGGCGTGTCCGCGAGATGGCCGGATTTGCCCCAAAGCCGCGCCCCATCAGGACCGGAAACGGCGTTCAGCGGCCTGTGGGGCGGCAGGCGCAGCCAGGAATTGACCCCGAAGACCTCATCGCCTTCGATAAAACTGCCTTCGACCACAAGAGCTTCGAACCCGTTGTGGCCAGCCTGCGTCACTGCCACGTTGGGCTCCCAAAGCTCGATCCGCACCCGTTCCCGCACATCCTTGAACAGCGGGATTTCTGAAACACCCGCACGCACTGGCTGCGGGGGCTGGGTGGTGGTGTCTATGATGATCTGCTGACGGTCATCCATGTCAAACTGCCACAGCTTGACGAAGATCGTCGCCCCCGATGCAGAGCTTGGGGTATGCGAAGACGTCGGCGGGTTGCGCACGTATGTGCCAACCGGGAAGTCACCGTGTTCATCCTGAAAGACACCATCAAGCACAAGAAACTCTTCGCCGCCCGTATGGGTATGCGCCGAAAACGCGCTGCCCGGCGCATAGCGGACGATGGTCGTCGCCCGCGCGACTTCATCCCCGATCCGGTCCAGCATCCGGCGCTCCACGCCCTTCATCGGGGATGCAATCCACGGCTCCCTGTCCGAATGTACAACGGCACGTTCATCAAAATTAGCGTTCAAGTCCATGGTACATCCTTCCGATCCAGCGCGAAGAGGCGCTACACAACTACCTATCAGTCGATAGGCTTTCAGTTAGATATTGCCCTCGCTACTGTCAACACCTATCTACCACATGATAGATAGGAGCCCCGCATGCCACCGACAATGAAAGACAAAATCCTCGACGCCGCTGAAAAGCGTGTCCGCGGCGCGGGTTTCTCAGCGATGAGCTTCCGTGACTTGGCAAGCGATGTAGGCATCAAAAGCGCAAGCGTTCACTATCACTTTCCGACCAAACCCGACCTGGGCGAAGCTTTGGTTGATCGCTACACCAGCCAGTTCAAAGAGGAACTTGAACAGATCGACACGGCCAGCTTGCAAACGGCGTTGGACAGCTACGTTGCGCTCTACTCTCAAGCGCTTGTCTTGGACGAAACCATCTGTCTTTGCGCAATTATGGGAGCAGAAGCGATCGGGCTTCCCAAGAATGTTAACCAGAAAACAAAGGCATTCTTCAAAATGAACAGGATGTGGCTGCTTGACCTGTTCCAACGCCATAGCGTTCAAAACCCCGAAGACACGTCCTGCCTCATCGTCGCGGCGCTGGAAGGCGGCATGATCGTTGCTTCATCCTCCGACGATCGTGCGATGTTCGACCAGATCGCCAAGGCCGCGATCCGAAGTATCGCCAGGATTTGACGGCTATATGGAGCGCTCTCGATTCCCGTTAGCTGCTATTGCGCATCGACAAACTGGATCGCCGCACTGAACGTCCTCTTCTTCGACTTTACACGATTAGTTTGCGTAAGCAGCGAATGACTGGAAACCGCCCGTTACGTAAAAAAACACCCGTTCGCGGGCGCAGAATGTCAATCGGCAGGCAATCTTGACCCCCTATCGGCATCCAAAAATGACCCCCATCGGAGCGCTCGGTAGCTGGCCC
>NZ_JBIFFQ010000002.1:0-592741 GCF_043557285.1 Sulfitobacter sp. 1A13421
ATCCACATCAGTGTAAGGGGGTCATTTTTGGACGCCGATCACCCCTCTACGGGGTCAAAATTGCATGCTTGTTCACATCCTTCGGAAACCGATGAGCGGCTGATGGTGCGGCTGGTGGCCTTTGCCCTTAACGCCCATGAGCATCTGGAGATGACCAAGGGCCTCTCTACGGATGATGAGCCGGACATCTGGCAGAAGAGTCTGAGCGGCGAGTTGGACGTTTGGATCACGCTCGGCTTGCCGAGTGAGAAGGTCCTGCGCCAGTCCTGCAACAAGGCGGCCAAGGTCGTGGTCTACCCCTACGGCGGCAAAACGGCGGAGGTCTGGTGGGATAAGGTCAAGAACAGCACAACCCGTTTTGACAATCTGGACGTGGTGAACCTGGCCGAGGGTGACACCAAGGCGCTGGCGGAACTGGCCAGCCGGGCGATGAAGCTTCAGGTGATGATCCAAGACGGCGAGGTGACGGTGAACCTTGATGAGGCGATGGTGACCCTCACGCTCGACCGTTGGAAGACTGGCCGGTAGAGGACGGCGCGCTTAACTGCTGTAGAAAAAAGGCGCGCCACTCTGGGCGCGCCTTTTACTTTAAACGTCCAGCTTCTTGTCGCCGCGCTTCCACGCCAGCGGCTGGAAAACCTCATCCACCGGGGTCTCGGCAACGTGGTTGACGTAGTTGGAGATGGTTTTCTGCGCCATGCCGAGGATCACGTCCAGCACCGCGCGGTGGCCATAGCCTGCGTCGAAAAACGCCTGCATCTGCGCGTCGGAGACGAAGCCGCGGTTGCGCACCATCTGCACGGTAAAGGTCCGCAGCGCTTCGAGTTTCGGCGTCGGCAGGGCCGTTTCATTGCGCAGCGCGTCGCTGATCTCGTCCGAGACCTTCATCATCTTGGCGATGCCGGTGTGGGCGGGCACGCAGTAGTGGCACTCGTTCTCGACGTTGATCGACTGCCAAACCACGGTCAGCTCTTCGGCGTCGAACTCGGTCTCGGTGAAGAGCTTGTGCAGCACCTGATAGCCTTCATAGGCCTGCGGGCTTTCGGCCAGCACCTTGTGCAGACCCGGCAGGCGGCCAAAGGCCTTTTGCGATTCTTCCAGCAGCGGCTTGGAGGCTTCGGGCGCGGTGTTTTGGTCGTGGGACGGGAATGTCATGGTTTCTACCTTTGTAAATCGTCGATATCCGTCATTTAGGCTTTCTTGAGCGATCACTCAAGTATATATTTGAGTGATCGTTCAACATATGGTGATCACATGCCACGCAAACCGAACCACGACCGAGCCGAGCTGATCGACCGCGCCCGGGATCTGTTCTGGCGTCAGGGCTGGGCGGGCACGTCGCTGAAAGACCTCGAAGCGGTGCTGAAGATGAAGCCCGGCAGTTTCTACGCGGCCTTCGGGTCAAAAGAGGCGCTGTTTGAAATCGCTTTGGACAAATATGCCGAGGATGGGGCCGGGCGCTTGGCCGAATTGGTCGCGGAACATGGTCCGATGGCGGCGCTGAAACGCTATCCCGAATTGGCGATCTGCCGCGAGGAAGCTCCGGCCAAAGCCTGCATGCTCTCCAAAACCTTGTTGGAGCTACAGGCTCATGGCCACCCGTTGGCGAAACGGGCCAGCGCGCATCTTATGGGGATGGAAGAGCAATTCGCGGCGCTTTTCGCGCAGATGCAGCGAGACGGGGAAATCGGCGCGGGGCATGATCCAAAGGCGCTGGCCCGGCGTTATCAGAGCGATCTTTTGGGCCTGCGCGTCTCGGCCGAGCGGGAGGGGATCGACGCCCATGCCATTGCCCGCGAGATCGCGGAAGGGCTGGAACGGTTGTAGCCCCCAGCGGGCGCTATTCGATCTGTTCTTCCAACATCGTGGTGATCTTGCGCCGTTGAAAGATATTGCGGATCTGACGCGCCATGATCCGTTCCGGCACGAAATAGGGTTTGCCGTCTTTCCATTCCGCTCGGAACTCATGCCGGGCGGCGATCAGCTTGGTGGTATGGCCATCCGCTGCAGCAACGGTGAGGTCCATCTGCCGGACTTTATCGAACAGCCCCTCGGTCCCGATGCGCGTCTCGGCGCGACGCAATAGGTCCAGAAAGCTGCCGATGTCGATGAAATCACCGCTTTTGATCGGCCCCTGATTGGTGCGGGTCAGGGGGTTCTCCACATCGTTCAACGCCACCTCTTCGCGTTCGGTGACCTTGACGTGATAGGTTTTCTCCTCCGTCACCACCCGTGCCATGACCTCCAGCAGGTAAATCGGTTCGGCCCCCATATTGGTCACGAAACAATGGGCATTCTCATCCCGCGCGATCGATCGGTTGATCAAAATCACCGGCTGTCGCTGCCGCCGGAAGTTGAGCCATAGGATATGCAGATAGGCCAGCCAGACCACTGCGGTGAAAAGGCTCACCGCCACTTGCAACGTGCCGGAATTCTCTGCGATCCAATCGAGCATCCTATCTCTTCCTTACCAAGCCTGCGGGGGTCGCGAGATTAACGCACGGGGCGGCGCTTCGTTGCACAGAGATTGGCAGGGCGGGGTTGACCGGGCGATATTATATCAATAATTCGCGATATATGGATAATGAAAACGCCCTCCAAGCCTTCGCCGCCTTAGGTCAGCCGACCCGGCTGGATGTCTTTCGCCTGCTGATCAAAGCGGGCGGTAAAGGCATGTCAGCGGGCGAGATCGGCACCGCGCTTGATGTGCGGCAAAATACGATGTCGGCCAACCTCTCGGTGCTGGCCCGCGCAGGGCTGATCCGCAGCAAGCGCGAAGGGCGCAGCATCCGATATTTCGCCGATATGAACGGGCTGCGCGCGCTGCTGGGCTTTCTCTTGGAAGACTGCTGCGGCGGCCAGCCTGAACTGTGCCAACCGCTGCTGGATGAGTTGACCTGCTGCTAACCCCCGAACCCCCAACACGAAAGACCGCCATGACCGATACCGCCGATCCCGCAACCACTGGCCTTGGGGCTTTTGAACGCTGGCTCTCGCTCTGGGTGGCGCTGGCCATCGGGGCGGGGCTTTTGCTCGGCAATCTCTTTCCTGGCATCTTTGGCGCGCTGGCGGCGCTCGAAGTCGCTTCGGTCAACCTGCCGGTGGCGGTGCTGATCTGGGCCATGGTCTTTCCGATGATGGTCGGCGTCGATTTCGGCGCGTTGCGGCAGGTAGGGGACGAGCCCAAAGGGCTGGTGGTGACGCTGGTGGTCAACTGGCTGATCAAACCCTTCACCATGGCTGCGCTTGGGGTGCTGTTCTTCAACCACGTCTTCGCCGGGCCGATCCCGCCCGATGACGCGCAGGCCTATCTGGCAGGGGTGATCCTTTTGGGGGCCGCGCCCTGTACCGCCATGGTCTTTGTCTGGGCCAACCTCACCCGCGGCGACGCGACCTATACGCTGGTGCAGGTCAGCGTGAACGATGTGATCATGGTCTTCGCCTTCGCGCCGATCGTGGCTTTCCTTTTGGGCGTGACCGATATCACCGTGCCTTGGGACACGCTGCTGATCTCGGTCGGCCTTTACGTCATGCTGCCGCTGCTGGCGGGCTACCTCACCCGCGGGCGGTTGGTAGCTAAGGGCGGTGAGGCGGCGGTCGACGCTTTCAAGGCTCGGGTGCAGCCCTTTGCCATTATGGGGCTTCTGCTGACGGTCGTGTTGCTCTTTGGCTTTCAGGGCGAGGTGATCCTCGACCGTCCGCTCGTCATCGCGCTGATCGCCGTGCCGCTGTTGCTGCAATCCTACGGCATCTTCTTCATCGCCTATGGTGCTGCGCGGGCGTGGGGCATTCCCTTCAACGTGGCCGCCCCCTGCGCCTTGATCGGCACGTCGAACTTCTTTGAACTGGCCGTCGCCGTGGCGATCAGCCTCTTCGGACTGGGGTCGGGCGCGGCCTTGGCCACCGTCGTGGGTGTCTTGGTCGAAGTGCCGGTCATGCTCTCCCTCGTGGGCTTTGCCAACCGCACGCAGCATTGGTTCCCCGCCGCCAAATGAACCACCCCCGATAACCCTCTTCCGCCTAAGGATATTCCCGTGACCGATACGCCAAATATCGAAGAAGACCACTTCAACCCCATCGACGACACACGCCTCCTGTCGCCCGAGCGCGCCACCCACGGCCCGCGCATTCTGCTGCTTTACGGCTCGCTCCGCCCGCGCTCCTTCAGCCGTCTGATGACCGAGGAGGCCGCCCGCATTCTCACCCGCCTCGGGGCCGAAACGCGGACCTATAACCCCACGGGCCTGCCGCTGCCCGACGATGCCGGCCCTGAGCACCCCAAGGTGCAGGAACTGCGCGATTTGGTGTCATGGTCCGAGGGCATGGTCTGGTGTTCGCCCGAACGCCACGGCGCGATGACGGGGATCATGAAGACCCAGATCGACTGGATCCCCCTGTCGCTCGGCGGGGTGCGCCCGACCCAAGGCAAGACCTTGGCCGTGATGCAGGTCAGCGGCGGGTCGCAAAGTTTCAACGCGGTGAACCAACTCCGCATTTTGGGCCGCTGGATGCGGCTGCTGACCATCCCCAACCAATCCTCGACCCCCAAAGCTTTCTTGGAGTTTGACGAGGATGACCGGATGAAACCCTCGCCCTTCTATGCCCGCGTGGTCGATGTGATGGAGGAGTTGGTGAAATTCACCCTGCTGACCCGCGACAACAAAGATTATCTGCTCGACCGTTATAGTGAGCGTAAGGAAAGCGCCGAGGAACTGTCGAAGCGGGTCAATCAAAAGGCGATCTGACCGCCAAAACGCAAACGGCAGGGCCAATCTAGGCCCTGCCGCATCATACTCGCGCTAAAAAAGCGATCAGTCGTTGGACCAGCCGGAAACCGCTTTGATTTCGCAGAAGTCCTCGATCCCCCAAACGCCGCCTTCGCGCCCGTTGCCCGAGCGTTTCATGCCGCCGAAGGGCGCGCCTGCGCCACGGCTTTCGCCGTTCATCTCAACCATGCCGGAACGCAGCTTGGTCGCCAGACGGTTGCGGCGGGTGCCATCGCTGGATTGAACATAGTTGGTCAGGCCATAGACCGTGTCATTGGCCATCTCGACGGCTTGATCCTCGCTCTCGAACTTCATGATCGACAAGACGGGGCCAAAGATCTCTTCGCGGGCGATGGTCATATCGGGCGTCACATCGGCGAAAACGGTGGGTTTGACATAGAAACCCCGGTTCAGATGCTCGGGCCGACCGGTGCCACCGGCCACCAGCCGCGCGCCTTCGTCGATGCCTTTCTGGATCAGGTCTTGGATCTTGCCCCATTGCGCCTCGTTCACGACCGGGCCGATGTGGCGGCCCTCTTCGCTGGCGGGGCCGACTTCGACCTTATTGGCCACTTCGGCTGCCGTCTCGACCGCTTGGTCATAGACGCTGGCCTCGACCATCATCCGGCTGGGGGCGTTACAGCTTTGGCCGGTGTTGTTCATCATATGCAGTACGCCGCGTTTGACGGCCTTGTCATCGGCATCGGCGAAGACCAGGTTCGCGCCCTTACCGCCAAGTTCCAGATGGACCTTCTTCAGCGTATCCGCCGCGTTCTTGGAAATCGCGATGCCGGCGCGGGTGGAGCCGGTGAAGCTCACCATATCCACATCCTCATGGCCGGTCAGGGCGGTGCCCACGGTCGCGCCGTCGCCGTTCACGAGGTTGAAGACACCGGCGGGGAAGCCTGCCTCATCCATCATCTCGGCAAAGATCACCGCGCTCAGCGGGCTTTCCTCAGACGGTTTCAGCACCATGGTGCAGCCCGCGGCGACAGCGGCGCCGACTTTCAGCATCACTTGGTTCATCGGCCAGTTCCATGGCGTGATCATCGCCACGACGCCAACCGCTTCGTGAATGATCCGGTCGTTTGGCGCGTGATCCCCCAAGGGCTTTACGAATTTGAAATCTTTCGCCGCTTTGATGAAGTTCTTCAGGTGGCTGTAACCCGCCCCCCACTGGGAGCTGCGCGCCATCTCGATGGGGGCGCCCATCTCGGTGCTGATCGCTTGGGCCATATCCTCGGTCCGGGATTTATAGACCTCGGCCAGTTTCTCCATCAGCGCGATGCGCTCTTCGGGGGCGGTGGCCATCCACGCGGGCAGGGCGGCCTTGGCCGCGGCCACGGCAGCGTCCACGTCCTTTGGCCCGCCGAGCGAGATCACGGTGCAGGGTTCTTCGGTCGACGGGTTGATGACCTTATGTTCACTGCCCTCAAGCGGGGCGACCCATTTGCCGTCGATATAGAAATCACGTTTTTCGATCATGCTCTGTCTCCGTTATTGGCCAGGCGGGCGATGTTTTTGCCGCCTAGAAGTGTCCGGGAATCGCCGGCTCCCGATATGCCTAAGACAATTTTACGGGGCGGAAAAGTTCAGAGGTGGCTTTTGATCAAAAAGACGGGCGCGGCGGCTCGAAACCCGTGGGCGGGCAGGGCGCGCGCTCAGCCCTGCGCGGGGAAGCGGATTTCGACGCAAAGCCCGTCTTGGCCTTCGACCTTCAGCGTCGCTTCATGCTGGAAGGTCAGCGTGCGGATCATTCGCCAGCCGAGTGAATCCGACCGCTCGGGCCGTTTGGCGTCATCGGGCAGGCCGACGCCATCGTCATAGACCTTGAGCGTGAGCCCTTCGTCATCCTCTTGCGTGACTTCGATGGTGATCACCCCTTTGTCGCGCCCTTTGAAAGCGTGTTTATAGGCGTTGGTGATCAGCTCACCCACGATCAGCCCGATGTCGACGGCCAGTTTGTTGTCCATCTTCAGGCTGGGGCAAATCAGCTTGATGCCGATGTTCTGACGATCTCCGGTAAAGGCGCGTTCGGCGTTTTTGGCGACTTCATCCAGCATATCCTCCAGATCAAGGTCGGTGCTGTCGGTTGAGCGTTGCATCAGCTCATGCGCCTTGGAGAGCGAACCCACCCGGGTCTCCAACTCGCGCAGCACTTGGCGGGTTTCGTCCTCTTTGGCTTGGCTCTTGCTCATCCGGATCAGCGCCACGATCAGGGCGAGGTTGTTGCCCGTGCGGTGATGAAGCTCCTGCATCAAGAGGTCGCGGTCGGCGATGCCTTCGCTGAGTTCGCGGTTCTGTTCGGTCAGCGCGGCGGTGGGGTCTTTGGCATTATAGGCTTCCAGCGCCGCGAGGGCATCGGCCTTGATCTGCTCAACCGTGCTTTGCGGCTCGGGCAGCAGGAACTCCGCATGAACCCGCGTGCCTTCTTGCCCGGTGTCGACATCAAAACGCGCCGCGATCCGCTGCACGCCGCGCAGGCCCAGCCCCATGCCCGTCTCAGACACGATGGCGCGGTTGGGGTCGAGCTTGTCCTCTTCGATCCCGCGGCCTTGATCGATTACCGTTAGGCCAAGGGCGGGCTTGCCGTTGATATCCGTCAGTGAAAAGCGCGCACGGCCTTTCTGGCCGTGCTCTATGGCATTGCGGCCCAGTTCCACGGCGGCGGTCACGGTGCGCGTCCGCTCGAATGAGGTAAAGCGCATGGCTTCGGTGAGGGTCAGGGCGATCTGGCGCAGGGCTGCGATATCGCCGCCCTTTTCAAGGTTCACCGATGTGAGGTTCGTTGCTTTCATCAGTCCGCGTCCCGTGCAATGCGTATGACCACGATGGAGGCGTCGTCACGCCCGCGAAATGCCCGGTCGAGCAGGTAGCCAGCGATCAAAAGCGGAGATTTCCATAATAGACCCTGTGGGAGATAGCTGTCGCGCAGGGTTTTCAACCCGTCGCTGTGCAGGATCATCAGATCCCCCGGTTCAAGGTCAAAGGTGTCTTCATAGCCTCGCGTGGCGCGGGCACCGATCCGCCCGTCACGCACCGGCAGGCGTTTGACCGCACCGTCGCGGACCCGCAGCGTGGCGATATTCCCCAAGGCGGCATAGCGCAGGACCATCTGCGGCTGCGCGATATGCACAAGTGCCGCTACCGCGCCGCGCTTGCCGATCAACTGCTCGGTCACCTCATACATCACCGCGCCCGGCTCGCTGTTGAAGCTGCGCGTGGCTTTGACGGCGTCGGTGACCTGCAGCGAAGCGGCTGCGGCTTCGGGGCCATGGCCCAACCCGTCGCACAGCAGGATGTCGGTGGCTTTCGGCGTCTGCCGCAGCAGGTAATCGTCGCCACACTCCTCTTCGTTCGGATGGCAGACCCGTAGGCCCACGGCCTCGACCCCATGGGTCGGGCAGGGGGTACTGTTTTTGACAAAGCTGCAAACGATGGTGGTGCCCACCTCCGGCCCGCTGAAAATGTCGAAATCATTCGACAGGCGGCGGATCGCCCCGAGGCCCAGCCCAGCAGAGCCGCCGCTGCTCATGCCGTCCTGAAACATGTGATCCATATCGCTGATGCCGGGACCACGGTCGGTAAAGATCATCACGATCTTATCGCCCTTGCCCTCGGCCGGGGCATTGATCAGCGCGCGGCCCTTTTCGGCGTAGCGCAGGATGTTGGTGGTGGCTTCGGTGGCGACGATGGCCAATTCATCGGTCCGGTGTTTGGGCCAGCCGTGTTCCGCCGCCAGACGGCGCGCGGCGCGGCGCACCACGGCGATGGCGCTTTGGTCCTGCACTTCGACCCATTGTATCATAGGTTCACACTCATCAACACGCTGGTGCCCCCGCCAACGGCGGTGCGAATTTCAAACTTCTGGGCCAACCGCTGCGCGCCGCCCAAGCCCCGGCCAAGCCCGCCGCCCGAGGTATAGCCGTCCGTGAGGGCCAGTGCCACGTCCTCGATCCCCGGTCCCTTGTCCCAACAAACCACGCTCAGCCGCTTGGCTTTCGGGTCGACATAGATGGAAAATTCGCCGCCGCCAGCATGAATGATCGCATTGCGCGCGATTTCACTGACGGCGGTGGCGAAACGTGTGATATTCAGCGCCGAGGCGCCATGTTCTTTCATGTAGCGCGCCACGGCCTGGCGCACTGTAACCGCGTCGCCGCTGGTCTTTAGTTTGAACTGAGAGAGAAGAACCTGCGCCCCAAGGTCCTTTTCATCAAACGCGTCGTAGCTGGGTGAGGGCATGGGTCAGGCTCAAGGCGGTGCGGATTTCCGGCAGATACATGCCAAGCTCAACCAGCGTGACCGCCACCGTGGGGCGCATGCCGACCACATAGGTATCCGCCGCCAGCAGGCGAGAGATCCCCGCCAACTGCGCAATCACCCGCCCGACAAAAGTGTCCACGATCTCAAGCGCCGAGATATCGAGGATCACCCCATCGATGCGATTCTGGGATATCTTGTTCGACAGCCGATCCTGAAGCTCCAAAATCTCCGTGTCCGTGATGTCATCCTGTATCGAAACGAGGAGCGCATGTTCGACCAGATTAATCGACGTGACACCGGCCACCTTATTGGCCCTCGGTCTTCTTGATCACATAGCCGACGGTCATCAGCGCATCCGACAGGGCGGTGCGGATGCTGGACCGGGTGGAAACGGTGCCGACATCAATGCCAAGCTGCACCATGGTCTGGGCGATCATCGGGCTGATGCCGCTGATGATACATTCAGCCCCCATCAGACGCACGGCAGCAGCGGCGCGCAAAAGGTGTTGTGCCACTTGCGTATCGACAGTGCCCACACCGGTGATGTCCATGATGACCACTTCGGCCTGACGCTCAAGAATGGTCTGCAGCAGGTTCTCCATCACCTCTTGGGCGCGGGCGGAATCGAGCGTGCCGATCAGCGGCAGGGTCAAAACGCGGTCCCAAAGCTCGACCACGGGGGTCGACAGTTCCAGCATCTCTTGGCGCTGGCGGTCTATGATCTGCTCACGCTCAAGAATGAAGATCTCGTTGGTGTAGATGGCAAAGGCATCGACCAGACGGGTGACCAGCATCACGTCGCGGATCAGCATCCCGTGGTCGCTGTCCAGCATCGTCTCAAGCCGTTTGAACAGCGGCGTTTTCAACGCCAGCACAAAGGTCGCCATCTCGGTCGGGGTCACGCCCCGGTTGACCCGCTCGCGGCTGACATCGGTCAGAACGGCACGCAGATCTTCCCATTGGGTATCGTCAAAGTCGAAATCCTCGCCGGTGACCCCATCGCGCACACCTTTGGAGAAGGCTTTGAGCAATTCGCGGTTCTGGTTACGGCTCTCCGCATCGGAGAACAGGTCAGAACGCTTTACGCCTTCTTTGACCTGCGTTCCCAGCCACTCCTCGATGATACCTTTGAAATCGGTGTCGAGAACAGTCAGAATATTGGCCGTAGCAGATTGCGGCATCTTGAACCCCAGTATTTATTTCACCCCCCATAGGCCAATCGTGGGGGTGAGTGTCAATAGGACGCAGGGAGTTTGATCGGCGGTAAAGCGCCGTTTTACAGAATGAAATGGCGCGTAAGTGGCTGTTTTTAAGCAGGCTCTCGCGGCGAAACGTAAGGGTCGCGTGCAAAAAGGGCAGCAACGGCGCTCTGGCCGGGTACTGCCCCTTTCCTGGTCTCGTCCTGCGGCTGTCAGGTTGCCGCGAGGTTATTACGCCGCCTCGCCGGGGTGACGCGGCACCAGCGCGCGCACCAGATCGCGCATATGCAGCACGCCAACCTGTTTGCCTTCGCGCATGACGCGGTAGTTGTTGGTGGTATCCCCGCCGGAGACCGCGATGATGCTTTCCAGCGTGTCGTCGAAATCAACCTCACCGGCCACATCCCTGGGCGGCACATCGGTCTTTTCCATGACCGAACGCACGCGCAGCACGCGGGCACGGTTGATGTCGCTGACGAAGGCTTCGATATAGGGATCATTGGGGTTCAGCAGGATATGCTGCGGCTCGCCCTGTTGGACGATGAACCCGTCTTTGAGGATCACCAGATGGTCCGCCAGTTTCAGCGCCTCGTCCAGATCGTGGGTGATGAAGATCACCGTCTTATGCAGTTCTTCCTGCAATTCGATCAGCAGGTCCTGCATGTCGGTGCGGATCAGCGGGTCGAGTGCCGAGAAAGCCTCGTCCATCAGCATCACGTCCGAGTTCGAGGTCAGCGCGCGGGCGATGCCCACACGTTGCTGCATCCCGCCCGAAAGCTGTGCGGGATACTGCTCTCCTTGACCTTCCAGCCCGACGCGGTTGAGCCATTTGGTGGCCTCATCCGCGTATTTGCTGCGGCTCTTGCCTTCGATCTCCCAACTCAGTCCGGTGTTTTCCAGCACCGTGCGGTGGGGCAGCAGGGCGAACTTTTGGAACACCATCGACATGTCATGCTTGCGCAACTGGCGCAGGCGACGCTCGTTATAGTCGAGGATGTTCTCGCCGTTCACGATGACCTCGCCCGCCGTGGGGTCGATCAGCCGGTTGAGGTGGCGGATCAGCGTTGATTTGCCCGAGCCCGAGAGCCCCATGATCACCGTCGTCTTGCCCGCAGGCATGTCCACGTTAATGTCATTAAGGCCCAGCACATGGCCCGTCTCGGCCTGAAGGTCGGCTTTGCTCATCCCCCCGCGGACCTTCTCCAGCGCGGTTTTGGGATCGTCGCCGAAGATCTTGTAGAGGTTGCGGACGGAAATCTTGATGTCGTCTGTCATGTCTGGCCTCACTTCTGCGCCGCGTTGATCCGCGCAAGCGCGGCTTTGGTGACCCGGTCGAGGATGATCGCAAGAAGCACGATCCCCAGACCCGACAGGAGGCCCACGCCCAACTCAAGGCTGCGAATGCCGCGCAGCACCAGCACGCCAAGGCCGGGAGCGGACACCAGCGAGGCGATGACGACCATGGCAAGGCTCATCATGATGGTCTGGTTCACACCGGCCATGATGTTGGGCAGCGCCAGCGGGATCTGCACCTTGTAAAGCTTTTGGCGGTTGGTCATGCCAAAGGCATCGGCGGCCTCGATCACGTCCTTGTCGACCAGACGGATGCCGAGGTCAGTCAGGCGCACCACCGGCACGATGGCATAGAGGATGATGGCGATGCCGTAGAGCTTCGGCTCGGTCACCGAAAAGAGGAAGATCAGCGGGATCAGGTAGACGAAGGGCGGCAGGGTCTGGAGCATGTCCAGCACCGGGATCATCGAGCGTTGCACCCTGTCACTGCGCGACATGGCGATGCCGATAGGCACGCCCAAAAGCACGCAGATGAAGGCGCAGACAAAGATGATCGCCAGCGTCTGCATGGTGTGTTCATAAAAGTCGATGAAGGCGAGGAAACCAAAGACCAGCGCCACCAGACCCACCAGCTTGAGCGAACGGCCCACCGCATAGGTGATTGCCATCAAAAGCGGGATCATCACGAACCACGGCACCGACTGCATCAGCCACAGTGCGTTTTCCAGCGCCCAGCTCAGCGGTTGGGTGAGGGGGTCGACAACAACTTTGAGACTGTCCTTAATGGCAAGGAAGCCTTGCTCCAGCCCTTGGGTCAGGTCGCGCGATTGTGGGATGGCTTCGCAGCTGTCGTGCAGCGCATCCAGAGAGGGGAAGGGCATGTCCCAAAGCGTGGTGTCGGTATCACCGCCCGCTTGGCCCATAAGGTCGGCCATGGAGCTTAGCCCGCCGCCTTGATCGTCGCCGCACCAGTCCCGCAGACCGAGCGTGTCAAAGAGATTGTCGTAGGTTGCCATCTGTCGCTTTCCCGGCCTGCATCAGACCGTTTGCTTTCGGGGAGGGGGCCGGGGCGCCGCGCAGGCCGCGCGGCGTCGGCTGCCCCATGCAGTGGCGGCAATTCAAACCTATGTCCTTACAAAGGAACTGCGCTTCGGGCCAAAGGGGCCAAGGCGCAGTCGGTATGAAAAGACGTAAGTCTTGCCGCCGGTCATCGAAACGAACGGGCGGGAAACCCGGTTGAGTTCCCCGCCCGTCGTTTTGGTCAGTCTGTCTTACTGCTCAAGCAGCTTGGACAGGTTGCCACGGGCGTCATCGCTCAGCCATTCGGCCCAGACGTCCTTGTTGTTTTGCAGGAAATACACCGCCGCTTCCTCGTTGGAGGCGTTGTTTTCACCCTGCCATGCCAGCAGCTTGCTCATCTCGTCGGTCTTGAAGGTCACATTGCCGATGAACTCCGCGATCTCGGGGTTCTCGTCGTGGAAATCCTTGGTCATGACGGTCAGCACCGGCGCGGTCGGGAAGGCCGAAGGCTTGGGGTCCGGCGTGTCGGCGTTCTGGTTGGCGTTATGCGCGGCTTCGTCATATTCGCCCAGATCGACGCTGGTCATGTCGTATTTGCCAAGCGGGGTGGTCGGCGCCCAGTAGTAGCCGAACCAAGGCTCTTGGCTCTCGTAGGCCGACGCCATCGAGGTCACCATCGTCTCACCCGAGCCGTGGTTAAAGACTTCGATGCCGTTGCCTTCGAGGTCATAGGCCCGCGCGAGGTTGTCGCTCACCACGCGGCAGCCCCAGCCATCGGGGCAGTTGTTGAACATGCCGCCGACCAGTTCGGGGTTTTCCAAGATGCCTTCGATGGTCTTCAGCTCGGGGTGCTCTTCGGCCAGATAGGTGGGGATCCACCAGCCTTCGACGCCACCGGGATCGAGCACGGAAGTCAGCTCAACAATCTTGCCGTCCGCTTTCAGCTTTTTGTAAGCGTCACCGGCGGAGTTCGGCCACAGTTCGGGCACGATGTCCGGCTCGTTGTTCTCGGACAGGGAAGTCACGGCGGGGGTGGTGTCCGACGGCACCACGGTCACGTCGCAGGAATAGCCCTGTGTCAGCAGGAATTCGGTGACGGCGGTGACGATCTGCGCCGAAGCCCAGTTCATTTCCGCGATCGAGACTTCGCCACAGTCCTGTGCGGCGGCGGCCATCGGGGTTGCAACGGCAAAGGCCGTGCCAAGCAAATAGCGTTTCATCGTGATATCTCCTCTATTGTATCCGCAGTGTCGCGCAGCCGCGCACCGCTGATCTTTGCCCCTTTCCATCAAGAAGGAGCCGGTCGCGCGATAGGCGCGGCAGCTTTCGATGGGCGGGTTTGCTGGAGATATGAAAACAAATCATGCGCCCCTGTGCAACACGATTGCCGGGCGCAAGACGCAAGAACGGGCACCGCGCCGGGCCTGACGCGATGCCGCTATATGCGGCGTTCCCATGCAGAACGCCATATTTTTAAGGGTCGGCACGGCCCCTCACGCGGGGCACGGGCCAGAGCATTCAGCGGCGGGAAAAACTTTCCATGTCGCGGATGTGCTGGGGGATGTCTTTGCGGTTCAGGCCGATATCCTGAAGCAGACGGTCGTCCATCGCGTTCAAGGTCGACAGCGTGCGGTTACGCTCCCAGCGACGTGCGGTGTCGCGCAGCGCACGGCGCAGCATGGCAACAAGGGCCAAACCCTCGGCATTGGCGACTTGACCGATGCTGCCGTTAAAGGCGGTTCCGGGCATCCCGGCGATCTGGTTGGTGTTTTTCAGCAGGCGGAAGTGCATGGCATGCTCCATATCAAGAAGGTCGAAGTGGGAAGGATCCGCAAGAGACGACGGTCAGTGCCAGAAGGCCGGGCCGGGTCGGTTGTGTGGGTCTCATCCCGAGTGTGATCCGGAAAGTCAGTTGGAACCCCGATGGTCTAAACAGGCGGATCGGCCTGTCCGACCGGGGTTACCGGCGGTTCAGCAGCGTGCCCGGTTTGCGCGGGCGCCTCTTATGAACAGCATACATCAACATGCCGCGCATTTGGTCCACCCGAGCGGGCTTTGCAATAGGGTGAAATAGGGGTGCGACACCCTGCCGCATGTGCAGGGCGCAGAGCCTACTATGGCTGAGGTTTCCGCCCGCCCGGCGCGGTGTCGTTTGTGGCATCTGAAATGTCGTTTTGAGTGTCGGATTTGGTGCATTTTGGCGCGGCGGATCGAACGGAATGGGGCGGTTGTTTGGGTGGCCTTCGCGGCTGGCAATTGCATTTTCTCCGCGGTCAATCTCGGCGCGAGGTGAGGGGCGGAGCGCTCACCATGACTCGCCCGTAACGCGCGCGGCTTTTGCCGCCGCGGGCGCTCAATGCCGCGAGGAGTTGATTCGGCGGGAATAAGGCGGGTCGCCCGTGGTTTCGTCACCAGTTTCGCAGGTTTGCGGGCGATTGGTTCCAGCCGGTGAACAAGCAATCAAAAAGAATGACGAAAACAAGGCGGCGCAGATGCGGCTGATTTGCGGCGGCATTGTCGCGCAATGCGAAACAGTCTTGACCGAGGGATCGGCGCAGCCGTCCTGCGCAGGCGTTAATTCACCTTAATCCTATGGCGATTCGCGATACCGACGCGGAGCGCGCCGGAAACAATCGCGCCCAAAAGTCGCGCTAAACCACCTGAATTGCGGCAAAACTTCATTTGGTTCCGGCTATTTTCAAACATTTTTTGCTTTGTCCATTCGTATAGGAGGGCTATTCCTATAGGTGCCCAACTGGGGGGCATAGAAGTCTGTAGGTCACGGGGGCGGCCGCATTAAGCGCATCAGGGATGCGGGAAATGTGGATACGCCGCAAGTTTGCGACCGTAAACACAACATACCGAAGCGCATCGCGCCTCGGCTGTGGGCCATGTTCCGGCTCTTCCCCTTCGTTGCGCAGGATGCGTGCCGCTCGATCTGGATTTCTGCCAGCGGGGCGCGTGTGAACGGAGGGAGAGACGAGATGATACACAAGCGACAGGCCCTGCCACTGGCCTTCTGCGGGGCAAGAAATGCCCGTTTCGACCGCTCTGCCGTTCGGCGCTCCATTCCTCAAATTGAAACAGCATCCACTTCCAAGACGGCCGCGTTGCGCGCCGCGTGCAACACCGCTCAGGAGATTTCACAATGATTAGAACACTTGATTTCAATGCGTTCAGCGCAGGCACCATCATTGACGACGAATATGCGGATCTGGGCGTTACGGTTTCGGCCAGCGGCGGCTCCGGCGATGCGATGGTCTTTGACAGCAGCAACCCCACGGGCGGCGACAGCGATCTGGCCTCCGACACGCTTGAGGGGCTGTTGATCGTCTCCGAAGACGGCGACCAGAGCGACCCGGATGATAACGCCGGCGGCGGCAGCCTGTTCTTTGATTTCGATGAGATGGTGCGCATGAAGGGCGTGACCTTCAAAGACATCGAAGAGACGGGCGGCGAGGGCACCCGTGTCATCTTTTACGATGACAATGGCGATGTGATCCAAAACCATTATGTGCAGCCCACCGGCGATGGCGGTGAGCGTTTCGTTCAGTTCAACATTGATGGCGTGTCGCGTTTCGAAGTGCGTTTCGAAGGCTCGGGCGCGATCGACAATCTGGTTTTCGACGATGGCCAACCGCAGGGCGGCGGCAATGACGCGCCCGTGGCCGAAGACGATGTGCTTGAGATCGACGAAGATACCTCGGGCACCGTCGACGTGCTGGGCAATGACAGCGACAGCGATGGCGACACGCTGACCGTCACCATGGCAACCTGCCCGGCAGGCCCGGTCGTCATCAATGACGATGGCACGCTGACCTTCACGCCGGACGCGGATTTCAATGGTGACACCACAATCACCTATACCGTGGATGACGGCAATGGCGGCACCGACACCGGCAACGTGAATGTCACCGTGAACCCGGTGAACGACGCCCCCGTCGCCAATGACGACACCGCCGACACCACCGGCACCGATCCGGTCGTGATCCCGGTTCTGGACAATGACACCGATGTCGACGGCGACACCCTGAGCGTGACAGATGCGTCGAGCGATGATGGCACCGTGACCATCAACGACGATGGCACCATCACCTTTGTCGCCAATGACGGCTTCACCGGCGATGCGACGATCACCTATACCGTGTCCGACCCCGACGGCCTGACCGACGAAGGCTCGGTGACCGTGACGGTGGGCGACGGCGGTTCGACCCGTGACGGCTATGTCGACGGCACAGCGGGCGCAGACTTGATCGACACCGCCTATACCGGCGACCCCGATGGCGACATGATCGACAATGACGACGCGATCCTGCCCGATGCGGAAGGCGACGACGACTATGTTCGCGCTGGCGACGGTGACGACACAATTCTGGCGGGCGACGGCGATGATATCGTCGAGGCTGGCGCAGGCTCCGACGTGGTCGAGGGCGGTGAGGGTGATGACATGATCACCACCGGCAACGACGATCTCGCCCCCGATCTGGGCTACCCGGAAAGCGACAGCGACGATCTGGGCTTTGACCCCGACGCCGACCCCGAGAATGACCGCGACTCCGTCGATGGCGGGGCGGGCAATGACACGATCAGCACCGGCGACGACCGCGACACCATCACCGGCGGCACCGGCGATGACGTGATCAACGCAGGCATCGACGACGATATCGTCGACGGCGGTGACGGCGACGACCGGATCGTCGGCGGCGAGGGCAACGACAGCCTGCTCGGCGGCGCTGGCAACGATACGATCTATGCGGGCAACGACCCCGATCTGGGTCTCAACGTGCTCGACATTCCCGACGAAGAGGACGCGTCGAACCCCTTCACCCCCGACCGCAACCCGACCAACGGGATGGACACGGTCGACGGTGGCGCGGGCAATGACGTGATCTATGGCGCCGACGATGCGGATATGCTGCGCGGCGGCTCGGGCGATGACTATATCGACGGCCAGATCGACGATGACGTCATCTCGGGCAACACCGGCGACGACACGCTGCTGGGCGGTCAGGGCGATGACAGCCTCTCGGGCGGTCAGGGCAATGACGAGCTTGACGGCGGCACCGGCGACGACACCCTGCGCGGCAACCGGGACGACGACCTGCTGGTCGGCGGTGAAGGCGATGACCTGCTCGACGGTGGCGGTGAGAATGACACGCTGATGGGCGGCGAAGGCGACGACGAACTGCAAGGCGGTCGGGGTGACGATCTGCTCGACGGTGGCGCAGGCGTCGACGTGATGACCGGCGGTGCCGATCAAGACAGCTTCGTCAACGTCAACGCAGGCGATGATGTCGATGGTGGCAGCGCGGGCGTGGATTACGACACGCTCGACCTGCGCGGCTCTGCCCCCGAGGGTGGCCGTCTGGAGATCACCTATACCTCCGACGATCGCGAAGACGGTTTCGTTGACTACTTCAACCAAGATGGCAGCGATGCCGGGCGTTTGAACTTCGTCGAGATCGAGAATGTGATCCCCTGTTTCACACCGGGGACCAAGATCGCCACGCCGCGCGGTGAGGTGCCGGTCGAGGCGCTTCAGGTCGGTGACCGGGTCATCACCCGCGACAACGGCATCCAGACGATCCGCTGGGTAGGCGCGCGTGAGATGACCGGGGCCGAGTTCGAAATGGCCGCCCATCTCAAGCCGGTGCTGATCCGCAAAGGCGCGCTTGGCAACGACCTGCCCGAGCGTGACATGATGGTCAGCCCCAACCACCGCGTCTTGGTCGCCAACGAGAAGACCGCGCTCTACTTCGAAGAGCGTGAGGTGCTCGTTGCGGCGAAACATCTGACCGGGATGGAAGGCATCGACGTGGTCGAGGTTTCGGGCACCAGCTACATCCATGTGATGTTCGACCGTCACGAGGTGATCCTCTCCGACGGCACATGGACCGAGAGCTTCCAGCCCGGTGATATGTCCCTTGCCGGTATCGGCGAAGAGCAGCGTCAGGAAATTTTTGAACTGTTCCCCGAACTGGCGACGAAGGACGGGATCGAAGGCTACACCGCCGCGCGTCGTTCGCTGAAAAAACACGAGGCCAGCCTGCTGGTGAAGTAATCCGGCAAGAGCCGAGCGTGACACAGTTTGAAAACGGGGCGGGCGACCGCCCCTTTTTTTCATCTGCGGGTCATTCCTGCTCTGCGCGCCACGCGGCCCAATCCTCGGGCGTGTCCAGGTCGCGCCTTGCGCGCTGGCCGGGCAGGGGCACAAGCTGCATCCGGTCTGCGGCAGCGCGCACAACCGCGCGGCCCCCGTCATCGCCGCGCAGCTGTTTCAGCTGATCGAAAAGCGCGGCGGCAAAGACGATGGGGTGCCCGGGCTTGCCGTCCTCTGTGGTCGCGCGCCAGATCAGGGTCTCGCCCGTCAGGTCCACCGCAGCCGCGAGGCAGGCAAGATCGCTGGCCTCAAGCGCGGGCATATCGGCCAGCAGCACCATGGCGGCGGGCGTGTCCAACGGCAGGGCGGCAAAGGCGCGGCGCAGGCTGACGCCCATGCCCTCTGCGGCCTCGGGAACGGGCAGCGGCGTGATGTCCAACCCGCTGAGCGCCGTGTAGCGCGGGTGCGGCGCGGGCGGCAGGGCGACGGTGACGGGTCCAATGCCCCGCGCCAGCCGCGCCTGGCGGCGCAGCAAGGGCTCACCGCCGATATCTTCCATTAATTTGTCACGCCCCCGCATCCGAGTTGAGGCACCGGCGGCGAGGAGGATCACGGGCAAAGGGGCTATCGTCATGCCGCCCAACCTACCGGGCACGGGGGGCGAGGATAAGGGCTTTCTTGTCCCCGCGCCGTGGGGCGGCGTTTCGCGCCGGGCCAGAGTGCAAATTCCGCTAAACCGCCGTTGGCAGGGCGCTTTTTCGTGCTACCCTTTCCCCATGAATATCAAGGACCTGATCCCGCACACGCTGTTTCGCAAAGCCCGCGAATATTCTCGCAAACTTTGGGTGCGGGTGGTTTTCATGGGGCTGCTGGCCTTTGTCGCCCTCGGGCTGACCCAGCTTTTTGAGCCCTTGGTGCCCAAGGAAGTCGCCACGAGGTTGACCGGCGAAGCGGCGGATCGTCTGTTGCAGATCATCGCGGATGCGATGTTGGCGGTCACGATCTTTTCCATCACGATCATGGTGACGGTCTACCGGGCCTCCTCGGCGCAATTCACGCCACGGGCGCATCGTCTGATCATTCAGGACCGCACCACGCAGAACACGCTGGCCGTCTTTATCGGCGCCTATGTCTATGCGCTGGTGGCGATCATCATGCGCGAGTTGGGCATCTATGTCGATGAACGCTCTTTCGTGCTGTTCCTGACCACGGTACTGGTGCTGGCGATCATCGTGATCTTCCTGATCCGCTGGGTGCTGCATCTGCAAAGCTTCGGCAGCCTGATCGACACGACCCGCCAGATCGAGGCGGTGACCACGTCATTGTTCAAGGAACGGCTGAAGACGCCCTGCATGGGCGGCCATCCCCTGACCGGTCCGGTGCCCGATGAGGCCCGCCCGATCTTTGCCCCTGAGAGCGGCTATATCCAACATATCTACCCCGAGGCGCTGGACCAGCAGGCGCGGGACCATGGGGTCGCGATCTATATGCCCCGGCGCATCGGTGATTTCGTCTTTGTTGGGGAGCCTCTGGTAATGGTCACCCGGCGGGGCAGCCCGCAGGACGCGGAACATGATTGGGACAGTCTAGAGCAAAAGGTTTTGGAGACCGTGCAACTGGGCGATCTGCGCACCTTTGACCAAGACCCCCGTTTCGGCCTGCGGGTGCTGGGAGAGGTTGCCTCGAAGGCGCTGTCGCCGGGGATCAACGATGGCGGCACGGCGATTGACGTGATCACCCGCATCGGGCGCGTGCTGTCCTATTACTCGGATGAGGCCAAACCGGGCGGCGAGGTCACGCTGCCGAACCTGCATATCCCGCCGATCCCGGCGGATGCGCTGATCGAAGACGGATTTGGTGCGCTGGCGCGCGATGGCGCCTCGGTCGTCGATGTGCAGATGGTCTTGCAGGAGGTGCTTACAGGGCTGATGCAGCACCCCGATCCCGGCCTGTCGACCGCCGCCCGTGACGCGGCAGAGGATCACCTGCGCCGCGCCTTTGAAGAGGTGCCCTTCGGCCCCGACCGGGCGCGCATCTGGTCCGCCGCCTGCAAGGACGTGCAGGCAGCGGTGGAAACCCCGGCCTAAGCCGGATCAGAGGGGGCGGATCTTGAGCTGGGTGATCCGGTTGCCATCCCGCTCGATCACCTCAAAGCGGAAGTTGTGGAAGGAGAAGACCTGCCCCACGGTGGGGATCATCTGCGCCTCATGGATCACCAGACCGGCGACGGTATTGGCCTCATCATCGGGCAGGGACCAATCGGTCGCGCGGTTGAGGTCGCGGATCGTCATCGCGCCTTCGACCATCAGATGCCCGTCGTCTGACTGTTTCAGCGGGTGATCCGCATCGGGGTCAAACTCATCCGTGATCTCGCCCACAATCTCTTCGAGGATGTCTTCGAGCGTGATCAGCCCCTGGAGCGAGCCATATTCGTCCACCACCAGCGCAAAATGCGTGCGACGGCGCAGGAACTGGCGCATCTGTTCGTCTAGGGTCGAGGTTTCGGGCACGAAATAAGGCTTCATCACCACATCGGCCACGTTGAACCCGTTGAGCGCTGCGGCATCGCCGTTGGGGCCGCCGATCAGCTTGTACATGGCGCGCAAAAGGTCTTTGGCGTGGATCACGCCGATGATGTTTTCCGGGTCATCGCGAAAGACCGGCAGGCGGGTGTGGTTCGATTGCAGGCATTTCTCCATGATGTCGGTGGGGTCTGAATCCGCGTCGATCATCTCGATCCCCGAACGGTGCAGCATGACCTCTTCGACCGCGCGTTCGCGCAGGTCGAGCGCGCCCAGAATACGGTCGCGGTCTTCCTTTTCGACGACGCCTTCGGAATGGCCCAGTTGCAGCGCCCCGGCGATTTCCTCGCGCACCGCCAGAATGTTGCTGTCGGGGTCGATCTGCACGCCGAAAAGCCGCAGCACCCCGCGCACGAAATAGCGCACCGCCGTCACCACGGGCGAGAAGATAAGTACCACGATGCTAATCGGGCGCGAGACCAGCGCCGCCGCCGTTTCGGCATTGGTGATGGCATAGGTCTTGGGCAACACCTCGGCAAAGACGAGCACCAGAAGCGTCATCACCAGCGTCGCCAGCGCCACGCCGCTTTCACCGAAGAGCCGGGTGAAGAGCGCTGTCGCCATGGAGGCGGCAAGGATGTTGACCAAGTTGTTGCCCAACAGGACCGAGCCGATCAGCCGCTCGTTATCCTCGGTGATCTTGAGCGCGCGGATCGCGCCGCTTGCGCCCTTGTCGGCCTGCGCGCGCAGCTTGCCGCGCGAGGCGGCGGTCAGGGCGGTCTCGGAGCCTGAGAAGAAGCCCGAGAGGACAAGGAGGAACAGGATAATTCCGGTGCTGATCCAGAAAGCGGTGTCAAAAAGGGCGGGGCCCGTTTCCATGAGGTCTAAATCCATCCATTATGTGTTGCGAATGTTATGGGCGCAGGGGCTGCGTCATTCAAGGGTTGCAACGGGGCAGGGTGGTGCGATGCAGGCGAAAATCAACTGCGCGGAGCTTGGGGTTTTGGACGGGCCGTTGCTGCTTTTTGGCGGGCCCTATTCCAACCTTCAGGCGGTCGAGGCGCTGGCGGCTTTCGCCGCGGCGCGCGGGATCGACGGGGGGCAGATGATCTGCACCGGCGACAGCGTCGCCTATTGCGGCGCGCCGCGCGAATGTGTGGCAGCAATTCGGGCGCTTGGCTGTGCCGTGGTGGCAGGGAATTGCGAAGTGCAACTGGCCAGCGGGGCCGAGGATTGCGGCTGCGGATTTGCACCGGGCAGCAGTTGCGACATGCTGTCGGGCGCTTGGTATGCCTATGCCGCGCAGGCGTTGGACGCGGAGGCGAAGGCGTGGATGGGGTCACTGCCGGATGTGGCGGTGTTCCAGCATCAAGGGCAGCGCTATGGCGTGATCCACGGCGGGGTGCGCGATGTGGCGCGGTTCATCTGGTCAGAGAGTGCAGAGGCGGTGTTCGAGGAGGAGTGGCAGGCATTGGAAGAGGTCACAGGCCCCGTCGATCACATCATTGTCGGGCATTCCGGTCTGCCCTTTATCCGCAAGACGGCGCGTGGGCACTGGATCAATGCAGGGGTGATCGGCATGCCGCCCCACGACGGCGGCCAGCAAACGCGGGTGGCCGTGTTGGACGGGGGAGAGGTGACGTTCCATCGGCTTAGCTATGATGTGGCAGGGGCCGTAAGAGACATGACAAAGGCCAGTCTGCCGCGCGCCTATGCCGACGCGCTGCAAAGCGGTTACTGGCCTTCGGAGGACGTGCTGCCGCTCGGTTTGCGCGTGCCGTCCTTGGCGAGGGGGTGACGCTCCAGCACGAGGTCCGACAGGCGCTCTTCTAGAACATGGGTATAGATCTCGGTCGTGGCGACATCGGCATGGCCCAGCATGGTCTGGATCGCGCGCAGGTCCGCGCCATTGGCCAGCAGATGCGTGGCAAAGGCATGGCGCAGGGTGTGCGGCGTGACCTTTTCAGGGGGCACGCCCCCGGTCACGGCAAATTCCTTGATCAACAGATAGAACCGATGCCGCGTCAGATGGCCCGTTGCCCCGCGCGACGGGAAGAGATGCCGTGCGGGCGGTTTGCCCTTGGCTTGGGCCGCTTCATCCGCCTTGTCGCGCACCACCAGCCATGCCGCCAGCGCGTCGCGCGCAGGCTCTGACAGGGGCACCAGCCGCTCGCGGCCCCCCTTGCCCGAAATCAGCAGCAGGCGCGGATCGCCGCGCGCGGCGCTGACCGGCAGGCTGACCAATTCGCTCACCCGCATCCCGGTGGCATAGAGCAGTTCCATCAGGCAGGTGTTGCGCAGCTGGTCGGCCAGCGACCGGCCTGAGTTGCGCGCGGCATCGAGCAGCCGGTCGACCTCTTCCTCGGACAGGATCTTGGGCAAGCGTTTGTCCTGCCCCGGCCCGGCGATTTGCACTGCTGGGTTGTCTTCGCGCAGCCCTTCCTCAAAGGCGAAACGGTAGAGTTGTTTGATCGCCGAGAGCCGCCGCGCGCGGGTGGATTTGGCCAGCCCCTGCGCGTCGCAATAGACAAGGTAATCTTCGACCTCACCGCGGCTGGCGGTCAGGAAGTCATGGTTGCGCTGCGCCAGAAAGGTATCGAAATCCTTCAGGTCGCGGCCATAGGCCAGCTGCGTGTTGGTGGCGGCACCCTGTTCGGCGGCGGCGGCCTCCAGAAAGCTGGAGATCCAATGGAAGGTCGGGGTCTGGGACATCATCATTGCTGGAGCAATACAATCTGCAAGGCGGCACGTCGGGCGGTGTCTTCCAATCCGAGGGCGCGCAGGGTGGCTAGGGCGTCGCGGAGCGCCGATGTGTCACCACTCGCCCCGTCATGCAAGAGCGACAATAGGCGCAAAATCGCCATGCCCAATTCCTTGTCCCGCGCCAGCGCCATCAGGTCGGCGCGGGGGGTGGGATTGGCGAAAGCGTCATGCACCGCGGCGGCCAATGGCGCATCGGGCGCGGGGCCTTTGGGCGCGTCGCCCATGGCCACGGCGCGCAGCAATTCGTCTTCGGGGGACTTGCCGATCACCCGCGCCGCAGCGGCCTCGTAATTGGGCGACAGCAGCGCCACATCCCGCGCCAGACGCGCGGCACGGCCCGCCAGCGGAATGGTCGAGAGCGGTTCGGCAAAGAGCGTGGCAAAGGCCACTTCAAGTGAGGCTTCGCGCATCGCTTCCCATGCGGGGGGCAGGGTCTTGGCCACCGCCTCGGCGCTGCCGGTGCGCAGGGCCGTCTCAAACCGTTGCAGCGCCGCGACCCGGTCCCAGACCCCGCCAGAGGCGGCGGGCTGACGATCAGTATAAAGCCCCAGCAGCAGGTTGTCGGGCAGGGCGCCCGCGCGGGTCAGCCGCTCGGCGGCCTCAAGCTGGGCCTTCCATCCGGCGATGTCGCGCAGATCGGCCACCGCATAAGCACGCGGCAGGATGTTAGAGGGCAAGGGCTCGCCAATGGTCTCAAACAGGCGGAAGGTCATTGGGTCCATCTGGCGGGGCACGCGCAGCGGTTCGGCCCCTTCGTAGAAATCCGGGTTCAGGAAACGGTCGAAGAGTTCGAGCTGCGCCTCGGGCAGCAGGCCGAGCGCTTGGGCCGAGCCAAAGGTCAGGGCCGCGTTCTCCCAATTGCCAGCGCGGGCGTTGCAGAAAATCCGGGTGCCATAGTCCCGGGTCAGATGCGGCGATTTCACCAATCGCTCACAGACGCGATGCTCGGTCCCGGTAAGCAGGGAAAGCTGCATCCACAGGTCGAAATGCGCGGTCGAGGTGGTCACCCCGGCCTGTTCGATCAGCGACAGCGCCGGGTCGAGGGCGCCAAGCTCCATCAGCTTTTCGCCCCGCGCCAGCGCCAAAAGATCGCCATTGCGCGCCTCGCCCTGCGGGGCCTGTGCCTCGGCCAGAAGCACGGTGTAGAGCAGCGCCTGCGCGGCGGGCAGATGCAGGTCCGGCAAATCGCGGATGCGGTCGATCAGGGCGGTCGTGTCGCTGCCCAGCCAGATGTCCCCGCGCAGCCCGGTGACAGAGCCGGGCACCAGCCCGATGCGGCGCGGCGCGCCATCGCCCAGGGGCGTGACCTGCACGGGCGGCGGCAGGGCGCTGTCGGCCACGGGCGGTTCCGGCACCCGGCCCGGGTTGGGCGGGCGTTTGGGCCGGTTTTCGGGCGGCGATTGCGCGCCCAGCCAGTCGATCACCGAAAGCGGCTGATCATTGGCCGCGGGGGGCTGTTCTTGCTGCTGAGCCGCCTGACGCGATCCGCGGCCCAGATTGCGGTCTTCTTCGGATTCGGCCAGCAGGGCCGTGGCGCTGACCGAGCAGATCAATGCAGCGCAAAGGGCCCGTTTGCCTTTGGACAGGGCGTTGGCCACGCCGCTCAATCCGCTGTCAGCGTGACAGGCTGGCGCGTCTCAATCTGTTCGGGCGAAAAATCCACGCCAAAGAAAGGCCCGACATAGGCATAGCCCACAAGACCGATGAAGCCGACAATCAATAGAAATATCAAAAGCTTGAAAAGTTTACCCATGATTTATGCCTGCCCGGAATTCTGCTATTTTGCCAAACTATATATGGCCTTTTCGGCAAGATCACGTCATTCAGAGAAAAATGAGCGGAATTAAGCACAGCATGACCAATGGCGAAGAAACGCCGCCCAGCTACCGTCTGAACAAGACGGTGGCGCTGGTTGGCATGATGGGCGCGGGCAAGACGGCGGTGGGGCGTGCGGTCTCGGCCAAACTGGGCGCGCCCTTTCTGGACAGCGATGCGGAAATCGAAGCAGCGGCCAATCTCAGCGTGCCTGAAATTTTCACCCGCGACGGCGAGCCGTTCTTTCGCAAACGCGAGACCGAGGTGATCGCGCGGCTTTTGGCCGAGGAACGCTGCATCCTGTCGACCGGCGGTGGCGCCTTTCTGGCCGAGGTGAACCGCGACAATATCGCGGCTTACGGTGTGGCGCTTTGGCTTGATGCGGATTTGGACCTGCTGTGGAACCGGGTGCGCTACAAAGACAGCCGTCCGCTGCTGCGCACGGCTGATCCCAAGGCCACGCTGGCGGCGCTTTATCGCGACCGGGTGCCGCTGTACCGGTTGGCGGACCTTTCAGTGCGCTGCGATCCGCGTCTGTCGATTGACGCCATGGCCAACCGGGTGATCGACAAGCTGCTGACAAGGCCCGATGTTTTGGAGAGATTGGATGCGTGAGACGGTTTCCGTCGCCCTGCCGAGGCGCGAGTATGACGTGGTTATCGGGCCGGGCTTGCTGGGGGATGCCGGCGCGCTGATCGCGCCGCTGCTGCGCCGCAAGCGGGTGGCCGTCATCACCGAAAGCCGCGTCGCTGCATTGCATCTGCAATCCCTGCGGGAGGGATTGACCGCCGAGGGCATCGCGATGTCTGCGCTGGAACTCGCCCCCGGCGAGGGGACCAAGGACTGGGCCAATCTTCAGCGCTGCGTGGACTGGCTGCTTGATGAGCAGGTGGAGCGCGGCGATATCGTTGTGGCCTTTGGCGGCGGGGTGATCGGTGATCTGGTGGGCTTCGCCGCCGCCGTGCTGCGGCGCGGGGTGCGTTTCGTGCAGATCCCCACCTCTCTTTTGGCGCAGGTCGACAGTTCGGTGGGCGGCAAGACCGGGATCAACGCGCGCCAAGGCAAGAACCTGATCGGGGCCTTCCACCAGCCCAGCCTCGTGCTGGCGGATACCGAGGTGTTGGGCACCATGCTCGAACGGGATTTCCTCGCCGGTTATGGCGAGGTGGTAAAATACGGGCTACTCGGCGATGCCGCGTTCTTTGATTGGCTGGAGGCGCAGGGCCCAGCCCTCGCGGCGGGCGATATGGCCGCCCGGATCGAAGCGGTGCGGCGGTCGGTTCAGATGAAAGCCGATATTGTGGAGCGCGACGAGACAGAGCAGGGCGACCGTGCGCTTTTGAACCTCGGCCATACATTCGGCCATGCGCTTGAGGCGGCGACGGGCTATTCCGACCGGCTGCTGCATGGCGAAGGGGTGGCGATTGGCTGTGCGCTGGCCTTTGAGCTTTCCGCGCGGCTGGGGCTTTGCCCGCAAGAAGACCCGAGCCGTCTGCGCGCCCATTTGGTGCAGATGGGCATGAAGACCGACCTGCGCGACATTCCCGGCGATCTGCCCGAAGCCGAGGAACTGCTGCGGCTGATGGGGCAGGACAAGAAGGTGGTTGATGGCCGTTTGCGCTTTGTTCTGGCTCGCGGCATCGGGCAGGCCTTTGCGGGGGCCGAGGTGGAGAACGAGCAGGTGCTGGCGCTGTTGCGGGATGCATTGAGCGCACGGCAGTGATCCGCGGCGGGTGGGGCCCAGCGGTTTAACTTAATTCTCTAAGCTATTGTGGAGCCGTATAAAAAGGGCGGCGCCGCCAAATCGGATGTTTGAGACAGGCGTCACCCTGCATGTCTTGACGTCTTGACATGGTGCCCGCGCGGGGCGCCTCTGATCCTGTCGCCGAACGGATGATTGCCCGGCGGGTATCGCGATGGGGAAAGGTCTACTGCGGCGCGGTTAAAGGTTTCTCATAGCCGCGTTCGCAAAGGTTGGGCAGGGCGCAACAGCGCCCCGCCCCAAGTCGCATAGGGTTTAGAACGGGATCTCGTCGTCCAGATCACGGCTGCCGCCGCCGCCACCGCCGCCCGAAGAGGACGGGCCGCTGTCATAGCCGCCGCCGTAGTCGTTGCCGCCACCGCCGTAGCCGCCACCACCGTAGCCGCCGCCACCACCACCACCACCGCCGGAGCCGCCGCCGGGACCGTCGAGCATGGTCAGCGTGCCGCCGAAGCCTTGCAACACGACTTCGGTGCTATAGCGGTCCGCACCGGATTGATCTTGCCATTTGCGGGTCTGCAACTGGCCTTCGATATAAACTTTGGAGCCCTTCTTGAGGTATTGCTCGGCCACGCGAACGAGCCCCTCTTGGAAGATTGCCACCGAATGCCATTCGGTCTTCTCGCGGCGCTCACCGGTGTTGCGGTCTTTCCATGTCTCCGAGGTGGCGATGCGCAGGTTGCACACTTTGCCGCCGTTCTGGAACGACCGCACCTCGGGGTCGCGCCCGAGGTTGCCGATAAGGATCACTTTGTTCACTGAGCCGGCCATCTTGCCCCCTCGTTTGTCATTGCTGTGTCATTGCGTCGGGCGCGAATCCGAGCGCGCCCAATTCGGCTGTTTATATCGTGCTTGTTCGCCGGATGACACCGGCTTTCCATCCCGCAGCCCATCGCCACGGCCCGCGAAATGGCCGGGATTTCGGGGGCTGGTAGAAGGGGCGCATTTAAGTATACTGCGCGCAATGCAACGGCAGGGGGCAGATATGCGAAAGACGGGACTTTTGGCCGGTCTGGCCACGGTGAGTTTGACGGCAGCCGGGATCATCGCGATGGGGGCGGCACCAGCGGCTGCCGATATGTTTGCTAGCAAGAACCGCGCGGGGCTCTTTGCCTCGCAGAAAAGCATCCTCGATAATCGGGCGTCCAAACAATATTCCGCCTCCGTGCGGCTGCAACCGCCCAAGGTTGTTACCCCGACGAAATGGGACGTGCCGAAATACAACGGGTCTTACAAAGGGGCCTTTCTGACCCATGCCCGCGCCGCGGCCACGCGCCATGGCATCCCGGTCGATCTGTTTTTGCGATTGGTGCAGCAGGAAAGCGGGTGGAACCCCAAGGCGCTGTCGCACAAGGGGGCGATGGGGCTGGCGCAGTTGATGCCGCAGACCGCGCGGGCGCTGCGTGTCGATCCCGCCGATCCGGTGCAAAACCTCGAAGGCGGGGCGCGCTACCTCAAGATGCAGTACCGCGCTTTCGGCAGTTGGGAGCTGGCGCTGGCCGCCTATAACGCGGGGCCGGGGGCGGTGAAGAAATACGGGGGCATCCCGCCCTACAAGGAAACCCGCAATTACGTTAAAGTGATCACGGGCAGCTAAGTTATTGATATTTATGGAATGGGCGCTGCGCTTGGGCGTTTGTCCGCCTATTTGCACCCCCGTAAGCCCCTTTGGCATCGGCCCCCTCGGGAACCGCCGGGGCAATCGTGGTGTTCTCTGATCAGAAACTTTGCAGCGGGGCATTCTCGCCGCAGAGAGGAAAGATCAAAGGAGAACGACATGCTGACGAATATGAAAAACATCGCCCTTGCCGCTGGTGTAAGCGTTATCGCGCTGAGCGGCTCTGCTTTCGCCGATGACAAGATCATGGTCTCGAAAATCGACGTCGAATCCTCTGTCGCCGCCGCGGCTGACAGCAATGCCATGGATTTCTATCCTGATCTGGAAGAAGACCTGCGCGCCGAAGTGGCAGAGCGCGTACCGATGAGCAGCGATGGGTCCGATCCGCAGATCAAGATCGACATCCGCAAAATCTCTTTGAACGGCGCGACAATGCTGCCCGACAGCAAGGAATTCAACGAGTTGGAAGGTGTCGTTGATATCACAAGCCCCACTGGCGACAACGCTGGCCTGAGCTTCCCGGTCATGATCTCTGCCTATAGCGGCGATGAGATCGCGCCCGAAGGCTATGTCAACGTGCAGCCGTCCGAGACTGAGTTCTATGTAGCGCTCGTCTCTACCTTCGCGGATGTCGTGGCCGAAGGTCTGGCCAATGTGAACACTGCCGGTTCGCCTGTTGATCCCTAAATCCGGGTCTGATTTGGCCGTGCAGGCCGGATCGTCATAGCCTCAGGCCGTTCCCCCTTAGATAGCCTGAGGTATGAGGCGTGGTTCTTCGGAACCGCGCCTTTTTTCATTCGGCCGCCGTGCCTGTCTCGATCACCGGCTCCATCTCGGCGAATTGCTGGGCCGAGAGGTGGCATTTGATCTGAAGGCCGTCGGCCATGGTCACCATCGGCGGCACCTCGCGTTCGCAAAGATCACCCGACACCTGCGACTTCCACCGGCAGCGCGTCTGGAAGGGGCAGCCCGGGGGCGGGTTCATGGCCGAGGGCACGTCGCCTTCCAGCACGATGTGTTTCTTTTTCACCTTGGTATCGGCAATCGGCACCGCGCTCAGCAGCGCTTCGGTATAGGGGTGATAGGGCGGGGCGAAAACCTGATCGGTGTCGCCCAGTTCAACCACATGGCCCAGATACATCACCATCACCCGGTCCGAGAGATAGCGCACGATAGAAAGGTCGTGGGAGATGAACAAAAGCGTCGTCTTCTGCTCGCGTTGGATCTCCATCAGCAGGTCGGTGACGGCGGCCTGCACGCTCACGTCGAGGGCCGAGACCGGCTCATCCGCCACCACGATCCGCGCATCCCCCGCAAAGGCGCGGGCGATGCCCACGCGTTGCTTTTGCCCGCCGGAGAGTTGGCGCGGCATCCGACCTGCGAATTCGCGGGGTAGTTTTACCAGATCGAGCAGTTCCAGCATGCGCTGGCGGCGCTCTTTCTCATTCTTGCCGATGCGGAAAATCTCCAAGGCGCGGATGATCTGCCGCCCCACGGTCATCGAAGGGTTGAGCGTGTCGAAGGGGTTTTGGAACACCATCTGCACATCGGCCACGTTCTTGGTCGTGCGGTTGTCGATCGACACGCCGCCGATGTCCTGCCCGTCGAGGTAGATATGCCCCTCGGTCGCCGTCTCTAGCCCCATCAGCACTTTGGCGAATGTGGACTTGCCACAGCCCGACTCGCCCACGATGGCGAGGGTTTCGCTTTCATGGGCCTCGAAGCTGAGGGATTCATTGGCTTTGACCACTTTGGTATTGCCGCCGCCGAACATGGCATTGGCCGCGACTTGGTAGTATTTCTTGAGTTTGTCCATCTTGAGGACGACCTCACCGACATCGCTTTTTTCCTTGACCTCGGCCAGCTCCAAGGGCGCTTGCCAGTCGATCTCTTGAAACCGAATGCAACGGCTCTCATGCCGGTCGTTGCCGGGCACGCTCTCCATCGGGATCGGCGCGGCGTCGCAGCGGCCGGGGACGAAATAGTCACAGCGCGGGCCGAAGTTGCAGCCGGGCGGGCGTTCGTGGGGCAGGGGGAAATTGCCGGGAATGGCTTTCAGGGGCCGCGCGTTCTTGTCCCCGCCCGGCAGCGGGATCGAACGGAACAGCGCCTGCGTGTAGGGATGCTGCATCTCGTCAAAGACATCCTCTATCGAGCCCTTCTCGACCGCCTCGCCCGAGTACATCACGCAGATCCGGTCGCAGGTTTCCAGCACCAGCCCGAGGTTGTGGGAGATAAACAGCATCGAAGTGCCGTATTTCTTGCCGAGATCCTTCACCAACTCCACCACCGCGGCCTCGACGGTCACGTCGAGCGCGGTTGTTGGCTCGTCGAGGATCAAGAGCGAGGGTTCGGACATCAGCGCCATGGCGATGACGATACGCTGCTGTTGCCCGCCCGAAAGCTGGTGCGGATAGGCCTTCAGAATGCGCTCGGGGTCCGGCAGTTTCACGTCCGTGACCACTTGCAAGGCGCGTGCATAGGCTTCCTTCTCGGTCATGCCGGCGTGGATCATCGGCACTTCCATCAGCTGCTTGCCGATCCGCATGGCGGGGTTCAGGCTGGCCATCGGCTCTTGATAGATCATCGCGATTTCGCTGCCGCGAATGTCGCGCAGCTCTTCCGTGCTCATCTCGCTCAGGTCGCAGCCTTTGAATTTGATCGAGCCGCCGACGATCCGGCCATTGCGACCCAGATCCTGCATCACGCCCAGCGCCACGGTGGATTTGCCGCAGCCGCTTTCGCCCACCAGCCCCACGGCCTCCCCCGGTTGGACGTTGACAGAGAAATCCATCACGGCGGGAATCTCTCGCAGGCGGGTGAAGAAGGAGATCGACAGGTTGTTGATCTCAAGAATGGGACCGTCGTAATCAGTCTTTGGCATTTGGCTCTCCCAGTCGGGGGATCAAAAGGGGCCGGGAGGGCTGGCCCCCCGGAGGATGTTTCTTAGTCGCGCAGGGATTCTTCGCGCAGGCCATCGGCCAAGAGGTTCAGACCCAGCACGAGGCTCAGCAGCGCCAGCGCAGGCGCGATGGCGGCATGCGGGTAGAGCGACAGCAGGCGGCGGCCCGCGTTGATCGTGCTGCCCCAATCGGGGCTCTCGCTCTCCAGCCCGAGGCCGAAGAAGCCCAGCGTGCCCAGAAGGATCGTGGTATAACCGATGCGCAGGCAGAAATCGACGATCAGCGGCCCGCGCGCATTGGGCAGGATTTCCCACAGCATGATATACCACGGGCCTTCGCCGCGGGTCTGTGCGGCGGCGACGTAGTCGCGGGTTTTGATGTCGAGGGCCAAGCCGCGCACGATGCGGAACACCGTGGGCGAGTTCACGAAGACCACTGAGACAAAGACCACCAGCACGCCGGGGTCGATGTCGAAAAGGTCGATCATGCCGGGCAGGCCCGGAATGCGGTAGCTGTCCGTCGCCACGATCGCCCCGTCGGTGGAGACCAGCGACAGGTAGAGCCAGCCGACCACCCCCAGCACCACGATCAGAAGCGGCGTGCGGAACGAAGGTTGCGTGTAGTAGCGCGCGTTCAACAGCACGGCGAGGAAGATCAGCGGGAATATGAATAGGAAGACCGCCATGTAGTTCGGGATGCCGGTGAGCACGATCTCGGGCGTGACCAGCAGGTAGAAGAGCAGGATCACCGGGAAGGCGAGGATCAGGTTTGCCAGAAAGCTCAGCACAGTATCCAACCGCCCGCCATAGTATCCCGCAGGCAGGCCCAGCGTGATCCCCACCATAAAGGCAAAGAGCGTTGCCATCGGCGCGATCTGCACCACGACCCAAGACCCTTTGATCAGCCGCGAGAAGACATCGCGGGCAAGGTTGTCACCGCCCAGAAGGAACCAAGGGTATTCGCCTTCATCCGGGCTGCGCAGGGGCGTGCCGGGCAGTTTGTTCTTCATCCCCGAGGTCTGGCTGAGACTGTCATGCGTCACCAACAGATCGAACAGCCCGCCGAAGATGCCGGTGTAGACCCAGAACATGACGATAGCGAAACCGATCATGCCGACGGTGCTGTCAAACAGCTTGCCGTAAAGGCCGAGCCGCCGCTTGAAGTGGATAGAGAGCGCAAAGGTCAGGATCAGCGCAATCCACACGGGCAGCATCTGTTGCGACATGCCGCCGATGATGCCCGCCTGCGGTCCCATGAAGGCGCCTGCGATGATATAGATCAGCAGGACGAGGATCAGCAGTGCAAAGAGCAGGATCACCGCACGGTTCACCCCGCCCGCCAGCCCGCCTTGCCGGTCGACGGTGCCGTCCGGGTTTATCTGGCGTGCCTCACTGGCGGGAAAGAAGGAAACGACGATCTGCACCGCCACGGCCAAGGCCAGAAGCACCGCAAGACCGAGGAAGATGATGTTGAGCCCCGCAAGCGACCCGGTCCATGTCAAAGGTTCCATGTCCAAGCTCCCTTAAGAAATGCGAATGCGCGGGTTGAGGAAAACATAGCCGATGTCCGAGATCAGCTGCGTCACGAGGACGACGATCACCGACACGACCGAGACCGCCAGCAGCAGTTCGATGTCGTTATTGGCCGCCGCCTGCACCAGCAGCCAGCCGAAGCCCTTGTAGTTGAACAGGGTCTCGACGATCACCACGCCGTTCAAGAGCCACGGGATTTGCAGCATGATCACGGTGAAGGGCGCAATGAGTGCGTTGCGCAGTGCGTGTTTCAGCACGATCTCTGAGAATTTCACCCCCTTGAGCCTTGCGGTGCGGATATATTGCGCGGTCATCACCTCGGTCATCGAGGCCCGTGTCATCCGCGCGATATAGCCCATACCGTAGAGCGAGATGGTCAGCACCGGCAGGAAGAAGTTCCAGAAGGTCGCATCTTTCATGGCCGAGGTGGCGGAGCCGAGAAACAGCGTCTTGCTGTCGATCCAGCCCCACTCGGCCAGAAGCGGCGACAGGCCAAAGCGCGAGGAGGCGAGCACCGCAATGAAGATCACGCCAGAGACATATTCCGGCGTTGCCGTGGTGGCGATGGAGAAGGTGGAGAGCGAGCGGTCGAGCTTGGAGCCTTCGCGCATCCCCGCCAGCACGCCGACGATCAGCGCCGAGGGGACCATCAGCACCAGCACCCAGAACATCAGCTTGCCGGTAAGTGCCAGACGGGTGAGCACCGTCTCGCCCACGGGTTCTTTGAAGACGGTCGAGAAACCCCAATCGCCTTGCAGGATGCCGCAGCGGGTGGGGCGCTCTTCCACCGGGGTGCCGGGGGCGAAACAGCGGCCAAAGGTTTCCTCGGGCGTGTCGCCTTCGGTGACCCAGCCGGGTAGCACGCCCAGCCATTCGCCGAACTTGTCGACCGTGGGCTGCAGGTAGCCGCGGTCTTCGAGGTAGCTGGCCACGGCCTCGTCCGACATACGGAAGTTGCCTTGGGTCTTGGCGAGTTTTTCGAGGTTCGGATAGAGATTGGTCAGCCAGAATACGATGAACGTCAGGCAAAGCGCCGTCAGCAACATCACACCCAGCCGGCGCAAAATGAATAGTCCCATGTGGTCCCCTGTAGCAGGGTCGGGCGGTGACTTGGCCCGACGATGCGGCCTTTTGGCCTTTTTAATTGGTGCGGCGCCTTGGGGGCGCCGGTTCTGTGCGCGGCAGGTTTTCTCTGCCTTGTGGCGCTGGGGTGCCGAAGACCTTTTGGCGGTCTTTCTGGCAGCCTGCGCTTGTTCATTGCCCCGCCCCTGTGCGGAGCGGTTCAGCCATGAGGCACGGAAATTGCTCGCGCGTCAACATTCGGCTGAGGAGTTTGGAGGAGTTTTTGCGACATGCTGAGGGTCTGAAAGCGACATTTCGGCCCGGCTCTCAGCGCAGCTTGCTGGGGGGCAGGCCGCTGTGCTGTTGCATGAAACGGGTGAAATAGGCGGCAGAGCCGAAGCCCAAGGTGGCGGCGATCTCGGCAGCGGTGTGATCGGTCTCGGCCAGCAGGCGACGGGCGGCATGGCAACTGCGCTCGGTCAGAAGGTCAGCCGCGGATTTGCCGGTGGCCGCCTTCACGGCGCGGGTCAGATGGGTTGGGGTCACGCCAAGAGCTGCGGCGTGTTCGGCCATGCTGGTGCCCTTGGGGACGTCTTGAGTGACCAAGGCGCAGAACCGCGCGCTCAGCCTGTCGCCTGCCTTGGGCCGGGGGGCGGTATGCGCCTCTGCCATGATCTGGCGGCGCAGCCAGACCGACATCAGCGCCACCTGCGCTTTGAGCGCATCTTGGTGCAGGGGGCGGGCCTGTTGGACCTCCCGTTGGGTCTGTTCGATGAGGGTTGCGATCTCCGATTGCGCGGCCCCATCGCGGATGCGCAATTGGCGCGGGGTCTCGGGCAGGCTTTCGTCACTGTCTTCGGGGATCAGCACCGCATGGCCCAGACATTGATAGCCCAGCTCCAGCGCGAAGAGCGACCGCGCCGGTATCCAAAGCGCGTTATGCGGGCTGATGCCGCGGCGTTGGCCGTCGAGCAGCAGCCGACCTTGGCCCCGGGTGATCCAGATCAAAAGATGGTGGTCGCGGTCGTGCGCGAGGGTCAGCCGCCAGTCTTGCCCCGCTGAAAGCTGGGCTAGGGACTGGGTCTGAATCTCTGTCTCGGGCACACGGCGCATTCGTTGAGAAATGGAAACCTTACAAGGGTTATCCGCAACGTCAGGCTAGCGGATGGTTGGGATAACGCAAGAAATTCCGCCCGCTCGGCGGCTATTCTGGCGTCACCCGCTGCCAATCTGCCATCTTACTGCGCATCCAAGTGCGCTGCCGCTTGGCGAAACGGCGGGTGGCGACGACGGCGGCCTCGCGGGCGCGGTGCAGCGGCCAGTCGCCGTCGAGGTGGCGGATCAGTTCCGGCACGCCGATGGCGCGATGGGCGGGCAGGGATGGGTCATAGCGCGGGCGAAGGGCAGCGACCTCTTCCAAGGCGCCTTGCTCGAGCATCAGGTCAAAGCGCTGTGCGATGCGGGCGTTCAGCCAATCCCGCTCGACATCGAAGACGATCGGCAGACAGTCCGCCAGCGGCAAAAGCGGTGCGCCGGTGTCGCGCTGCCAGTCCGACAGGCCGCGCCCGGTGGCCTGCCACACTTCCCAAGCGCGCTGCACCCGCGCGCGGTTGCGTTGGTCGAGGCCTGCGGCGGTCTCGGCATCCAGCCCGGCCAACAGGTCTTCGAGCGCCATCTCGTCGCCTTGGGCGCGCACCTCTACCGGGGTGGCCGGAATCTCGGCCAGCCCCTGCGTCAGGGCAGAGAAGTAAAGCCCGGTGCCCCCGGTGATGATCACCCGCTGATCGCCGCCCAACAGCGGGGCCACCTCGCGCAGCCAATGGCCGGTGGAATAGGGCGCATCTTCGGCCAGATGACCATAAAGCAGATGCGGCGCGCGGGCCTCTTCCTCGGGCGAGGGGCGGGCGCTGATGATGCGCAGGGGGGCGTAGACCTGACTGGCATCGGCATTGACGATCACACCGCCCTGCGCCTCGGCAATGGCGAGGGCAAGGGCGGATTTGCCACTGGCAGTCGGCCCGGCGATCAACACCGGCCGTTCGGGCGGTAAGTCTTGCAACAGGGCGTCCATCTGGGCATTGGGAATATCCGGCATTTCTTTGCGTCTTCCTTACGTCCCGCATTGAACCTTGGGCGTATTTGCGACATTTTGGCGCGAAATGAAAACCCTTCACCGCCGCAAGGCTTAAATCTCCCCCGGTTGGTGAAATAGTAAGGTGTGCCCGATGTCCCAAGACACCCCCCAAGTCTCCTTTAACCGCGTGATGCTAAAGATTTCCGGGGAGGCGCTGATGGGTGACCTCGGCTATGGTCTGCATCCGCCAACCGTCGAACGCATCGCCCGTGAGGTGCAATCGGTGCACAGTCTGGGCGTCGAGATCTGCATGGTGATCGGCGGCGGCAACATCTTCCGCGGGCTGCAAGGCTCGGCGCAGGGGATGGAGCGGACCACGGCGGATTACATGGGGATGCTCGCCACCGTGATGAACGCGCTGGCGATGCAATCGGCACTCGAAGGTCTGGGCATCCACACCCGCGTGATCAGCGCCATCACCATGAACGAGGTGGCCGAGCCCTATATCCGCCGCCGCGCCGTGCGCCACCTTGAGAAGAAGCGGGTCTGCATCTTTGCCGCGGGCACCGGCAACCCCTATTTCACCACCGACACCGCCGCGACCCTGCGCGCCAATGAGATGTCCTGCGAGGCGATCTTCAAGGGCACCAAGGTCGACGGTGTCTATGACAAAGACCCGGCTAAGTTCGACGATGCGAAACGCTATGATCTGGTGAGCTATGACGACGTGCTGCAAAAGCGGCTGGGGGTGATGGACGCCTCTGCCATCGCGCTGGCGCGGGACAACAACCTGCCGATCATCGTCTTCTCGCTGGACGAGCCGGGCGGCTTCCAAGGCATTTTGGCGGGGCAGGGTACTTACACCCGCGTCGGGTAATTCCGACCGCATTCCAAGGCATCGCGCCACGGCAGGGCGATTGGCCTATCGCCGCCGCGTCTCTCACGAAGGGGCGCGGTGCGCGTATGGTGGCGTAACAATGGGCAGTTGTGAAAGCGCCGCGCCACCGTTAGAAAGCCGTAACGCAAGGAAACAACAAGCAGGCTCGCCATGTCAGACGAATTTATGCTCGATACCGATGATCTTGAACGGCGGATGAACGGCGCGATTGCGTCGCTTCGGACCGAGTTCGCATCGCTGCGCACAGGGCGTGGCTCGGCCTCCATGCTGGAGCCGGTGATGGTTGAGGCTTATGGCCAGATGACCCCGGTGAACCAAGTGGGCACCGTCAACGTGCCCGAGCCGCGCATGGTGACGATCAACGTTTGGGACAAAGGTCTTGTTGGTAAGGTTGAAAAAGCCATCCGCGAAAGCGGTCTGGGCATCAATCCGCAGCTCAATGGCACCATTATCATGCTGCCGATCCCTGAGCTGAACGAAGAGCGCCGCACCCAGTTGACCAAGGTTGCCGGGCAGTATGCAGAACACGCCCGCGTTTCGATCCGCAACATCCGCCGCGACGGGATGGACCAGATCAAGAAAGCCAAGAACGACGGCGCGATGTCAGAGGACGACCAGAAAATCTGGGAAGGCGAAGTGCAGGATCTGACCAACCGTTTCATCACGCTCATTGATGAACAGCTTGAGACGAAACAGGCCGAAATTATGCAAGTCTGACCCCGCCAAGACGCCGGGAAACAGAACTTGAAAGAAGAAGGTCGAGACATGAGCACCGCCGAAATTCAGCCCCAGACGATACCCGGCGGGCCACGCCATGTGGCGATCATCATGGACGGCAATGGCCGTTGGGCCACCCAACGCGGGCGGCCCCGGCTTTTCGGGCATCACGCCGGGGCCAAACGCGTCCGCGAGATCGTCGAATGCTGCCCCGATGTGGGGGTGGAGTATCTGACGATCTTTGCCTTCTCGACCGAGAATTGGAAGCGCACGCAGGTCGAAGTGGCGGGGCTTATGTCCCTGTTTCGGCGCTATATTTCTAAAGAAATGCGCAGCCTCAGCGACTATGGCGCGCGGGTGCGGTTCATTGGGGATCGCGACCGGCTGGATGACAAGCTGATCAAGCTCATGGGAGAGCTTGAGGCCCATACCGCCCATAACACCCGCATCAATCTAACTATCGCGCTCAATTATGGCGGCCGCGATGAGGTGGCTCGCGCCACGCATCGCTTGGCCCAAGATGTCGCCAGCGGCAAGCTCGACCCCGACAGCGTGGACGAAGAGACCCTGCCGCGCTACCTCGATACCCATGTGCTGCCCGACCCCGATTTGGTGATCCGCACCAGCGGCGAGGCACGGATTTCGAACTTTCTGCTGTGGCAATCGGCCTATGCGGAATATGAGTTCATCGACACGCTGTGGCCGGATTTCACCCGCGAGGAATTCGCCCGGCTCTGCGCCGCCTATGGCGGGCGTGACAGGCGGTTCGGTGCGGTCAAGACCTGAGGAGAGCTGCGATGAAATCACCTGAACAATGGTCCGACCTACGCGCCCGTATGCTATCGGCCAGTGCGATGATCCTGATCGGTCTGTTGGGCATCTGGTTGGGCGGCACCGTCTTTCATCTGCTGGTGGCGCTGATCTGCGGCATGATGGTTTGGGAATTGGTCGGCATGCTGCGCGGGCAGGGGCAGGCGGCGGCTTGGCAATTGGGGCTGGTGACCGCGGCGGCGGTGCTGGCCTCGGTCTATCTGCCGGTGGGCTTTGGCCTGCCGCTTTTGCTGGCCCCGGCGCTGGCGGGCTTTGCACTATTGAGCGCCAATCGCACGCTTTACATGAGTTTTACCGCGCTAATCCTGCTGGCGGGCTTTGGTCTGATCCAGCTGCGCGATGACATGGGTTTTGGCTGGTTGATGTGGCTGGTGCTGGTGGTCGTGGTGACCGATGTGGTGGGCTATTTCGCAGGCCGCGCCATCGGAGGGCCCAAATTCTGGCCCAAGGTCAGCCCCAAAAAAACATGGTCCGGCACCGCCTCGGGCTGGGTTGGGGCGGCTGTTGTCGGGCTGATTTTCTCGTTCAACACGGGCTTTGGCCTGCAACTCGTCGGCATCTCGGTGGCCCTGTCGATGGCCTCTCAGATGGGCGATATGGCGGAGTCGGGCATGAAGCGAAAGATGGGCGTCAAAGACAGTTCGGCGCTGATCCCCGGCCATGGCGGTCTGTTGGACCGTTTTGACGGGATGCTCGGCGCCGCCGTCTTCTTGCTGATCGTCGGGCCGCTGATCGGTTTCCCGCCGGGTGTGAACTGACCCGCTATGCCGCGCAAGATTTCGATACTGGGGGCGACCGGGTCCATCGGTCAGAACACGATTGACCTGATCCGCCGCGCGCCCGACGCCTATGAGGTCGTGGCCCTGACCGGCGCGGGCAATATCGCGCAATTGGCTAAGGACGCCATTGCGCTCAAGGCCGATGTGGCCGTCACCGCGCGTGAAGACCTGCTGGATGATTTGCGCGGCGCGCTCAGCGGCAGCGGGGTCGAAGCCGCAGCGGGGGACGAGGCGATCACCGAGGCCGCCTCGCGCCCGGCGGATTGGACCATGTCGGCGATCATCGGCGCGGCGGGGCTGGCACCGGGGCTGGCGGCGCTGCGCCAAGGTGGCACGCTGGCACTGGCCAACAAGGAATCGTTGGTCTGCGCCGGGGCGTTGATCATGGGCGAGGCCGCGCGCCACGGCGCGACGATCCTGCCCGTCGACAGTGAACATTCCGCCGTATTTCAGGCGCTGGTCGGCGAAGACATGACCGCAGTTGAGCGTGTTATCATCACCGCCAGCGGCGGCGCGTTTCGCGATTGGCCGCTCGAAGACCTGCCCCATGCGACGCTCGACCAAGCCTCAAGCCATCCCAATTGGGACATGGGACAGCGCATCACCATCGACTCGGCGTCGATGTTTAACAAGGCGATGGAAGTCATTGAGACGCGTGAGTTTTTCGGCGTCTCCCCCGAGGCGATTGAGGTGCTGGTGCATCCGCAGTCGATGATCCATGCGCTGGTGGGCTTTTGCGACGGGGGGCTGATGGCCCATGTCGGCCCCGCGGATATGCGCCATGCCATCGGCTATGCGCTGCACCACCCCGCGCGCGGGCATCTCCCCGTTGAGCGGTTGGACCTGACCAAGATTGGACGTTTCGATTTCACCGCCCCCGATGACGCCCGCTGGCCCGCGCTGCGGCTGGCGCGGGACGTCATGGCAGCGGGCGGTCTGATGGGCGCGGTCTTTAACGCGGCCAAGGAAGTGGCGCTTGACGGTTTCATCGACGGACGGCTGCGCTTTACGCAGATGGCCGAGATCGTCGAAGAGGTGCTGGAGCGCCGCGCCGAAGAGGCCGCGCAGGGCCGCAACGACATGACACTTGAACTGGTGGCACAGGCGGACCATCTCGCACGCAAGGCGGCAGAGGCCGCAATTCAGAAAAGGGCAGGGTAGCACGTTGGACATCATGGGATTTTTGCCGGAGTTCGGCGGGCTGATCTGGACGATACTGGCCTTTGTCGTGGCGCTGTCGGTGATCGTGGCGATCCACGAATACGGCCATTACATCGTTGGCCGTTGGACCGGGATCAAGGCGGATGTCTTCAGTCTCGGCTTCGGCCCCGTGCTCTTCTCTCGCGTCGACAGGCGCGGCACGCGCTGGCAGTTCGCGCTGCTGCCCTTTGGCGGCTATGTGAAATTCGCAGGCGACTCCAACGCGGCCTCCGGCAAGGATGAGACCGCGATGGAAGCGCTCGCCGACGACCCCGAGGCGCTGCGCCACACGATGCACGGCGCGCCGCTCTATGCGCGCGCGCTGACCGTGGCGGCGGGGCCGGTGTTCAACTTTGCCCTGTCGATCATCATTTTCTTCGCCGTGGCGATGACGGCGGGCACCGCCCGTGATCCGCTGACCGTGGGCGAGCTGCGCGCGCTGCCGAGTGATGCCTATGAGTTGGCTCCGGGCGATATTCTCCGCGCGGTCGAAGGCACCCCGGTGCCCTCGCTCTCTGCCGGGGAAGGCTATGGCGATTTCCTGACCAACCTGCCGCAGGAAGCGGTTCTGAGCTATGACATCACCCGCGACGGCGAAGAGTTGACCGTGCCTGGCCCCTATCTGATGCCGCCGCTGGTCAGCAACGTCGCCCCGCAATCGGCGGCGCAAGAAGCCGGTCTGCGCAGTGGCGATGTGATCACCGCCGTGAATGGGCAAGAGATCGTGGCCTTTGGGGAATTGAAAGAGGTGGTCGAAGCCTCCGAAGGGGCCCCGCAGGAGTTGACCGTCTGGCGCGATGGCGAGACCCTGCCTTTCACCCTTGTCCCCAAAGCCACGGATGAGCCGCAGCCGGATGGCAGTTTCAAACAGAACCTGCGCATTGGCATCGTTGGCGGCATGGCTTTCGTGCCTGCGACCGATACCCCCGGCGTGGGCGAGGCGTTTGGCACCGGTTTGGACAACACTTGGCGCATCATCACCGGGTCGATCTCGGGCCTGCGTGAGATGATCGTCGGCAATATCAGCACCTGCAACCTCAGCGGCCCGGTGGGCATCGCCCAGACCTCGGGCGCGATGGCGAGCCAAGGGGCGCAGTCCTTCATCTATTTCATCGCGGTGCTGAGCACAGCGGTCGGTCTGCTGAACCTCTTCCCGATCCCGGCCTTGGACGGTGGGCATCTGGTGTTCTACGCCTATGAGGCGGTGACCGGCAAACCGCCCAGCGATGGCGCGCTGCGCTTTTTGATGAGCATTGGCATCGCCTTGGTGCTGACCCTGATGCTCTTTGCGCTTGGCAATGATCTGTTCTGCCCCTAAACGGCGCAGGGACAGCGAAAGAGAGCCTGCGCCCTGCCCTTCGGGGCAGGGCGCAATGCCTTCAAATGGCCACAATTGAACAAAATCGTGCCGCAATCTCTGGCTATGGTTCCCCTTCATCAAGAAGGAACCGAAGATGCACGTCTTGCAAGGAACATACCGCGGCCTGAGCCTGCTTTTGGACCTGAATTGGGACCGTGCGTTCTTTGGCGCGGCCATTGCCGCCGCGCTTTCCGCCGGGGCCTTTGTCGCCTCTCTCTGACAGCCGCCCCGCACCCCGCAGGGGCGCATCTGCGCGTTATCGGCTCATGATGTCATTCCGGCCCAACTTGCCGCATGATATGGTATATTTTTCCCGCCGTTGCTTTTGACAAACCCCGTTAACCTGCGTAGTCAGGTTGACAACAATGTCGTAAAAAACGGGTCGGTGTAATGGGACTGAGGAACGAGGGCAGAATGCCCGTCGAATGGGCGCAGCGCAGCAATGTCGGCAAGACCCTTCGGGGGGCATCGCTTTGTGTCATGTTGTCCGTCGCGTGGCTCGTGCCCGGCAGCCAAGCGCAGGCGCAGCAATATCAGTTCAACACGGTCGTCATCGACGGCAATGAGCGGATTGGCGATAGCGCTATCCTGCGCCGCGCGGGCATCGGGCGCGGGCAGGCGGTGACGGGTGGTCAATTGAACGACGCCTATCAGAACCTGCAAAACTCGGGTCTGTTCGAATCCGTCTCGCTTGAGCCGCAGGGCGGCACGCTGGTGATCACGGTGGTCGAACTGCCGACGCTGAACCGCGTCAGCTTTGAAGGCAACCGCCGCATCAAGGATGAAATGCTGGCCGAACTCATCGGCTCGACCGAGCGGCGGGTGTTCAACCCCAGCCAAGCCGAGCAAGACGCCGCCGCCATCGCGGAGGCTTATAGCAACGAGGGGCGCCTGTCGGCCCGCGTGCAGCCGCGCATCATCCGCCGCGATCAGAACCGCGTCGATCTGGTGTTCGAGATTTTCGAAGGCGACAATGTCGAGATTGAGCGTCTGAGCTTTGTCGGCAACCGCGTCTATTCCGACCGCCGCCTGCGCCGCGTGCTTGGCACCAAACAGGCCGGTCTGTTCCGCCGCTTGGTCAAACGCGACACCTATGTCGAAGGCCGCGTCGAGGCTGACAAACAGTTGCTGCGGGATTTCTACCTGTCGCGCGGCTATGTCGACATGCGCACCGAGGCGGTGAATGCCGAGTTGACCGAAGAGCGTGATGGCGTCTTTGTGGCCTATAACATCACCGAGGGGCAGCAGTTCCGTTTCGGCGAGGTGACGCTGGAATCCGAAGTGCCCGGCCTGAATGCGGCGGCCTATCGCGACCTGCTCAAGATCCGCCCTGGCGTGATCTATTCCCCGACTCTGATCGAGAATGACATCGCCCGGATCGAGCGCCAAGCGATCCGCGATGGCGTCGATTTCCTGCGCGTCGAGCCGGTGATCGACCGCAATGACCGCGATCTGTCGCTTAACGTCACCTACAGGCTCTCCCGTGGGGAGCGCATCTTTGTTGAGCGGATCGACATCGAAGGCAACACCACCACGCTCGACCGTGTGATCCGGCGCGAGTTCGACAGCGTGGAGGGTGACCCCTTCAACCCACGCGAAATCCGCCAAGCAGCGGAACGCATCCGCGCGTTGCAGTATTTCGAGACGGCAGAGGTCAACGCCCGCCAAGGCTCCAGCCCCGAGCAGGTCGTGATCGACGTGGATGTGGAAGAGAAGCCCACAGGCTCTCTGAACTTCGGCGGCTCCTTCTCGAACAACGATGGTTTCGGTGTGGCGGTCAGCTTCCAAGAGGAAAACTTCCTCGGGCGCGGGCAGCGGCTGAACCTGTCGATCTCCACCGCCGAGGATGCAACACGCTATGGCGTGACCTTCGTTGAGCCGCGCTTCCTTGGCCGCGATGTGGCGCTTGGCCTCAAGCTGGATTACGCCGAGACCAATTCCTCCTACACCAGCTATGACACCGAACGTCTGGTCTTCCAGCCCAGCCTGACCTTCCCGGTCAGCGAGAATGGCCGTCTGTCGACGCGCTATACCCTTGAAGGGATCGAGATGCTGGAGCGGGAGGACGAAGACAACAGCGCCACCATCGCGAGTGAAATCGCCGAAGGCGCGCTTTTCTCCTCCTCTGTCGGTTACACCTATACCTATGACACCCGTCGCAGCGGGCTGGACCCGACGCAGGGCGTTCTGTTCGAGTTCGGGCAGGACTTCGCCGGGCTGGGCGGCGACAACGAATATATCAAGACCACGGCCAAGATCGCGGGCGAAAAGCGCATCTTTAACGAGGAAGTCACCCTGCGTGCCACGCTCGAAGGCGGTGCGCTGTCGTGGAACAGCGGCACCAACCGCGCGGTGGACCGCTTCATCCTTGGCCCATCCATCATGCGCGGCTTTGAGCCGGGCGGCATCGGGCCGCGCGACCAGAGCAATGGTGTGGACGACGCGCTTGGCGGTAACCTCTTTGCCGTGGCCCGTTTCGAGGCGGAGTTCCCGCTGGGTCTGCCTGAGGAATATGGCATCACCGGCGGCGTCTTCTATGACGTGGGCAACCTGTGGGACCTGAGCGATGTAAACACTGCGGGAAGTACGGATATCGTCGGCGAAAGCGGTTCGTTCCGCCATGTGATCGGCGTCTCGGTCTTCTGGGACACGCCGCTTGGCCCGCTTCAGTTCAACGTCTCCGACGCGCTGAAGAAAGAGAGCTTTGACAAAGAGCAGAGCTTTGAGGTCACCCTGCGGACCACGTTCTAAGCCCATGCGCCGCGCCTTCATCCCCTTGGTGATGATGCTGGCCGGGGTCACCCCCGGCCTTGCGCAGCAGGCGCCCGTGGCGGAACCTCAGACAAATACAGCCGCCCCCGCGGGGGGCGGTGTGATCAGCCCGGTGCTGACCATCGATTCCGAACGGCTGTTCCGTGACAGCGCCTTTGGCGAGCGTGTCAGCCGCGAGATCGAAGCCCAGAGCGAGCAATTGGCCACGGAGAACCGTGAGATCGAAGCGGCGCTTGAGGCGGAAGAACGCGAGCTCACCGAAAAACGATCCCAGCTGAAACCGGCGCAGTTCCGGCTTATGGCCGATGCCTTTGACGAAAAGGTGCAGCGCACAAGGGCAGAGCAGGCGGCGAAGAACCGGGCGCTGAGCGAGGCGCTGGACCTTGAGCGGGAACGGTTTCTGGCCGCTGCGGCCCCGGTGCTTGAACAGTTGATGCGCAATTCCGACGCGGCGGTCATTCTGGAGCGGCGTCGGGTCTTTGTCTCGTCCTCCGCGATCGAGGTCACGGATGAGGCGATTGCGCTTTTGGACGAGACGATCGGCAGCGGGCTGACGGACGCCGAGTAGGCGCCGCAGCTGCCGGGATGCTTGCCCCCAGCCGCCCGAATTGGTAGCCCTTCGGCAACCTTCTGAGACAAAGGACAGTCCATGACCGAAGAGCTGCTGCGCGCCGATATCCAAATGATCCAGCGCATCCTGCCGCACCGCTATCCCTTTTTGCTGGTCGACAAGGTCGAAGAGATCGCGGGCACCGAGAGTGCTGTCGGCTATAAAAACGTTACCATGAACGAGCCGCATTTTCAGGGCCATTTCCCCGGCACGCCGATCATGCCGGGCGTGACGATTGTGGAGGCAATGGCCCAGACTGCGGGTGTGATGGTGGGCACGGCCCTCGGCATGCAGGACCGCGACATGCTGATCTATTTCATGTCCATCGACAAATGTAAGTTCCGCCGCAAGGTTGGCCCCGGTGATGTGCTGCGGATGGACCTCAAGACCCTGCGCGGCAAGCCGGGTGCGAAGATCTGGAAGTTCGGCGGCGTGGCCACCGTGGAGGGCGAAATGGCCGCCGAGGCCGAGTTCATGGCGATGTTGGATCTCCCGCAGGACGCGGCATGAGCAATATCCACCCCAGTGCCGTGATCGAAGAGGGCGCGCAGATCGACCCTTCGGCGCGCGTCGGCCCTTTCTGCGTGGTCGGGCCCGAGGTCGTGTTGAAGGCAGATGTGGAGCTGAAATCCCATGTCGTCGTCACCGGCCGGACCGAGGTCGGCGCGGGCACGGTGATCTTTTCTTTCGCGGTGATCGGTGAGATTCCGCAGGATTTGAAGTTCAAGGGCGAAGCCAGCCGTCTGGTCATTGGGGAGCGCAACCGCATCCGCGAACATGTCACCATGAACTGCGGCACCGAAGGCGGCGGCGGGGTGACCCGGGTGGGTGATGACGGGCTCTTCATGGCCGGCTGCCACATCGCCCATGACGCCGTGGTTGGCAATCGGGTGATCGTGGTGAACAACGCCGCTGTCGCCGGGCATTGCGTGCTAGAAGATGACGTGATTATCGGCGGGCTGTCTGGCATTCATCAATGGGTGCGGATCGGGCAGGGTGCGATCGTCGGCGCGGTGACCATGGTGACGAATGACGTGATCCCCTACGGCCTCGTGCAAGCGCCGCGCGGTGATCTGGACGGGCTGAACCTCGTTGGCCTGAAACGCGCGGGCGTGGCGCGCAGCGACATCACGGCGCTCAGGGCCGCGTTCCAGATGCTGGCGCAGGGCGAGGGGACATTCTCGGACCGGGCGCGGCGTTTGGGGGACGAGACGCAAAGCGATTACGTCCGCCAGATCGTCGATTTTGTCATGGCCGACACGGGCCGCCATTTCCTGACGCCGAAATGAGCCTTGCGCTGATCGCCGGGCGCGGCGGCCTGCCCGCGCGGGTGGCGGCGGCGCAGGACGTGCCGCCTTTGGTCTGCGCCTATGAGGGCTGCGCGCCCGATGGGCTGAAGGCCGATTTGACCTTCCGGTTGGAGACTTTGGGCAGCCTGCTTGCGCATCTTCTGGGCCTTGGCATCCGCGATGTTTGCCTCTGCGGTGCGATTGACCGGCCTACGCTCGATCCTGCCAAGCTCGACATGCGCACGGCGCCCTTGGTGCCGCAGTTCAAAGCCGCCCTTGCGGCGGGGGACAATGGCGCGCTTGAGGTGATCAAGACGATTTTCGAAGATCACGGTCTGCGGGTGGTTGGGGCCGATGAACTGGTCCCGGACCTGCTGGCCGACAGCGGTGTACTGTCCCGCGAGATGCCCGACGATCAGATGCGCCGGGATGCGGCGCGCGGTGCGGCAGTGCTTGATGGGTTGGCAAGCTTGGACATCGGGCAGGCCTGCGTGATCGGGCGTGAACAGGTCTATGGGGTCGAGACCATTGGGGGCACGGATCATTTGCTTGCGACCCTGCCAGAAGCGGTAGAGGGCGCGCGCGCAGTGCTTTGCAAAGGCCCGAAAACTGGCCAAATCCGTGAGATCGACCTGCCAACCATCGGCCCCGACACGCTGCGCGCCGCCCATGCGGCGGGGCTGGCGGGCGTGGTGGTCAAGGCTGGCGGCGTGATGCTACTGGAGCGGGACGCTTGCGTGGCGCTGGCAGATGAATTGGGATTGGTGCTTTGGGTCCGAGAGGGGGACGCGGGATGAAGGTGTTCATTCTGGCAGGCGAGCCTTCGGGCGACCGGTTGGGCGGCGCGCTCATGGCCGGATTGAAAGAACTCTGCCCCGAGGTGACATTCGACGGCATCGGCGGGCCGCAGATGATGGCTGAGGGGCTGGAAAGCCGCTTTAATATGGATGAACTCAGCGTCATGGGGCTGGCGGAGATCCTGCCCAAATACCGCGCGCTGATGGCCCGGATCAATGAGACGGCACAGGCGGTGATTGAAACCAAGCCAGATGTGCTCATCACCATCGACAGCCCCGATTTCTCACTGCGCGTGGCGCGCAAGGTGAAAGAGAAATCCGATATCAGAACAGTGCATTACGTGGCCCCAACCGTCTGGGCATGGCGCCCCGGCAGGGCCGAGAAGATGGCCCGTTCCGTCGATCACGTCCTCGCCCTGTTCCCCTTCGAGCCGCCCTATATGGAAGCGGCAGGCATGGCCTGCGATTTTGTCGGCCACCCGGTGGTGGCCGAGCCCGTGGCCGATGACGCCGCCGCCGCGTCGTTCCGTGCCGAACACCGCCTCGCCGATGCGCCCTTGCTACTTGCCTTGCCCGGTTCGCGCCGGGGGGAGGTCTCGCGGCTGGCCCCGGTGTTTCAGCAGGTCGTCGCGCGATTGGTCGAGGCCGAGCCGTCTTTGCGCGTCGTCGTTCCTGCGGCGGCCCCTGTGGCGGCCTTGGTCAAACAGGTAACGCGCAACTGGGCGGGCAGCCCGCTGGTGCTGGACCCGCGCGACCAAAGTGCCGAGGCTTTCACCGCCAGCAAACGCGCCGCCTTCCGCGCGGCGGATGTGGCGCTTGCGGCCTCGGGCACCGTATCGCTGGAGCTTGCCGCGGTGAACACGCCGATGGTCATCGCTTATGACATGAATTGGATCAGCCGCCAGATCATCGGTCGGATGCTGCGGGTGGATACGGTGACGCTGGTCAACCTCGTCTCGGAAACCCGCGTGGTGCCGGAATTCATCGGCGCGAACTGCCGCCCCGGCCCGATTGCCGAAGGGGTTTTGCAAGTGCTGCGCGCGCCCGGCGCCCAGAAGGACGCCATGGCGCTGACGATGCAGCGTCTGGGGCAGGGGGGTGAGGCACCCGGCCTGCGGGCCGCGCGGGCGGTGCTGGCGCGGCTTTAAGGGCTGTCAGCCGCGGTGAATCCAGCCGCCTCCAAAAATGCGCGTGCTTTCAGGATCATAGAAAACACAGGCCTGCCCGGGAGAGACGCCTTCCTCGGCGGTGAGTAGCTCGACCTCGGCCTCCGTTTCGCTGATCGGGCGCAGGATTGCATCGCGTGGCGGACGGGTGGAGCGCACGCGAACGGCGATGTTCCATTCCGCCTGCGAGGTCAGGGGCGCATCGCCCAGCCAGTTGATTTCGCGCACCGGGATTTTGCGGGTGGCGAGCATGGATTTCGGACCGACGACAACTTCTTTCCGCTCGGGGTCGAGCTTCACGACATAAAGCGGATCGGCAAGACCGCCGATGCCGAGGCCGCGGCGCTGGCCGATGGTGTAATGGATCACGCCCTCGTGGCTGCCCAGTACATTGCCCTCGGTGTCGACGATATTGCCCGGATCAGCGGCCTCGGGGCGCAGCTTGCGGATCACCGCGGCGTAGTCGCCGTTCGGGACAAAGCAGATGTCTTGGCTGTCAGGCTTATCGGCAACCTCCAGCCCGTATTTCGCGGCGAGCTTGCGGGTGTCGTCCTTGCTTGGCAGATGGCCCAGCGGGAAGCGCAGGTAGGACAGCTGCTCTTCGGTGGTGGAGAAGAGGAAATAGCTCTGGTCGCGGTTGCCATCGGCGGCGGCATGCAGCTCCGGCCCGTTCTCACCCATCTTGCGCTGGATATAATGGCCGGTGGCCATGCAGTCGGCCTCCAGATCCTTGGCGGTTTCCAGCAGGTCCTTGAACTTCACCCGCTCGTTGCAGCGGATGCAGGGCACGGGCGTGGCGCCGCCGAGGTAGCTGTCGGCAAACTCGTCGATCACGGCGTCCTTGAAGACGTTCTCATAGTCCAAGACGTAATGCGGGAAGCCCATCTCTTCGGCCACGCGGCGGGCATCTTGAATGTCTACGCCCGCACAGCAGGCGCCTTTCTTGGCCAGCGCCGCACCGTGATCGTAGAGCTGCAGGGTCACGCCTACGACGTCATAGCCCTCGTCCTTGAGCATGGCCGCGACGACGGAACTGTCCACGCCGCCCGACATCGCCACGACGACGCGCGTATCGGCAGGCGCTTTGGCAAAGCCAAGCGAATTGAGCGGCGGGGTCTGATCAAGGGCCATGGGTCTCTCCGGAGTTTGTGCGCGAATATAGGAAAATCCTACCTAGTCACAAGGGCGGGCTTCACGCCGCGTTAAGGCAGGTGGGGGTTATTGGACGCCAAAACAATGGCGGATGATGCGATGTACCTGAAAAAAGTCGATGGGCCACGGTCTGTTACCCTCGCTGACGGGAGCGTGATGTCACGCGCTGATTTGCCAAGCGCCGATACCCGCAGGTGGGTGGCCTCGCGCAAGGCGGCGGTGGTGCGGGGGGTGGTCTATGGGCTGATCACCCAATCCGAAGCGCTGGAGCGTTACGGCATCAGTGACGAAGAATTTATGGAGTGGTTACATGCGGTTACCGAACATGGGGAGGCGGCGCTGAAAGCCACGGCCTTGAAAAAATATAGACAACTTTAAGTTGTTAATCTATCCTGTCGAGTATCGGTAACGGGTAGTTAACCTTTTTTGCTCAGGGTGAGCCCATCGTCCAAGATGAGCCGGAGTAACCGAAATGCGTGTATTGTTAGTTGAAGACGACCCAACGACCTCTCGCAGTATCGAACTGATGCTGACCCATGCGAATCTCAACGTCTACGCCACCGACCTAGGCGAAGAGGGAATCGATCTGGCCAAGCTTTACGATTATGATTTGATCCTGCTCGACCTCGATCTGCCGGATATGAACGGCCATGACGTGCTGCGCCAGTTGCGGCTCGCCCGGATTGAGACGCCGATCCTGATCCTCTCAGGCTCCGACGATACGGAAAATAAGCTGAGGGGCTTCGGCTTCGGAGCCGACGATTATTTGACGAAACCCTTTCATCGGGAGGAATTGGTCGCCCGGATCCATGCCATTATTCGGCGGTCCAAGGGGCATTCGCAATCCATCATCAAGACGGGCCAAGTGGCGGTGAACCTTGATGCCAAGACCGTCAGCGTGAACGATACCCCCGTGCATCTGACCGGCAAGGAATATCAGATGCTCGAACTCCTGAGCCTGCGGAAGGGCACGACCCTGACCAAGGAAATGTTTCTTAACCACCTCTATGGCGGCATGGATGAGCCTGAGTTGAAGATCATTGATGTCTTCATCTGCAAACTTCGCAAGAAGCTGAGCCAAGCCACCGGCGGTGAGAGCTATATCGAGACGGTCTGGGGCCGCGGCTATGTGCTGCGCGATCCTGACCCGGTCGAGATGGATTTGGCCGCCAGCGCCTGATCCCCCTCGGCCCCGGCTTGAAATCATTCGCCCTGAAATCGCTAGACCTGCCCCTGATCGCCACCTATCTAAGCGACAGATGACAATATCGGGGGCAGATCGTGACATCCCAGATCGAGGTTGAAGCGCTGACCAAAGCGCAGGCAGAGACGGAATTGGCCCGGCTGGCCGATGTGTTGAGCACGGCGAACACCGCCTATCATACGGAAGATGCACCGGAAATTTCCGATGCGAAATATGACGCGCTCAAACGCCGCAATGCCGAGATCGAAGCGCGTTTTCCGGACCTCAAACGCGCCGATAGCCCCTCCGAACAGGTCGGCGCACCGGTTGCCGAAGGCTTTGGCAAGATACGCCATGCGGTGCCGATGCTCTCGCTCGCCAATGCTTTCGACGCCGAGGAAGTCACCGAATTCGACGCGCGGATCCGCAAATATCTTGGCCTCGGTGCCGATGCGCCGCTGGCCTATACGGCCGAGCCCAAGATCGATGGGCTGTCGCTTTCTCTGCGCTACGAAAACGGCGTGTTGGTCCAAGCCGCCACCCGCGGCGATGGCGCGGTGGGCGAGAATGTCACCGCGAACGCTCGCACGATCAAAGACATCCCGCAAGAGCTCAAGAACGCGCCGGATCTGCTGGAGGTGCGCGGCGAGGTCTATATGAGCCACGCCGATTTCGCGGCCCTAAACGCGCGGCAGGCGGAAAGGGGCGGCAAGACTTTCGCTAACCCGCGCAATGCCGCTGCCGGATCGCTGCGCCAATTGGACCCTGCAATTACCCGCGCGCGACCCTTGCGGTTCTTCGCCTATGCTTGGGGCGCGCTTTCGGCCCCCTTGGCCGACACCCAAAAAGGCGCCATCGACCGTTTGGCGGAACTGGGGTTCTCGACCAACCCTTTGACCGCGCTTTGCGAGGGGCCGGGCGATATGGTCGCCCATTATGAGGCGATCGAGGCGCAGCGCGCCACCCTTGGCTATGACATCGACGGCGTGGTCTACAAGGTCGATGACCTTGCCCTGCAGCACCGGCTCGGCTTTCGCTCGACCACCCCGCGTTGGGCTGTGGCCCATAAATTCGCCGCCGAACTGGCATGGACCCGGCTTGAGAGCATCGACATTCAGGTCGGCCGCACCGGGGCATTGTCCCCCGTGGCGCGGTTGCAGCCGGTGACGGTGGGCGGTGTCGTTGTCTCAAACGCCACGCTGCACAATGAGGACTACATCAAAGGGCTCGACAGCAAGGGCGCCGAAATCCGCGGTGGCAAGGATGTGCGCGTCGGTGACTGGGTACAGATCTACCGCGCGGGCGATGTGATCCCGAAAGTGGCCGATGTTGACCTGTCGAAACGCCCCGAGGATGCGGCGCCTTTCGTCTTTCCGACCACCTGCCCGGAATGCGGGTCGGATGCGATTCGCGAGCCGGGCGATGCGGTGCGGCGCTGCACGGGCGGGCTGATCTGCCCGGCCCAAGCCGTTGAAAAGCTGTTCCATTTTGTCAGCCGCAAAGCCTTTGACATTGATGGCTTGGGGGCCAAACAGGTCGAACAGTTCTACCACGACGGCTGGATTGCAGAGCCTGCGGATATCTTCACCCTGAAAGAGCGTTACGGCAGCGGCGTGCAGCAGTTGAAGAACCGCGAAGGCTGGGGGCCGAAATCGGCCGAAAACCTGTTCCAAGCCATTGAAGATCGGCGCGAAATTCCCATGGCGCGGCTGATCTTTGCCCTCGGCATTCGCCATGTGGGCGAGGCGGCGTCGAACCTGATCGCGCTGCACTACGGCGATTGGCAGAGTTTCGAGGCCGCCATGGCCGAGGCGCGCGGGCTGGACGGCCCGGCGTGGGACGATCTGATCGGCGTCGATGGGGTGGGCAGCGTCATGGCGGGCTCGCTCGTCTCGGCCTTCGCGCAAGAGGCGGAGCGCGCCTCGATCGACCGGCTGGTGGCGCATCTGACCGTGATTCCTGCCGAGCGGCCCGACACCGAAGGCAGCCCCGTGGCGGGCAAAACGGTCGTCTTCACCGGCACGTTGGAGAAGATGAGCCGTGCCGAGGCCAAGGCCCGGGCGGAGCGTTTGGGGGCCAAGGTTTCGGGCTCGGTCAGCGGCAAGACCGACATTCTGGTCGCGGGGCCGGGTGCGGGGTCCAAGGCCAAAAAGGCCGCCGAACTGGGGATCGAGACCTTGGATGAAGACGGCTGGCTGGCCCTGATCGACGGCCAATGAGCGGCAGACCGGAACAGCTCTTCCCGCTTTTCGCCGGGCTGGAAACGCTCGAAGGGGTGGGGCCTAAAACTGCGCAATTGCTGGGGCAATTGGGCATCCAAGCGCCGCGCGATCTAATTTTTACCCTGCCGCATTCCGGCATCGACCGCCGTCTGCGCGACAGCGTGAAGGAGGCGCATCTGCCCGCGACATTGACCGTCGCGGTCACGATCGGCGCGCATCGCCCGGCCCGCAACAAGGGGGGCGCCTATCGCATCATGGTTGAGGACGCGCAGACCAGTTTTCAACTGGTCTATTTCCACGCGCGGGGCGATTACTGGCAGCGCCAATTGCCCGAAGGCAGCCGTCGCATCGTCTCGGGCCGGGTGGAGTTTTTCGATGGGATGGCGCAGATGGTCCACCCCGATTTCGCGGTGCCGGAGGATCAGGCCAGCAGCATTCCCGATTTTGAGCCGGTTTACCCGCTGACCTCCGGGCTGACACAAAAGCTGATGTACAAGGCCACCCGCGGCGCGTTGAAACGGCTGCCGATGGTGGCCGAATGGGCCGATCCGGGGCAGGTGGCGCAGGCCGGCTGGCCCGATTTCGTCGCCGCCGCAGAGGCCGCGCATGATCCGCGGAAGGCCGAGGATCTGACCGCCACCGCGCCCGCGCGCGAGCGGTTGGCCTATGACGAGCTTTTCGCCCATCAGGTGACCTTGGCGCTGGCGCGACAGAATGAGCGGCGCAAGATCGGGCGGGCGAACCGGGGCGACGGGCGGCTGCAACAAAGGGTGCTGTCCTCCTTGCCCTATCGCCCCACCGGTGCGCAACAGCGCGCGATCGAAGAGATCACCGCCGACATGGGCCGCGAGACGCGGATGAACCGCCTGTTGCAGGGCGATGTGGGGGCGGGCAAGACGCTGGTGGCTTTTATGGCGCTCTTGCGCGCGGTTGAGGCGGGGGGACAAGCGGTGCTGATGGCGCCGACGGAAATCCTTGCCCGTCAGCACCTTATGGGGCTTCAGCCGCTGGCGGAACAGGCGGGCGTTGTGCTGGAACTGCTCACCGGGCGCGACAAGGGGGGCGAGCGTCGGGCCAAGCTCGCGGCGCTGGAACGCGGCGATATCCAGATCCTCGTCGGCACCCACGCGGTCTTTCAGGCGGATGTCAGCTTTGCCGATCTGCGCCTCGCCGTGGTTGATGAACAGCACCGTTTCGGCGTGCGGCAGCGACTGGAACTGGGCCGTAAGGGGAAGCTCGCCGATGTCCTTGTGATGACCGCTACGCCGATTCCGCGCAGTCTGGCGCTGGCGCAATACGGCGATATGGATGTGTCGATCCTCGACGAAAAGCCCCCCGGGCGGCAGCCCATTCGCACCGCGCTCGTCTCGACCTCACGGATGGATGAGGTTATCGACCGGATGCGTCATGCGATCAGTGAGGGGCGGCAGTGCTACTGGGTGTGTCCGCTGGTAGAGGAAAGCGAGGTCAGCGATCTTACGGCGGCGGAGGACCGGTTCAAACGTCTGCGCGCCGCTCTGGGCGAGGGCGTTGTCGGGCTGGTCCACGGCCAGATGCCGCCCGCCGAGAAGCACGCCGCCATGCGCGCCTTCCAATCGGGGGAGACCAAGGTGCTGGTGGCCACCACGGTGATCGAAGTGGGCGTCGACGTGCCCAATGCAACAATCATGGTGGTGGAACGGGCAGAAATTTTCGGCCTCGCGCAGCTGCACCAGTTGCGGGGTCGCGTCGGGCGGGGCTCAGGCGCCTCGACCTGCCTTTTGATGTATCAAGCGCCGCTGAGTGAGACGGGCCGCCAGCGGCTTGAGGTGCTGCGCGAATCCGAGGACGGGTTTGTCATCGCCGAAACCGACCTGAAGATGCGCGGCACGGGGGATCTGATTGGCACGGCGCAGTCCGGCGTGCCGCGTTTCCGCGTGGCGGATTTGGAGCGTCAGGCGGGGCTGATGGCGGTGGCGCAATCAGACGCGCGCAAGCTTTTGGTCGATGACCCCAGCCTCGAAGGGCCGCGCGGCAAGGCCGTGAGACTGCTTTTGTGGCTCATGCGGCAGGATGAAGCGATCCGTTTGATAACAGTGGGTTAGAGATCGGAACCTCATTATGTTCGCGGATGTTCTCAAAAAGTTCTTTACTTGCGGGTGAAGAAATGAGAACAAAGAAGCAACACAGATAAGGAGGTATTGATGATGACTTACACTGCCCTGAAATCTATCGCTGTCAGATCACAGGCCACATTGCTGCAAGATGCAGCAGGGGCCGCCGCTTTGATCGTGATGCTGGTGGTGGGTCTGCATCTGCCCGCCTTTATCTGAGTTCTGCCAAGGCTCTCATGCCGCTTTGCCGCTGCATCCGTCCCAATTTGATGCTCCGACTTGCCTGTCCGCGTCGGGTTTCGGCAAAGTGGGTCCCACATGAGGCACGCCGACTGACGCCGCCATCCTTCGCAGGATGTGCGGCGTTTTTTTAGCTTTTCAGGGGGGAAAGGGGGCTGAGGTTGCCCGCGTTCATCGTTCGCCCGCTTCGGCAGGTGCTTCGGCCTCTTGCATCGCTTCCGTCAATGCTTCGATGCTGAGCATGATGGAGGCATGGCGGTTTTTATAGGCCGTGGCGGGGGTGAGCACCTCGAAACCATCGAAAGGGGCATCCGGCACCGGGCCTTCGCCCTTGAGCATGGCGCGCAGTTGATCGCGTGCGGTTGTGATCTGCGCAAGCGACCTGCCGGGGGCGGCATCGCCTACCACGGCGGCGGCGGCTTGCCCCAGAGCGCAGGCTTTCACGTCCTGCTTCATCTCGGCCAGATGCCCATCCTCAACCCGCACATCGACCGTCACGGTGGAGCCGCAGAGCGGCGAGCGGCGTTTCACACTGGCCTGCGGGGCCTCCATGCGGCCCAAGTGGGGGATCTCGGCCGCGAGCGCGAGAATGCGCGCGGAGTAGAGCTTGATGAGGTCCGTCTCATCCGACATGGGCTGTTCCTTTTCGTGCTGAAACCCTACATAAGCGCCGCAGAGACAGATGCAAATATTTCCATGAGGTGCCCGATGACATTTGATCCTGCTAGCCTTCAGTTCAACGAAGCGGGGTTGATCCCGGCCATTGCGCAGGACGCCGAGACCCATGAGGTGCTCATGCTAGCGTGGATGAATGCGGAGAGCATCGCGCGCAGCCTCGAGACCGGCAAGGTCACCTATTGGAGCCGTTCGCGGCAGGCGTTCTGGGTGAAGGGCGAAACCAGCGGCAATGTGCAAAAGCTGGTCGAGATGCGCGTCGATTGTGACCGGGATTGCCTGTTGATGATGGTGGATCAGACCGGGCCGGCTTGTCATACCGGGCGGCGGAGTTGCTTTTACACCGGCATTCAGGAGGGTGAAGAGGTCGAACTGATGAAGCCGATGGATTAAGACCGCGCGCTAAAGCCCGACGATATCACGAATTTCGTCGGGCGTGGCGCCGTTCTCGCGATAGAGTGCGATGGCGCGGGCGTCATCACGTTTGGCCAGTCGTTTGCCGCTGTCATCGCGGATCAGCCGGTGGTGGTGATACAGCGGCGTGGGCAGATCGAGCAATGCCTGTAGCACCACATGAATATAGGTTGCTTCAAACAAATCGGCCCCGCGCGGGACCAGCGTCACCCCCTGCGCGGCGTCGTCGAGCACGACCGAAAGGTGATAGGACGTGCCCATGTCGCGGCGGGCCAAGACCACATCCCCGACCGTGTCGATCAACTGATCGGGGGAAAGGGTGACCTTTCCGGTTTCGGCATTCGGGCCCTCGCCGTTCTCGGTGAAGCCTAGCTTGGCATTGCCAAGGGTTTCCAGTGCCTTACGCATATCGAGGCGCAGCGCGCCGGCGTCTTTGGGGTGGCCTGCTGCACGGCAGGTGCCGGGGTAGATGAGGCCATCGGGGCCGTAGACGGGTTCCGCTCCCTCTTGCGGCGCGCTGGTGGCAGCGGCAATGTCGCGGCGGTTGCAGGTGCAGGCATAGAGCAGACCGCGCGACCAGAGGGCATCTAGGGCGGCTTCATAGGCCGCCATTCGTTCCGATTGCCGCATGACGGGTTGCGGCCAGTCAATGCCCAGCCATGCGAGGTCTTCGTAGATCTGCGCCTCCCAATGCGCACGCGCGCGGGATTGGTCTATGTCTTCGATCCGCAGCAGAAAATCGCCCCCTGCCGCCGTTGCCAGATCATGGGCCAAGAGTGCGGAATAGGCGTGGCCGAGGTGCAGTGGTCCGGTCGGGGATGGCGCGAATCTGGTGGTGAGAGTCAATTCTTTTCAATCAGATATACGGTAGACTTCATGTCGATCCCGGGCAGGTGCGGCCCTTCTTCGGCAAAGAGAAGGATCGCCGCGCCGCAATCGGTCCATTCGTGGATCATGCCCAAAGCACCGCGATCTTCCAGCGCCTTTTCATTTAGTGAAAATAGGATCTTACCGCCCTTTTCTAACCCATGCATCAGCGTATCGAAGAGGCTGATGGGGGCCGCACCGGGGCCGATCACGCCGATGGCGCTGATCGCCGCATAAGCCCCGGGCGCAAAGGGAAGTGGCGCATCAACTTCGAGTTCTAATATGTTGCGGTATATGCCTTTTTTGCGCGCTTGCTCCAGCATGGCAGCGGAAACATCGCCGCCGTCGATGGTGGTGAAACCCGCCTGTTTCAGCGCCGCGCCGGACAGCCCGGTGCCGCAGCCGATGTCGAAGATCGGCAGGTCTTTGTCGTCGAGAAATTCTGCGAGCGTGGCAGCGGCGCGGTCGGGCGTGGCATAGCCCAGCGCCTTGACGTCCTCGTCATAGCTGCTTGCCCATTCGTCATAGAGGCTGCGGATCACATTGGTGTCCCGCGCCGCATAGGCCTTGTCGAAAAAATGCTGTGTCATCCCCCTAGGATATGGGGGATGGGCGGGAGGATCCAGTGTTAACCCCCGGCGCGTTAACCTTGATTAAGCCAAGTTTGCCAATCGGCTTTGGCGCGGTCGGTATAGGCTTTGTAGCGGTCCTTGCGGCCACGGCGGCCCGATTTCAGCCCTTCGACCGGGGGGAAGAGGCCGAAGTTCACGTTCATCGGTTGGAAGGTTTTTGCCTCGGCCCCGCCGGTGATATGGGTGATCAGCGCGCCCATGGCGGTGCTGTCGGGCGGGGTGGGCAGGCTGCCGCCCTTGATTTCAGCAGCGGCCATGCGGCCCGCCAGCAGGCCCATGGCGGCGCTTTCGACATAGCCTTCGACACCGGTGATCTGACCCGCAAAGCGGATATTGTCGCGGCTGCGCAGGCGCATCTGGTCGTCAAGCAGTGTCGGCGAGTTGATGAAGGAGTTCCGGTGAATGCCGCCCAAACGAGCGAAGCGCGCGTTTTCCAGTCCCGGAATACGTTTAAAAACATCCGTTTGCGCGCCGTACTTCATCTTGGTCTGGAAGCCGACGATATTGTAAAGCGTGCCCAGTTTGTTGTCGCGGCGCAATTGCACCACGGCATGGGCCTTGACCTCGGGCTGGTGCGGATTGGTCAGCCCCACGGGTTTCATCGGGCCGTGGCGCAGGGTTTCGCGGCCCCGTTCGGCCATCACTTCGATGGGCAGGCAGCCGTCGAAATAGCCTGCGGTTTCGCCCTCGCGGAACTCGGTTTTTTCTGCGGCCAGCAGCGCGTCGAGGAAATCCTCGTATTGCTCCTTGTCCATCGGGCAGTTGAGGTAGGCGGTGCGCTCTTCTTCGGTCTCGCCCTTGTCATAGCGCGACTGCATCCAGGCTTTGGACATGTCGATGCTGTCGAAATAGACGATGGGCGCGATGGCGTCGAAAAAGGCGAGCGCTTCGGCGCCGGTTTCAGCCGCGATGGCTTCGGCGAGCTTGCCCGAGGTCAGCGGGCCGGTGGCGATGATCCATTTGCCCTCGCGCGGCAGTTCGGTGATCTCGCCATATTCCACGGTGATATTGGGGTGGGCGAGCAGCGTGTCGGTGACGCTCTGCGCGAAGGGATCGCGGTCCACCGCCAATGCGCCGCCTGCGGGCAGGCGGTTTTTGTCGGCGCAGGCCATGATCAGCCCGTTGGCGGCACGCATTTCCCAATGCAGCAGGCCGACGGCGTTCTGTTCGTCATCATCCGAGCGGAAGGAGTTGGAGCAGACCATCTCGCCCAGAAGCCCGGTTTGGTGGGCGAAGGTTTCGACCTTGGGGCGCATTTCGTGGATCACGACCTTCACGCCCGCGTTCGCCGCTTGCCAAGCCGCCTCTGATCCGGCCATGCCGCCGCCGATGATGTGCAATGTATCTGTCATGGGGGCGATGTAGGGCAGGGCAGCGCCGCACGCAACAGGCAAGAAGGGGCGATGTGGCTGCGGGAGAGGAATGGTTTTGGGGTCGCCGCGGCGGGAATGGTCGGTCAGTGAGAGGCTGACCCGGAGGGACCTTCCGCCTGCGGCGACCCAAAATCATCAGGGTTACTATACCCTAACATAACTATGCCGTGATTTCGCCAGATTTGCCAGCCCCCGCGTGGCAACAAAGGCTGGCGGATTTGGAAACAATCATTGGGACCAATCGGGGCGGCGTTTTTCCAAGAAGGCGTCGATGCCCTCGCGTGTTTCTGCCTCGAGCATGTTGCGGACCATGACCTCGCCAGTGAAGGCGTAGGCTTGTTCGCTGGGCATCTGCATTTGTTGGTAGAAGGCGCCTTTGCCATGGGCGACGGCGGTGCCGAGTTTGGCGGCGATCTTCTCGGCCAGCGCCTCGGTCTCTTGGGCCAGTTGGTCGCCCGGCACGGCGCGGTTGATCAGGCCCAGTTCAGCAGCGCGGGGGGCGGAGATGAACTCGCCGGTGGTGAGCATCTCAAACGCCTGTTTGCGCGGGATGTTGCGGGTCAGGGCGACCATTGGGGTCGAGCAGAAAAGGCCGATGTTCACGCCGTTGACGCCAAAGCGGCAGTCATCCGCGGCGATGGCCAGATCGCAGGTGGCGACCAATTGGCAGCCTGCGGCGGTGGCGATGCCGTGGACTTGGGCGATGACGGGTTGGGGCAGGCTTTGGATGCGGGCCATCAGGGCGGCGCAGCGGTCAAAGAGGTCTTTGAAGGCCGCAGCCCCGCCATCTTCGGATTGGCGCATGGCGGTCATCTGGCGCAAGTCGTGGCCCGCGCAGAAGGCTTTGCCAGCGCCGGACAGGACGATGACCCGGGTGGCGCGGTCTTGGGCCAATTGGTCGAAGCGCGCGTGCAGGGCGGCCAGCATTTCGTCCGACAGGGCGTTCAGCCGCTCGGGGGCGTTCATGCGCAGGTGGGTCACCGGCCCGCGTGCCGTAACGTCAAGAATTGCCACCTTGCCCTCCCCGGCTGATCACGCCAACGTTACGCCGAGGACAGCAGGGAGGACAAGTATGGCCGTGGTGATGGATGCGGAGGCGTTGGAAGCCTTCATGCGGGAGGTGTTCGATCAGGTGGCGGATGATTTCGCCGTGGATCATGTGGCCGAGAACGAGATCACCATGCGCCTGTTGACCAGCCGTCGCCATCTGCGGCCCGGAGGGACTGTTTCAGGCCCGTCGATGTTCGCGCTGGCGGATGTCTCGGCCTATCTGGTGACGCTGGCGATGATCGGGCCCAAAGCGCTGGCGGTGACGACGAACTGCTCGATTGATTTCATGCGCAAACCGCTGGCGGATGTGCCGCTGGTGGCTCATGCCAAGCTGCTGAAGCTGGGGCGGCAGCTGTCGGTGACGGATGTGTTGATCTATTCCGAAGGGTCGGACAAGCCGGTGGCGCGGGCCGGGCTGACCTATGCGATTCCGCCAGCCTCGATGGGGTGAGGGGCAGAGTTTAGGGCCAGCGCCTGACCGTGGGGTGGCGATTGCGACGCCGGTCCATGCCACTTTATGGCGCAGCCGTGATGCGCCTTCTCGCAAATGCGCCCAGCCTGACCAAATCGCCAGCCCGCCGGGACGGGCAGGCGATGGCCCGGCGCCTGCGGCTTGATTCCGGGCCGAGGAATTCTCAGAGGCCATAAAAAAGGGCCGGGAAAACCCGGCCCGAGGAAGAGGTCTGGCAGTCGCCACAGGGAAGCTACGCCTGCCAGAACACGCGGGAAGCCTCGGCCGAGGCTTGTTCCGGTGTAAGTCCCGCATCTTCAAGCTCCCACGGTTCAAGCGCGGCAAGCGCGATCCGGGTGCGTCGGCGGGCCGCCCATGTGGTCACGACCGCCGCAAAGCGCAGCGCAATCACCGCAGGGACCGGCAGGGCGCGGTATGTCATCAATGTCATTGCATCAGCGGTAAGGGGGCGTGCCTGTGTCATGGGGGAACTCCTTGAAATTGTATTGACACAAAGTGTAGAATGCCTACAAGTACAAAGGTACAAAGCGCGATACAATTTGACCACAGGAATATTGTAATGGGTACAATTTGGCAGCCGACGTTGGCCGAGGGGCAGGGGCCGAAGTACAAGCTCGTCGCGCTGACCATCCGGCAGGGGATCAACTCCGGCGCTCTGGCGGTGGGGGATAAGCTGCCGCCGGTGCGGGAACTGGCGTGGCAATTGGGGATTACCCCCGGCACCGTGGCGCGGGCCTATACCATCCTCACCGATGAGGGTCTGCTAGAGGCTGAGGTGGGCCGTGGCACCTTTGTCGCCCCGCCGCAGGCGGCCATTCGCGAAGATGTCTGGAATCGCGAACAAGATAGTTGGATCAAGGAGTTGGAGGTTGCCGATACGGATGCGGTCAGCCTCTTCAGCCCGCGCCTGCCGGACATGGGGCAGGTGGCGCTGATCCGCAGCGCCCTGCGGCAGGTGGCGGATGTGCCAGGCGAGGATCTGATGAACTATCCCACCCGCGACGCCTATGCCCCGGTGCGGCAAGCGGTGGTCGACTGGCTGTCGCATCTCGCCCTCGGGCCGCTGAGCGAGCGTGACGTCGTGCTGTCGCATGGCGGGCAGAGCGGGATTGTATTGGTACTGCAAGCGATCCTCTCGGGGCCGAAGCCGGTGATGCTGGTCGAAGACCTCTCCTACGCCGGGTTTCGTCGCGCGGCGGAGGTGTTGCGGGCCGAGGTGGTTGGCGTGGCGATGGACAAGGACGGCGTCCTGCCCGAGGCCTTGGACAAGGCCGCGCGCGACAGCGGGGCGCAGGTCTTTTGCACGACGCCTGAGGTCCATAACCCAACGGGCAGCCACACCAGCCTCGAACGGCGGCGCGCGCTGCTGGAAGTCGCCAAGCGGCATGGGTTGGAAATTCTGGAGGATGATTGCTACCGCATGGGCTCCGCCCGCGCGCCGAGCTATCGCTCGCTCTGGCCGGAACATGTCTGGCACGTCTCGTCGATTTCGAAAGAGTTGACGCCTGCCTTGCGGGTGGGGTTTGCACTGGCGCCCGCAGGCCGTGCGGCGGACCTGCGGCGGGTGGCGGAATATGGCTATTTCGGTCTCGCGCGGCCCTTGGCCGAAGCCACGCGGATCCTCCTGACCGACCCGCGGCTCAAGGCGATCTGCGCGGATATTCGCGAAAGACTGGCGGAATATGTCGAAGTGGCGGTAAACCATTTGGGCGGCCACGCTTTGGAATGGTCGCGCGATGTGCCCTTCCTCTGGCTGCAACTGCCGCCGGGGTGGCGGGCCGCCGGGTTCTGCCGCGCGGCAGAGGCGCAGGGCGTGCAGATCCGCTCGGCCGATGAATTCGCCCTGCGCGATGGCCGCGCACCCCATGCGGTGCGCATTGCCGTGAACGCCCATGTCTCCCTACGCTCTTTCGAGGCGGCGATGCAGCGGCTGCGCTGCCTTTTGGACAATCCGCCGGAGCAGATCAGCGTGTAGAAATATGGGGTATTATTATACCTAAATCGCAACACCTTGTTTTGGCTTGTAAAATCAGGTATTGCTCCGCTTGACCCGGCGATGCAGGTGTTTATAACCCCTCCATCAGACACCGGGCGGGGATTCCTCGTTCCGACCAACCTCAAACGGGAATTCATCCATGAAAACCTTTTCTGCGACACCGGCAGATATCGACAAGAAATGGATCATCATCGACGCCGAAGGCGTCGTGCTGGGCCGTCTCGCCTCGATCGTTGCCATGCGCCTGCGCGGCAAGCACAAGCCGTCCTTCACGCCGCATATGGATTGCGGCGACAACGTGATCGTCATCAACGCCGACAAGGTGCAGATGACCGGCAAGAAGCGCGAAGAGCACTTCTACTGGCACACCGGCCACCCCGGTGGCATCAAATCGCGCACCAAGGCACAGATCCTCGAAGGCGCGCATCCTGAGCGTGTTGTGACCCAAGCGGTCAAGCGCATGCTGCCCGGCAACCGCCTGAGCCGCCAGATCATGACCAACCTGCGCGTCTATGCAGGTAGCGAACACCCCCATGAGGCGCAGAGCCCCGAAGTTCTGGATGTCAAATCCCTGAACAAGAAAAACACGCGGAGTGCATGAGCATGGCTGACGAAATCAAATCCCTCGACGGTCTGGAAGCAGCCGTGACCGACAACATCGGCGGCGTGCAGGGCACCGAGACCGAAGTGACCCCCCGTGAGCCGGTTCGTGACGAACTGGGCCGCGCCTATGCCACCGGCAAGCGTAAAGACGCGGTCGCTCGCGTTTGGATCAAGCCCGGTTCCGGCAAGGTCATCGTGAACGGCAAGCCGCAGAACGAATACTTCGCGCGCCCCGTGCAGCAGCTGATCCTCGCGCAGCCGTTCGGCATCACCAACACCGAAGGCCAGTTCGACGTGATCGCGACTGTCAAAGGCGGCGGTCTGTCCGGTCAAGCGGGCGCGGTCAAGCACGGCATCTCCAAAGCCCTGCAACTCTACGATCCCTCCCTGCGCGGTGCGCTGAAAGCGGCAGGCTTCCTGACCCGCGACAGCCGCGTCGTCGAGCGTAAGAAATACGGTAAGGCCAAAGCGCGCCGGAGCTTCCAGTTCTCCAAGCGTTAAGCTTACCGATCAAGTTTGCGAAAGGGCTGCCCTCCGGGGTGGCCCTTTTTCGTTGCGGTGGGCAGGGCTGGCCGTGGCACATGAAAAAGGCCGCCGCGGTCTCCCGCAGCGGCCTTAGGGTCGGATCGCTTCTGATCCCGAAACGGCTTAGCCGCCGATTTCGTAGCTCACGGTGAAGCCCAGCACGCCGTCGCCATCGTTGGTGTCTTCGTAAAGCGCTTCGAAGGTGACGCCATCACCGAAGTCATAAACGGCACCGGCTTCGGCATAGATGTTGTCGTCACGGTCGCTGTTGCCGATGAGGCCAACGGCGGTCCAACGCTCGGACAGGGGCGCTTCAAACGCGACTTCCTGATCGCTTTCGCCATTGTCGGGATCGATGATCACGGCGAATGCGCCCGAGGCGTCACGCCCGATGGGGAAGCCCAGCGTCGCGGTGATCTCTTCGCTGTGGTCTTTGGAGTCGTTCAGCCAGATGTAGCCATAGGTCAGATCCCAGCTCAGGCCCTGACCGAAGTCCGCGCCGTAGCCGAGGTTTGCTTCGAATTCGACGTCATCGGTGGGGTCTTGGTAAAGCGAAGTCGCGCTCAGCCCGGTGTGGAAGCCGCCGTAGGTCAGCTCGACAAAACCTTCGACTTCGTTTTCGAGGTGATCGAAATCATCCGACGTGTTGAACCGTGTCGCGGCAGAGACGCCGGCGGTCCAGCCAACCATGGAAGTCATGCTGCGGTCTTCGATGACCGGGTCGAAACCGGTGGTGACGTTTTCCTGCGCATAGGCAGCAGAGGAGAGCAGCCCGGCGGTGAGGCCGAACCCGATAAGATGTTTGATATTCATGGCATTTGCCTAGTTTTGGACCATAGCTTGTCTGCGACTGGCGAGGTCAGGTTGTGAAGGCCCATCGGATAGGGCGCTCACCGGGGGGCGGCAAGGCCCGATTGCGCATATCTGGCATGCGTTAGAACATAACATTGTGATCGACGGAAATTTCGGCCAAGCCGTTGGTTTTTCTGGGGCGACGTGGTTCCGGGCGGGGCTGTGCCTGCCTATATCAGCCCCAACACAGGAGACAGTCATGCAGTATTCAGTTCTTGATCTTGCGCCCGTGCCCGAAGGGTCGGACACCACCACCGCCATCGCCAATTCCGTCGCTCTGGCGCAACTGGCCGAGGCAAAGGGCTATCACCGGTTCTGGATGGCGGAGCATCACAACATGCCCGGCATCGCCTCGGCGGCGACCTCGGTTCTGCTGGGGCATGTGGCCGATCACACGCAGAAAATTCGTGTCGGCGCGGGGGGGGTTATGCTGCCCAACCATGCGCCCTTGGCCATTGCCGAGCAGTTCGGCACCTTGGCGGCGATCCATGGCGACCGGATCGATCTGGGCTTGGGCCGCGCGCCGGGTGGCGACCATGCGGTGATGCGCGCCATGCGCCGCGGGATGAGCGCGGGCGATCAATTCCCCGATGACGTGGCCGAGTTGATGGCCTATCTGGGTGCGCCCGATCCTCGCGCGCCGGTCCGCGCCCATCCGGGTGAGGGGACGCATGTGCCGATCTGGATCCTCGGCTCCTCGCTCTATGGCGCACAATTGGCAGCGCATTTCGGGCTGCCCTATGCCTTCGCCTCGCATTTTGCGCCGGACGCGTTGGAAGAGGCCACGGCGATCTATCGCCGGGATTTCAAACCGTCCGAAGCCTGCCCTGAACCGCGTTTCATGCTGGCGGTGAACGTCTTTGCCGCTGAGACGGATGAGGAGGGCGCCTATCTGCGGACCACCATGCAGCAAGCTTTCGCCCGCCTGCGTACTGGCCGCCCCGGCAAGCTGCCAGCCCCGGTGCGCGACATCGATGCCGAGATCGGCGCGGGCCTGCGCCAAGGGGTCGACCACGCGCTGCGCATCTCTGCCGTCGGCAGCCCTGAGACGGTGAAACGCCAGTTGGAAACGCTGATCGCGCAGCATTGCCCCGATGAGTTGATCTTGACCGGGCAGATTCACGACCACTCAGCGCGCCTGCGCTCGTTCGAGATTGCGGCGGATGTTTTGCAGGAGATGAAAGTGGCGGCCTAAGGGCCGCCGCCGTCACTCGTCAGGGCTGACCAGCCCCAAGCCGCGCAGATAAATCCCGATCCCGGTTTCCAGCAGGTCATCGGGCGGGAAGGGCGAGGCGCGCCCGGGCGAGTTGCGGGCAAAAAGCTCAACCACCCCGTGGCTCATCGCCCAGATATGGGCCGAGAACATCGAAGCGGGCGGGCGTTTGTCCGCCGGGATATGCTGGCTGAGGTCGGTCGCCGCGCGTTCCAGCACTGCATTGGCGCGGTTGGCAGCATGGGCCAGTTCCGGCGTACGGTTGACCGAGATGCCGGATTCGAACATCGCGATGTAATGGCCGGGATGTTTGCGGGCGAAGGCAAGATAGGCGCGGCCCGTCGCCTCAAAGGCTTTGAGCGCCGAGGGCTGGCCGGATTGATAGGCGAATTCCATCAAATCGGCAAAGATATCATAGCCTTGATGCGCGGCCTCGGCAATGAGGTCTTCGCGGCCTTCGAAATGGCGATAGACCGCCGCCGGGGTGACGCCCGCGCGTTTGGCGGCCTCGGAAAGGGTGAAACCCGTGGGGCCGCGCTGCTCGATCAACTCAAGCGCCGCGTCGATCAGCGCTTGGCGCAGGTTGCCGTGATGGTAGCCGCGCTTAGGCATCCCAGATGTCCGGTGCGCCGCAGATTTCGTCGTCGATCTTGCCGATCGCTTTGGCGTCTTTCTGGGGGTAGTCGAAACAGTGCAGCAGATGGCGCATGGCCGCCAGACGGGCGCGGCGTTTGTCGTCAGAGCGGATCACCGTCCACGGGGTTTCATCCGTGTGGCTGCGCAGCAGTGTCTCGGCGACGGCGGCGGAATACCCCTCCCATTTCGCGAGACCTTGGACGTCGATGGGGCTGAGTTTCCACTGTTTCAACGGATCGGACTCGCGCGATAACATGCGGCGCAACTGCTCGGCGCGGCCCACGTTAAGCCAGAATTTGATCAGGTGAATGCCGTCTTCGACAAGCATCTGCTCAAACGGGGTGACCTGTTCAAAGAAATGAGCGCGCTGTTCGGGCGTGCAGAAGTCAAAGACCTTTTCCACCACCCCGCGATTGTACCAAGAGCGGTCATAAAAAACCATCTCGCCCGCTGTGGGCAAGTGTTTGATATAGCGTTGAAAATACCACTCGCCCTGCTCGGTTTCGGTGGGTTTCGACAGGGCCACCACCCGCGCGGAGCGCGGGCTGAGGTTTTCGCGCATACGGCGGATCGTGCCGCCCTTGCCAGCGGCGTCGCGCCCCTCGAAAACCATGACGACGCGCTGCCCGGTTTCGCGCACCCAAGATTGCAGTTTGACCATCTCGATCTGCAACCGGTCATAGTCGCGCTCATAGGTCTTGCGCGACAGACGTTCGTCATGCGGGTAGCTGGGCGAAAGGATATCGTCTTTGTCGGCCCGCTGGATCGCTTGGCGAATGTCCTCGGGGGCTTCGTTCTCGTAAAAGGCGCTGATTGCGCCGTCAAAGGGCAGGTCCATGGGCGCTCCTTGCGGGTTGTTCTTGTTTCAATATGGGATGTTAAGGCGATTAACGCAAACCGGCACGGGCGGCGGCGCGGTCGATGGCATCGACCACTGTCTGCGGGTCGGCGTGATGGGGCATATGGCCCATGCCGGGCAGGCGGGTCAGGGCCCCGTTGGGGATGTCTTTGATCAGTTCCTCGGCGTGAATATGCATGGGCACAATGGTATCGGCATCGCCGTGAATGATCTCGACCGGCATGGTCAGGCGGTCATATTGCGCTGCCATTTCAACCACATGGGGGCGAAGCTGGTGGACCTGTTGCGCATTGGCGCGGCTGGCGCTGCGGCGCAGGGTGAGGCCCGTGCCGATGTGATCGGCATAGCCTTCGGGCGCTTGCTGTGGCGCAAAGATCGCCGCGATGCTGCTTTGCACTACGCTGTCTGGCACAAAGGCGGTGACGGCTGGGATAAAGAGCGCCCCGCCAAGCCGTGAGGCGCTGACGTTATAGAGCCAGCCCAGACCGCCGGGCCAAGGTTCCGACACGGCAGAGACCAGCACCAGCGCTGCGGTCTCATCAGGGCGTTGCAGCCCCCATGCCAGCGCCACGGCTCCGCCAAATGAATGGCCCAGTACGATGGGGTTTTCGACGCCCAGTCGATCCGCCGCTTTCTGCAAGAGTGCGGCCTGTTCCTGCGGCGACTCGCCTCGTGGGTTCCAAGGCCCGCGCGCGCCGGGAAGGCGGGCGGTATAGCCCATGCCGGGACGGTCGAACATGATGACGCGGAAGCGCTCGCTCAGCCGCTCAGCGAAGCCCAGAGTAAAATCGCGCAGGTTGCCGCTGGCCCCGTGGATCAACACCAGATCCGGACCGCTGCCGATGATCTTGGCATGGACCGTCAGGCCATCCACCGTGATGATCTCACCTTCGGGCGGATGGCTCGCCTCGGCCCGCGCCTCATGCCGCGCGGCGCGCCATTGGACGAGCGCGGTAAGCAGCGCCAGCCCGACGAGGAGGGCAAGCAGCAGTTTAATGGCCGATCTCATTCATATCAAAGGGGGTGGTTTGGTATATCTCGTTGATCCAATTGCCATAAAGCAGATGCGCATGGCTGCGCCAGCGGTTCACCGGCGTGCGCGCGGGGTCATCCTCGGGGTAGTAGTTGCAGGGCACGTTGATCGGCACGCCATTCTCGACATCGCGGTCATACTCTTGCTTGAGCGTGTCGCGGTCGTATTCAAAATGGTTAAAGACATAGAGCGCGCGGTGCGCGGGGTCTTCGATCAGACAGGGGCCGACCTCATCACTGCCCAAAAGCGTGGTCAGGCCGGGATGCGCGTCGACTTCGTCCTGGCGCATCTCGGTCCAGCGCGAGACGGGCACGGTGCAATCATCCGAAAAGCCGCGCAGATAGGGCGAGGCGGGCGCGAGGTTGCGGTGCCGGAAACAGCCGAAGGCTTTCTCGGGCAGGATGTGTTTCTTAACCCCATGGAAATGGTTGATCATCGCCATGCCGCCCCAGCAGACGCCAAAGGTGGAGTGGATATTGGTCTGGGTCCATTCCATCACCTCGCGCAGCTCGTCCCAATAGGTCACCTCGTCAAAGTCGAGATGTTCGATCGGGGCGCCAGTGATGATCAGCCCGTCGAACTTCTCGGCCTTCATCTCCTCAAAGGGGCGATAGAAGCTTTCCATATGTTCGGCGGCGGTGTTGCGGGTCCGGTGGTCGGACATGCGGATGAGGCTTAGCTCGATCTGCAAGGGCGTGGCACCGATCAGCCGGGCAAACTGGTTCTCGGTCTGGATTTTCTTGGGCATCAGGTTCAGCAGGGCGATGCGCAGGGGGCGGATGTCTTGCCGCGAGGCTAGTTCCTCGTCCAGCACCATGACCCCTTCGTTGCGCAGAACGTCGAAGGCAGGCAGGCGGGAGGGGATCTTGATGGGCATGAGACAGGTCTTTCAGGGGGGGGCAGTGCAGTCAGATAATCTTGGGCGGGGCGGGTTCAACCGCCCGCGGGCAGGTGGTGGGCAATGAGGTCGGTAAAGTCTTCGGGAGCTTTCAGCGCGTCGATATCAGCAGGGGTGATGGTGACGCCCCATTTCGACATCGCCTCATAGCGGGGTTGGCGGTGCGACAGGGCAGCGGCATAGGTCCAGCGGATGAAGTCGTCGGGGTTCACCGCGTCCTCGGAGATGTTCTTTTTCGCCAGATAGTCGGCCCACGCCCGGGCGAGGAATTCGGGCTGATAGGCCATCGGCTTGGGCGCTTTGTCAAAGCGGCGGATAAGTTCCTCGGTATGGGCCTCGTCGCCCTTGATCCAGACCAGCAGACATTCCTCGGCCAATTGCCGCAGGAGCGGGTCGTTCGGGTCTTCGGGGTCGACCCATTCGCAGATCGAGCCACCGGTGTCGCAGATGAAATGCGGATAGCCATAGAGCGCGTCGGCACGGGTGGCGAAATAGGCGGTGTCTTGCAGCGCGTTGATCTCGGCCCGGCGGAAAGCCTCTTGCCGTTTGGCGTATTCTTCCATCGGCAGCCCGCCGCGCGAAGGGTCACCCGGTTTGCCCAGCCATGTGGCCACAGGCGACAGGTTGTCGAAGGTGATGTTCGAGCCGATGTAGATGCTATCGCTCAGCAGCAGATCGCGCAGGAAGGGCACTTTCATCGCCTCGGCCTTGGCGTTGTCGACGATGAGTTCGCCCAAGTAGCGGGTGCCGATGCGGTAGTCGATGGAGTAGTGAAACCAATCCCCGCTGGCGCGCAGCAGGCTGGAGAGATGGGTCTTGCCCAAGCCCGACATGCCGAAGATCAGAACTTTGCGCCGCGGCGCCGCGCGCCAATCGTCAGCCGTGGGGTAGAGCATGTATCACCAAGGTTAAGTGCTTCGTTTCCCCTGACTACCCCAGTGTTTCACCAGACGCCAGATGCGGCCATCGAGCACCAGAAGCCCGAGTGCCAGAAGGGCGAAACCGCCATAGGCAGTGGGGCGCAGGGTCTCATCGCGCAGCCATGCGCCCAGTAGGATCGCCACGGGGGCGACCAGCAGTGTCACCAACATAAGGTTGCTGCTGCCCGCCATGCCGAGCACGCGGTAATATAGCAGATAGGCCAGCGCCGTCGCGGCCAGCGCGTAATAGGCGATGGCGACGAGCGTGGCGGGGGCGAGGTTTAGGGTCAGTGGCCCCTCGACGATCCAGGCCGCGGGCAACATGACGAGCGTGGCGCCGGTCAGCATCCCGGCGGCGGCCAATTGCGGCGGCTGGCCCGGCAGCAGTTTGCGCGCGCAGACCCCGGCCATGGCATAGGACATCGCCCCGCCCAGCACGGCCAGTTGTGCAAGGCTGCCGAGGTCGAAATTCGTGAGGTTTTCCAGCCCGATGGCGGTGCTGACCCCGGCAAAGCCAAGGCAGACGCCTATCGCCTTGCGTGGGGTGATCCGCTCATCCGCCAGAAAGATTGCGGCGGCCAGCACGCCAAAGATCGCGGTGGCGGCATTGAGGATCGAGGTCAGCCCCGAGGGGATGTGCAGCTGCCCCCATGCCATCAGCGAAAAGGGGATCACATTGTTTAAAAGCCCCATCAGCAGGAAGGCCGCCCAGATGCGCGGGTCGCGCGGCAGTGGCAGGCGCATGGTGGCGACGGCCGCCCAAAGCACCAACATCGCCCAGAACACCCGATGCGCGACCGAGGTCAGCGGTCCGATCTCATCCAAGGCCACCCGCACGGCGACAAAGGACGCGCCCCAGAGCAGGGCGAGAAAGCCCATTTCGATCCAAGCGCGCGGGGGGATGGTTTTCTGTGTGATCATCGCTTGGGTTTAGGCTGTTCCGTTGATCGGCACGACCCGAAAGATGCGCATGCATAAAAAAACGCCGCCCGAGGGTCTCGGGCGGCGTAATCGCGACGGGTCTGGTGTGGATTAGAAGGTGAAGCCTACTTTCACGCCAAAGGCCAGAGCATCGTTGTCTTCGAACTCGCCCGATGCATTCGCACCGTTCAAAGTTGTCTCTGCATCACCGATGTTGACGTAGCGCACGCCGGTGGTGATCTTCATGTTGTCGCGGGTATAGACGGCGGCCAGAGCGAGGCTCTTGTTGCCATCGGTCGGCCCGAGGTTGGAGGCGAACCCGCCGTTGGACTTCTCATAGCCGACGGAGGCCGAGACCGACCAGTTGTCGTTCAGACGGCGGCCCACGCCGAGCGAGTAGGTGAAAACGTCGTCATCGTAGCTGACGAGCGAGCCACCGCGGGTCAGCGTGCCATAGTTCGCCGGCGAGATGTCGAAGTCTGACCAGTCGACCCAGCGAACTCCGCCGAAGAGCAGTGTGTCCTCCGCGATGCCGGTCTGGAATTCAAGGTTCACCGACTGCGGCGTCTCGATCTCTGTGGTCGATTGATTAGGGCCGCCGAGTACAGAGTTCTCGGTCGTATCCACGTCGTGCTTGATCTTGGAATTGTAGGTCAGCGAGACCCGCATCGCGATTTCGGGCTTTTCGTAAGCGAAGCCCACGGCATAGCCGACCCCGATATCGCGGTCACCGTCAACACGATACGGCGCTCCAGCAAACGGACCTCTGGTGTCTGTGACGAATGGAACGGTCGCAGTAGCCTCAATGCTCTGGACGCGAACGCCACCATGAACGCTAAAGTTGTCGTTCATCCGGTAGCGCAACAGCCCGGTCAGCGCGTGGCTGTCAAGATCGGCCTGCGAGCCCTGAGCATAATAGCCCGTACCAGCCGGGTAATCGACATCCGCGCCAAAGGGCTGGTCATAGATGATGGCATAGGACAAACGTTCGTTGATGTCGGCCTTATAGGCCGCGCCGAACTGGAGGTAGCTCGACGTCATGTCACCAGAATTGGCACCAGCACCGAACGGCGGTGGCACTGCCGCTGTAGATGTGCCGCTTGTATCGGGCGAAATTGCACCAAAGCTGAACTCCGCATAGCGGCCGCTCTCAAACAGGGCGTTGATGGATTGGCCCGACCGATCGATGCCGCCAGCGTGAACGATTGCCGTAGATGCCAACAGTGCCGGAATTGCCAAGAAATAGGTTTTCATTTGCTCTCCTCCCAAGACTTCTGTGCGGTTCCTCCCCGGCACAGGTTAGAAACGATCTAAGCGGATTGCTGCCGTTTGCGTCAATCACTGACCTTGGGTCAGGTTGAAATCTGTGCAAACATTACCTTGGGTGTGCTTTGCGGGTCTCAAACCAGATGTTGAGGTAGTTGCCAGCAAAGATGATCGCGGCCCCGACGAAGACCCAGATATCCAGCGCTTCGGCATAGAGCAGCATTCCGACCACGGCGATGGCCGGAAGGCGGACAAAATCAATCGGCACCACCACGGTCGCGGGGGCAAGGCTCAGCGCATTGGTCAGGCAGTAATGTGCAAGCAGCCCGCAGGCGCCGACAAGCAGGAGGAAGGGCATCGTCTCAACCGTGGGTCCGGCGATGTCGCCGTCGTATCCCGCCGAGATCAGGCCAAAGATCAATTGCAGCGTGGTGAGGTAGAACAGGATCGTAGTGATCCCTTGGGTCCGCGTCAGCCGTTTGGTCAGCACATTGGTCAGGGCAAAGAAGACGGCACAGCCCGCCGCCGCCAGAATGCCGGTGTTTAGGTTGCCGATATCGGGCCGTGCCACGATCAGGATGCTGATAAAGCCCATAACCCCGGCCAGCGCCCGTGTCGCGGTCAGCCGTTCGCCCAACAGAAAGATCGAAAGGACGATGACCCAGAGGGGCGAGGTGAACTCAAGCGCGAAGACCTGCGCCAGCGGGATCAGCGACACCGCAAGGAACCACAGGTTCTGCCCGGTGAAATGCGCAAGGTTGCGCAGGAGTTGCAGACCGAAGTTGCGGGTGTTGATCTGCCGCCAAGCGCCTGTGGCCCTGGCGAGCGACAGCACGATGATCACGCCGATCACGCTGCGGTAAAGCATCACCTCGAAAGTATCGAACCGCGCCGAGAGTTCGCGCCCCGCTACGGCCATGGTGGAGAATGACCCGATGGAGCCGATCATCCAAAGGGCGGCGCGGAAGGTCGGGCTCATGTTGCTTCTTCTATCTGGTAGTCGCGGGCGATCCCGGCGGTAAGCTTGGCCCAGTCAGATGCCGCCGCACGGGCCTGATGTGCCTCAAAAGCCGCGCGGTCGGTGAAAAGCTCCGACACCTGCCAGACAAGAGGATCGTCGGTGGGGGTCACATCGAGGCGGAGGCATCCCGGCTCGGCCCGGGTGAGACGCAGATGCGCGTCAAGCCCTGCGCGCACCCGGTCCGCCTCGGCCCGGGTGACGCAGCGAAGGTGGCCGGTCAGGGCCACCCGCATTTTATTCCCACTCGATGGTGCCCGGAGGTTTCGAGGTGATGTCATAGGTCACGCGGTTGATGCCCGGCACCTCATTGATGATCCGTGTGGCGGTTTCGCCAAGGAAATCATGCGAGAAGGGGTAGTAATCCGCCGTCATCCCATCCACCGAGGTCACCGCACGCAGGGCGCAGGCGAAGTCATAGGTCCGGCCATCGCCCATCACGCCCACGGTGCGCACCGGCAGGATCGCCACGAAGGCCTGCCAGATATCGTCATAAAGCCCATGGCGGCGGATCTGGTCGATATAGACCGCATCGGCTTCGCGCAGGATGTCGAGCTTCTCGCGGGTGATCTCACCGGGGCAGCGGATCGCAAGACCCGGTCCGGGGAAAGGATGGCGGCCAATGAAGGAGGGCGGCAGGCCCAACTCGCGGCCCAACTCGCGCACTTCGTCTTTGAAGAGTTCGCGCAGCGGCTCGACCAGTTTCAGGCCCATCTTCTCGGGCAGGCCGCCGACGTTGTGGTGGCTCTTGATGGTCACCGAAGGCCCGCCGGAGAAGGAAACGCTCTCGATCACATCGGGGTAGAGCGTGCCTTGGGCGAGGAAGGTGGCATCGCCCACTTCCTTGGCGTGTTTCTGGAACACGTCGATGAAGAGTTTGCCGATGATCTTGCGCTTGGTTTCGGGGTCGGAGACACCGTCGAGCTCGCCAAGGAAGAGTTCCTGCTCGTCGGCGTGGATCAGCGGCATGTTGTAGTGGTCGCGGAACATGGTGACGACCTCTTCGGCCTCACCCTTGCGCAGCAGACCGTGGTCGACGAAGACGCAGGTGAGCTGGTCGCCGATGGCCTCATGGATCAGCACGGCGGCAACGGAACTGTCGACGCCACCTGAAAGGCCGCAGATCACCTTCTGGTCGCCGACCTGCTCGCGGATCGCGGCGATGGCTTCCTCACGGTAGGCGCTCATGGTCCAGTCGCCTTTGAAGCCCGCCAGGCGCACGAAGTTCTCATAGAGACGCGGGCCGTTGGGGGTGTGATGCACCTCCGGGTGGAACTGCACCGCGTAGAAGTGACGCTCGACATCCGCGGTGATGGCGAAAGGCGCGTTGGGGGAGGTGCCATAGACCTCGAACCCCGGGGCGATTTTGCTGACGTGGTCACCGTGGCTCATCCAGACCTGTTCGCGGTCGGTGGCGAACCAGCCTTCGAGCAGATCAAGTTGTTGGCCCGTGGGGGTGACAAAGGCCCGGCCGAATTCAGCGGTGCCATGGCCGCGCTCCACATGGCCGCCGAGGCAATGCATCATCACCTGCTGGCCATAGCAGATGCCAAGGATCGGCACGCCCAGTTCGAAAACGGCCTGCGGCGGACGCGGCGCACCTTCGGCAAACACCGAGGACGGGCCACCCGACAGGATCACCGCCTTAGGCGCGAATTCCTTGAGGAAGGCTTCGTCCACCGTGTTGAACGGGTGGATTTCGCAAAAGACATTCAGCTCTCGCAGGCGACGCGCGATAAGCTGCGTGACCTGGCTGCCGAAGTCGATGATGAGAAGGCGGTCATGGGTGATATCTGTCATGGGGCTGTGATTAGGCCCGTGCGCGCGCTCTGGCAAGTCTCTAGCAGGCCGAAGACCGGTGCCGCCCGCGTTTAATTCGCGCAAGTGGCGCGGGGACGGCACGCGATGTCGCTTTTTGCCGCTAGGGGGCGTTATCCGCGCGAAGCGCCTGCCGGGAATGGGGTAGTGACGGGCCAAGACTTGCGGGAAGGATAGAGCAATGGCGGAATCAGCACGACGGGTACGCGGCGGTGGTGGTGCAGCAAGACGCGCAGCACGCACAGCCGTCTCTTTCGAGACAGCGCGCTATATTGAGCGGAATATCCCGAACTTCGAAGTGCTGACCGAAGAGGCGCTGGAGATCATCGAACAGAACGCCGATGCGGTGCTGGAAGAGATCGGCGTGAACTTCCCCGACAACCCCGAGGCATTGGCGCTCTGGCGTGAGGCCGGGGCCGATGTTCAGGGAGAGCGGGTGCGTATCCCACGGGGGCTGGCACGCAAGCTCTGTTCCACCGCGCCTTCGACGATCACCCAAGTGGCCCGCAACCGAGATCGGGATGTGGTGATCGGGGGGAGGAACCTTGTCCTTGCCCCCGTCTATGGCCCGCCCTTTGTGCGCGATGCCGCAGGGGGGCGCCGCTATGCCACGATGGCGGATTTCGAGAAGTTCGTGAAGCTGGGCTATATGTCCAAATGGCTGCATCACTCGGGGGGGACGGTATGCGAGCCGACAGATATCCCGGTGAACAAACGTCACCTTGATATGCTGCACGCCCATATGACGCTGAGCGACAAACCCTTCATGGGATCGGTGACCGAACCCAGCCGGGCGCAGGATTCCGTCGATATGTGCGGTATCCTCTTCGGTAAGGATTTTGTGCAGGAAAACACGGTGATGACCTCGCTCATCAACATCAATTCGCCGATGACATTCGACGATGTGATGATGGGCGCGCTCAAGGTCTATGCCGAGAACAATCAGGCCTGCATCATCTCACCCTTCATCGTGGGCGGTGCCATGGCCCCGGTGAGTGTGGCAGGCACGCTGACACAGGTCTTGGCCGAGACGCTGGCGGGCATCGCCTATAGCCAGCTGGTCCGTCCCGGGGCGCCGGTGATCATGGGGGCTTTCGTCACCTCCATCGACATGAACAGCGGCGCGCCCACATTCGGCACACCCGAGGCTGCGCATATCACCTATGGCGCTGGGCAACTGGCCCGCCGGCTCAACCTTCCGTACCGCAGCGCTGGGTCTTTCACCGGCTCGAAACTGCCCGATGCGCAGGCGGCTTATGAGACCTCGAACAGCCTGAACATGGGGCTGCTTTCGGGGGTGAACTTCATGCTGCACGCCTGTGGCTGGCTGGAAGGGGGCCTTGTTTCCTCTTTCGAGAAGTTCGTCATGGATGCCGATCAACTGGGCACGTTGCATCACCTTGCCCGTGGGGTGGAGATCGACGTGAACGCGCAGGCCATGGACGCGATCCGCGAAGTGGGGCCGGGGGGGCATTACCTTGGCTGCGCCCATACGCAGAGCAATTTCCGCGATGCCTTTTGGAAGTCGGATCTGTTGGACTACAAACCCTTCGAGACTTGGTCGGACGAGGGCGCGCGCGACACGCAGAGCCTTGCCACCGCGCGGGTCGAAAAGATGCTGGCCGATTATCAGCAGCCCGCACTGGATCCTGCCATTCGCGAAGCGCTCGATGCCTTTGTCGCGACCCGTAAGGCGGCGGAACCCGATAGTTTTAGCTAAAGCTTTGCGGCGGGGGCGATCCCCCGCATCGCAGTTCAGGCGCTGGGCATCATAGCGGCCTTCAAGAACCGCGCCTCGCCAACCATGGCGATAAGAACATCTACATGGCGGATCAGGCTATAGCTTGCATCCGCCGTCTTGCGCTGGGTGTCCAACGCGGCCTCGATCTCAATCAGTTTGATCAGCGCGGTGCCGTGGCGTGGCAATATGCCAAAGCCCAGTATCCGTGGCAGATGGGTGCCGCGGCGGTAGTCTTCGGCCCCGATGCGGGCGGCTCGCATCAGCAGGCGCGGGCGGTGAAGTTTTTGCAACATGGTCAGTAGATCTTGCATCACACTCTCCGATTTCTGAGGGGTGAATCACCCCGGATCGGCGAAGTGTTGCACAACCTTTCCGGGTGTTGCGTGTTGCAGGTTCCCGGCGAACGGCGCCTTTTGATGGCGTTTACCTTTTGGAAACAATCATTGCCAAATGCGACGATTTTAACGAACGGGTAACCAAAACATCCATAGGTTGTGAATAACTCTGGGGATAACTCGCCCAGCTTGGGGACCCGCCAAAATGGAAGTGGCAGTCAATTGAAGGCGCATCACCAAATTCAACAGTCCGTCCTGCCGGGATGGGTGCCGCACGGAGCCCTGCATTACCTCGCACATACGGAGACCGGCGCCCCGATCCGGGCCTTGGCACGCCAAGCTGGCTGTCATGCCTCGACCATCATGCGCCAAATTCGCCGTATCGAGACACGGCGCGACGATCCGCTGGTGGATGCCGCCCTGCGCAGGCTCGGAGCGGTGCGGCGCGCCTTGGATTGTACTGCTGGCCCCCCAGCAGGAAAGACAGCGACAATGACCAAACCCGCCGCCCCCCTTCTTGACGAAGACACTTTCGCCGCCGAGGCGCTGCGCGTCCTGCGGCGCCTGCATGAGGCAGGCGCGATCCTTGCCGTGGCCGAAGGGATGGAAAAGGCCGTCGTCCTGCGCGAGACGGACACCGGCCCCGGCGCACGCACTGCCGTGGTGGACAGCGCCGTGGCGCAGGCGATGGCGCTGAAAGACTGGATCGCGCCGGGCAGCGCAGGCCGGGTGACACGCTATCATATCACCAGCGCGGGGCGCGCGGCGCTGCGGCGCATGCTTGAAGAGCAAGGGGCAGCCGCAGATGGCTTTGCCGAAGATCAGACCGCGTTTCTGGGCGGGCCCGACGCGCCCGCCGCAGACTTGGGCGCAGATGCGGATACGGCCCCGCGCCGTGGCCGCTATTGCTTGTCAGAAAGCCCGCTTTCGACCCTCGCAAGGCGGCGCGACAAATCCGGCGCGCCCTTCTTGAACGAGGGGCTGGTCCATGCGGGCGAAAGGCTGCGCGAAGATTTCGAACTGGCGCAGATGGGTGGTGAGGTTACGCAGAACTGGGACCATTTCCTGACCCCCGGCGCCAAACCCAGCGGCGGGCGAGATGGGGCAGGCGCCATGGCCGCGGCGGAGGCGCGCAAGAGGGTGGCCGATGCCATGGCAGACCTTGGCCCCGGCCTGTCGGACGTGGTGCTGCGCTGTTGCTGCTATCTGGAGGGGTTGGAGACCACCGAGAAGCGGCTCGGCTGGTCAGCGCGTTCGGGCAAGATCGTGCTTCGGATCGCGCTCATGCGGCTGAAGCGGCACTACGATGAAACCGTGGGGCCGGGTGGCCCAATGATCGGTTAAATGCGGGTCGGGTAAAGAAGGGGCGGCAGGATGATAACCCTGCCGCCCCCGTTGGTTTAGTCTGCGACCTTTACCGGTGTCTCATCTGTGACCGAGATCGCGACTTCGTCTTTCTCGCAAGCGGCACGCACACCGGCGGCATAGTCGGGGTGCACCTTCTCAAGCACCGCATACCAGCGTTCTTTCACCGATTGCGAACAGGGGGCCATGGCACCGGCCATGTTCTCGTGCAGACGGTCACGCTGCGCTTGGTCGAACACCTCGGTATAGAGCTTGCGCGGCTGGACGTAATCGGCATCCGCCTCTTCTTGCACATAGCGGTCCGCATCGCCCGAGATGCGCAGTGGTGGTTCTTGCACCGATGGATCGGGACGGGCCGAGCCTTCGTATTGGTTCGGCTCGTAATAGGCGTCCGGGTGGCCGGTCTGCTGCGGGAAGAACCGCATCGCGCCGTCCTTGTGGTAGTGATGCATCGGCGCGGCCTTGGGCGCGTTCACGGGCAGGGCCTCGTAATGCGTGCCAAGACGGTAGCGGTGCGCATCCGCATAGGAGAACACCCGCGCCTGCAACATCTTATCGGGCGAGAAGCCGATGCCGGGGATTTTGTTCGACGGCGAATAGGCAGCGTTCTCAATGCTCTGGAAGTAGTTGTCAGGGTTGCGGTTGAACTCCAACATGCCAACGGGGATCAGCGGGTAATCCGCATGCGGCCAAACCTTGGTCAGGTCGAAGGGGTTGAAGCCGCAGGTCTCGGCCTCTTCCTCGGGCATGACTTGGATGTTCAGCTCCCATTTCGGGTAGTCACCGCCTTCGATCGCGTTAAAGAGATCCTCTTGGAAGTTCTCACGGGTGGAGCCGATCAGCTTTTCCGCGTCTTCATTGGTGCGGTTGCGGATTTCCTGCTGGCAGCGGAAGTGGAACTTCACCCAGTGACGCTCGCCCTTGGCGTTCCACATCGAATAGGTGTGGCTGCCGTAGCCGTGCATATGCATCGGGTTCACCGGAATGCCCCGGTCGGACATCAGGATGGTGACCTGGTGCACACATTCGGGCTGGGCTGCCCAGAAGTCGAACATCGCCTCGGGCGACCGCAGGTTGGTGCGCGGGTGGCGTTTCTGGGTGCGGATGAAGTCCGGGAATTTATAGGCATCGCGAACAAAGAAGATCGGGGTGTTGTTGCCCACAACGTCCCAGTTGCCTTCTTCGGTGTAGAATTTCACCGAGAAGCCGCGCACGTCACGCTCACTGTCGGCGGCGCCAAGCTCGCCCGCCACGGTGGACCAGCGCGAGATGATTTCGCAGGTCTTGCCCACTTCGGAGAAGATCGCAGCACAGCTATATTGGCTGATGTCATGGGTGACGGTGAAGGTGCCCTCGGCACCCCAACCCTTGGCGTGCACGGCACGCTCAGGAATGCGCTCGCGGTTCTGATGGGCGAGCTTCTCGATCAATTGGTAGTCGTCCAGCAGGACCGGGCCACGGGCGCCCGCGGTCTTGCTGGTGTCGTTTGTCGGCATCGGTGCGCCGGCGGTGGTGGTGAGACGCTTGCTCATCTTGGGTTCCCCTCGGTTACTGTCTGACAGGAAGATGATCTATTCCGCCCATAATTTCCAATTGCAGTTTTATAAAATTGCGATAGGTAAAAGTTATGAATTTTACCCTGAAACAACTCGAGTACTTCCGCGCGCTGGCGACCTTGGGCAACTTCGGGCGGGCTGCAGAGGCGAGCAATATCTCGCAGCCCGCGCTCTCGGTGCAGATCCGCACTTTGGAGGAAACGCTCGGCGGGCGGCTGATCGAACGGCAGAGCCGTGCTTCGGTGCTCACGCCCTTGGGCCGGGAAGTGCTGACCCGCGCGGAGGATATCCTGCGCCGCGCCAAGCTGTTGGAGGCCACGGCGCGAGAGCAGGTCGGGCTGGCGGGCACGCTGAACCTTGGCCTGATACCGACCGTCGCGCCCTATCTCTTGCCTGGCGTGCTGGCCGCGTTGCGGGCGCAGGATATCTCGCTTCGGGTCGAGGTACGCGAGGCGCAGACGGATCAATTGCTGGCCGATCTGCGCGCCGGGGCGCTGGATGCGGCGGTGATGGCGGTGCCCTCGGGCGAAACGGGTCTTGCCGAGGTGCCGCTTTTCGAGGATCGGTTCTTGCTGGCAGGCTCCGCCGACCGGATGGCGGGGGCGGATGTCGCCCGCCCGACCGATCTGGCCCGCACGCCGCTGATGTTGCTGGAAGATGGGCACTGCCTCACCGATCAGGCGCTGGAGGTTTGCCAGCGCGACCGCACGCAGGCGGGCATTCACACCGGGGCGTCCTCCCTCGCCACGCTGTCGCGGCTGGTGGAGGCGGGGTTTGGCATGACCCTGATGCCCGAAATCGCCGCCAAGACCGAGCTTGATGCCGCACCGGGGCTGCGCCTGCACCGTTTCGGTTCGCCGGAACCTGCGCGGCAAATCGGACTGGTCCGCCGGGCGGGCACGCCGGGCAGCGGTTGGGCGGCGCAATTGGCCGAGACGCTGAAGGAAGTGGGGGAGGGGCTGACCGGAGAACTGCGCGCGAAATACTAGGCGCTGTGGGGCCTGTCGGGTCAAAGGGCGTGGGTCAAACGGAGCGTGTCAAAGGACCGGGCCAGATGGCCCGATCCGGTCATGCAAAGGGCGCTTAGGCCGCTTCGGTTTGCTTTTGGTTCTCGAGGTATTCCAGCAGGGTCTCAGGGCTGGAAACGCCGTAGGGGTCTTCGTCGTGGTTGTCACGGATGCCGGGCTCTTCGAACCATGCTTCGATCTGACCATCGTTGATGATGGCCGCATAGCGCCAGCTGCGCGGGCCGAAGCCAAGGTTGTCTTTGGCCACCAACATGCCCATGCGGCGGGTGAACTCGCCCGAACCGTCAGGGATCACGTCGATGTTCTGGACGCCCTGCATCTCTTTCCACTTGTTCATGACAAAGCTGTCGTTGACCGACAGGCAATAGATCGCGTCGATGCCATGCTCTTGAAAAGCGGCGAAATTGTTTTCGAACCCGGGCAGCTGGTAGGTGCTGCAGGTCGGGGTGAAGGCACCGGGGAGGGAGAATAGGACAACGCGCTTGCCTTTGAAGAAATCTTCGCTGGTCTTGTCTTCCCAGCGGAAGGGGTTGGACCCTTCGATGCTATCGTCGCGCACGCGCGTTTTGAAGGTGACGTTGGGGACATTGATACCGGGTTTCATCGCGTCTCTCTTTCTCGGATTGGAATCTTTGTGGCTTGGTAGCTCATATAGGAAGCCTCGGCAACTCTGGCAATGCTGCAACTGCATTGTAATTTTCCATTTAAATATCAACATTCTAAATTAATGGTCTAGGGCGATGCCGCCTGTGCATGGCGGCCTTGTCGCGGGGGCGTATGCAGTAGGTGGCCATCGGGTTAAGGACTGTGATAAACAGGGCGCGACACAATGATCAGAGGCCCCCGATGCGCGATCTGAAGATACCCGAACAGCGCCACCCCGAAAAGGCGCGCAAGCCCGACAACGCCCAACCGAAAAAGCCGAGCTGGATCAGGGTCAAAGCCCCCGGCGGCAAGGGCTATGCCGAAACCGCGCGGATCATGCGCGACAACAAGCTGACCACGGTCTGCGAAGAGGCGGGCTGCCCCAATGTCGGCGAATGCTGGTCTCAGGGCCACGCCACGATGATGATCATGGGCGAGGTTTGTACCCGCGCCTGTACTTTCTGCAACATCGCCACCGGTAAGCCGCCCGAGGCACTGGACGTGTTCGAGCCGGGCCGCGTGGCCGATGCGGTGGCCAAACTGGGGCTGAACCATGTGGTCATCACGAGCGTTGACCGCGACGATATCGAAGACGGCGGGGCGGAGCATTTCGCCCAGACGATCCGCGCCGTGCGTCACCGCAGCCCCGACACGACAATCGAAATCCTGACACCGGATTTCATCCGCTGCGGCCCTGAAGCCCTTGAAAAGGTTGTCGAAGCGCGGCCCGATGTGTTCAACCACAACCTTGAAACCGTGCCGGGCCTCTACCCGGAAGTACGCCCCGGCGCGCGCTACTTCCACTCCCTCCGCCTGCTTCAGCGGGTAAAGGAGTTGGATCCGTCGATGTTCACCAAATCGGGCATCATGGTAGGTTTGGGCGAAGATCGCCAAGCGGTCATTCAGGTCATGGAAGACATGCGCGCCGCCGACATCGATTTCCTGACCATCGGCCAGTACCTACAGCCGACGCCTAAGCACCATGCGCTGGACCGTTTCGTCACCCCCGAAGAGTTTACCTCTTACGAAAAGGCGGCCTACGGCAAGGGCTTCCTCATGGTCTCGGCCACGCCGCTGACGCGGTCGAGCTACCACGCGGGCGACGATTTCGCGCGGCTGCGCGAGGCGCGTAACCGCAAACTGGGGATTGCCTGATTGAAAAGACGCGCCCGGCGTTAACCGCCGGGCAGGGCCTTGAGGTAGGCCGCAATCGCTTCGCGGTCACTCTCAGGGAGTTGGGCAAGGTTGTTGACCACCTCGGCCATCTCGCCACCCGCGCTGTCGTATTCCGGCGTGAAGCCGGAGGTGAAATATTCCACCAGATCGGCCTTGGACCAATCCAATTGCGCTGGCGTGATGCCCGGAATGCGCCCCTTGCCCGAAGGGTTGGGCGCGCCGGTCAGCCAAGCTTCACGGTCGAGCGCGCCCAAAGCGTTGCGCGGCGTATGGCATTCGCCGCAATGAGCCAGCCCTTCGACCAGATAGCGCCCGCGTTCGACCACAGCATCGGGCAACTCGCTCAGCACGAAATCATCATGTGAGAACAGCACCTTCCATGCGCCAAGCCCGCGGCGGATATTGAAAGGGAACCCCACCTCATGCGGCATGCTCGGCGTATCCGAGGTGGGCAGGGTCTGCATATAGGCAAAAAGGTCCACCACATCCTGCGGGGCGAGGTGTTGGTAGGCGGTGTATGGAAAGGCGGGGTAATAATGCTGCCCCTCGGGCGAGACGCCCCGGGTCACGGCACGGGCGAACTCCGGCAGGGTCCAGTCACCGATGCCCTGTCCTGGATCGGGGGAGATATTGGGCGCGTGGAAGGTGCCGAAATCACTGGCGAAGGGCAGCCCCCCGGCCAGCACCAGCCTCTCATCCTCTTCACTTTCGGGCGCGGCGTGGCAGGAAACGCAGCCGCCGGCGGCAAAGACCAGCGCGCCCGCCTCCGGGTCCGGTGTCAGCCCGGCACCATAGGAAGGCTCAAGCGGATCGGGCCGGGTGAGCGCCCAGCCAAGGGCCGCGCCGAGAGCGGCACAGCCCAGCAGTATAGGAATGACCCGTCGCAAGGATCAGTTCTTGGGGCCGCGGTAATCGTCATGGCAAGCGCCGCAAGCCTTGCCGATTGCGCCCATGCCCGCCCTCAGCGCATCCAGATCGGTGCCCGCGGCCTCGATCATATCCGCGCTGGCGGTTTCCAGCGCCATGAGCGCTTCGTTGAACCCTTCGGCATCGCTCCAGATTTCGGCCTTGGCGCGGGAGCCTTCGACGGCGCCTTGCTCGGTCCCTTCAAGCCAGAGGGTGCCCGGCGCGAACCCGGCGGCAGCGTTCAGATTGGTCGCGGCGGCGGTTGCCATCTCGGCGTTATACTCCGTCTCGCCCTTGGCCATGCCGCCCAAGATGCCGGTATGATAGGCGATCAGTTGCATCTGCGCGTGGCGCGCGTTCACGGCAGCGCTGGCGGCTTTCTCACTATGGCTGGCGGCGAAGCCCGCGGTGGCAATCAAGGCGGCGCTGATACCACTGGCGGTAATGCTTTTGGTCAAATGCATGGTCATCTCCCTTTTCTTGCCGCAGCGTAACATGGCAGGGGCAGGTCGCAAAAAACAAAAATGTGATCAGCGGGATAAGACTGCGGGCAGGGTCAGAACCGGCGGGGGATACGGTCGGCCGTGGCCCAGTCAGGCCAATAGCCCAGCCATTCGACAAGCCCCACGGCCAAGGCCGCGGCGATGATCGCAAAGACCAAGATCACGCGTTTGCCCGAAGGTGGATTGCGCGCCCATTGGGACATGCGCAGCAGCCACCGCGGGTCCATCACGTAAAGCGGACTTTCCCGATGAAGGGGAGGTTGCGGTCGCGTTGGGCAAAGTCGATGCCATAGCCCACAACGAATTCATCGGGGATTTCAAAGCCGGTCCAATCTGCCTTGAGGTCGACTTCACGCCGGGTGGGTTTGTCGAGCAGGGCGATGGACTTCAACCGCGCAGGCTCACGCGAGCGCAGCAGGTTGGTGACATGGTGCAGCGTGTGGCCGGTGTCGACGATATCTTCGACAACCAGTACGTCGCGCCCTTCGATGGCCCCGCGCAAGTCTTTGAGAATGCGCACCTCTCGGCTGCTCTCCATGCCGTCGCCATAGCTGGAGGCTTCGAGGAAATCGACTTCGATCGGCAGGTCCAACTCGCGCACCAGATCGGCGATAAAGACGAAAGAGCCGCGCAGCAAGCCGACCACGACCAATTTATCGGTGCCGTTGAATTCACCGTGAATCTCACGGCAAAGATCTTCGATCCGCGCCGCGATGGCCTTGGCCGAAATCATTTCGTCGATGACATAAGGCCCGTGTGCCATGGTTTTGCCCTTGAATCTGCGGGGTTGAGACGTGAAATAGGGGGTTAACCCGCAACGCTACGGAACGCAATGCCTACGCACTCAGAGACCCGCCAACTGCCCTATAGCGCGCAACAGATGTATGATCTTGTCGCCGATGTGGGCCGCTACCCTGAATTCCTGCCTTGGACCGCCGCCGCGCGCATCCGCAGCGACGAGGACCGCGGCGATCATCGGGTGATGGATGCCGATTTGGTGATCTCGTTCAAAGTATTTCGGGAGCGGTTTACAAGCCGCGTCGTACTTTGGCCCGAGGCCAAGAAGATCGATACGGAATACCTCGACGGACCCTTCAAGTATATGAAATCAAACTGGCATTTCGAGGATAACCTCGAAGGCTGTCAGGTGCATTTCTTCGTCGATTTCGAATTCCGCAACGCCATCCTGCAAAAGGTCATCGGCGTGGTTTTCAACGAGGCGATGCAGCGTATCGTGCGCGCCTTTGAGAACCGCGCGAAAGAGCTTTACGGCCCCAAGGGTTAAAGCGCCGCGTAGCCTTGCAGCAAAAGGCCAAGCGCGTGGTCGCGGGCGGCCAAGCGCACGGCATCACGGCCCTGCGCGCCGAACTCCACCGTTTCGGTCTGAACCCCGGCTGCCGTGGCAAGGCCGAAACAGACGCGGCCCTCGGGCTTGTGCTCTGATCCGCCCGGGCCTGCGATGCCGGTGATGGAGACGGCGATCTGCGCTTCGGACCGCGCCAGAGCGCCCGCCGCCATTTCTGCGGCGACCTGTTCCGACACCGCACCCCATTGTGCCAGCGTCTCTTCCGACACGCCCAGCATCACCACCTTCGCCGCATTGGTGTAGGTCACGAAACCCCGGTCCAGCAGCGCCGATGACCCCGGCAGATCGGTCAGCGCGGCGGCGAGCATGCCGCCGGTGCAGCTTTCCGCACAGGCGACCATCGCGCCGGTTTCGCGGGCCTTTTCCAACAGTTGCGCCGCAAGGCTCATTTACAGCACCCCGTGATAAAGTGCGGCCAGCGCCATGACGCCGAGCGCCGCGAAAACCCCGGCAAAAATATCGTCGAGCATCACCCCCCAAGGCCCGCCCAGACGGTCGGCCCAGCCAATGATCAGCGGTTTGGTGATGTCGAACAGCCGGAACAGCGCGAAGGCGGCGATCCAACCGGGCCACATGGTAAGGATCGGGATTTGCATCGACCAAGCGGCATAGGAGAGCGGCAAAAGCGCGATCCACTGGCCAACCAATTCATCGACCACGACCTCTCCGGGGTCATGATCCGGCCCGCCCGCGGTGTAGCGTCCGGTGGCCCACCAGCCCAAGGGAATGGCCACCAGAAGCCCGATCACCAGCAGCGGAAAGCCCCCCAATACATGCAAGAGCCAGGCATAGGGCAGGGCGATGAGCGACCCCCAAGTGCCCGGCGCGGGGCGGATGTGGCCAACGCCCAGAAGCGTCGCGATCAGATGTGCTGCGGTCATGATTTCACCAATGTTGCCGTTGCCATACAGGCGATGCCTTCGCCCCGCCCGGTAAAGCCGAGGCGCTCGCTCGTGGTGGCCTTGACTGATACGCGGTCGATCTCAATCCCCAGCATCTCGGCCATCGCGGCGCGCATCGGCTGCACATGCGGGCCGATCTTGGGCGTCTCGCAAATGAGCGTGCAATCGACGTGGGTTAGGGTGAAGCCCATGTCGCGCGCCAGTTCTGCGGCATGACGCAGGAAGATATCGCTGCGCGCGCCTTTCCACTGCGGATCGCTCGGCGGGAAATGCTGGCCGATGTCGCCGCGTGCAAGCGCGCCGTAGATGGCATCGGTCACCGTGTGCAGCGCCACATCGGCGTCGGAATGGCCGACCAGCCCGTGGGTATGTGGGATGTCGATGCCGCAGAGGGTCACGTGATCTCCGGGGCCGAAAGCGTGCACGTCAAATCCGTTGCCGGTGCGAATGTCCATGCGGGTCTCCAATATGCGGGCGGCGCGGGCGAAATCCTCGGGCCGGGTGATTTTCAGGTTATCAGCGCTGCCTTGGGTGATGGCAACGGTCAGGCCCGCCGCGCGGGCGACTTCGACGTCATCCGCCGCTCGGCCGTCATAAGCCGCATGCGCCGCACGGATCGCGGCGAGGTCAAAGCCCTGCGGTGTTTGCGCGGCGAAAAGGGCGCTGCGGTCTTGGGTGCCGGTGACGCGGCCTTCGTGCCCCTGCCAAAGCGCGTCACTCACCGGCAGCCCCGGCGCGGCGGCTTGATGTTGGTTAAGCGCGTCGATCACGCCTAGGATGATCTGAGCCGAAACACAGGGCCGCGCGGCGTCATGGATCAGCACCTTCGTCGCCTGCCGGATCGCCGCAAGCCCGCGTTGGACCGAGGCCGCGCGGTCCGCCCCGCCGGTGGTGACGGTGATGCCATCCGCCGAAAATGCCGCTGCCTGATCCATGTCGTCCGCGTTCAGCACCAGCACGATCTCGGTGATCTGGGGCAGGGCGCGAAAGGCGGCGATCGTGTGGTCGATCACCCGCGCGCCCGCCAGTGCCTGCCATTGCTTCGGCTGCGGACCGCCGGCGCGGCTGCCGCGTCCTGCGGCGACGATCAGAGCTGCGATACTCATTTGGGCAATCCGGAAAAGCTGGCGAACATGGCCCTGTCTAGGCAATGCGGCGGCGGGGTGCAATCTGGGGTGGCTGCCTAAAAAATGGGCAGCGCCTTGGCGCATAGCTGCTTTTCAGGGTAGTTTTATTGAGGTCACCCCGTGGCAGAGCTACACAGCAAGGGACCGCACAAGGATTAAGCATGTGACCGCCGCCCCCCTGACATTCGACCCGCCGGTATTCCTCGCCCCGATGGCCGGGATCACCGATCTGCCCTATCGCAGCCTCGTGGCGCGATTCGGGGCCGGATTGGTCGTGTCCGAGATGGTCGCCAGCCAAGAGTTGCTCAGCCGCCGCCCCGGCACGCGGGAGAAAGCGGAACTGGGGCTGGATGTCATCGGCACCTCCGTTCAGCTTGCCGGGCGCGAGGCCGAACCGATGGCCGAAGCCGCCCGCATGGTTGAGGCGATGGGCGCGCGGATCATCGACATTAACATGGGCTGCCCGGCCAAGAAGGTGACGCAGGGTGCCTCGGGCTCGGCACTGATGAAGACACCCGATCACGCGCTGCGGCTGATCGAAGCCGTGGTCGGCGCGGTCAAGGTGCCGGTGACGCTGAAAACCCGGCTGGGCTGGGACGACAATATGCTCAACGCCGCCCCAATCGCCAAACGGGCCGAGGAGGTGGGCGTGCAGATGATCACCATCCACGGGCGCACGCGCTGTCAGTTCTACAAGGGCCGCGCCGATTGGGCCGCGATCCGGGCGGTGAAAGAGGCCGTGAATGTTCCCGTCATCGCCAATGGCGACATCATCGGCAGTGACACGGCGCGCCAAGCCCTGCGGCTTTCGGGCGCAGATGGTGTGATGGTCGGGCGCGGTGCGCAGGGCCGACCGTGGCTGTTGGCGCAGATTGCCCATGACTTGCACGGCCACGCCAAACCGGTGATCCCGCAAGGGCAGGCGATGGCCGAAATGGTGGCCGAGCACTACGACGAAATGCTGCGTTTCTATGGCGTCGAACTGGGTGCCAAGGTCGCGCGCAAACATCTGGGCTGGTATATGGATCACTGCGCCACCCCTGCCGATCTGCGCCGCGCTCTGCTCACGGCGCGCGAGGTCAAAACCACTTTCGATCTCATCGCGGAGGCCATGCAATATGACGCCGCCACCGCCCAACCCCGGGCCGCAGCATGAGAAGCGAGACCCCGGAACGGCAGGTTTGGACCTCTCTGCCGGTGCCTGCCTTCATCGTCGGTGCCGATGACCGGGTCGTCGATCTGAACCCCTCAGCCGAAGGCTTCCTCAATGCCTCCGCCCGCGCCACCATCGGCCAGTCGATCTGGCAGTTGATCGCGGTGGATCACCCGCTTGAGGCCGCATTCGCCCGTGCGCGGCTGCAAGGCACGCCGCTTTTCGTCAATGACGTTGATGTGGGCGCGATGCAGCGCGCGCCCTTGCAATGCGGCTTGCAGATCGCCCCGCTGGTGGGCGGCGCAGGCGAGATGGTCTTGATGATCACGCCGCGCGAATTGGCCGGGCGCATCACCCAAGATCACAGCGTGAAATCCGCCGCCAAATCCGCCATCGGCATGGCCGAGATGCTGGCCCATGAGATCAAGAACCCGCTGGCCGGGATCACCGGCGCGGCGCAGCTCTTGTCGATGAACCTGTCCAAGAATGATCTGGAACTGACCGATCTGATCGTCGCCGAAAGCCGCCGTATCGTGAAACTGCTAGAGCAGGTCGAGCAATTTGGAAATTTGACGGCGCCTGAGCGCAAGCCTGTGAACCTGCATGACGTGTTGGACCGCGCCCGCCGGTCGGTCCTGCTGGGCTTCGGCTCGCACATGAAAATCACCGAGGATTATGACCCCTCGCTGCCGCCCGCGCTTGGCGACAAGGACCAGCTTTTGCAGGTCTTGCTCAACCTCATTCGCAACGCGGCTGAGGCAGCGGGCGAGGCGGGAGGCACCATCCGGCTGCGCAGTTTCTATGAACATGGCTTCCAACTGCGCCGCGCCGATGGGGATGGCCAGCCGCTGCCCCTCCAGATCGAAGTGATCGACGATGGCCCCGGCCTGCCGGATCATATCCGCGCCGATGTTTTCGATCCCTTCGTCTCGGGCCGGGAGAATGGCACCGGGCTGGGCCTCGCCTTGGTGAGCAAGATCATCTCAGACCACGGAGGCTGGATTTCTGTCAGTTCCGCCCCCGGTCGAACCGCATTCCGCATTTCGCTGCCGCGCGCAGGCGCCGCTGCCCTTAAGGAGAATTGACATGGATGGCACCATCCTCGTCGCCGATGACGACCGCACAATCCGCACCGTTCTGACCCAAGCGCTGACCCGCGCGGGCTGCAAGGTGCACGCCACTTCAAGCCTGACCACCCTGATGCGATGGGTCAGCGAGGGCAAGGGCGACGCGGTGATCTCTGACGTGGTCATGCCCGATGGCAACGGATTGGAAATGCTGCCGAAAATCGCGCAGGACCGGCCCGGCTTGCCGGTGATCGTGATCTCGGCGCAGAACACGATCATGACGGCGATCAAGGCGGCAGAGGCCGAAGCCTTTGACTATCTGCCCAAACCCTTCGACCTGCCGGATCTGATGAAACGCACGGCGCGCGCCTTGGAGCAGCGCACCACGCTCAGCCGCAAAGCTGCCGCCGATGACAACGCTGAGATCGACGCAGAGCGTGATGATCTGCCGATGATTGGCCGCACCCCGGTCATGCAGGCGCTCTACCGCACCGTAGCGCGGGTGATGAACACCGATCTGCCAGTGCTGATCTGGGGCGAAAGCGGTTCGGGCAAGTCACTGATCGCGCGGGCGATTCACGACTTCTCTGATCGGCGCAGCCTGCCGTTCGTGACCGTGACGGACGCCGATCTTGCGGATATCGAAGGCCCCTCGCGGGTGCTTGCGCGGGTCGGCGGGGGCACCCTAATGATCGACGAGATCGCGGATTTCCCGCAAGATATTCAAGCCCGTCTGGTGCGGATGATGGACGCGCCGGGCGATGACGCGCCGCGCTTCATGGCCACCAGTCAAAGCGATCTGGATGCCGCGATGCAAGAGGGCAAGCTGCGCCGCGATCTCTATTACCGTCTGTCGGGGGCGACCCTCGAAGTGCCCGCCCTGCGGGATCGGGTCGAAGACATCCCGCTTCTGGCGGACCATTTTCTGGCCCGCGCCAATCCCGGCCCTGCCTCGCCGCGCAAGCTGTCGGACAAGGCCGCGCAGATCCTGCTGAAATTCCCATGGCCCGGCAATGTGCGCCAGTTGGAACATGCGATGCGGCAACTCGCGCTGGCCAGCCAAGCGGCTGAGATCACGGCCAGCGAGGCCGAGCAACTGCTGGGCGCGCAAAGCGGTCCGGCACCGATGCAGACCGAGGCGGATACCGAACGGCTGGGCGCCTCGGTCGAGCGGCATTTGCAACGCTACTTTGATCTGCACGGCTCCATGCTGCCGCCGCCGGGTCTCTACGCGCGGATTCTGCGTGAGGTTGAACTGCCGATGATCGAAATCGCCCTTGCCGCGACGGCGGGGAACCAGGCGAAATGTGCCGCTTTGCTGGGAATTAACCGAAATACTTTGCGCAAGAAGATCACCGACCTCGATATTGAGGTGACACGGGGCCGCAAGATGATGTAAAAGAGCCACATAACAGTGGCCATCGGGGAACTCCCCCGTTCAGGACCACATAATATGGCGGTTGATGCAGCGATGCATCACAACATCGGTGAGGTATGCGGGTGGCAACCCGGTCACGCAGGTTCAAGCTCGAGCGGTTGGGGCGTCTCAGGCGGGTCAAGCGGCTGCGCAATTGGTCCACTTTTGGGCTGGTGGTGCTGGGGCCGGTCTTGGCGCTGGCAACCTATTTGGCACTCGGGCCGCTAGGGCAGGGGGCGGATACGCTCAACCTGCGGCTCATTCTTTTGTCCGACCTTGTCTATGTGCTGCTGGTGGCGGCGCTGGTGCTGATCCAAGTCGGGCGGCTGATCTCGGCGCGGCGCGCCAAATCGGCGGGGTCGCGGTTGCACCTGCGGTTGACGGGGGTCTTTGCGCTGATGGCGCTGATCCCGACGGTTACGGTGGCGATTTTCGCGGGGCTCACGGTGAATGTCGGGCTTGAAGGCTGGTTTTCCGACCGGGTCAGCGGCGTGGTCGGCTCGTCTTTAGCAGCGGCGGAGGCTTACGAGGCCGAGCAGCGCGAGGCGCTGATCTTGGACGCGCAGACCCTTGCCCGCAGCATCGACAGCGCCCGGGCACAGGGCATTAACCTGAGCGACAGTGAGCTTTTGGGCGAGGGCCAGCGCCAGATCCAACGGGGCCTGCGCGAAGCTTTTCTGATCGACAGCACCGCGCAGATCCGGGCGCGGGGGGATCGGTCCTATCTCTTTGATTTCGAGGCCCCCACCGAGGCGCAGCTAAAAACCGCCAGCGAAGAGGGGCTTTTGGTCATCGAGGACTGGCCCAACAATGAATTTCGCGCGCTGGTGCCGATGGACGCCTATGTCGATCGTTTTCTCTATGTCTCTCGCGCTGTAGATGGTGAGATTCTGGCGCTGCTGGATGAAACCAAGGAGACGGTGCGCCTTTACCAACAGCTTGAATCCGAACGCGGCCGGCTGCTGTTCGAATTCGCCCTTGTTTATCTGGGCTTTGCGGTGATCCTCATTCTGGCCGCCGTTTGGCTGGGCCTGTGGTTTGCCGAGCGGCTTTCCGGCCCGGTTGGGCGGCTCACGGGGGCCGCGCAGCAGGTGGGCGCGGGCGATCTGAACGTGCAGGTCCGCGAAGAAGAAGGCGATGACGAGATCGCCATGCTGGGCCGTTACTTCAACCAGATGACCCGGCAGTTGAAGGGCCAGCGCGAGACGCTGCTAGAGAATACCGACCAGATCGAGCGTCGTCGCCGCCTGTTCGATTCCGTGCTGAGTTCGGTGACCTCCGGCGTGGTAGGGCTTGACCCCGAGGGGCGCGTGACCTTTGTGAACCGCTCGGCCATGCGGTTGTTGGATTGGTCCGAGGATCAGCAAAGCCTGCCGCTGACCCTCGCCGTGCCGGAATTCGGACCGCTGTTCGAGACGGTGAAGACCGCCACGGACGAGGTGGCGCAGGCCGAGGTTAAGGTCTCGCGCCAAGGGGCGATGGAGAACCTTTTGGTCCGCATGGCGACCCGGCGGTCCAAGGATGGCGATCTTGAGGGCTATGTGGTGGCCTTTGACGATGTGACCGATCTGGTCTCGGCGCAGCGCATGGCCGCATGGGGCGATGTGGCCCGCCGCATCGCGCATGAGATCAAGAACCCACTGACGCCGATCCAGTTGAGTGCCGAGCGCATTCGCCGCAAGTTCGGCCCCAAGATGGCCGAGGGCGATGATGACGCGTTGGAGCAGATGACCGGCGTGATTATTCGCCAGACGGGCGACCTGCGGCGCATCGTCGACGAATTCTCGAAATTCGCGCGGATGCCCGAGCCGGAAACCAGCCGTCAGGACATCCGGCAGTTGCTGCGCGACGCGGTGATGCTTCAGCAGAGCAGACAGGAAGACGTGGCGATCAAACTCGACCTGCCCGCAGAGCCGATCATGGCCAATATTGACGGCACGATGATTTCGCAGGCGCTGACCAATCTGATCAAGAACGCTGGCGAAGCCATTGAAAGCCTGAAGAAAGAAGGCGCGCCGGAAGGGCATGCACCGCAGATCCGCGTGACGCTCACGCCCGAGAACCGGCTCTTGCGGCTGACCATCGCCGACAATGGCATTGGCCTGCCCGAAGACCGCGCCCGGCTGTTCGAGCCCTATGTGACCACGCGCAGCGAAGGCACGGGGCTTGGCCTGCCGATCGTCAAAAAGATTATCGAGGAACACGGCGGCAGCCTGACGCTCGAAACCGCGCCCGCATTCGACGGGCAAGACCATAACGGTGCCATGGCAGTCATTTCGCTGCCCTTGGCCATCGACGCAACGACAGACCAAGGGGATAAGGCAGATGAGTGACATTCTGATTGTAGACGACGAACGCGACATCCGTGAGTTGATCTCGGATATCCTTGAGGATGAGGGCTTTGCCACGCGATTGGCCAGCAATTCGGATGAGACGATGGCCGAGATCAACACCGAGGCACCGGCGCTGATCATCCTCGATATCTGGCTGAAAGACAGCCGGATGGACGGGATCGACATCCTCAAGACGGTCAAACGCGACAACCCGGATGTGCCGGTGGTGATCATCTCGGGCCATGGCAATATCGAGATTGCCGTGGCGGCGATCAAACAGGGCGCCTACGATTTTATTGAAAAGCCGTTCAACATCGACCAGTTGCTGGTGGTGATCCGCCGCGCGATGGAAACCTCGCGTCTGCGCCGTGAGAACCAGAACCTCAAGCGCCGCGATGTGGCGACCTCCGAGATGATCGGCACCTCCGCGCCCTATCGTGCTCTGCTGGGCCAGCTTGATAAGGTGACCAAATCCAATGGCCGCGTGATGCTGACCGGCCCCGCCGGATCGGGCAAGGAAGTGGCCGCCCGGTATATTCACGCCCATTCCGCCCGCGCCTCCGCACCCTTTGTTACCGTCAACTGCGCCGGGGTGGCGCCCGACCGGATGGAAGAGGTGCTCTTTGGCCGTGAGACCCCCGACCGCGGGGTCGAGCCGGGGTTGCTGGAACAGGCCCATGGCGGGGTGATCTATTTCGACGAGGTCGCCGACATGCCGCTTGGCACCCAGTCCAAAATCCTACGCGTGCTGGTCGATCAACAATTCACCCGCGTTGGCGGGACGGATAAGGTCCGGGTCGATCTGCGGGTGATCTCTTCGACGAACCGCGATCTGGATCAGGCGATCAAGGCTGATACCTTCCGGCAGGAACTCTATCACCGTCTGAACGTCGTGCCGATCGCCGTGCCCTCGCTTGAAGAGCGCCGGGAGGATATCCCGCTGCTGGCCGAACATTTCATCGCGGAATTCAACGCCTCCCAAGGGCTGCCGCAGCGCGCGCTGACCGAAGACGCCGTGGCGCTGATGCAGACGATGGTTTGGCCCGGCAACGTGCGCCAGCTCAAGAACCTTGTCGAACGGGTGCTGATTCTCGGCGATGGCACCGGCCCGATCGAAGCGCGGGAGCTTCCGGGCGAGGAGGAGAACGGCGGCGACGAGGGGCGCGTGGTGCTCTCGGGCGCCTTGGCGACTTTGCCCCTCCGCGAAGCGCGGGAAGCTTTCGAGCGGGAGTATCTGCTGACCCAGATCAACCGTTTCGGCGGCAACATCAGCCGCACCGCGAATTTTGTGGGGATGGAGCGCAGCGCCCTGCACCGCAAGCTGAAATCGCTCGGCGTCGTGACCTCGGCCAAAGCGGGCGTGCGCGTGGCCCATGTTGACGAGGAAGTCGAAGCGGCGGGTTAAACCCCGCGGGTTGCGCGCGGGGGCTGCTCCGCGCGCTTCTGCGTCACCCTTGGGTGACGATCTGGAACGACCGATCACTGTTGCGGATCACGCAGGACTTGGGGTTGAGCGCGGGCAGCGTAGTCGTCGCGCGCGTTGGTGCGGCGCGGGCCACATCGCGGGGGCAGGCGGGGATCGACACGGTCGCGAAACCTTTGTCGGCCATACATTGCGCCTCGACCCGGTTGCGCAGGTCTTCGTTCGGGTCAAAGGTCACCAATTCCCCCGGCACGTAAAAACCGCCCCGCGTGGTGCAATTGTTATCGGCATCGCAGTGGCGCCGCGCGGGCACATAGCGTGGCGGTTCGCGGCGGATTTGCGTCGAGATCGGCACGTCGCGCAGGGCCTGAACCTCGCAAGCGGTGGTGGCGCGATTGACCTGCGCGACACTCGCGCCCGGTTTGTAATAGGTGTTGAGCGGCGCACAGGCCGCCGCCGCCAAGCCGACAAAGGTCAAGGCGACAGCGGCGCGGGAGGGGCGGGGAGATATCGGTTTCATGGCCCCATCATGCCGCCGTTGCGGGGCAAAGACAATTGATTTGACCCTTGCCAACCCATCTGTCATGCCCTCTAACCGACCCAAGACAACCCTCACACGATCTTTGCTCAGGGTAAGGAAGCCTTCATGAAAATCATCATTTGCGGCGCAGGGCAGGTGGGTTGGCAGATTGCCCGTCACCTCAGCGGAGAGCGCAACGATGTGACCGTGGTCGACAGCAATGCCGAATTGATCCGCCGCGCCACCGATACGCTGGATGTGCAGGGCATCGCCGGTTTCGCGAGCTACCCTGACGTGCTGGACCGTGCAGGCGCGCGCGACGCCGAGATGATCATCGCCGCGACCCATTCCGATGAGGTCAATATGGTGACCTGTCAGGTGGCGCATTCGGTCTTTGGCATCAACCGCAAGATCGCGCGGCTGCGCAGCCAGTCCTATCTCGATGCGATTTACTCCGACCTTTACCGCCGCGATCACATGCCGATCGACGTGGTGATTTCCCCCGAGAAGGAGGTCGCGACCGCAGCGCTCCAACGGCTCAGCGCGCCCGCCGCTTTCGATACCGAGATCTTCATGGAGGGGCAGGCCCAGCTTTTGGGCATTTCGATCGACAGTGATTGTCCGGTGGTGAACACGCCGCTGCGGCAGCTGACCGATCTCTTCTCAACCCTGCGCGCTGTGGTTGTGGGCGTGCGCCGCGATGGCACGCTTTTCGCGCCCGAGGCGAAGGACCAGCTTTTCGTCGGCGATGATTGCTATGTCTTCTCGCATCACGACGACATCGCCCGCACGATGGAGATTTTCGGCAAGCAGACGACCAAGCAGGAGCGTGTCGTCTTGGTGGGCGGCGGCAATGTCGGCCTGACCGTGGCGAAGCATCTGGAAAGCGGGCCTCTCCGCGTGCGCACGAAGATGATCGAGAAGAACCGCAAATGCGCCGAACGCGCCGCCGAAGGGTTGGAGCGGACCATCGTGCTCAATGGCGACGGGCTGGACGCCGCGCTGCTGGCCGAGGCGGGTATCAGCCGCGCCGATGCGATGCTGGCGGTGACCGACGACGATAAGACCAACATGCTGTCCTGCGTCCGGGCCAAGGCCGAGGGCTGCCCCTATGTCATCGCGCTGATCAACGACCCGACGCTGGTGCCGCTGATGACCCACCTCGGCATCGACGCCTATATCAACCCGCGCGCCACGACCGTAAGCTCCATCCTGCGCCACATCCGCCACGGGCGGGTGCGGGCGGTCTATTCCATCGGCGATGCCGAGGCCGAGGTGATCGAGGCCGAAGTGCTGTCGACCTCTCCCCTCGCGGGCAAGAAAGTGTCGGAAATTGACTTCCCCGAGGGCGTGTTGATCGGCATGCTGCGCAAAGAAGGAAAAGTGATCCGCCCCATGGGCAGCACCCGGATCGACGAAGGCGATGTGGTCGCCCTCTTCGCTCTGGCCGAGGATGTGCCGCGGGTCGAACAGCTTTTGCAGGTCTCGATCGACTTTTTCTAAGCGCAGGAGCGCCTTTGTGACGCAACCGACCCGCATAGGCCCGACCGGCATCCGCCGCGAGATCGTGCAGCTACCGCTGTTCTTGCAATTGTTCGGCGTCTCGGCCCTGTCGATGATCCTGCCGTCGATCCACGGGCTGGTGATGAACGATCATCTGGCCAGTCGCGCCTTTCTCTATGCGGGGCTGTTGGGGCTTGTGGCCTTCACGCTCATCGCCATCGCCCACGCGGGGCGCAAACCTTTGGACGGGGCGCTCGGGCCGCTTTTGTCGCTGCTCTCGGCCTTTGTGTTGCTGCCGGTCTTCTTTGCGGTGCCTTTTCTTGAGGCGCTGCCGACGACCCGTTTCGTGAATGTCTATTTCGAGATGGTCAGCGCGCTGACCACCACCGGGGCCACGATGTTCAACCCCGAACGGCTGAGCGACACGCTGCATCTGTGGCGCGCGCAGGTCGGGTGGATGGGCGGGCTGCTCATGTGGGTCACGGCCTCGGCCATTCTGGCCCCTCTGCATTTGGGCGGCTTTGAGGTTACGGCGCAGGCCGAACCGGGGCGGCCTGATGACCGGATCAACACGCGGATGGGCCGGATCACCCCGCGCCAACGGCTGCTGCGCACCACGCAAGCGCTGCTGCCGATCTACTTCGGGCTAACACTTCTGCTGTGGCTCTTGCTGGTCATCGGGGGAGAGACGGCCCTCGTGGCGCTTTGTCATGCCATGTCGGTCATGGCGACGTCGGGCATCTCGCCCATCGGCGGCGTGGCCGAGGCGCAGGTCGGCGTCACCGGCGAGGCGGTGATGATGCTCTTCATGCTCTTCGCCCTGTCGCGGCTGACCTTTTCCAAGGATACCGTCACCGCCACCCAAGGCGGGCTGATGACCGACCCTGAGTTTCGCATCGGTCTTCTGGTGGTGATCGGCGTGCCGCTGCTGCTATTCGCGCGCCATTGGATCGGCGCTTTTGAGGTTGAGGTTGAGGTCGACGGCACCCGCGCCTTGCACGCGCTTTGGGGCGGGCTGTTCACGGTGCTGTCCTTCCTGTCGACCACCGGTTTCGTCTCTGAGCATTGGGCCGATGCGCAGAATTGGTCGGGGCTGCGCACGCCGGGGCTGGTGCTCATGGGGCTTGCGCTGATCGGCGGCGGGGTGGCCACCACGGCGGGCGGGGTGAAACTGCTGCGGGTCTTCGCGCTTTACCAAAACGGGGTGCGCGAGATGGACCGGCTGGTCTATCCCAATTCTGTCAGCGGCGCGGGGGCAGCCGGGCGGCGCTTGCAGAGCAACGGTGCTTTCATCGCTTGGATTTTCTTCATGCTCTTCGCCATGTCGCTGGCGGGGGTCACTCTGCTGCTTACACTGACCGGCGTGTCCTTTGATGCGGCGGTCGTCATGTCGGTGGCAACGCTTTCCACCACCGGGCCGCTGATCGAACATGCCGCCGACAAACCCATTCACCTGATCGAACTGGGATTGGCGGCCAAAGTCATCCTGAGCGGCGCGATGGTGCTGGGGCGGCTCGAAACCTTGGCGATTATTGCGCTTATGACCCCGAATTTGTGGCGCGCTTGACACGTTTGCCCCATGATCCGTCCTAGTCCTCTGATATTGGGGCTGGAAACTCACGCTTTCGCACTCCATACTTGAGGCAATGGGGGGGTCCGGTACGCGGACGCCAGCAAGAACAAAAGGCGAGACTACGATGGCGTCAGACAGACAGAACCTTCAGGATGCGTTCCTTAACCACGTTCGCAAGACCAAAGTACCGGTGACAATTTTCCTGATCAATGGCGTCAAATTGCAGGGCGTCATTACATGGTTTGACAACTTCTGCGTTCTGCTGCGCCGCGACGGTCAATCGCAACTTGTGTACAAACACGCGATTTCGACCATCATGCCAAGCCAGCCGATCAGCCTATATGAGGGCGAAGACGCTTCTTGAGCCGTCCAGCATTTCAGATCGACAACAGCGACGGGCCACGCGTAACGCGCGCTTGGGTGCTGCATCCTGATATCAAGTCCGACAACGACCGGCGCGCGCCTGAACCCGCGCTGGCCGAAGCCGTGGCATTGGCCGAGGCTCTGCCAGAATTGCAGGTCGTCGGCTCCGAAGTCGTGCCTCTGCGCACGGTCCATGCGGGTATGCTGTTCGGCAAGGGCAAGATCGAAGAGCTCGAGCAGCGCATGAAGGGGGCAGAGGTCGACCTCGTGCTAGTGGATGGCCCCGTGACCCCGGTGCAGCAGCGCAATCTTGAGAAGGCTTGGGGCGTCAAATTGCTCGACCGGACCGGGCTGATTCTCGAAATCTTCAGCGACCGTGCGGCGACCCGCGAGGGGGTGCTTCAGGTTGAGATGGCCGCGCTGAACTATCAGCGTACGCGGCTTGTCCGCGCATGGACCCACCTTGAGCGGCAGCGCGGCGGTTTGGGCTTTGTCGGCGGGCCGGGTGAGACCCAGATCGAGGCCGACCGCCGTGCCATCGACGACCAATTGGTGCGCCTGCGCCGCCAGTTGGAAAAGGTCGTGAAAACCCGCGCGTTGCACCGTGCCGCACGGGCGAAGGTGCCGTTCCCAATCGTTGCGCTAGTGGGCTATACCAACGCCGGGAAATCCACGCTTTTCAACCGTTTGACCGGGGCCGAGGTTATGGCCAAAGACATGCTCTTTGCCACGCTCGACCCGACCATGCGCAGCCTCGTGTTGCCCGACGGGCCTGAGATCATCCTCAGCGACACGGTGGGCTTCATCAGCGATCTGCCCACGGAACTCGTCGCCGCCTTCCGCGCCACGCTGGAAGAGGTTTTGGCCGCAGATATCATCTGCCATGTGCGCGATGTCTCGCACGCCGAGACCGAGGAGCAGGCCCAGAACGTGCGCGATATTCTCGCCTCTCTCGGCGTCCCGAAAGAGACCCGCAGTTTCGAGGTTTGGAACAAGCTGGACCTGCTGCCCGACGACCGGGCCGAGGCCATGCGCGCGCGTGCCGCGCGCAACGATGACGTGCTGGCGATCTCGGCCATCACGGGCGAAGGGCTGGAGGCGCTGCAAGAAACCATCGCCGAGGCGCTGCAAGGTGCCGTGCGCGAGGCTGTGCTGACCCTCGGTTTCGCCGACGGCAAGAAACGCGCCTGGCTGTTCGCGCAGGACGTGGTCGAGGGCGAGCGTCAGACCGACGACGGGTTCGAGATCACCGTGCGCTGGTCCGCGCGGCAAGAGGCGGAATTCCAGCAGATTTGACAGGTTGGGCGCCGGCTGGGGCAATTTTTGCCCCGGCAAGCATCGAAATCGGCACGCTGCGCCGCATATGGTCATGCGATCAGTAACGGAGCGCGCCACATGACCCTTCTCATCCTTTATATCTCAACCGTCGTCATCTTCCTCGGCCTCGATTACCTCGGGCTGACCTATCTCATCAAACCTGTGTTTGAACGCGATATTGGGGACTGGCTTTTAGATGAGTTCCGCGTCGCCCCGGCGCTGATCTTTTACGCTTTCTTCGTGGCCGTGGTGCTGTGGTTCGTGTCTTGGCCTGCGATGGCGCAGGATCATTCGCTGCTTTGGGTCTTTGGCAATGCGCTGCTGATCGGCGCGATGGGTTATGGCACCTATGAGTTCACCAATCTGGCGACGCTCAAGGATTGGACATGGGCCATGGTGGCGCGGGATTTCACTTGGGGGTCGGTCTTGACCGGGACGGCGGCGACCGCTGGCGTCGCCATCACCCGCGCGCTGACCTAACGACCGTTCTCGGTCGACCAGCGCCATGCGCCGGGTTGCAGCCGGGCCAGCGTCCAGTCGCCCACGCTTTCGCGGATCAGCCGCAGGGTGGGCAGGCCGACATGGGCCGTCATGCGCCGCACTTGCCGGTTGCGCCCCTCGCGGATGGTGATGCGCAGCCAAGCGTCGGGCACCGTCTTGCGAAAACGCACCGGCGGGTCGCGCGGCCAAAGCGGATCGGGCGCGTCGATCTGATCCACTTGGGCGGGTTTCGTCAGACCGTCCTTCAGTTCGACACCTTTGCGCAGCGCGTCGAGCGCTGCGGCATCCGGCGTGCCTTCGACCTGCACCAGATAGCTCTTGGGCCGTTTGTATTTCGGATGCGCGATGCGGGCCTGAAGCGGGCCGTGGTCTGTCAGCACCAAAAGCCCTTCGCTGTCTCGGTCGAGCCGCCCTGCGGGATAGAACCCCTTTTCATCGACATAGGTCGAGAGGGTGGGCCGTGTGCTGCCTTCGGTGCCCTTGTCGGTGAATTGCGACAGCACGCCATAGGGTTTGTTCAGCAAGATCACGCGGGCGGTCATTGGGCAGGCTCCAATCGGGTCACGCCCACGGCGGCGGCGCGGGCCAGTTCGGCGTCCAGCGACATTGGGATATATTCGCCCCGCCGCCAGAGTTGCGCCATATCATCGTAATGGCGCGACAGGAAATGCCCCGATTGCCCGGTGGAGGTGACAAAGACCGAACTGTCGGGATCGGCAAAATCGTAAACGCCGCGATAGCCCGCGCCGTGCACGTTATAAAACGGGTCTTTGCCAGTGCCGCGTGTCAGGCCGCGTTGCAGGGTATTGTCCCCGCCCGAGGTTGACTGGCGGATGTTCACGAAGTAGCGCAAAAGCGGCACCTCGCCCAGCACGGGGTGGTCATGAGTCGCCTGATGCGCGTCGCCCCAGCGGAGGGATTCAAGCTGCGTGCCCCATGTCTCGTTGATCCACAACAGCGCGTCGTCGAGCGCCAGCCGCGCCATGTCGTGGCAGGTCTCCACCGGGGCGGATTGGCGCACGTCGCACCACTTCGCAGCGCCCTGCACATCGCGAAAGGCGCGTTCGATGAAGAGCGGCTGGATATGGGTGAACTCCTCGGCCAGCGGCCCCAATTCGTCGCGGATCAGCCGGTCCTGCAGGGCGCGGATCCACGCGGCATAGATCAGCGGCTCGGGCAGGTGTTCGTTCATCTCACCCGACCAGCCGGCGAGCAGGTCGAGCGCGCGCTGGCGCTGGCGCTCCGGCGTGCCATCGGGGGCGGCCTCTCCGGTGAACCACAGCTCGGCGCCGATGAGCGGCAGCAGCGATCGGGCCGTGGGGCTGACGGTATCAAGCTGCGCTTCGATGAAACTGTCGCGGGTGTGCACCTCGCGGTTCTGCATCAGCCGCTGCCAGCGCTGCACCCGCTGCGTGTCGCCCCAGACAAAGGAGACATGGTTGGGGAAGGGGCGGTCGACGGTCTTGTTGTTGGTATTGCCAAGGATGCCGCCCGCGGGGGCGATGAATTCGGGGTTCGCGGTATAGGGCAGCATCCCGTCCCAGCGGTTGGCGGCGATCCAACCGGGGCTGGGCATGCGCCCTTGGCTTTGGTGATTGGCATCACGGCGCGGCATGGCGCCAATGGTCTTCATCGCGATGGTGTCGCGGTCGACCAGCGTGAGGTTCTGCGCGGGCGCCACATAGTCGGTCGCGGCATTGATCGCCTGCTGCACCGATTTCGCGCGCATCACCTTCATCGCGGCGGCAAGTGAGGTGTCCTCTTCGGTAAAGAGGGTCGAGGCGACAGAGGCCACATGCCCCGGCGGGGTGATGCTGCCAAGGTTGTAGTGGCTGCCGGGCAGCACCGGGCCATTGTCGGTCCAGCGCAGGGTGACGGTGATCGGGTCGGCATCGGCGATATTAATGATCGACGCGCGTTTGCGGAACTTCTTGAACCCGTTGGGCGTGCGGTATTCCTCGGCGTTGTCGGGGTTCAGCTCTTCGATATAGACGTCTTGATCGTCGACATAGGCGGTGGTGAGCCCCCAGCCAAGATCGGCGCTGCGGCCCGTAAGCACCACCGGCATCCCCGGAATGGTGCCACCGATCACGCCGCCGGTCTCAAGCTCCAACCGTGCGAGATACCAGATCGCGGGGGCGGTGAAGCCCAAATGCGGGTCATTGGCCAAAAGCGTGCCCCCCGCGGCAGAGCGCGAGGGCGCGGCGGCCCAAGCGTTGGAAGCCCCGGCGAAGGCCTGCCGTTTGAAGGGCGACAGCGGGTGGCGCGCCATTGGCGCTGCGGCGGCGTGGCGGCGGCTGACCTCGGGGAAGAGGGCGGCATATTCGGGCAGGGCGGCGACCCCGCTGCCCGGCGCTTCGGGCAGGATATCGCGCAGACGGTCCGGATCGCTCAACTCCAAGGACACGCGCGCGCGCAGCACCTCGGCCTCCAGATGGCCCGACATTTGCAGGCCCATGAGCTTGGTGATCGCCAGTGAATCCGCAGGCCGCCACGGGGCCATGGGCGCATTGAAAAGCCACATCTCGGGCGCACCGCGGCCCAAGGCTTCGGTGTTGATCTGGTCGAGACGCGCGTTGATCCCGGCGGAATAAGCCTCAAGCGCCGCTTCGGTTTCGGGGTCGAGCTTATCCGCCGCTGCCACGGCAAGCCGGTAGATGTCATAGCGCCGCATCAGTTTGTCGGTGGTGATGGTGGCGGTGCCGAAGACCTCGGACAGCCGCCCCTGCGCGGTGCGGCGCAGGGTGATCAATTGCCACAGCCGGTCTTGGGCATGGGCGAAACCGAGGCCGAAAAAGACATCCTCATCGCTCTGCCCGAAGATATGCGGCACATTGGCATTGTCGCGCACGATCTCGACCGGGGCGCTGACGCCCGCGACCTCGACCGTATCGTCATAATCGGGCAAGGACCGCGCGGCGAACCAATAGACCAGCACCAAAACCACGACGCTCAGCGTGACGAGAAACACCGCCAATCGGATAAGCCAGCGAAACATCAATGCCATCGGGGGATCCTCGACTGGCGCGCAGATTGACCGGAGCGCGCAGGGTGGTAGGTGTAATGACAGGGAATAACGCAACTGAATGACAAGGAAAAGCACATGGCAAAGCTCGCGTTTTTGGGACTGGGGGTCATGGGGGCTCCGATGGCGGGGCATCTGCAAAAGGCGGGCCACGATGTGACCGTCTACAACCGCACCGAAGCCAAGGCGGACGACTGGGTGAAAACCTATGGCGGCGCCATGGCCAAGACCCCGCGTGCGGCGGCAAAGGATGCGGATTTCGTGATCGCCTGCGTGGGCAATGACGACGATCTGCGCTCGGTCTGTTTGGGGGAAGACGGGGCCTTTGGCGGCATGACGGCAGGGGCGATCTTTGTTGATCACACCACCGTTTCGGCGGCCGTTACGCGTGAGCTTTATGCCGCCGCCGATGACGCGCAGGTAAGCTTTGTCGACGCGCCGATCTCAGGCGGTCAGGCGGGTGCGGAAAACGGCCAATTGTCGATCATGTGCGGCGGCGACGAAGGCGCTTTTGACCGGGCGCTGCCGATCATGGAGGTCTACGCGAAAATTTGCCGCCGCATTGGGGAAAGCGGCGCGGGTCAGATGACCAAGATGTGCAACCAGATCGCCATCGCCGGTCTGGTGCAGGGCCTCTCTGAAGCGCTGCATTTCGCCGAGAAGGCGGGCCTTGATGGCCGCGCGGTGGTCGAGGTGATTAGCCAAGGTGCGGCAGGCTCATGGCAGATGGAGAACCGCTATGAGACCATGCTCGACGATAAGTTTGATCACGGCTTTGCGGTGGACTGGATGCGCAAGGATTTGGGCATCTGTCTGGACGCGGCGGATGAGACGGGGGCGAGCCTGCCAGTGACCGCGCTGGTCGATCAGTTCTATAAGGACGTGCAGAAGATGGGCGGCGGGCGTTGGGATACGTCGAGCCTGTTCAAGCGGTTGCAGAACCTCGGGTGAAACCCGACGGGCAGCTTTGACCTCTCGCCTTAAACAAAAAACGCCCGGCCTAAAGCCGGGCGTTTGCCTTCCACAGCCGTCGATCCCTCTTAGGGGATGATCCGCGTGTATTTCGTGCCTTCCAGCGTCGCGCCGATGCGCAGGCCCGCGCGGCCAAAGACCGCCGCCAGAACGGGGGCCATGACAGTGGTGGTGTCGGCGCTGACGCTGTCGCCCTTGTCGGAGATCACATATTCCAGACCGGCCCCAGCCGCCCAACCGGGCGAGCTGCGGAATTCGCGCAATGCAGGCTCGGTCATGAAGAACAGCACATGCGCATATTGCTGCGCGCCGATCTGCAAGCCGCCCGAGGCTTTGGTCACCGAATAATAGTCCACCGTCACGTCGTTCACGCGCAGCGCGCCGCGCCCGTAGGCACCGCCAAAGCCGAGGCCCGCTTCCGTCACCAGCGGCATGACCAACATGCCATTGGCCTTTTCGGCCAATTGCCGGGTGTTGGGATAGCCGCGGTACATCTCGGCCAGTGTCGCGTCCACGCGTGCGTCGATCATCGCGCTGCCGCGTCCGCCCACGCCATTGCCGCAGGCCGCGGTCGCGCCGAGCGCCGAGAGGGCGCCCAATGTCACGAAGCGCCGGTTATATGTCTGATTGGTCATCTTTTCTGCCTGTATATTCAAGATCGGTTGCCTGCTGCCGGTTTTCCCGACTTATGCGCAAGATTACGCATAATCACGCGGCTTGTCATGTTGATTGGTCCCTTTGCGCAGATTCACGCGCTTTTGAGCAAGAGCCGGGCGACTTCGGGGGCGAAATAGGTCAGCACGCCGTCGCAGCCCGCGCGTTTGAAGGCTAGAAGGCTCTCCATCATCGCGCGTTCGCCGTCGATCCAACCTTGGTCTGCCGCGCCCTTGATCATGCTGTATTCGCCCGAGACCTGATAGGCGAAGGTCGGCGCGCCGAAGGCGTCTTTCACCCGGCGGCAGATATCAAGGTATGGCATCCCCGGCTTTACCATAACCATGTCCGCGCCTTCCGAAAGGTCGCGCGCCACCAGCCGCAGCGCCTCGTCACTATTGGCGGGATCCATCTGATAGGTCTTCTTGTCGCCGGTCAGGGCCGCAGAGGCACCAACCGCGTCGCGGAAGGGGCCGTAGAAGGCGCTGGCGTATTTGGCGGCGTAGCTCAGGATCATCACATCTTGATGCCGGGCCTCTTCGAGACCTGCGCGGATCGCGCCGATGCGCCCGTCCATCATATCCGAAGGGCCGATGATATCCGCCCCTGCTTCGGCTTGGGCCAGCGCCATCTTGACCAGCGCCTCGACTGTGCGGTCGTTCACGATGATGCCGTCTTCGACGAAACCGTCATGGCCGTTGATGTTATAGGTATCGAGCGCCACATCGGTCATCACCACCATCTCCGGCACCGCCTCTTTGATCGCGGCGATGGCGCGGTTGGTGGCGTTCTGCGGATCCCATGCGCGGGCGCAATCCTCTGTCCGGTCCTCAGGCCCGGTATAGGGGAAGACGCAGACCGTGCCGATGCCCAGATCCGCCGCCGCACGCACCGCCGGGACCAGCGTGTCGACCGAGCGGCGCATGACACCGGGCATGGAGGGGATGGGCTCTTCCACGCCTTCGCCTTCGCGTACGAAAACTGGCCAGATCAGATCGCCCAAGTGCAGGTCATTCTCGCGCACCAACGCGCGGATACCGGCATTGGCACGGGTACGGCGCAGGCGTGTGGCGGGGAAGGGGGCGTGGACGGGTTGCATCAATTATACCTCAGAATGGCTCGGCACGGGCTTGCCATGTATTTTTGAACGCCTCAACCCTATGAATTGTCGCGCCGGACCGCTAAGAGATCCGAACTCAATATTCGGACGAGTACGCCTTGGACTGGTATCAAACCCTTTTCGAAATGATCGACATGCGCTCTTTCTCGAACCTTTGGTTCTGGATCGCGCTGGCTGTGATGTGGTCAACGGCAAGTCACTGGGTGCTGGGCGTGCCCTTCGACATGGTCCTGCGCGCCCGCCGCTATGGCGGAGAGGCCGAGGCCGATCTGGAAGACATCGTGCGGATCAACGTGAACCGGATGCTCTATATCTCGCAGGTCTCGGGGCTGTGGCTTTTGGGGCTGGGGTTCTTCGCGCTGACCTCTCTGGTGCTCCTGGGGTTCGTCTATGGGATCGAATTCGCCCAAGCCTTGCTGCTCTTGGGTTTTCCCATGTCGCTGGTGGGGCTTTTGAGCCTGTCGACGGCGCGGCTCATTCGCATCGAAGGGTCAACCGGCGAGGTGTTGCGGCGGCGCTTGATGCGGCACCGGCTTTACACCCAGATCATCGGCATGGTCTCGATCTTCGTAACCGCGCTTTGGGGAATGTATCAAAATCTAAGCATCGGCCCGCTGGCGGGTTGACAGCCCCCCTCCGAGGGCCAATTGAGACCCGATGAACGATCCGCGCAATATCACCCTCTCCGGCGTTCCCGAAGGCTATGATGCCCGCGCCATCCTCGATGAAATCGCCAAGGGCGGCCAGCCGGTGGTCCATGTGGCGCGCGATGACAAACGCATGGCGGCGATGCAGGCCGCCTTGCGGTTCTACGCCCCCGACATGCCGGTCGTCACTTTCCCGGGCTGGGATTGTCTGCCCTATGACCGGGTGTCACCCAACGCCGATATCTCGGCCCGGCGGATGGCAACGCTGGCGGCGCTGGTGCATGGGATGCCCGATCAGTTCGTCCTGCTGACGACCTTGAACGCGGCCAGCCAACGCATCCCAGCCCGCGACACCCTGCGCGACGCGGCCTTTGCCGCCCGCGTCGGCAGCCGGATCGACGAAAAGGCGCTGCGCGCGTTTCTGGTGCGCATGGGCTTTGTGCAAAGCCCCACGGTGATGGAGCCGGGCGATTACGCGGTGCGCGGCGGGATCATTGACATTTACCCGCCCGGCGATCTTGGCCCGGTGCGGCTCGATCTCTTCGGCGATGTGCTGGATGGCGCGCGGCGGTTTGATCCGGCGACGCAGCGGACCACTGAAAAGCTTGATCTGGTCGAGCTTGCCCCGGTGAGCGAGGTCATCCTCGACGAGGCGGCGATCACCCGGTTCCGGCAGAACTACCGCATCGAATTCGGCGCCGCGGGCACCGACGATCCGCTTTACGAGGCGATCAGTGCGGGCCGCAAACATCAGGGTGCGGAGCATTGGCTCGCGTTTTTCCACGATGATCTGGAAACGCTTTTCGACTATCTGCCCAAGGCGACGGTCACTCTGGACGATCAATTGACCCCGATGCGGATTGCCCGGTGGGAAACCATCGCCGACCAGTATGAGACCCGCAAACTGGCGATGAAGACGCGCTCGAAGATGGACAGCGTGTACAAACCCGCCCCGCCGGAGGGGCTATACCTGACCGATGAGGCCTGGACCCAAGCGTTGCTGGATCACCGCGTCATCCAGTTCAACCCGCTACCGCAGCCCACGGGGCCGGGAGTGCTGGATGCAGGCGCGCGGCTCGGGCGCAACTTCGCCCCTGAGCGTCAGCAGGAATCCGTAAGTCTTTTCGGCGCTTTGGCCGCGCATATTAAAGCAAAGCTTGAAGTTGGGCCGGTGCTAATCGCCAGCTACTCCGAAGGCGCGCGGGAGCGCCTGACCGGGCTGATTGAAGACGAAGGTCTGGCCGAGGCGATCCCGGTGATGGATGCCACCCGCATCGGCAAGCGCGGGCTGCATCTGGCGGTTTGGGCGTTGGAACATGGGTTCGAAGCGCCGGGGATGACGGTGATCTCCGAACAGGACGTGCTGGGCGACCGTCTGATCCGTGCGGCGAAACGCAAGCGCCGGGCCGAGAACTTCCTGACCGAGGCGCAAAGCCTCAGCCCCGGCGATCTGGTGGTTCATGTCGACCACGGCATCGGGCGCTATCACGGGATGGAGGTGGTCACCGCCGCAGGCGCCGCGCATGAGTGCCTCGTGCTGGAATACGCCGAACAGTCAAAGCTTTACCTGCCGGTGGAGAATATTGAACTGCTGTCGCGCTACGGCCATGAGGAAGGGCTTCTCGACAAGCTCGGCGGCGGGGCATGGCAGTCCAAAAAGGCCAAGCTGAAAGAGCGCATTCGCGAGATGGCGGACAAGCTCATACGTATCGCCGCCGAACGGAGCCTGCGCAAAGCGCCCGTGCTCGACCCGCCGCCCGGCATGTGGGACGCATTCTCGGCCCGTTTCCCTTACACTGAGACCGACGACCAGCTCCGCGCCATCGGTGATGTGATCGACGATCTGACCTCCGGCAATCCGATGGACCGTCTGGTTTGCGGCGATGTGGGTTTCGGCAAGACCGAGGTGGCGATGCGCGCGGCCTTCGTCGCGGCCATGTCGGGCGTGCAGGTCGCAGTGATCGCGCCGACGACGCTGCTCGCGCGTCAGCACTACAAGAGCTTCGCGGAACGTTTCCGCGGCTTCCCGATCAACGTGCGGCAACTCAGCCGTTTCGTCTCGGCCAAAGAGGCGGCGGCGACGCGTGAGGGGATGGCCAAGGGCACGGTCGATATCGTGATCGGCACCCATGCGCTGCTGGCAAAGGGGATTCGTTTCAACGACCTCGGCCTTTTGATTATTGATGAAGAACAACACTTTGGCGTCACCCATAAGGAGCGGTTGAAGGCGCTGCGCACGGACATCCATGTGCTGACCCTCACCGCCACGCCGATCCCGCGCACCCTGCAACTGTCGCTGACGGGCGTGCGCGATCTGTCGATCATCGGCACGCCACCTGTGGACCGTCTGTCGATCCGCACCTATGTCAGCGAGTTCGACGCGGTAACCATCCGCGAGGCGCTCCTGCGCGAGCATTACCGCAGCGGGCAGAGCTTCTATGTCGTGCCGCGTGTCAGCGACCTGCGCGAGATTGAGGAGTTCCTGAAGGCGCAACTGCCCGAGCTTTCTTACGTCGTCGCCCACGGCCAGATGGCGCCGGGGGAACTCGACGACCGGATGAACGCCTTTTACGACGGCAAGTTCGACATTCTGTTGGCGACGACCATCGTGGAATCCGGCCTCGACATTCCCACCGCCAACACGATGATCGTGCACCGCGCCGACATGTTCGGTCTGGCGCAGCTCTACCAGATCCGGGGCCGCGTGGGGCGCTCGAAGACCCGCGCCTATGCCTATCTCACGACTAAGCCACGCGCCAAGCTGACCGACACGGCCCAGAAACGCCTGCGGGTGCTGGGCAGCCTCGACACGCTCGGCGCGGGCTTTACGCTGGCGTCCCAAGACCTCGACATTCGCGGCGCGGGCAACCTGCTGGGCGAGGAGCAATCCGGCCAGATGCGCGACGTGGGTTTCGAGCTTTACCAGTCCATGCTGGAAGAGGCGATCGCCAAGATCAAGGCGGGCGAACTTGAGGGGTTGTCCGAGGCCGACGAGCAATGGGCGCCGCAGATCAACCTTGGCGTGCCGGTGCTGATCCCCGAAGACTATGTGCCCGACCTCGACGTGCGGCTTGGACTCTACCGCCGCCTGAGCGAGCTATCGACCAAGGTCGAGCTGGAAGGCTTCGCCGCCGAACTGATCGACCGTTTCGGAAAACTGCCGAAAGAGGTCAACACACTGATGCTGGTGGTGCGGATCAAGGCGATGTGCAAACGCGCCGGGATTGCCAAGCTCGACGGCGGGCCGAAGGGGGCGACGATCCAGTTCCACAATGACAAGTTCGCCTCGCCCGAGGGGTTGGTGAAGTTTATTCAGGACCAGCGCGGGCTAGCGAAGGTGAAGGACAACAAGATCGTCGTGCGCAGGGATTGGAAGACGGATGCCGATAAGATCAAAGGCGCCTTTGCCATCGCACGCGATTTGGCCGAACATGTGATCGCCAAGGAAAAGACCGCGAAAAAGGCCAAGGCGAAGGGCTAAGCCCTTCGAAAGGCGACGGTTATTCCGCCGCCGCCGGCTGCCGGTTCTCCACCCGCCCCATGTAGAGCATCAGCGCATAGGCCGCGATTGCCATTAGTAGCATGGCCAGCGCCAGCGGCTTGGTCGTGCCGTCGAACATCAACCCCACTGGGGAGGCGATCAGCGCCGCCAGCACGGTGGAAATCGCCCCCACGACCGAAGCCGCCATGCCCGCGATATGGCCCATCGGCTCCATCGCGATGGCGTTGAGGTTGCCCAATGTCAGCCCCGCTTGGAAGAACAGGCAGGTCTGGAAGAACACGAAGGCGGCGAAGCCGTAAGGGTCGGGCAGGGCGCCGAGGTTGAGGAAATACATGGCGCCCGACAGCAGGATTTGCACGCCCAAGGCGATGGTCACCAGCCGCCGCATGCCGTAGCGGACGACCAAAAGCGCGTTGATCAGGCTGGCGCTGGCCGCCACCACGGCGATGCCGCCGAACCACAGCGGGAAGCTTTCGCCCCGGCCATAGACCGTGTCATAGATCGGCTGCACCAGCATCAGCATCGAAAAGAGCATCGCCATGGCAAGCGACTGCACGAGGATCGACAGGCGCACCGTGGGGTGACCCACCAACTCGCGCACCGCGCCAATGATCAGCCGTGCCCGCAACGGGCGGCGGTCTTCGGGGGCGAGGGTTTCGGGCAGACGCAGGGCCATCCAGATGACCGAGATGAGCGAGAAGGCCATGAAGGCGATGAAAATCGCGCGCCAGCCCGCCGTCAGGATGATGCCCGCGCCCAGCATCGGGGCCAAGGCGGGCACCAGCGCGAAGACCATCATCACCACCGACATGATCCGCGCCATCTCGCGCCCCGCGTAGAGGTCACGGATGATCGCCACGGCCACCACACGCGGGCCAGAGGCGCCAAGCCCTTGGAAGATGCGTGCCACCAGCATGACTTCGAGAGAGTTGCTCATCCAAGCGACGAAGGCCGAAAGACAATAGAGCGCCGCTCCGCCGAAGACCACGTTGCGGCGGCCGAATGCATCCGACAGCGCGCCGCTAAAGAATGTGCCCAGCCCCATGCCTAGCACGAAGGCTGTCAGGATCAGCGGGGCGCGGTGGGCCATCTCGGGCGAGAGTTCCGCCGCGATCTCGGGCAGGGCGGGCAGCATCGCGTCGATGGAAAAGGCGATGGTGGCGATCATCATCGCGATGAGGCCGACGAATTCGATCCGCCCCATGGAGAATTCTGGTTTTTCGGTGGTCACGAAGGCGCACTCCGGCGATTGTCCCGAACGGCGGATCCGTTTGGGCAGGATTCAGGGAATAACTTGTGGTTGCGCTCTCGATAGTCGAGAACGCTTAACTTGGCAATGATTGCCGCCTTGTTTAGTCCTGCTGATTGGTCAGATCGGCAATGACCTGCGCCCATAGCTCGGGCGGCTGTGCCCCGGGCACGGCATGGGTGTTGGCAACGATGAAGGTCGGCACCGAGTTCACGCCCATCTTGCGGCTATGGGCATCACGGTCGCGGATGTCCTGCGCATCGACATCGGATTTCAGCAGGCGGGTGACCACGGCGGCGTCCATCTCGATACTGTCAGCGATATCGGCCAGTACCTCGGGGTCACCGATGTCGCGGGCATCGACGAAATAGGCTTTGAAAAGGGCAGAGACGGCGGCGGTCTGGCGGCCTTCGATCCCGGCCCAATGGATCAGACGGTGCGCGTCCAGCGTGTTAGGCGTGCGCTGCATGGCCTCGAAGTTGATATTCAGCCCGGCCTTCTCGGCATGTTCCACAACCGGTGCATAGGCGCGCACGGCGCCTTCCTTGCCGCCGAACTTACGTTCAAGATAGCCGCGCCGGTCCATGCCTTCGCGCGGCATGTCGGGGTTGAGCTGGAACGGGTGCCATTCGATGGCAAAGGGGTGGTCGGGATGGTCTTGCAAAGCGCGGTCCAGATGCGCCTTGCCGATATAGCACCACGGGCAGATCGGGTCTGACATGATATCGAGTTTGATCGCTTCGGCCATGATGCGCCCCATCTATTGCTGCGCAATGGGCATAGCGGGCCGGGGCCGGTATCGCAAGCGGGCAGCGTTGCAAGCGCCCCGAGGCGCGGCTATAGCAGGTCCATGACAGATACGCCGCCCCGTTCCCTGATCCAGATCGCCCGCGAAAGCGGCGCGAGCGAGACCGCCCCGCCGGTCGACCTTGGTGCAAGGGTGCGCGAGCTGCGCAAGGCGCGCAACTGGACGTTGGAGCAGGCAGCGCGGCAGGCAGGACTGGCGCGATCGACCTTGAGCAAGATCGAAAACGGGCTGATGTCCCCCACCTATGACGCGCTGAAAAAGCTTGCCGTGGGGCTGGAGATTACGGTGCCGCAGCTTTTCACCCCGCCCGCAGGCGAAAAGATCACCGGCCGCATGGCCGTGACCCGCGCCGAGGAAGGCGCGCCCAAGGCCACCGGCACCTATGAGCATGTCCTACTGGCCGACGCGTTGCGCAAGAAGCAGATGCTGCCCTACCGCGCCCGCATCCGCGCCCGCCGGATGGAGGAGTTCGACGGCTGGGTGCGCCATGACGGGGAGGAGTTCCTCTATGTGCTGACCGGCATGGTGCGGCTCTTCACCGAGTTCTACGAGCCCGTCGACATGCGCCGGGGCGATAGCGCCTATTACGACGCCACCATGGGGCATAACGTTGTCTCGCTCAGCGATGAGGATGCGACGATCCTCTGGGTGACCTCACTGGTCTGACCCCCCCGCCGGTTGCCACCACCAGACCTCGGGCATGAAGTTCGGCCCGTCGCCGTAGAGCGGGATCGTCTCGGGGTAGGCCATACGCGCGTCATGGGCGATCAGCCCTTCGTCGAACTGCCAGAAGGGGATGACATAGCGCCCCGCCGTCAGGATGCGGTCGAGCGCGCGGGTCGCGGCGACGAAATCTGCCGTTTCGCGGGCCTGCAACATCCGGTCGATCATCGCATCCACCGCTGGAGAGCGCACGCCCATAAGGTTGCGTGTGCCGGGCAGATCGGCGGCCTCCGACCCCCAGTAGAAACGCTGCTCCGTGCCGGGGCTGAGCGACAGGGCGCGGCGGAAGGTCGTCATGTCGAAGTCATAGCTGTTTTGCCGCGCCACGAATTGCGCATCGTCCACGGTTTCGATCTCGGCAGTGATGCCCAGTCGCTTGAGGGCCTGCGTGTAAAGCTCTGCAATCGCGAGGTTTTCCCGGCTGCCCTTGGACAGCAGGATGGTGAAGGTCAGCGGCGTGCCATCGCCACGGCGCATGACGCCGCCTTCGGCCTGATAGCCTGCGGCATTCAACTGCTGCATCGCGGCGCGGATGCCCGCGCGGTTGCGGGCAGAGCCGTCACCCACCGGCAGCCGATAGCCATCCACCGTGCCGGGCGGCAGCGTGTCGACGTAATCGGCCAGCAGATCGAAAACCCGCCCTGACGCCGGACCGTCGCGCATGGCAAGGTCGGAGTTCGAGAAATAAGAGGTGATCCGGGGAAGGGTGCCGCCGGTCAACGTCTCGTTAATATACTCGAAGTTGAAGGCCGAAATCAGAGCGTCGCGCACCCGCCAATCGTCGAAAGGCGCGCGGCGGGCGTTCATGACAAAGCCGGTCATGCCCGATGGTTTGCTATGCGGGAAGGTCGATTTTACCACGTCGCCCCGGGTGATCGCGGGGAAGTCGTATTGCGTGGCCCAAGTCTCGGCGTTGAATTCGCGCACGGCCGAGATTTGACCGGCCTTGAAGGCTTCGAAGAGCACATTGGCATCGCCGTAAAAGTCGATCTTTACCTCATCGTAGTTATGCGTGCCTTGGCGAAAGGGCACGTCGGCGCCCCAGTAATCGGGGTTGCGCGTCAGCGTGACATGGCGGCCCGCTTGATAGTCGGTGATGGTATAGGGGCCGCTGCCCAAGGGGATTTCGGACAGGGGGGCATTGGCAAAGTCCTGCCCCGCCCATTGCGCCTTGCTCAGGATGGGGCGCATCCCGGCGAGCAGGGCAAGCTCACGATTGTCGCTGTTGAAGGTCATCCGAAGGCTGCGCGGGCCGGTCTGTTCGATGCTGTCGATCTGCTGGCGCAGCCCGTGGTAGCGGGGGTGGCCTTCGGTGCCGAGCAGATCGAAAGAAAAGATCACATCCTCGACCGTGACGGGCGTGCCATCGGAAAACCGCGCCTCCTCGCGCAGGGTGAATTCCACCCACGCGCGGTCTTCGGGCACCTCGATCGTCTCGGCCAGCAGCCCGTAAAGCGCAAAGGGCTCATCCCATGACCGCCCCATCAAGGTCTCATGGGTGAAATGCGGCAACTGCCAAGGCGCGGTGCCCTTGCGCACGAAGGGGTTGAGGCTGTCGAATCCCCCGGTATTGCCCAGAACGATATCACCCCCCTTGGGGGCTTCGGGGTTCACGTAAGGGAGGGCGTCAAAATCGGCCGGTAGAGCAGGGTCGCCATACATGGCGATTCCATGTTGCGGGGCAGCCCATGCCGCCCCCGAGAGCAGAATCAGTGAAGAAAGGGCCGCAACGCCCCGTGCTTTCGAGAAAAATTCCCAGCTCATTTTTGAAACAATCACGTTCTGCCCTTATTTTGTTGGAGTTATTCCATACCCGCGGATTCTCGCCTTATCAAACTTTTAGCTTGGATTGTGAGCGTGAAAGGCGTATACAGAGGTCACTGCTCGATAGGTTTCTTGCCTGTATGAAACCTGCCTCAATAACTTACGCCCGCCTCGCGCGGGCGTTTTTTTTGGCCAATTTTCACCGACCCTTAAGCTCCTTCGCGCAAACCCTTTCCCTTTGGCGCGCGCGCAGTACATGATGCAGGCGCAGCATGAACAAGGAGACGCGCCATGGCTTTCACCATCGACCTGTCCGGCAAGACAGCCGTCATCACGGGATCGAATTCTGGAATCGGACTGGGCATCGCCTGGGAATTGGCGCGGGCCGGGGCCGATATCGTGTTGAACTCTTTTACCGATGACGAGGCGGATCATGCGCTGGCGCAGGAGATTGCGCAGACATGCAACGTAACGGCCCGCTACATCAAGGCTGACATGTCCAAGGGGGCGGAGTGTCGGCGTTTGATTGCCGAAGCGGGGGCCTGTGACATTCTGGTGAACAACGCTGGCATCCAGCATGTCGCGCCAATCCCTGAGTTTCCGGCCGAGAAATGGGACGCGATCATCGCGATCAACCTGTCGTCGGCCTTTCACACCACCGCCGAGGCTTTGCCAATGATGCGCAAGGCGGGGTGGGGCCGGGTGATCAACATCGCCTCGGCCCATGGTCTGACGGCATCGCCCTATAAATCCGCCTATATCGCCGCGAAACACGGGATCGTGGGTCTCAGCAAGACCACCGCGCTTGAGACGGCGAAAGACCCGATCACCTGCAATGCCATTTGCCCCGGCTATGTGCTGACCCCGATCGTCGAGAAGCAGATCCCCGACACGATGAAGGAATACGACATGAGCCGCGAAGAGGTGATCGAACAGGTCATGCTCACGCGGCAGCCGTCGCGCGAATTCGCCACTGTTGAGCAAATGGGCGGCACGGCGACCTTCCTATGCTCGGATGCAGCGGCGCAGATCACCGGCACGACGATCAGTGTCGATGGCGGCTGGACGGCCTTGTAAGCGCCGTGGCGGTCAAGAAACGCATTAACCTCGCCCTCCAAGGTGGCGGCGCACATGGCGCTTTCACTTGGGGGGTGCTCGACCGGCTGTTGCAGCAGGACGATCTCGATATCTGCGGGATCTCGGGCACCTCGGCGGGGGCGCTGAACGGGGCGGCGCTGAAATCGGGGATGATCTCGGGCGGTCGCGAGGGCGCGCGGGAGAACCTTGATTGGCTTTGGGCGCAGGTCTCTGGCATTTCGGACCTGCGGCTGTCGCATTGGCTGGCGCCATTCGGTTTGGACAAGCTCAGTCAGGCGATGGAATATTCGCTGCCGATGGCAATCTCGGATTCGCTGACGCGGGTCGTCTCGCCCTATGCCTATGGCCCGTTCTACCGCAACCCGCTCGAAGATGTCGTGGCGCGGTTCGACTATGGCAAAGTGGGCGCGCATAAGCCGCCGTTCTTTTTCGTCTGCGCCACACGGGTCCGCAACGGCAAGATCCGGGTGTTTGAGGGGGATGAGATCGGGCCTGATGCTTTGCTCGCCTCGGCCTGCCTGCCGACGATCTTCAAGGCGGTTGAGATTGACGACGCCCAGACCGGCCAGCGCGAGGCGTTTTGGGACGGGGGCTATACCGGCAACCCGGCGCTGTTTCCGCTGTTCCGCGATGACCTGCCCGAAGATATCGTGGTGGTGAACATCAACCCGCTCGACCGCGAAGACCTGCCGGTCACGCCCCAGCAGATCCAGAACCGGATCAATGAGATCAGCTTTAATTCCAGCCTATTGCGAGAGATGCGGGCGATTGAATTCGTCCAGCGGCTCATTGCGGATGGCACCCTGCCAGAGGGTCGGATGAAGCGGGTGCACATGCATATGATCGCCGATGACGCGCTGATGGCTCAGCTGTCGGTGGCAACGAAACTGATGCCCAACCCGGCGGTGATCCGGGCGCTGCATGAGGCAGGCGTGGCGGCGGCGGATCGGTTTCTAGAGGAGCACTTCGACGATCTGAATCAGCGCAGCAGCGTTGATCTACCCGCGATGTTCGGCTGAGTTTTCAGGGTCCGACAGCGCCAGCGCCTCGGGCAGATCGGCACCGGGGCGCGGCGGATAGACCAGCCCGGCAGAGATCACCAGCTTCGCCGCGTCTTCGACGCTCATGTCGAGTTCGATCACATCCTCCCGCGGCAGGAACAGCAAAAAGCCCGAGGTTGGGTTCGGCGTGGTGGGCAGAAAGACCGAGAGCATCTCGCCCCCCGCGTTGGTGCGGGCCAAGACCTCTCCCTTCGCCTCGGTCGAGATGAAGCCAAGCGCCCAGATGCCGCGCCGGGGGTATTCGATCAGGCAGGCAGTCTCAAAGCTCCGCTCGGACTGGGCGAAGATCGTCTCGGAAATCTGTTTAATGCCGGAATAGATCGTCCGCACGACGGGGGTGCGTTCCACCAGACTTTCGGCGAAGCGGATCATCGAACGGCCAATCAGCCCTTTCGCGGCCCAGCCCACCATGACGGTGAAGATCAGAAAGATCACCACCCCAAGGCCGCGCACGTTGAACTGCATCGACGGGTCGAGGCCCAAGAAATCTTGGAGCAGCCGGTCGGGATGGTAGGCTTTGGGCACCAATGGCAGCACGAAACCGTCGATCCAGCCGACCACGCTCCAGATCAGCCAGATGGTCAGCCCGACAGGCGCAATCACGACCAGACCGGTCAGGAAAGACGCGCGCAGCCTTGCGACAAGGCTGCGCCGAACCTGCGTTGGGTCGGGATCAAAAGGTGTGTTCATCTGCGCCGTTTTCCGAAGAGTTAATCGCAACATAGCTAAGGCGTATGCCCCGGCCCGGCAATGGCTCCGCGGTGTTTTTCGCCTTTAACGCGGCAGGTTGACGAGGTTTGCGGCGATCTTGGCCCCCAGCCGGGCATTGTTGCGCACCAGTGCGATATTGGCGGTGAGCGAACGGCCCTCGGTCAGCTCGAAGATGCGTTGCAACAAGAAGGGGGTCACACCCTTGCCGTGTACCCCTTGGGCATCGGCCTCAGACTGGGCCTGCGCGATGATCGGGGCGAGTTCGGCGGCGGGGATTTCCTCTGCCGCGGGGATCGGGTTGGCCACCAACTGGCCACCGGGCAGGCCCATGGAGGCGCGGGTGCGGTGGGCTTTGGCAAGGGCAGCGGCATCATCAAGGCGCAGCGGCGATTGCAGGTCCGAGCCTGCGCTCCAGAAGGCGGGGAAGCTGTCTTGGCCCACGGTGATGACCGGCACGCCTTGCGTTTCCAGCACTTCCAGCGTCTTCGGCACGTCGAGGATCGCCTTGGCGCCCGCCGCGATGACGGTGACGGGGGTTTGGGCCAGTTCCATGAGGTCGGCGGAGATGTCAAAGCTGTCTTCCGCGCCCTTATGCACGCCGCCGATGCCACCGGTGGCGAAGACTTCGATGCCCGCTAGATTGGCGGCGATCATGGTGGCGGCGACGGTGGTTGCACCTGTCCCGCCCGAGGCGATGCAGACGGCCATATCGGCGCGCGACAGTTTGGCCACGTCCTTGGCTTGGGCCAGATCGCTCAACTGGTCATCGTCCAGACCGATATGCAGCGCGCCGCGGATCACGGCGATGGTGGCGGGCACGGCGCCTGCGGCGCGAATGTCCTGTTCGACCTGCCGCGCCACTTCGAGGTTTTGCGGATAGGGCATGCCATGAGTGATGATGGTGCTTTCCAAGGCCACGATCGGCGCACCGTTTTCGCGGGCCTTGGCCACTTCGGCGCTGAAGGTCAGGGGCAGGGCGGATGTGGCGGTGGTCATATCTTGGTCTCTCCGGAAACGTAAAGGGCGGCGGCATCAAGTGCTGCCTTGAGGGCGGATTGCGCAACGGCACCGCCAAGTTCAGCGGCCACATGGGCCGCCATGAATGTATCGCCTGCACCCGTGACCCGGGCGACATGCACCTGCGGCGGGGTGAGGGTGATGATCTCGTCGCCTTGGCCCACGGTGGCGGGGTTGCCGCCGTCGGTCACCACGGCGCGGCGTGCGCCACGGGCCAGTAGGGCGCGGGCGGCGGTGGGGGAATCGTCGAAGCTCGACTGGCAGAGCAGTCCGGCTTCTTCGAGGTTCACATAAAGCGTACCGCGTCCCGCTTTGAGGAAGGGCGTCAGCCGCAGCGCCTTGCCGGGAGAGGCGGGCGCGACGCGCAGGTCGGCCTTTGCCAACAGCGGGCTTTGCGCCATGCGGGCCAGCAGTTCGACGGTCAGGTTGCCATCAAGCGCCACGGCCCCTTCGTAGGGGCTGGGCAGGCTGCCATCCTCCAGCGGGCGCAGGATCTTGTCGCCCGCAGCCTCCAGCGAATGGGCATCGGCAATCGCGGCGATCAACCCGTTGGACCCTTCGACGGCCATGTAACGGTCGGTCGGCAGATCGTCCGAGCGGTAGACGTGATCGGTGATCAGCCCGCGCAGGGCGCAGGCGGCGATCAACTCATCCCCTTCCGCATCGCGCCCCACGGCGGAAAGCAGCGCGGGCGTCAGCCCAAAGCGGGCCAGCGCCATGCCGATGTTCAGGGCCACGCCGCCGGGCAGGCGGGTGATCCGCCCCGGCATGTCAGAGCCTTGGCGCATGGCGTTTTCAGAGCGGCCGATCACGTCCCAAAGGACGGAGCCGATGCAAAGGATGTCAGCTGTCTTGGTCATGCGGCGCTTCTAGCCGCCAAATCTCCCCACGCGCAAGCGGCGTTATTGTGGCACCGCGAATGTCAGCGCCGCCCAGAGCGTTTCCCAGACCGGTTGATCGGGGTCGTAGCCCGCGCCCCTTTGCGCCTCTGCCGCCGGGCGCAGCACCACCGCGTCAAAGAGGTACTCATGCCCCGCCGTGACCGGAAGCCGTGCTTCGCCCGCCGCATCGGTGCGGTGGAGGGAGATGGCGACGCTGTCATCCGGCGCGCGGTCGAACACTTCGATCTGCGCGTTGGGGCGGGGGGCGCCTTGATAGAGGAGTGCCACCTTCATCTCACCTGCGAAATCTGCGGCATAGGGATTCGTCAGCGCCACGAACTCCGTCGCCATGCCGTTGGGCGCATCCTGCCCTGCGCCCGCGCCGAGGGCGATCAGGGTTTTGACGTGGCGGGTGTAGCTCTCGACGACCTTCTCGGTCGACCAGCCGTTCGCGCGGTGATCGCTTTCGGCCTTGGGGAAATCCTTATGCGCGGCGAAACGGAGAAATTTGTCGAAGTCCTCATAGGTGACTTTGGAGGGCGTCGTTTCGGCCACCGCCACGACCAGCGCGTCACCCTCGGGCGCGGGGAGGCTCAGGGCAGGGCTGTCGCCCGCGCGCGGCGATAGCGCGACCTCTCGTCCCCCGATTTTGACCTCAAAACGCGTGAGCCGGTTGGGCAGATAGGGAAAGGCCGCGCCGGTAAATTCCTCACCATTGCGAAAATGCGCCGCGATCTTTTCACCGCTTTCCACTTGATAGTTCACCGGCGACAGCCAGTATTCATGTGCAAAGGCAGGCGCTGCCGATAAGATACTGAAAATAATAGCGGACAACTGGGACAGTTTCATGAAGCGAACTTTCATTTTGTTAAGAACCAAGCTGGCGTTGCTGTGGCTGTTGTCAAGCGCGGTGCTGCTTTCGGCAGGCGCGGGTGCACAGGCGCATGAGGTCAAACCCACCATCGCGGATCTGACCGTGGCCGACGGACGGGCGGTGCTGGCGCTGGAGGTCAACATTGAAGCGCTCTTGGCGGGCATCGACCTCGATACCGTCGAAGACACCGACAATGCCGAGAATGCGGGCGATTACGATGCGCTGCGCAGCCTGCCCGCCGCGCGCATCGCCGACCGCACGCCTGAGCTTTTGCCGAAGTGGAACAGCCTGCCGCTGCTCAGCGTCGATGGCGCCGCCGTACCGTTGGAGAGTGTGACACTCGAGGTGCCCGAAGGGATCGACGCCGAACTGCCGCGCGACAGCCAGTGGCGGTTGGAGGGCGCAGTGCCGGCAGGCGCCGAAGAGGTACAGGTGACCTGGCCGGATGGGGCGGGCGCACTGGTGCTGCGCCAGCAAGGGGTGGAGGCACCCTATACCGGCTATCTGTCGGGCGGTGAGACCAGCCCCGAAATCGCCCTTGGGGGCGGTGATGCTGAAAGCGGCTGGCAGGCTTTCGTCAGCTACATCCCGGTCGGGTTCGACCACATCCTGCCCAAAGGGTTGGATCACATCCTATTCGTCTTGGGCCTATTCTTTCTGTCGACCCGTCTGCGGCCTTTGATCTGGCAGGTCACCGCCTTCACGCTGGCCCATACGGTCACGCTGGCGCTCGGCGCTTTGGGCTGGGTTAACGTGCCCGGTGCCATCGTCGAGCCGCTGATCGCCGCCTCAATCACCTATGTCGCGGTCGAGAATATCTTTCACTCCGCCCTAAACCGCTGGCGGCCCTTGGTGATCTTTGGCTTTGGGCTGTTGCACGGGCTTGGCTTCGCCTCAGTGCTGGGGGATTTCGGCCTGCCTGCGGGGCAATTCGTGCCGGCGCTTATCGGCTTCAATATCGGGGTGGAACTGGGCCAGCTTGCGGTGATTGCTATCGCTTTCGTACTGGTCGGCTGGGCGATGAATCGCGATTGGTACCGCCGGGCCATCGCGGTCCCCGCCTCCTGCGTCATCGCGGCGGTCGGGGCCTATTGGTTCATCGAACGGGTGTTTTTGTAAGCGCGCGGGCAGCCCTTAACCGGGCTGCCCCAAGGGCCGCTTAGCCCTGCATGGCGGCGATCAGGGTGGCGAGTTCGGCCACCGGATCGTCCTTGTCCCAAATCTCGGTCCCGATGCCGAAAAAGTCGGTCCGGGGGGCGAGATCGCGGATCATGTTGATGTCAAGCGCGCCTTCGGCGACGACGGGCACTTCGATCACTTCGGACCACCACTGAAACAGATCGGCCTCGGCAAAGCTGCCGTCGCCGAGCGTGCTGGCTTGGGTCGGGCCGAAGCTGATGTAGTCTGCCCCGGCTTCGCCAGCCGCCATCCCCTCATGCCGCGATGTGCCGCAGAAGGCGCCGACGATGGCATCATCGCCCAGTTCTTTGCGGGCATGGCGCACGGTGCGGGCCGCATCGCTAAGGTGCACCCCGTCAAGGCCGAGCTTTTCGACCAGCAGCAGATGATCCGAGATCACCAAGGCCACGTCGCGCGCATGGGTCACTTCGCGCAGCGCGTCACCGGCGCGGGCAAGGCGGTCTTCATCCCGGGTCGAAAGCGCCATGCGCACACAGGCCACCGGATGGGCGTCGAGCACGGCGGCGAGTTGCGCGGGGAATTGGCTCAGCTCAACTTCGGGCGGGGTGATAAGGTAAATCTGCGGCTGTTCTGGCGCGTCCATGGTCACTGTCCTTAATCGAGTCTGGGGCCTTAATCGAGTCATGGGCCTTAATCGGGTCTGGAAGCCTGCCTAGCGCAGGGCGTTGCAAAAGAAAACGGATATGCGTGCGTCGCGCGGGCTTTCTTGCGGTGCGCAGGCGCAGGGGCTATGAGGCGCGCATGACAGAGACATCATCCTCCCCCGTTCAGCCCGCGCCGATCCCGGCCATCGTGCTTGTCCGCCCCCAGATGGGCGAGAACATCGGCGCCGCGGCGCGCGCGATGTGGAACTTCGGCCTCGATCACATGCGGGTCGTGGCCCCGCGCGACGGCTGGCCGAGCCAATCCGCCGTGGCCATGGCCTCGGGGGCGGGGCGGCTGTTGGACGAGGCACAGCATTGCGCCGATCTGCCCGAAGCGCTTGGCGATTGCGATTTCACCTTCGCCACCACGGCGCGTAGCCGAGACCTGACCAAGCCGATCTACAGCCCCGAAGCCGCGATGCGGCTGGCGGCGGAGAAAATCATGGCGGGTCAACGGGTTGCGGTTCTGTTCGGACCCGAGCGGGCAGGGCTTGAGAATGAAGATATCGCGCAGGCCAATGCCATCGTCTCGGTCCCGGTGAACCCAAAGTTCGCCTCTCTCAACCTCGCGCAATGCGTGCTGTTGATGTCTTACGAATGGATGCGGGCGCAGGGCAAGGTGACCCATGAGGTCGTCGAGATGGCGGGCACCGATTGGGCCAAGGGCGCCGAGGTTGACCATTTGGCGCGGCATTACGAGGAGCAGTTGACCGAGGCCGGGTTCTTCTTCCCCGAGCATAAGGTCGCCTCGATGAAGCTCAACCTTCGCAACATGTGGTCGCGGATGCCGCTGACGCGGGCGGATGTGCAGATGTTGCACGGCATCCTGCGGCAAATGGTCCGCTGGAAGGAGAAGGGTTGAGCCGAAGCCCGGCCCGGAATCAAGCCGCAGGCGCCGGGCCATCGCCTGCCCGCCCCACGGGGAGGCGATTTTGCAAAGCAATGCAACGCCTTACGCATGTTGCACCATCGCTGAGCCATAAAATGGCATGACGGCCCCGCCGGATCGCCACCCCCGGGCAGGCGATGGCCCTCACCTGTCTGGCGACCCCACCCCGCTAGACCTTTCTCTGCCCATGTCATACCACTCTATCCAAACGGAAAAAGAGGCGCGCCATGGCGGAGAAACGCAAACTGTTCGAAGAGGTCGGGACTGACCAACCCAGCCGTGCACCGGTGCAAACCGGCACGATCGACAAGGGCCGGGGCGGCGCGCGCGGGCCGATCCGGGTCTGGCTGATGATCCTCTTTGCGCTGGTCTTTGTCATGATCGCCGTGGGCGGGCTGACGCGGCTCACTGACTCCGGCCTCAGCATCACGGAATGGCGCCCGGTGACCGGTGCCTTGCCGCCGATGAATGAGGCCGACTGGCAGTCAGAATTCGAGAAATACAAGCAGATCGACGAGTTTCAGGTCCAGAACTCCTGGATGGAACTCTCTGATTTCAAAAGCATCTACTGGTGGGAATGGGGGCATCGGCAGCTTGGCCGGGTGATCGGCCTCGTCTGGGTCTTGGGCTTTCTCTACTTCCTTCTGCGCCGGCAAATCCCTGTCGGCTGGACCAAACGGCTGCTCTTTATCGGCGCATTGGGCGGCGCGCAGGGGGCGATCGGCTGGTGGATGGTCGCCTCGGGCGTGACCAGTGGGCAGGGGGTGACGGATGTGGCCTCCTACCGTTTGGCGACACATCTGGGGCTGGCCTTTGTCATCCTCGGTTTCATCACTTGGTATGTGCTTTTGCTGGGCCGCAGCGAACGCGATCTAATGCAAGCCCGCCGCGCCAAGGAGGCCAAGCAATTCGGCATGGCTACGGGTCTGTTGCATTTCGCCGCACTGCAAATCCTGCTGGGCGCCCTGGTCGCAGGGATTGACGCGGGGCGTTATTTCGTCGACTGGCCGCTGATGCAGGGGCAGTTCTTCCCGCCCGAGGCATTCGACATCACGCCGACATGGCGGAATTTCTTTGAGAATCCGGGACTGGTGCAATTCATGCACCGGATGGCGGGCTATTTGCTCTTTGCTTTCGGGGTTGTCGTCTGGCTGCGCGGTCGCCGCTCGGCCCATGCCCGGACGCGCTTTGCTTTCAACGCCGTGATGGCGGCGCTGTTTTTGCAGGTGGTTCTGGGCATCACCACCGTACTTTATGCCGCGCCGGTGCATCTGGCGCTCGCGCATCAGGCGCTGGCCGTGCTGCTTTGGGTGCTGATCCTGCGCGCGCGTTTCCTTGCGGCCTATCCTGTCGCCACATCGCTGAGAGGCTGAGACATGACTGCATATGACGATTTGATGGCTTTTCAGCGCGACACCGAGGCGCTGGCGCAGGTCGCGGGCCGTTTGGGCTGGGATCAGGAAACGGTCATGCCCCGGGGTGCGGCCCCGCAGCGGGCCGAGGAGATGGCGGCGATGGAAAGCGTTCTGCACGCCCGCCGCATCGGCCCACGCATCGCAGATTGGCTGGGCCAGATCGAGCCCGCGGCGCTGGATGCGGTCGGGCAGGCGAACCTGCGCCACATCAAGCGCGACTTTGATCGCGCTACCCGCGTGCCCGCCGATCTGGCGGCGCGCATCGCCCGAGTCACCTCCGCCGCCCAAGGCACTTGGGCCGAGGCCCGCGCCGCCGATGACTTCGCGGCCTTCGCTCCCACTCTGAAAGAAGTGATCGCGCTCAAACGCGAAGAGGGGGCCGCGCTGGCAGACGGGCGCGGGGTGGGGATCTACGACGCCATGCTCGAGGATTACGAGCCCGGCACCACGGCGGCGGACCTTGAAGCCATGTTCGGCGCGCTGCGGCCAAAACTCTCCGAACTGCGCGCCGCCGTCCGCGATGCCGAAGCGCCGCCGGTGTTGGAGGGGGCCTTTGACGAAGCAGCACAGATGACCCTCACCGCCAAACTGGCGCGGCGTTTTGGCTATGATCTGGCCACCGGACGCATCGACAAGGCGGTGCATCCCTTCTCCTCCGGGTCGGGGCTGGACGTGCGGATCACCACGCGAACCAATGCTCTCGACCCGTTCAATTGCTTCTACTCCACCGTGCATGAGGTTGGCCATGCGGCCTATGAGCAAGGGATCGACAGCGCCTATCTGCTGACGCCTTTGGGCCGGGGCGTGTCGATGGGGGTGCATGAAAGCCAAAGCCGCATCTACGAAAATCAAATCGGCCGCAGCCGCGCCTTCACCGGGTGGCTCTTTGGTGAGATGACGGCGGTCTATGGCGATTTCGGCGTACCGGATGCCGAGACTTTCTACCGGATCGTCAACCGCGTGTCCGACGGTTTCATACGGACCGAGGCGGATGAGCTTCAGTACAATCTCCATGTTCTGCTGCGTTTCGATCTTGAACGGGCGCTGATGTCGGGCGACCTGCAGGTCGACGGATTGGAAGCGGCGTGGAACGATCGCTTCGAGGCTGATTTCGGCTATCCGGTCGACCGCCCGTCAAACGGCGTCTTGCAGGACGTGCATTGGTCGGTCGGGCTTCTGGGCTATTTCCCGACCTACAGCCTTGGCAACGTCTATGCGGGATGCCTGCACGAGGCACTGCGGGAGGCCGTACCCGATCTCGACGAAGCCCTGGCACGGGGAGATACGAGCGCCGCTACCGGTTGGCTGCGTGAGAACGTGCAAAAGCATGGGGGCCTCTACGAGCCGCGTGAGGTAATCACCCGCGCCTGCGGAAAGCCGCCGACCGAGGCACCGTTGCTGACCTACCTAGAAAACAAGTTCACGGAACTGTATGGAATTTAGGCATCCGAGATGGGGAACAATTCGCCATTTTGGATGTTGCTTAAACAACGGGCATCGCTATAAATCCTAACCATAGCTTAATATTTCGCCTTTGCGCCGGATAAGATTATATGCGATGCTGCGGTGAGTTTCATTTTTGACGAGATATAGGAGTACCTAGACATGAAAATTCTTGCAACGGTGGCGGCAACTATCGCTCTTTCGGGTGCTGCTTTCGCCCAAACCACTTCTCAAGCGGCTGTTCTTGGGGCGTCTGACGATGCGGTCTATTCGCTTCAGGTTCAAGGTGCCAATGGTGTGGTCTATAACTGTAAGCCTGATCCGGTCACCGTAGACGGCAACACTGCGCGCGTTTGCGTGCCTGCCGCTGCAGATGGTGCAGGGCTCTTTGCTGCTGGTGCTGGTCTTGGTGGCGGCGCGGCGGCAGCTGGTGCTGCTCTGGTTCTGGTTGCAGTCGCGGCATCCGGTTCCTCTTCTTCGACCACTACTACCAACTAATTTCCTAACGGAAGTTTAAGATTAGAAAATCCCCCGCGCTGATGGCGCGGGGGATTTTTTGTTGTTCGATGATGTTTTGGTAAAAAGCCCCCGCCCCAAAGCATATGCATGGGGCAGGGGGGCGCCGATCATTCGGCGGCGCTGTCACCCTCGGCTTCGTCCTCTTCGTTGCCCTGATCGGCGATCCAAGCCACGCTCACAACTTCCTCGTTCTTGCCGGTGCTGAACACTTTGACACCACCTGCGCTGCGCGAGCGGAAAGAGATCCCCTCGACCGGCACGCGGATCGACTGGCCCTTGGAGGTCGCCAGCATCACCTGATCGGACATCTCGACCGGGAAGCAGGCGACGATGGGACCGTGGGCCATGGCCTTGGTCCAAGCCGTCACGCCCATGCCGCCGCGGCCCCGTACAGGGTAGTCATGGGCCGAGGAGACCTTGCCCGCACCCTTGGCGGTGATCGTCAGGATCAGATCCTCGGCGGCGGACATTTCGGCATAGCGTTCGGTGCTGAGCTGGCCAGCTTGAACCTGCTCTTCCTCGTCATCGCTGCTGTCCTCATCGGTCAGCCCCGCCATCAAGCGGCGCTGTTTGAGATAGGCGACACGCTCTTCCGAACTCGCTTCGAAATGCCGGATCACGGACATGGAGACGAGGTTGTCGCCTTCGCCCAGACGGATGCCGCGCACGCCGACGGAGTTGCGCGAGTTGAACACCCGCACATCGGTCGCCGGGAAGCGGATCGCGCGGCCCGCGTCGGTGACCAGCATCACGTCATCGTCGTTCGAGGCGATGCGCGCGTTGATCAGCGTGGTGCCCTCATGCTCGCCTTCGAACTTCATGGCGATCTTGCCGTTGGCCTTCACATTGGTGAAATCCGACAGCTTATTGCGCCGCACGGTCCCGGCAGAGGTGGCAAAGATCACCTGCAGGTCGTCCCATTCCTTCTCATCCCGGTCCACCGGCATGATCGCCGCGATGGAGACACCGGTGGGGATGGGCAGGATATTCACGATGGCCTTGCCCTTGGCGGTGCGCGCGCCCTGCGGCAGGCGCCATGTCTTCAGCTTGTAGACCATGCCGTCGGTCGTGAAGAAAAGAAGTTGCGTATGGGTGTTGGCGACGAAGAGGTTGGTGACGACATCCTCTTCCTTGGTCTGCATGCCCGAGACACCCTTGCCGCCGCGGCGCTGTGCGCGGAAGTCAGCCAGAGGCGTGCGCTTGATGTAGCCGCCGGAGGTCACGGTCACGACCATCTCCTCGCGGGCGATCAGGTCTTCGTCGTCCATATCGCCCGACCAGTCGACGATCTCGGTCCGACGTGGCACGGCGAATTGCTCGCGCACCTCGCGCAGCTCGTCCGAAATAATGCCGAGGATGCGCTCGCGGGAACCCAGAATCTCGAGGTATTCCTTGATCTTGCCCGCCAACTCTTCCAACTCGTCGGTCACTTCCTTAACGCCGATCTGGGTGAGGCGCTGTAGGCGCAGTTCCAGAATGGCGCGGGCCTGCGCTTCGGAGAGGTTGTAGGTGCCGTCGTCGTTCGCCGTATGGGTCGGGTCGTCGATGAGCGCGATATAGGGCAGGATGTCCTCGGCGGGCCAGCGGCGGGTCATCAGCTTCTCGCGCGCCTCGGCGGCATCGGCGGAGGAGCGGATGGTGGCGACTACTTCGTCGATATTGGTGACAGCGACCGCGAGACCGCAAAGGATATGGCTGCGCTCGCGCGCCTTGCGCAGCAAGTAGGCCGTGCGGCGCGCCACGACATCTTCGCGGAAGTCGATGAAGTAGCTCAGGAATTTGCGCAAAGTGAGCTGCTCAGGACGGCCGCCGTTCAGCGCCAGCATGTTGCAGCCGAAGTATGTCTGCATCGGGGTGAAGCGGTAAAGCTGGTTCATCACCACTTCGGCGGTGGCGTCGCGTTTGAGTTCGATCACCACGCGCACGCCGTTACGGTCGCTCTCATCCTGAACGTGGGCGATGCCCTCGATCTTCTTCTCGCGAACCTGTTCGGCGATCTTTTCGATCATCGTGGCTTTGTTGACCTGATAGGGGATCTCGTCGATGACGATGGCCCAGCGGTCTTTGCGGATTTCCTCGACCCGGGTCTTGGCGCGGATCACCACGCTGCCGCGGCCTTCGAGATAGGCTTTACGCGCGCCGGAGCGGCCCAGCATGATGCCGCCCGTGGGAAAGTCGGGGCCGGGGACGTATTCGATGAGTTGTTCCGAAGTCAGGTCCGGATCGTCGATCAGCGCGAGGCAGGCATCAACCACCTCGCCGAGGTTATGCGGCGGGATGTTCGTCGCCATGCCGACGGCAATGCCGCCCGCGCCGTTGACCAGCATGTTCGGAAAGCGCGCGGGCAGAACCGTGGGTTCCTGCTGCTTGCCGTCGTAGTTGTCCTGAAAATCGACGGTTTCCTTGTCGATATCGGCCAGAAGATAGGCGGCGGGCTTGTCCATGCGCACTTCGGTATAGCGCATGGCCGCCGGGTTATCGCCGTCCATCGAGCCGAAGTTGCCCTGACCATCCAGAAGGGGCAGAGACATGGAGAAATCCTGCGCCATCCGCACAAGCGCATCATAGATCGCGCTATCGCCATGCGGGTGGTACTGACCCATCACATCACCGACGGGACGCGCGGATTTGCGGTAGGCTTTGTCATGCGTGTTGCCGGTCTCGTGCATCGCGTAGAGGATGCGGCGGTGCACCGGTTTCAGACCGTCGCGCAGATCGGGAATCGCGCGGCTGACGATCACGCTCATCGCGTAGTCCAGATAGGACGTGCGCATCTCGTGTTCGATGGTCACCGACGGCCCGTGAAAGATGGGCTTTTCGTCTGCGTTTTCAGGGGTATCCGGCGTATCGGTCACGTATCTTGCCCACCATTTTTATGGTTCTATATCTTGGGGTTTTCTATAGCAGACGGGGCATATCAGGTGCAATGGCTGTGGCCGAAACGCACTGGCAGCACTCGGGGCGAAGTGCCAACACACTGTTTTCATTGAAAAGTAATTCTGACCGCGCAAACTTGTCCTACAGAGGCAGCAAGGGAGGCGCAACATGCCCCGCAGTGAAACCGAATTGATGCTGAAAGGTTACGGGCTGACCACGGCAGAGTTCTTTTACCACATGCCCGATTATAGCCATGTGCTGAACAGCTACATCTGGCAGGATTACGACATTGCACCGGACCATCCACGCCTGTTCGAATTCGTCGAATTCTGGCGCGCAGAGTTGGACGGTCCGCTGCATTCGGTCCGGTTCACCCACCGCAAGCTGATCGGCCCCGGCGAATGGCAAAACCAAGTGGGTGAGTTCACGCTACATTGAGCCGGTAAGCCCGAGGGCAGGGGCGTTAGGCCGAACAGCTCGCCCCGCCCAACACGCAGAATTTTGCGCAATGCGGGTGGTTCAGCGCCACGTCGCGCTCCGCCTCGGCCAATGTGGTGCCGAGTTCAAACTCAGGGTCGTAGGGCAAGAGCGTGCAGGCCAGCACGGCAGGCTTCTCGGCCCCCTTGCGTTTGACCACCATCCGGGAGGAGGCGCACATCACCGCGTCAGGCGACTTGTCCAAGATGCCCCAGCAGGCGGTGGTGATTTCGGGCACCTCGACCGCCTCGTCCATCTCGGGGAAGAGGACGGTCATGGCGGGGTCCTGCGCGTCGATGTCAAAGCCGTGTTCGGCATAGAAGGCGGCATAGCCCGCGCGGCTGTCGGCATCGCTGTCGGCAAAGATCGACCGCCCCGCCACGGCCATGCGAAAGCCGTTGTCGCGGAGCCATTCCATGCCAGTCAGGGTCTTGTCGAAGGCACCTTCGCCACGTTCCGCATCATGCAGATCGCGGCGATAATGGTCGACGGAGATGCGGAAGGTCATCTTGCCGGGATAGGCATCGCGCAGCCGCAACAGCCCCTTTTGCACCGATTTGCGCATCATCGGACGCATGGCGTTGGTCAGGATCAACACCTCGTATCCGCGCTCTAGCGAGGCTTCGGTGATCTCGATCATCTGGGGGTTCATGAAGGGCTCGCCGCCGGTGAAGGCAATCTCGCGCACCGGCCAGCTACGCTCCTCGATCTGGTTGAGATAGTCGCGCACCTCATCCGCGGTGATATAGACTAGCGCGTCGTTCTTGGGGCTAGAGGCGATGTAGCAGTTCACGCATTCGATGTTGCACAGGGTGCCTGTGTTGAACCAAAGCGTTTCCGCCCCGCGCAGGGCCACGGTGGCGCGGGGTTCCCCCTTGGCGGTGACCGCCGGGTTCTGGAACTTGCCCTCGTTTGCTTGCGCAATATCTTTCATGATTGTTCCTTGCGTGATCCCGTGTGTTCCTGTTGTGGTAAGCTATTGCGGCGCACCCTAAAAGTCCAAGCACCGGGGCGCACAGTCTTGTGATGTAGGGAAAAATAAGTATGTTTGCGCTAACTCTGCCACTCTGCCCGGACAAGGATTAATCAATGGTTTCGCGTGTTATCCCTGTCGACCCCTTCGATCTTGTCATCTTTGGCGGCACCGGCGATCTGGCCCGGCGCAAGATTTTGCCGGGTCTTTATCGCCGTTACTGTGCGGGCCAAATGCCCGAAGAGGCGCGGATCATCGGCGCTGCGCGCACCGAGATGGACGCCGCAGGCTACCGCGAGATGGTGGCCGAAGCGATTGAAGAGTTCGGCGGGAAAGACGCCTGCGATAACCTCGACGCCTTTCTCGCCAAGCTTGACTATGTCGCCATCGACGCACGCGGAGAGACCGGCTGGGCCGAACTGCAAGACCTGATGTCCGGCAAGGACCGGATCGAGGTCTATTACTTCTCCGTCGCGCCGGGGCTTTTCGGTGATTTGGCGGAACGGTTGCAGCAATGGGGCATGGCGGGCGAAGAATGTCGCATTGTCGTGGAAAAACCCTTTGGTCGCGATCTGGAGAGTGCGCGCGCCCTCAACGCGACGCTGGCCACCTATTTCAAAGAGCAGCAGATCTACCGGATCGATCACTACCTCGGCAAAGAGACGGTGCAGAACCTCATGGCCGTGCGCTTTGGCAATATGCTGTTCGAGCCATTGTGGAACCGCCAATACGTCGATCACATCCAGATCACCGTGGCCGAGACGGTGGGCGTCGGCGGCCGTGGGGAGTATTACGACAAATCCGGCGCGATGCGGGACATGGTGCAGAACCACTTGATGCAACTCTTGTGCCTGATCGCGATGGAGCCGCCCGCGCGTTTCGACCCCGATGCGGTGCGCGACGAAAAGCTGAAAGTGATCCGCGCGATTGATCCGGTGCTGCCGCATCACCTCGTGCGCGGACAGTATGAGGCTGAAGAGGGCAATGAAGAAGATGCCCCCAGCTACCGCGATGCCGTCGGCAACCCACGGTCGCGGACCGAGAGTTTCGTGGCGTTGAAGGCCCATATCAGCAACTGGCGTTGGCATGGCACACCGTTCTATCTGCGCACCGGCAAGCGGATGGTGGCCCGGTCGAGCGAGATCACGGTGGTTTTCAAAGACACGCCGCATTCCATCTTTGCCGAAGACGCGGGCCGTCATCGCAACGTGCTGTCGATCCGCTTGCAACCCAACGAGGGCATCACTCTTGGCGTGACAATCAAGGAACCGGGGCCGGGGGGCATGCGTCTGGTCGATGTGCCGCTCGACATGACCTTTGCCGAAGCGCTTGGCCCCGATGGGGGCGATCAGGTCGATGCCTATGAGCGGCTTATCATGGACGTGATCCGGGGCAACCAGACATTGTTCATGCGCGACGACGAGGTCGAGGCCGCCTGGGCCTGGACCGATCCGATCATCCAAGGCTGGGAGGCGCGTCACGACGTGCCCAAACCCTATGACAGCGGCTCGGCGGGGCCGACGGATGCGACAGAAATGATGCGGCGCGATGGCCGTGAATGGCGAAAGGTATCCCCATGAACATCATCGAATATGCGGACCGCGAAATGCTGGTGATGAATGTCGCCAACAAACTGGCGGGCAAGTTGAAATCGGCGCTTTCGGGCAATGACCGCGTGTCTTTCGCGGTGCCAGGCGGCTCTACCCCCGGGCCGATCTTTGAGATGCTCAGCGCGACCGATCTGGATTGGAGTCGGGTGGATGTGATGCTGACCGATGAGCGTTGGGTGGACGCGGATGACCCGCTGTCGAACGCGCGTCTGGTGCGCGAGCATCTTTTGAACGACCGTGCCGCGGCGGCGCAGTTCATCCCCTTTTTCCGCCCCGGGCTTTCTCCGGGCGAGGGGGCAGAGGTGGTGGCCCCCAGTCTGACGGATCATGTGCCGATCTCTGTCCTGTTGCTTGGCATGGGCGACGACATGCACACCGCCTCGCTTTTCCCCGGCGACCGGAGCCTGCCTGACGCTTTGGCCGCCGATGCCCCGCTTTTGTGCCCGGTCTATCCCGAGGGCCAGCCCACTGCGCGGGTCACGCTGCCGGCGCATGTGCTCGACGGGGCGCTGAACAAGCATCTCGTGATTTTCGGGGATGAGAAACGCGCGGCCCTTGAGCGCGCGCAGGGGCTTTCCCCCGAAGAGGCGCCGATTGCATCGGTGCTGGATGAAATCGAAGTTTACTGGGCGGCATGATGAACATTTGGCAAGACCTTCAAGAGCGGCAGAGCGCCGTGGCGGACCGCAAGATCACGGCACTGTTCTATGACCCGAACCGGGCCGAGGACTTCTCGCTGCGGACGCAGCATATGCTGTTCGACTACGCCAAGACGAATATCGACACCGAGACCCGCGCGGCACTGCTGCAACTGGTCGAAAACGCCAAAGTCACCGAGCGGCGCGATGCGATGTTCGCGGGCGCGCCGATCAATGAGACTGAGGGCCGCGCGGTGCTGCACACTGCGCTGCGCAATCTCGATGGCGGGCCGGTAGAGGTCGCGGGCGAAGATGTCATGCCGCAGGTCCGCGACACGCTGGCGCGGATGCGCAGCTTTGCCGATCAGGTGCGCAGCGGCGACATTACGGATGTGGTCAACATCGGCATCGGCGGCTCCGACCTTGGCCCCGCCATGGCAACCCGCGCGCTGACACCCTATCACGATGGGCCGCGCTGCCACTTCGTCTCGAACGTCGATGGGGCGCATATCGCGGATACGCTGCGGGGCCTAAATGCCAAGAAAACGCTGGTGATCGTGGCGTCCAAGACTTTCACCACCATCGAGACCATGACCAACGCGCGCACGGCGCGGGGGTGGATGCAGGACCATGGCGGCGATCCGGCGACGCAATTCGCCGCACTCAGCACCGCGGATGACAAGACCGCTGAGTTCGGGATCGACCCGGCTCGGGTCTTCGGTTTCGAGGATTGGGTCGGCGGACGCTATTCCGTCTGGGGTCCGATTGGGCTGTCGCTGATGATCGCCATTGGCCCCAAGGCTTTCGACAGCTTCCTGCGCGGCGCGCAGGAGATGGACCGCCATTTCTGCGCCGCTGATCCGGCTGAGAATATGCCGATCCTTCTGGCGCTGGTGGGCATCTGGCACAACCAAATCTGCGGCCATGCCACCCGCGCGGTGCTGCCCTATGACCAACGGCTTGAGATGCTGCCCGATTACCTGCAACAGCTTGAGATGGAATCGAACGGCAAGGGCGTGCAGATGGACGGCGCCGACAGCCCGCGCCACACTGGCCCGGTGGTCTGGGGCGCGGCGGGGACCAATGGGCAGCACGCTTTCTATCAGTTGATCCACCAAGGCACCCGGGTGATCCCTTGCGAGTTTCTGGTGGCGGCCAAGGGACATGAGCCGGATTTGCAGCACCACCACGATCTGCTGATTGCCAATTGCCTCGCTCAATCCGAGGCGCTGATGCGCGGGCGGTCTTTGGATGAAGCGCGCGCCATCATGCGCGATGCGGGGCTTTCGGGCGACGCGCTTGAACGCCAAGCCCGCCACCGTGTCTTCCCCGGCAACCGGCCCTCGACCACACTCGTCTATGAAACGCTTGATCCCTTCACGCTCGGCCAGATCATCGCGCTTTATGAGCATCGCGTTTTTGTCGAAGGGGTGATCCTTGGCATTAACTCTTTCGATCAATGGGGCGTGGAACTGGGCAAGGAACTGGCCAAATCGCTCCAACCGCTGGTCGAAGGCGAGGTCTCTACCAAGGGGAAAGACGGCTCTACCGCAGGGCTGATCGGCTATATCCACCAGCATCGCGGCTAGAGGCTGCCCTTAGACCGGAACGAGGCACCGCGCGGGCGACAGCCGCCTGCGCGGTGCCATTGTCCTGTCCGTCAGCGCTATTCCGACTTGCCGGAGGGGAAGGCTTGCAACTGCCCTGACCTTTGGACAGTCTCAAAGCAAATGATTGGAGGACCCCCTATGCTTGGCCAGATGATGACGCAGCCGCTGCTGATCTCAAGCCTGATTTCCCATGCCGAACGCTATCACCCCGAGGGCGAGATTATCTCGGTCTCGACCACCGGCGGGGTTGAGGAGACGAACTGGGGACAGGTGGCCGAGAACGCGCGACGTTTGGGCGCGGCCTTGACCGATCTGGGGCTGTCGCCGCAGGCGCGTTGCGGGACGATCGCATGGAACAATCGGCGGCATCTGGAGATCTACTTCGGCACCTCCGGCGCGGGCTTTGTCTGCCATACGATCAACCCGCGGCTCTTTGCCGATCAGCTTGTATATATCCTCAACCATGCCGCGGATGAGGTGCTGTTCATCGACAAGACCTTCGTCCCATTGGTCGCCGCGATCCGCGATAAGCTTGAGCATCTCAAGCACCTCGTCCTGTTGTCCGGCCCCGATGCCGAGGCAGCCGAGGCGCTGCCGGGGTTGGTCTTCTACGACGAATTGGTGGCTTCGGGCGATGCCGGGTTCGACTGGCCCGATCTGGATGAGAACACGGCGTCGAGCCTTTGCTACACCTCTGGCACCACGGGCAATCCCAAGGGCGTGCTCTATTCTCACCGCTCGACCGTGCTGCATTCCTTTGGCATCAACATGGCCGACAGCATCGCGATCTCCGCGCGGGACATCGTGATGGCCGTGGTGCCGATGTTCCATGTCAACGCTTGGGGCTGCCCCTATGCCAGCGCGATGACCGGCGCGCGGATGGTGTTGCCGGGGCCGAACCTCGATGGGGCGTCGCTGGTAGGGCTGATCGACACCTACCGCGTTTCCTTGGCGCTTGGCGTGCCGACGATCTGGCAAGGGCTCTTGGCGGCGGCAAAGAAATCCGGCAGCGAACTGCCCAGCCTAGAGCGTACCGTGGTCGGCGGTTCGGCCTGTCCGCCGTCGATGATCAAGACCTTTCGCGAAGACTATGGGGTGGAGACCATCCACGCCTGGGGCATGACTGAGATGTCGCCGGTGGGCAGCGTCAACAAACCCTTGGCGAAACACGGTGAATTGCCCGAGGATGCCCAGCACAAGCTGCGCGAGAACCAAGGCCGCCCGGTCTTTGGCGTCGAACTTGAGATCTGGGACGACGCAGGCAAGCCGCTGCCCCACGACGGCGAAACCCAAGGCGCGCTGGTCACCCGCGGGCATTGGATTTTGGATGCCTACTACCAATCCGACCGCGACAGCACCCTGCGCGATGGCTGGTTCGACACCGGCGATATCGCGACGATGGACGCCGACGGCTATATCACCATCCGCGACCGCGCAAAGGATATCATCAAGTCGGGCGGCGAATGGATCAGTTCGGTCGAGTTAGAGAATATCGCCATCGCCCATCCCGATTTGGCCGACGCCGCCGTCATCGGGGCCACCCATCCCAAATGGGACGAGCGCCCGGTTCTGGTCGCGGTGAAGGCCGAAGGGGCCGATCCGTCAGAGGCGGATATCCTCAAGGTTTTTGAGGATCAGATCGCCAAATGGCAGGTGCCCGACAGGGTGGTCTTCGCCGAGGCACTGCCGCGCAACGCGACGGGCAAAGTGCTGAAACGCGATCTGAGGGACCGCTTTGGCGATGTGCTGATGCAGGGCGAGAGCTAAGGTAAGTTGCCCCGGTCCGTTTTGGGCCGGGGCGTTTATCGTCAGGCCGAACGGCGCATCTCACTATCAGCCACGGGTCGGGGCAGGGACAGCCGGAAGGTGCTGCCCACGTCGACTTTGCTTTCCAGCGACAGGCTGCCGCCATGCAGGCTGGCCAGTTGCTCGGCAATCGCAAGGCCCAGCCCCAAGCCGCCGTTCTCACGCGACATTGAGCCGTCAACCTGCTGAAACCGCAGGAAAACCCGCTCAAGATTGTCCTCGGAAATACCGCAGCCCGTGTCGGAGACCGAGAAGGTGATCTCTTCGGCATCCTGCTGCATCTGCAGATGAATATTGCCGCTGCGGGTGAATTTGATCGCGTTTGAAATCAGGTTGTAGAGGATCTGCCGCAGGCGCACCGGATCGGCATTGGCGAGGGCCGTGCCATTGTCCTCGTAGGTCAGCGTCAGCCCCTTAGCCTCGGCATCCGGGCGCAGGTCCTCGGCGACGGAGCGGGCGATCTCGCTGGTCTCAACCTCTTGCAGATCGAGCTCCATCTTGCCGCGCGCGACCTTGGTCCAATCCAACAGGTCTTCGACAAGGCGCAGCATATGTTTGGACGACCCCGCGATGCCGCCCGCTTGGTCAGAGACGAAGTTTTGGAACTCATCGACGCTGTGTCGAATGTCGGGCGTGGCATTGGCGCTGTTGTTCAGCGCGGTCTGCAAACGCCGGGCTTGGGGCAGCTTCCCGGCATGTTGCAGAAAGGTCGCTCGGCCCGAGATCACGGTCAGCGGCGTGCGCAATTCATGGCTGACGTTGTTCAGGAATTCGGTCTTTTCGCGGTCCGCCGCCTTTGCCGCGTCGAGCGCGCGTTTCTCGGCCGTCACATCGGTCCAGATGCCCACGGTATAGCCATGCGGCGTGCGGGATTCCGTGACTTTGAGCCAGAAGTTATCCGAGACCTCAAGAATGAAGGCGCCGGTTGGGTTGCGGAACCGGGCGAGACGTTTGGCGATCCAAGCCTCACGCTCCTCGACCTGCTCTGGGTGCTGATGGCGGGCGACCCAATGGCGCAACAGCTCTTCGATGGTTTTGCCGGGGATCAGAAGGTCAGCGATTTCAGGGTGATACTCCAGAAACTTGCTGTTGACGGTGACAAGGCGTTCTTTCTCGTCAAAGGCGATGAACCCCTCTTGGATCGAGCCGATCCCTTCGGCCAAAAGCGCATGGGCTTCCTGCTTTTTCAGCGTGACCCGGCGGAAGGCCCAGAGGCCTGCCATCAGCGCGATGGTCGCGATCAGGGCGAAGGCTACGAGGTAGGGGCTTTGCGGGGCATAGGGGGGCAGACCGTTGGCGGGGCTGGCCGTGGCCTCCCATGTCTTGCCCAAAAGCTCGAACCGGGTGCGCACGGGGGCTGTGGGGTCGACCCCCGCAGGCTCAATCTCAGGCGGCATGACGCCCGTGGGAAAGGCGCGGAGGCTATAGATGTAGTCGGCGGCCTGATGCGGGTTTTGATGCGGCTCGAACAGCCGGTCGGGCTGGAAGACGATGGACATCACCCCCCAAAAACGCGGCGCGCCCAGGCCGATGGGGCGCTCGAACACCGGGTAGTGCATGATATAGCCCTTGCCGCCTTGAACGAGGTTCAGCGGCCCTTCGATGGTCGGGCTTTGGCGGCGGTAGGCATTGGCGACGCCGGAAAGCTGCGTCGGGATGTTCTTGTATTCCAGGCCAATCGTCTCGCCATTCTGGGTCTTGGGATAGCTATGGGTGATCTTCAGGTCCGGGGCGAGGGCGAAGGCCTGAATGCCGGGATTCCGGTCGCGCAACTCCTTGACCAGCAGTTCGATCTTTTTGTCTTTGAAGGCCTCGCCGGAGAGCAGGATATTCTCGATGTTCTTAGTGACCAGAATGGTCTCTTGGAACTGATGCTGTACCTGATTGCTGACTTCATGCAGCGTTTGCCGGGCGTCCTGACGGATGCTGGCGATATGCTGCTCGTAATCCAGTTTGACGATTGAATAGCTGATGCCGGCGACACAGCACAGCACGATGAAATTGACGATGATATACGCCTTGGATGTCGCGTAGTCCCGAAACGCGTTTGCCACGCTTTTTTCCTTTGCCTCAATGCGCATCCGACATCGTTGGGCCATTTGCGCGTAAGTTACTTCCCTGTTGATTGCTACTTTTGCGGGCAATCATGGCGAAATTCGGACCAGATTAGGCTTTTCAGGGGTGTGACCTTGGGGAACCCTGCGGGGCCTGTGTGGGGCCATGTGGCGGGATCACAAAGGCGGAGGGGGGAGCGTGGAGCGGGTAACGAGAATCGAACTCGTAACTAAAGCTTGGGAAGCTGCCGTGATACCTTTTCACCATACCCGCGCGCTGAGGGTGAGATAATCGGCGCGCGGGGGAAGGTCAAGTCAGGGTTTCGTCGCGGTGACGAAATTGATTTCGGCTGGCAGGCGCAGGGGGCCGTCTTCCGCATAGGGGCGCAGAGCTTCGGCGATGGTTTGCCGAAGCTTTTCGACCTGTGGCGGGTCCGCCTCGAAATGATTGATCGCGCCGCTGGCCGGGCCGATGTCGCACATCTGCTGGGCAAGGTCATCGACCGTGCCCGCGGGGGTGAGGTCAAGCCGTGTCACTTTGCAGGCGATATCGACAAATCCCGCCTCGGCGAGGATCGACACCACGCGTTCGGGGTCGCGAAAGGCGAAGGGGCCGGGGCCGTCGGGATCGCTTTTCGGCATGGCCCCGATGGTGGCCCGGGCCGCGCGGGCGGGCAGGGTGAAGAAAGGGTTCTCGGGGATTTGGCCCCAAGCGGCAAAGCTGAGCTTCGCGCCGGGGCTGAGTTGCGCGGCCATGCGCGTGAAGCTGAGCACCGGATCGGCAAAGAACATCACGCCAAAGCGCGAGATCAGCCGGTCATAGGGAGGGGAAAGCGCTAGCGTCGTTGCATCACCGTGGTGAAAGGCGACATGGGGCAGGGCGGCGGCCCGTTGCCGCGCGAGGTCGAGCAGCGGGGCAGAGACATCGACGCCCAGCACCGCGCCCGCATCGCCCACCGCCTCGGCGGCGGCGAGACAGCCCGCCCCCGCGCCGCAGCCGATGTCGAGCACCCTCAGCCCCGGCGCCAGTTCGGCGCGCGCCAGCACGCCATCCAGCACAGGCTGCATCAGAATGTCCAACTCAGCCTGCCGCGCGGCCCATCTCTGCCCCGCAGAGGCGCTCCAGAATTCGACCTGATCGCTGTTGTCTGTCGCACTCATCACGTCGCCCTTCTTCTGCGCCGACGCCCGCCGCGTTCGCTTTCGCCGCTGCTGCCGGTGTTGAAGGTCATCTCCGGCAGGGCGACGAGGCTGTTGAGGATGGGAAAAGGCTCTACCGCATTGGGGATAGCTGAGGCGTTGACAAAATGCTCCTGAAAGCGCGGCTCGACGGCGGTTTCGATCTTGTGGATCGCGCCCACGGTCGCCTCGATCTCGGCCCGGGCCTCGGTATTGAGCAGGGCGATCCGGGCGCCGGTGCCCGCCGCATTGCCCGCGCTGGTGACTTTGTCGAGCGGCGCGTCGGGGATCATGCCTAGCACCATCGCGTGTTTGGGGCTGATATGTGCGCCAAAGGCCCCCGCCAGTACAACGCGGTCAACTTTGTCGACGCCGAATTTGTCCATCAGCAGCCGCGCGCCGGAATAGAGCGCGGCCTTGGCCATCTGGATTTCGCGAATGTCGCGGTTGGTCACCGTGATCTTGGGCCCGCCCTTTTCGGTGCCGTCATAGACCAGATAGCTGTTGGTGCGCCCATCGGCAAAGACCGAGGCGGAGCCCGTCTGCGCAGCGCTGCCAATCAGCCCCGGCGCGTCGACGATGCCGTGAATGCGCATCTCGGCGACCATTTCGATAATGCCGGAGCCGCAGATGCCCGTGACGCCGGTGCTCTCCACCGCCTCTTCAAAGCCGTCCTCGTCGGACCAGAGATCACAGCCGATCACCTTGAACCGGGCCACCTTGGTTTCCGGGTCAATCTCGACCCGTTCGATCGCCCCCGGCGCCGCTCGTTGGCCCGAGCTGATCTGCGCCCCCTCAAACGCGGGTCCGGTGGGAGAGGAACAGGCCAGCACCTTTTCCTTGTTGCCCAGCAGGATCTCCGCATTGGTGCCCACATCGACCACCAGCATCAATTCGTCGGACTTCTCCGGCGCCTCGGATAGGGCGACCGCGGCGGCATCCGCGCCGACATGGCCCGCGATGCAAGGCAGCAGGTAGACGCGGGCGGAGGGGTGGATGTTCAGATCCAAATCCTCGGCCCGCAGACGCAGCGCGCCGGAGGTTGCAAGCGCAAAGGGCGCTTGACCCAACTCGAAGGGGTCGATGCCCAGCAGCAGGTGGTGCATCACCGGGTTGCAGACGAAGACCGCGTCGACGATCAGATCGGGCGCGACATTCCCTTCGGCGGCGATCTGGTTGAAAAGCGTCGCCATCCCTTCGCGCACCGCGCGGGTCATCTCCTGCGCGCCGTCGGGGTTCATCATGGAATAGCTGACGCGGCTCATCAGGTCTTCGCCGAAACGGATCTGCGGGTTCATCACGCCGGAAGAGGCCATGACCTCACCGGTTTGCAGATCGCACAGATGCGCCGCGATGGTGGTAGAGCCGAGGTCGACCGCCAGACCATAGACCGTGCCCTCGTAATATCCCGGCCAAATGTTCATGATCCGCGCGGCGTTTTCCTGATCGCCCAGATGGACGGCGACGGTGACTTTCCAATCGCCCTTGCGCAGGACCGGCTGCATCATTTGCAGGATGTGCAGATCGGCGGTGACTTTCTCCAACTCCCACTGCTCGGCCAGCGCGGCCCTGAGACGTTCCAGATCGCCCGAGGGTTCGTGCATGTCGGGCTCCGTCACTTCGACGTAGAAGAGTTTGACCGACGGGTTCAGCACAATCTCCCGCGCCTCGGCGCGTTTGCGCACGACCTGTTTGTGCACCTGGCTCTCTGGCGGCACGTCGATCACCACATCGCCCTGCACCGTGGCCTGACAGCCTAGACGGCGGCCCTCCTTCAAGCCGCGCTTCTCGTCATAGCGTTCCTCGACCGCGTTCCATGGGCTCAGCGCATCGGGCGCAACGGTCACCCCATGTTTTGAGAACTGCCCATAGCCCGGCGAGACCTGACATTTCGAACAGATGCCGCGCCCGCCGCAGACCGAGTCCAGATCGACACCCAACTGCCGCGCGGCGGTCAGCACCGGGGTGCCTGTGGGAAAGCGCCCTCTCTTGCCGGAGGGCGTGAAAATCACGAGGGGGTCACTGCTCATCGGGGCCGTCCTTTGTTTCTTTGCGACAGCATAGCGTGCCGCGCGGCGGGGGAAAGATGCGGGGCGGCAATTCATGCCGCGCCCGCGTCATTCGCCGTCTGTGGCTTACGCGGGGGAATAGGCCTTTCCAATCCCGGCCATCCGTGAAATAGGAAACCGCCAAATGAACCCATCCAGACCCGAGGTGTTAAATGGAGATTCGTGAGGCCCTGACCTTTGATGACGTCCTGCTGGTTCCCGCAGCGTCTTCTGTGTTGCCGTCCACCGCAGACACGCGAACCCGCGTCACGCAGAGCATCGCGCTCAATATCCCGCTGCTCAGCTCGGCCATGGATACGGTGACCGAAAGCCGCATGGCCATTGCACTGGCGCAGGCCGGGGGCATGGGGGTGGTGCACCGCAACCTCACGATCGAAGAACAGGCCCGCGAAGTGCGTCGGGTAAAACGCTTTGAATCCGGCATCGTTTACAACCCGATCACCCTGCGCCCCGACCAGACGCTGGCGGATGCCAAGGACCTGCAAGAACGCTACCGCGTGACCGGCTTCCCGGTTGTAGACGAAAATGGCCGCGTGCTGGGCATCGTGACCAACCGCGACATGCGTTTCGCCTCCGACGACCGCACGCCGGTCTCGGTGATGATGACTTCTGATCGGCTGGCGATCCTGCAAGAGCCTGCGGACCGGGACGAGGCGATCAGCCTGATGAAATCGCGCCGGATCGAGAAGTTGCTGGTCACGGATGCCGAAGGCAAGCTCACCGGGCTGCTGACCCTGCGCGACACCGAACAGGCCGTGCTGAACCCCACCGCCTGCAAAGATGATCTGGGCCGCTTGCGTGTCGCTGCGGCGACGACAGTGGGCGACGCGGGCTTCGAGCGCTCGGAAGCGCTGGTCGATGCGGGCGTCGATATGATCGTGATCGACACCGCCCATGGCCATTCTGAAGGCGTGGCCCATGCGGTGACCCGGGCCAAGAAACAGTTCGGCGATGTGCAGGTCGTCGCGGGCAATGTGGCCACCGGCGATGCCACCCGCGCGCTGATCGACGCGGGCGCCGATGCGGTCAAGGTCGGCATCGGCCCCGGCTCCATCTGCACCACGCGGATGGTGGCGGGCGTGGGCGTGCCGCAACTGACCGCGATCATGGACTGCGTGGCCGCTGCGGGCGACGTGCCGATCATCGCCGATGGCGGCATCAAGTTCTCAGGCGATTTTGCCAAGGCGATTGCCGCCGGTGCCTCCTGCGCCATGGTCGGCAGCATGATCGCCGGCACCGACGAAAGCCCCGGCGAAGTCGTTCTTTATCAAGGCCGTAGCTTCAAAAGCTACCGTGGAATGGGCAGCATGGGCGCCATGGCGCGCGGCTCGGCAGACCGGTATTTCCAGAAAGACGCCGCCTCTGACAAACTGGTGCCCGAGGGGATCGAAGGTCAGGTGCCTTACAAGGGCAGCGCGGGCAATGTGTTGCACCAATTGGTCGGCGGTCTGCGCGCGGCCATGGGCTATACCGGTTGCGCCACCGTCGATGAGATGCGCCGCAACTGCAACTTCGTGAAGATCACCGGCGCAGGGCTGAAGGAAAGCCATGTGCATGACGTGCAGATCACGCGCGAAAGCCCGAATTACCGTATCGGTTAACCCATAAAGCAGCGGCCCGCGGGCCGTTCTTTCTAAAAGGAAGATGCCATGACCCCCGGCGCGCGCGTATCCGCTGCGATAGAAGTTCTGGACGCAATTGCCGGGGGGCTGGCCGCCGAACAGGCGCTGACCCGATGGGCACGTCAGAGCCGTTTCGCGGGCTCCAAAGACCGTGCCGCCGTGCGCGATCATGTGTTCGACGTGCTGCGCCGAAAACGCAGCGCGGCGCATTATGGCAGGGGGGAGACGGGCCGCGCGCTGATGATCGGTGTGCTGCACGGGCAGGGGGGCGACCTTGACGCGCTCTTTGCAGGGGCAGGCCATGCGCCCGCGCCGCTGTCCGAGGCTGAGCGGGCCTTCTCGCCAGCGCCCGAGGATCGCGCAACGCGGCTGAACCTGCCCGACTGGCTGCTCCCCCTGTTCGATACGGCGCTTGGGGAGAATGCGGATGCCGCGGCCCTCGCGCTTCAAGAGCGCGGGCCGATCTGCCTGCGGGTAAACACGGCGCGGATCGCCGTGCCCGCCGCGCAAGAACTGCTGGCCGAAGAGGGTGTCCAAACCCGCGCAAACCCGCTTGCCGAAGCCGCGCTGACCGTGACCGAAGGCGCGCGCCGCATCCGAAATTCCGTCGCCTTCACCGACGGTTACGTCGAATTGCAAGACGCAGCGAGCCAAGCTGTCGTCGCCGCGCTGCCTTCGGGGGGCCGGGTGCTCGACTACTGCGCCGGCGGCGGCGGCAAAGCGCTTGCGCTGGCCATGGACTCCGCGCGTGAGATCACGGCACACGACATTGACCCCCGCAGGATGAGCGATCTTCCCCCCCGCGCCGATCGCGCGGGCGTCGCGATTTCCCTAGCCGATACCGAAGAAGCCAAAGCGGGCGCCCCCTATGATCTCGTCCTCTGCGATGCGCCCTGTTCCGGCTCGGGCGCATGGCGCCGCGCGGCGGAGGGCAAGTGGACCCTGACCCCCGAGCGCTTGACCGAGTTGACCACCATTCAGGACCAGATTCTCGATACGGCAGCAGGACTTACCGCACGCGACGGAGTCTTGGCCTATGCCACCTGCTCCCTGTTTCGCGAAGAGAACGAAGCGCGGGTGGAAGCCTTTCTGGCCCGCCACCCCGAGTGGCGAGTCGCCCGCAGGGACCGCTATGACGTAACCCCCGATGGCGACGGATTCTTTTCAGCGCAGTTGACGCGCGAGTAAATTTACCCATAATCAACCAATGCGTGCAAACCGATCTCGGTTAAAGCCTGCTTAACCTCTGTCGCACGTAATAGTCGTATGATTCGGTTGTTAGGGGATGTGCGTGCAGCAGGACGTTGGGCATTCAGGGATTGGGGGGCAGGCGGGGCTCAGGCGGCTTTGGCTGCTTGTGGTGATGGCCATTGCCGCTGGCGCGCTTGCGCTGCGCAGCACCGATGCGACGTTGCAGCTTGCCCTTGTCGCCTCGGCGGCCACATTGGGTTTTATTTTAACTGGTTACATCGTCTTGCTTCTATGGGATAGTGGCCGGAATCGGGCCAGCGCGGATGGGGTCGCGGACTTCATCGCAAAAGACGCCGCACCCAGTTTCATCGCTACCTCCGATCGGCAAGTCATTTACCGCAACGAGGCGGCTCTAAAGCAGTTTGGCGAGGGCGGCGAAAAAACCCTCGCGCAGGCCTTACGAGCGCATTTCGCCAATCCCGTGGGCCTTCTCTACCGCCTGCAATCACGCGCCAACGCCAACGGCAATGCGCGGGAAGAGGTGATCACCCGGTCCGGCCCGATGCGCCTATCGGTGCACCAGTTATCAGCCGACCGCCTGCTTTGGCGGATTGAAAGCGTTGCCACCCGCGAGGGCCCCCGCAGTACGCACGAAAGCATGGCCTTGCCAATGGTCATGCTGGGCCGCGGTGGGGCGATCCTTTTCATGAATGAAGCGGCGCGCATACTGGTCGGGGAACGGGTGAAGTCACTGGACCGATTGTTCAATTCCCTACCCTTAACCCCCGGAACCGTGACCGAAATCGCCACCGCAGAAGGAAACCGGCAGGTACTGGTGGCCGAGGTTGAGGCCGGCGCGAACCGCCGCGCGCTCTATCTTCTGCCGCCGGCCGAAGGGGCTGCCTCTCCCAATGAATTAGGCTGGGAAACGTTTCAAGACCTCCCCGTGCCGATGATCAAACTGCGCCCCGATGGAACGGTATTGGCTTTCAACCGTATGGCGGGGAAGCTGCTCGGCGTATCGCTGCGGCGCGACACCCATCTTTCGCATCTGATGGAGGGGCTCGGCCGCTCGATCTCGGACTGGCTGCAAGACAGTCTTGCAGGGCGGTTGGTTCAAAAGTCCGAATTTCTCAGGCTCACCCGAACGGATCAGGAGGTCTTCGTTCAGGTCTCACTCAACCGCATATCCGAAGCAGGCGAGGCGGCCCTCATCGCGGTGCTACAGGACGCGACCGAACTCAAATCGCTCGAGGCACAATTCGTGCAGAGCCAGAAGATGCAGGCCATTGGACAGCTTGCCGGGGGCGTCGCGCATGACTTCAACAACCTTTTGACGGCAATTTCTGGGCATTGTGACCTCCTCTTGCTGCGGCACGATCAGGGAGACCCGGATTTCAGCGATCTGGTCCAGATCAACCAAAACGCCAATCGGGCGGCCGCGCTTGTGGGACAACTCCTCGCCTTTTCGCGCAAACAAACCCTCCGGCCAGAGACGCTCGACATGCGCGATACCCTCGCCGATCTCACGCATTTGCTGAACCGACTGGTGGGCGAAAAAGTAACGCTGACCCTTAGCCATGACCCGGTACTTGCGCCAATCCGCGCGGATAAACGCCAGTTGGAGCAGGTTTTGATGAACCTCGTCGTCAACGCCCGCGATGCCATGCCCGCCGGGGGCGAGATCCGTATCGTGACCGAGGTGACGAGCCTCGACCAACCGCTTGAAAGAGATCGGGTCAGCGTGCCAGCAGGCCGCTACGTCACGGTGCAGGTGCATGACGATGGCACGGGCATTCCGAAGGATAAGCTGCAAAAGGTGTTCGAGCCGTTCTTCACCACCAAGCGAACCGGCGAGGGCACCGGCCTTGGCCTCTCCACTGCCTATGGTATCGTCAAACAAACGGGCGGTTTCATCTTTATCGACAGTGAGTTGGGCAGGGGCACATGTTTTACCCTCTACTTCCCCGTGCTGGAGGGCCAGCCCACTGCGGTCGCGAAAAAGCCCCCGGCATCGCCGGATCAAAGCCCGCTTCAGCGGTCCGACGGGGTGATCCTTCTGGTGGAGGATGAAGCGCCCGTGCGCGCCTTCGCAAGCCGCGCATTACGGCTCCGCGGCTACACGGTGCTCGAAGCCGAATCCGCCGAAGCCGCGTTAAAGATGCTCGAAGATAAGGATTTGGATATCGATGTATTCGTAACAGACGTCGTTATGCCCGGCATGGATGGGCCAAGCTGGGTGCGCCAAGCGCTCAAACAACGCCCGGATGTGCGGGTTGTTTTCGTCTCCGGCTATGCGGAGGATAACTTCGGTCAGGAACAGTCGAAAATTCCGAATTCTGTCTTCCTGCCCAAACCCTTCTCTCTCACCGACCTGACCACAACGGTCCACAATCAGCTACATTAAGCATCGCCTGGGGCAGGGTTATGTAATCGACTCGTAAAGCTCAAACTCCGCCGCGAACTTACGGCGAAAGCGTTTTTCCACATTCGGGGAAAGCGCCAGCTCCATCTTGGGAGAGACATTCTCCTGCCCCAAGGTCAGCGTCACGTCGAGCCGCTCTTCCAAAAAGCGACGGAGCCGCGTCTGATCTTCATAGCGGAAATGGTGAGTGATCCCGGTGCCGTTCGGTTGGGTCTCCATGAACTTCAGCTGGCTCCCCACATCGGCGAAGCCCGGCTTGTCGCCCTTCATATAGGCGAGAACGAATTCGTCGAAAGTGATCCCGAAGGTGTTGTTCGGCTTGCCCTTCATGAAGGGGCGCTGCCGATAGCGATACCAACTGCCCAGCCAAGAGATCGGTTCGCGCATCACTGCCATCAGCTCAAGCTCGGCATCGCAAACCTTTAGAAACATTGGCCGAATGAAACGATTATAGCGATAAACAGGCGCATGCTTCAGCATGGGCGGATCGGAAATCACCATGTCCGCCCGCGGCGCCAGTGCTTTCTCATAGGCCGTGGTTCCGGTCTTTGGGACCGACAGAAAAGCCAGCCGTTCTTTAAAAAAAACAATCAATTGCGTCTTACCTTGGGCTGCAGGCGGCCCTTTCTGGTTCGGGTAAACCATTTCTTTACCATTCTCGCCAAAACATAAAGGATAAACAAAGTCATTGAAATGTTCCGCATTTACCCTCATATGGAACATTAGAAGAACATAAGCGACGCAGCGCGCAGGCGATTGCCGCCGGGGCGCCACTGTGACACTAAGGAATGAACCTAATGGCAACGGCAGATCTTTTGACGATGGACAGCAAGAAAACCGCAGAAAAGCAAAAGGCGCTCGACAGCGCGCTGGCCCAGATCGAACGTCAGTTCGGCAAAGGGTCGATTATGAAACTGGGGGCCGAAGGGGCGATCCAGGATATCAAAGCCAGCTCCACAGGCTCGCTTGGCCTTGATATCGCGCTTGGTATCGGTGGCTTGCCGATGGGGCGCATCATTGAGATTTATGGCCCGGAATCCTCGGGTAAGACAACGCTGACGCTGCATTGCGTGGCAGAGCAGCAGAAGGCCGGGGGCGTTTGCGCCTTTGTCGACGCGGAACATGCGCTTGATCCGCAATATGCGAAAAAGCTTGGCGTGGACATCGACGAGCTGTTGATCTCCCAGCCCGACACGGGTGAGCAGGCGCTGGAAATCACCGATACGCTGGTACGCTCTGGCGCGGTCAATATGGTGATCGTCGACTCCGTCGCGGCCCTGACGCCGAAATCCGAGCTTGAAGGTGAGATGGGCGACAGCAATGTCGGTGTTCAGGCCCGTTTGATGAGCCAAGCGATGCGCAAACTCACCGGGTCGATCAGCCGGTCCAATTGTATGGTTATCTTCATCAACCAAATCCGGATGAAGATCGGCGTGATGTTCGGCTCTCCTGAGACCACCACCGGCGGCAACGCGCTGAAATTCTACTCCTCCGTCCGTCTCGACATCCGCCGGATCGGCGCCCTGAAGGACCGAGACGAGGTTGTTGGCAACGCAACGAAGGTCAAGATCGTCAAGAACAAAGTGGCGCCACCCTTTAAACAGGTCGAATTCGACATCATGTATGGCGAAGGCATTTCCAAAATGGGGGAGTTGCTGGACCTTGGGGTGAAGGCCGGTGTGGTCGATAAATCCGGCTCGTGGTTCAGCTACGGGGATGAGCGGATTGGGCAGGGGCGTGAAAACGCCAAGAACTTCCTGAAACAGAACACTGCCATGGCATCGGAGATCGAAGACAAGATCCGCGCGGCCCACGGATTGGACTTTGAAGGGTCCGGGGGTGACGACGCGGATATTCTCGAAGCTTGAACCTGCTTCGACAATTTGAATTTAAGAAGGGGCGTGGCCAAAGGCTGCGCCCCTTTTTCATGGGCAGGAACGGTGGACAGCGCCGGGGCTGAGGGGTATTTGGGACGGATCAAATCTGCCCCGGAAGGCCTCGCCATGAAGACGCTGAATGAAATTCGCTCAACTTTTCTGAATTATTTCGATGCGCAGGGGCATCAGATCGTGCCCTCCAGCCCGCTGGTGCCGCGCAACGACCCGACATTGATGTTCACCGCGGCCGGTATGGTCCAGTTCAAGAACCTCTTCACCGGGGTCGAGACGCGCGATTACAGCCGTGCCACATCGGCGCAGAAATGTGTGCGGGCGGGCGGCAAGCACAATGACCTCGACAATGTCGGCTATACCGCGCGGCATCACACGTTTTTCGAAATGCTCGGCAACTTCAGCTTCGGCGACTACTTCAAGGCCGAAGCGATCCCCTTTGCTTGGGACCTGCTGACCAAGGAGTTCGGCATCGACCCGAACCGCCTTTTGGTCACAGTGTACCATACCGATGAAGAAGCGGTTAAAATCTGGAAGGCCCATACCGGCCTGCCGGATGAGCGCATCATTCGCATCGCGACGGATGATAACTTCTGGTCCGCTGGCCCCACCGGCCCTTGCGGGCCTTGCACTGAGATTTTCTACGATCACGGCGATCACATTTGGGGCGGCCCTCCGGGATCGCCCGAGGAAGACGGTGACCGTTTCGTCGAGATCTGGAACCTCGTTTTCATGCAATACGAGCAGTTCGAAGACGGCACGCGCCAGCCGCTGCCCAACCAATCGATCGATACCGGGATGGGGATCGAACGGGTGGCGGCGCTGTTGCAGGGCACGAATGACAACTATGCCACCGACCTCATGCGCAACCTGATCGAGGCGAGCGCCCATGCGTCTTCGACCGATCCCGATGGGCCGGGCAAGACCCATCACCGGGTGATCGCAGATCACCTGCGGTCGACCTCCTTCCTGATTGCCGATGGGGTGATGCCTTCCAACGAGGGCCGCGGATATGTGCTGCGCCGGATCATGCGGCGCGCCATGCGCCATGCGCATCTGCTCGGCGTTAAGGATCCCTTAATGCATCAGCTGGTACCATCCTTGGTGCAGCAGATGGGCGCGGCTTACCCTGAGTTGGGACAGGCGCAATCGCTTATCCGTGAGACTTTGCTGTTGGAGGAAACCCGTTTCCGCCAAACGTTGGATCGCGGTTTGAAGCTGCTGGATGATGAGTTGAGCGGTTTGCCCGAGGGGGCGACCCTGCCGGGGGAGGCGGCGTTTAAACTTTATGACACATATGGCTTCCCGCTTGATCTGACGCAGGATGCGCTGCGCGAGAAGGGCCGTGCGGTCGATACCGAGGGGTTCGACACCGCCATGGCAGCGCAGAAGGCCAAGGCCCGTGCGGCCTGGGCCGGATCGGGCGAGGCTGCGGATGCTACCGTTTGGTTCGATGTGGCCGACAAAAGCGGCGTGACAGAGTTTCTGGGCTATGACACCGAAAGTGCTGAGGGGCAGATCGTCGCCTTGGTGCAGGGCAGTGATCAGGTCGAAGCCGCCGCAGTAGGCAGCGATGTGCAGGTCGCACTGAACCAGACTCCGTTTTATGCCGAAAGCGGCGGGCAGGTTGGCGACACCGGCGTGATCCGGACGCAGACCGGTATTGTGAACGTGACCGATACGCGGAAATCGGCGGGCGTTTTCGTGCATTTCGGCCATGTGGTCGAAGGCGAGGTGAAGCCGGGGCAGACCGCTGTTCTTGAGGTGGATCGTTTGCGGCGCAGTGCCATCCGCGCCAACCACTCGGCCACGCACCTGTTGCACGAGGCCCTGCGCAACGCGCTTGGGGATCATGTCTCGCAGCGCGGTTCGCTGAATGCGCATGATCGTCTGCGGTTTGACTTCTCCCATGCCAAGGGGTTGACGCAGGAAGAGTTGAGCCAGGTCGAGCGTGAGGTGAATGATTACATTCGCCAGAACACGCCGGTTGAGACACGGATCATGACGCCAGACGATGCGCGCGCCATGGGGGCGCAGGCGCTCTTTGGTGAGAAATACGGCGACGAGGTGCGTGTCGTCTCGATGGGGCAGTTGGAAGGGTCCGGCAAGGGCAGCGACAAGTCGACCTATTCGCTGGAGCTTTGCGGCGGCACCCATGTGCGGCAGACGGGTGATATCGGCGCCTTCGTCCTTTTAGGGGATAGCGCGAGCAGCGCGGGCGTCCGCCGGATCGAAGCGCTGACCGGGACCGAGGCTTTGGCATGGCTGCGCGAGCAGGAAGCGGCGCTGAGCCGAGTCGCGGCGGAGTTGAAAACCTCAGCCAGTGACGTGCCGGAACGGGTGCGTGCATTGCTGGACGAGCGCCGCAGCTTGTCCAACGAAGTGGCGCAGCTGCGTCGTGAATTGGCGATGTCGGGCGGCGGCGCGGCTGCGCCCGAAGCGCGCGAGGTGAACGGCGTGAAATTCGTAGGCCAAGTGCTGAGCGGTATCACGGGCAAAGACCTGCCGGGTCTGGTGGATGAACATAAGGCCAAGCTCGGCTCAGGCGCGGTTTTGTTGATCGCCGACACCGGCGGCAAGGCCGCAGTCGCAGGCGGTGTGACGAAGGATTTGACAGATCGTCTCTCGGCGGTCGACATGGTGAAAGCGGCGGTGGCCGAACTGGGCGGTAAGGGCGGCGGTGGCCGTCCCGACATGGCGCAGGGGGGCGGCGCTTCGGCGGAGAATGCCGAGGCGGCGATTACTGCGGCTGAGAACATCTTGAAAGGATAAGGCCCATGGGCGCACTTTGGATTGCACATGTCACCGTCACCGATGAGGAGGCGTATAAGAAATACGCCGCTGGCGCCACCGAGGCCATTGCGGCACATGGCGGTAAGTTCATCGCCCGCGGCGGGCGGTTCGTTCAGCTTGAGGGTAAAGAGCGTCCGCGCAATGTGGTGGCGCGTTTCCCCGATGTCGAAACGGCCGAAAAATGTTATCATTCCGATGCTTATCAAGCGGCGTTGAACCATGCGCGCGGGGCGTCGGAGCGCGAATTGATGATCGTCGAAACTGAGGAATAATCCTAGAACGCCCCGCCTGAACGACAGGCGGGGCTTCTTGCATTGGCGGGGCGGAACCTTCTAACGGGAGGGTGGTTGATCTCTCATGACCTTCGACCGACTATCCGCTTTCGCCCAATGGTGCCGCCGCCATGTGGAGGTGACGACACTGGCCCTGATGGGGCTTTCAATCACAGCCGTTTGGACATTGGCCGAACTGACCGAAGAGGTCGTCGAAGGCAGCACCAGCAGCCTTGACCGTGACATCTTGTTGTTCCTGCGCACGCCCGGCGACCTGTCCGATCCCATCGGCCCGTGGTGGGTCGAGGAAATTGGCCGCGATTTGACGGCCCTCGGCGGGGTCGCGGTGCTGGTACTGACGACCGTTGTCGTCTCGCTCTTTTTCCTGCTGCAACGGCGGTGGTCGACCGCGCTTTACATCCTCGCCACCGTTGGCGGGGGCATCGTGCTGAGCAGCATCGCCAAGGAGTTTTTCGACCGTCCGCGCCCTGACCTCGTACCGCATGGGTCGCTCGTGCATACGGCAAGCTTCCCCTCGGGGCATTCGATGATGGCGGCGGTGGCCTATCTCACCCTTGGCGCGATGGTGGCGCGGGCGCAGAAACGCTGGGCGCTCAAGGTCTATACGCTGGTGGTTGCCGTCCTGCTCACGCTGCTCGTCGGGATCAGCCGGGTCTATATGGGGGTGCATTGGCCGACGGATGTGGCGGCGGGCTGGCTTGGCGGCGGGGCTTGGGCCATCCTTTGCCTGATTGCGGCGCTGAGTTTGGCGAGGCGTGGGCATATCGATCGCGAAGAAGGCGATACTTAACGCCGCGAGGTCTCCGGGGCGCGGATGTGAAAACGGCAGCGCATCGTAAAATGCGCTGCCGTTTTGCTTTTAATTTACCGTAGCTTAGCTGGCTTTTGCCATCCGCTTGCGCTCATGCGGGTCGAGGTAACGCTTGCGCAGGCGCACGGCGTTCGGGGTCACTTCGACCAGCTCGTCGTCGTCGATATAGGCAATCGCCTCTTCAAGGCTCAGCGTCATCGGCGGGGTCAGGCGCACTGCGTCATCGGTGCCCGAAGCGCGCACGTTGGTCAGCTTCTTGCCCTTCAGCGGGTTCACTTCCAGATCGTTGTCGCGGCTGTGCTCGCCGATGATCATGCCGGTGTAGACGTCCGCCTGCGCGCCGATCATCATCTTGCCGCGCTCTTCGAGGTTCCACAGCGCGTAGGCGACCGAGGTGCCGTTCTCCATCGAGATCAGCACGCCCGCGCGGCGGCCCGGGATCGGACCCTTGTGCGGTGCCCAGCCGTGGAAGACGCGGTTCAACACGCCGGTGCCGCGGGTGTCGGTCAGGAACTCGCCGTGATAGCCGATAAGCCCGCGCGAGGGGACATGGGCGATGATCCGGGTCTTGCCGGCGCCGGCTGGTTTCATCTCGACCAGCTCGCCCTTGCGGGTGCCGGTGATCTTTTCGATCACCGCGCCGGAGTATTCGTCATCCACGTCGATGGTGGCTTCTTCGATCGGCTCATGGCGCACGCCGTCGATCTCTTGGAACAGCACCTGCGGGCGGGAGATCGACAGCTCGAACCCCTCACGGCGCATGTTCTCGATCAACACGCCCATCTGCAATTCGCCGCGGCCCGCGACTTCGAAAGCCTCGCCGCCCGGCGTGTCGGAGATTTTGATCGCCACGTTGCTCTCCGCTTCTTTCAGCAGACGCTCGCGGATCACGCGGGATTGCACCTTTTTGCCGTCGCGGCCCGCGAGCGGGCTGTCGTTGATGCCGAAGGTCACAGTGATGGTGGGCGGGTCGATCGGCTGCGCCGGGATCGCTTCGTTCACCGAAGGATCGGCCAGCGTATCTGCCACGGTGGCCTTGGCCATGCCCGCGATAGAGACGATGTCCCCCGCTTCGGCCACGTCGATGGCGGTCTGCTCCAGCCCGCGGAAGGCGAGGATTTTGGTGGCGCGGAAGGTCTCGATCTGGGTGCCGTCGCGCGACATCGCCTTGACGGTCTGGCCCGCTTTCAGGGTGCCGGTTTCGACACGACCGGTCAGCAGGCGGCCCAGGAACGGGTCGCCGCCGAGCGTGGTGGCCAGCATGGTGAAGGGCTTGTCGGCGTTTTCGATCTGCTTCGGCGCGGGGACGTGATCAAGGATCAGGTCGAACAGTGCAGAGAGGTCTTTGCGCGGGCCGTCAAGTTCAGCGTCCGCCCAGCCGGAGCGGCCCGAGGCATACATATGCGGGAATTCGAGCTGTTCGTCGGTGGCGTCGAGGCTGGCGAAAAGGTCGAAACACTCATCCAGCGCGCGGTCGGGCTCGGCATCCGGCTTGTCGACCTTGTTCAGCACGACGATCGGGCGCAGGCCCAGTTTCAGCGCCTTGGAGGTCACGAATTTGGTCTGGGGCATCGGGCCTTCGGCGGCGTCCACCAAAAGCACCACACCATCGACCATCGACAGGATGCGCTCAACCTCGCCGCCGAAGTCGGCGTGGCCCGGCGTGTCGACGATGTTGATGCGGGTGTCGTTCCAGACGACGGAGGTCGGCTTGGCGAAGATGGTGATGCCGCGCTCACGCTCCAGATCGTTGCTGTCCATGGCGCGCTCGGTGGTCGCCTGGTTTTCACGATAGGTGCCGGATTGTTTCAGAAGCTCGTCCACCAGCGTCGTCTTGCCGTGGTCGACGTGGGCGATGATTGCGATGTTGCGCAGGTCCATTAAGTCAGCCTTTGGATAGGGGAGGGACGCGCCAACCTGAAGCTGCGCGTATAATTGCGCCGCCCATACCGCGCCCCGGCTACAATTGCTAGCCCTAATGCCGTGACGCCCCCCTTACTGCGCGAAGCTGTGCCACTGGTGCAGCCTTAATGGGTGGCGCTGTTCGAAAAGAGGTGGATGACCAGAATGCCGCTGATGATCAGCAAAAGTCCCAGAACCGCGGGCAGGTCGAGCCGCTGACCGAAGAGGACGAAGCCGATAATCGCGATCAGCACGATGCCCAGACCGGCCCAAAAGGCATAGACGATCCCAACTGGCATGACCTTCAGCGCCAGCGACATGCAGTAGAAAGAGATCATGTAGAAGACCACTACCGCCACCGAAGGCCAGAGCCGGGTGAACTGATGCGAAGCCTGCACCGCGGTCGTGCCAAGGGTTTCCGCCACCACGGCGATGATGAGCCACAGGTAATGCATCTCGGTCTTCCTCAGAGCGGGAGTTCGGTGGTTTCCTTGATCTCCTCCATCACGAAACTGGCCGAAACATCCGATAGCGGCACTCGGCGGATCAGGTCCTGATAGAGGCGATCATATCCCGCCATATCCCGAACGCGCGCCCGGATCAAATAGTCCAGATCACCGGTCATCCGGTAGACGCCGAGGATGTCGGGCATGGCTTTCGTGGCGCGGGAGAATTTCTCGAGCCAATCGGGCGCATGGGCGTTGGTGCGGACTTGGATAAAGACGCTAAGGCCAAGGTCGAGTTTCGCCGCGTCCAAGAGCGTCACCCGGTTCTTGATCACGCCTGCGTTCTCCAGCGCCCGGATGCGGCGCCAGCAGGCATTGCGCGACAGATGGACCGCCGCGCCAAGCGCCTCAAGGGATTGGCCGGCGTCGCGTTGCAGTTCGACCAATATGCGGCGGTCTATGTCATCAAGTGTTATCATGGCGGTAGTTTGGTGGGAAATCTTCTCACGCACAAGCGGTTGTCGGGAGAGTTTTGAGACAACGTCACAGGCAGGCTCGGCTAGGGTGGGAGAAAGGCAGAGACAGGAGTTTCCCATGATCGCACGCATCTTCCTCGACCATCCCGCCAAGGTGGAAGAGACCTTCTTCCAGCACATGGCCTTCGCGCTGAAGTTTTCGGGGCTGCTGTTCGCGGCAGCTGGCGCGGCGCTGGTGCATGCGCTGATCCCGTGCCTGTTTGAGAAGACGGCGAGTGGGATCATCGCGAAGCTTTACGCGCGGACGCACAACCGGGGGCAATGAGGGCCAGCGCGGCTCCAGTTTCGCAATGAGGGCCAGCGCCTGCCCGCGGGTGGGCGATCTTACGTGGCCTCGTGCCACTTTATGGCTCAGCAATGTTGTGCGTTCCGCGAGTTCACGCCCAGCCTAACCAAATCGCCTACCCGGTCGCACCGAAGGTGCGCCCCCTTTATAGCGGCACGCCTCCGGCGTGACGGGCGGGCAGGCGATGGCCCGGCGCCTACGGCTTGATTCCGGGCCGGGTGGCAGGCGTGACCGAAAAATAGAAAAGGGCCGCATCGCTGCGGCCCTCTGTCATTCCAAACATCTGACAGGCTCAGCCCGCCAGCGCCTTGTTCAGGTTCTCGTCCACCTTCTCCAAGAACCCCATGGTCGTCAGCCAGCCCTGATCCGGCCCCACCAGCAGGGCAAGGTCCTTGGTCATGAAGCCTGATTCCACCGTATCCACTACGACCTTCTCCAGCGTCTCGGCGAAGTTGATCAGCGCGGTGTTCCCGTCCAGCTTGCCCCGGTGCTTCAACCCGCCGGTCCAAGCGTAGATGGAGGCGATGGAGTTGGTCGAGGTCTCCTCGCCCTTCTGGTGCTGGCGGTAATGGCGCGTGACGGTGCCATGGGCGGCCTCGGCCTCCACGATTTTGCCGTCCGGCGTCATCAGTTGCGAGGTCATCAGCCCCAGTGAGCCGAAACCCTGCGCCACGGTGTCCGACTGCACGTCGCCGTCGTAGTTCTTGCAGGCCCAGACATAGCCGCCCGACCATTTCATCGCCGAGGCGACCATGTCGTCGATCAGGCGGTGCTCGTACCAGATGTTCTTCTTCTTGAAGTCCTCGGCGAATTCCGCGTCGAAAATCTCTTGGAACAGGTCTTTGAAACGGCCGTCATAGGCCTTCAGGATCGTGTTCTTGGTCGAGAGATAGACCGGCCAGCCACGGTTCAGACCGTAGTTGAAAGACGCGCGCGCGAAATCGCGGATCGAATCGTCGAGGTTGTACATCGCCATGGTGACACCGGCGGAGGGCGCGTCGAAGACCTCCTTCTCGATGGTCTCGCCATCATCGCCGACGAATTTGATTGTCAGCTTGCCCTTGCCGGGGAAGCGGAAGTCGGTGGCGCGGTACTGGTCGCCGAAGGCATGGCGGCCAACGACGATCGGCTGCGTCCAGCCCGGCACAAGACGCGGTACGTTGCGGCAGATGATCGGCTCGCGGAAGATCACGCCGCCCAGAATATTGCGGATGGTGCCGTTGGGGCTGCGGTACATGCGTTTAAGGCCGAACTCCTCGACCCGCGCCTCGTCGGGCGTGATGGTGGCGCATTTCACACCGACGCCATGTTCGCGGATCGCATGGGCCGCGTCGACGGTGATCTGGTCGTCAGTCTCGTCCCGCACTTCGATGCCGAGGTCGTAATACTTCAGGTCAACGTCAAGATAGGGCGTGATTAGCTTCTTTTTAATGAAATCCCAGATGATCCGGGTCATCTCATCGCCGTCGAGTTCGACGATGGGGTTTTCTACCTTGATCTTCGACATGACGAATTCCTCTGTTTCAGGGTGCGTTTGGCCGTGCTTTAGCCTATTCGGGGCCAAAGAGAAAGATCGTATACAATGGTATGCCGAAGGCTGCGGTCAGGCGCCGACCCCGGCGAAAAAGCTGCTGATGCGGGCGCGGGCATAGGACCAAAGGGCAGGGGCGCCGATGGCGATCTTGCGGCCCACCTTTTCTTCGATCTGCGCTTCCGAGACGTTATAGTCAGTCCAACTGCCGCCGCCGGAGGCGAGGTTCTGCATCGGCGGCTGGAACCGATCAAGCGATTTGGCAAAGCGGGCCGTAGGGCTTTCGGCGGCCTCGAACTCTTCCCAGATGCTGCGCAGATCGTCCCGCAGATCGTCCGGCAATAGGCCAAAGATGCGGTCGGCGGCGATTTGTTCCTGCGCTTCCATCTCGGCGGCGTCGTAATCGCCAAAGATTGGATTGTCGCCCGCGTCAATCTCGACAAGGTCGTGCAGGATCAGCATCTTGATGACGCGGTTGATGTCGACCTCTGGCCCTGCCTGATCGGCCAGCACCAGTGCATAGAGCGTCAGATGCCACGAATGTTCGGCAGAGTTTTCCGCACGGCTGGCATCGCATAGGGTGGTGCCGCGCAGCACGGTTTTCAGCTTGTCGGCCTCGTTCAGAAAGGCGATCTGCTTGTCGAGCCGTTCTGTCATGCGCCGCCCTTACCGCGATGGTCGCGCAGCTTGCGCGCAAGAAAGGCGCGGGCCTTGTCATTGGCCATCCGGGTGCGAACGGCGGTGAGGAAGGCTTCTTCCAGCGTTTGCGACGAGGCGCCCAGCACCTCGCCGACTTCCATGAACAAGCGGTCTTCGCCTGTCTCGGCCTGTACGGCGAGACATTCCTCGGCCAATTTATTGGCCAGTTGGGTGACGACCGCGTCCGCCATCAGCGTGTGGATTCCGTCAGGCGGCGTTTGACATAGTCGCTGGTCGAGGTGATCAGCGTGTCCATATGCGGCTCTTCAAAGAAGTGCCCGGCGCCTTCGATCTCCTGATGGGTGATCGTGATGCCCTTTTGCTCGTGCAGCTTGCTGACGAGGTTCGTGGTATCCGCGGGCGGCGCCACGCGGTCGGCGGTGCCGTTGATCACCAGACCCGAGGCCGGGCAGGGCGCGAGGAATGAAAAGTCGTACATATTCGCGGGCGGCGAGACCGAGATGAATCCCGTGATCTCGGGCCGGCGCATCAGCAGTTGCATCCCGATCCATGCGCCAAAGGAGAACCCCGCAACCCAGCAATGCTTGGAGTTGTTGTTCATCGATTGCAGGTAATCGAGCGCCGAGGCCGCATCAGACAATTCGCCGATGCCCTGATCGTATTCGCCTTGGCTGCGGCCCACGCCACGGAAGTTGAAGCGCAACACGGTGAAACCCATGTTGTAGAACGCATAGTGCAGGTTGTAGACGACCTTGTGATTCATCGTGCCGCCGAACTGCGGATGCGGATGCAGCACGATGGCAATCGGGGCGTCACGTTCTTTTTGGGGGTGGTAGCGGCCTTCAAGGCGGCCTTCGGGTCCGGGAAAAATAACCTCGGGCATGGGTATCCCTGTCTAGGGGTTCAAAGATCGCCGCGAATAGTTGACGAATTCGCTAGGCCACCTTAGAACGGTTCTAATCTGGTTCCGCGCAGTGTCGCGTGGATCAGTCTTTGGACTTAGGCATTTAAGCCGCCCACGTCAATCAAATGGCGCGGCGGGTGAGGGTGAGACGATGAAGCTATCTACCAAAGGGCGCTACGCGATGGTCGCTTTGGCCGATATTGCCCTGCAACCCGAGGGCACCTTGGTGTCTCTGGGCGACATTGCCGAGCGGCAGTCGGTCTCTTTGCCCTATCTGGAACAGTTGTTCGTCAAGCTGCGCCGGGCCGAATTGGTGACCTCTGTCCGGGGCCCGGGCGGCGGGTATCGTTTGGCGCGTCCGGCAGCGGATATTCGCGTGGTCGATGTGCTGGCGGCGGTGGATGAGACGGTGGATGCGATGCACAAGGGGGCGGGCGCCTCGGGCGGTTTGTCGGGCAGCCGGGCACAATCGTTGACCAACCGGCTGTGGCAGGGGCTGAGCGCGCATGTTTATGTTTTCCTGCACCAGACGCGCCTTTCGGATGTGGTTGAGAATGAGCTGGCCCCCTGTCCGGCGGTGCCGACCCTTTTTGCCGTGGTGGATGAGTCGTGAGGGTGGTTTTGGGCAGCGGGCGCGCTTTGGCGGCTGTGGTCTGTGCAGGTGGTGATGTGGAATTTCGGGGGCGCTGCCCCCGGACCCCCGCGGTATTTGGAAAAGGATGAAGGATGCGGGTCTATCTTGACCATAACGCGACCACGCCGTTGCGGGCGGAGGCGCGCGCGGCGATGATCGCGGCGATGGATCTGCCCGGCAACCCATCTTCGGTCCATGCCGAGGGGCGTGCGGCCAAGGCCGTGGTCGAGCGCGCGCGGGTGCAGGTGGCGGGGCTTGTGGCCTGTGATCCGGTCGATGTGATCTTTACCTCCGGTGCGACCGAGGCGGCGGCGCTTGCGGCTGCGATGGGGGCGCGGGTTGTGACCTCAGCGGTGGAACATGACGCGGTTCTGTCTTGGGGGCAGGCGGCGCGTTTGGGCGTCGACGCACAGGGTGTTTGGGACGGTGACCTGACCGCCGCCGCGGGGGCCGATGTGGTGGCCCTTCAGGCTGCGAACAGCGAGACGGGTGTGTTGCAGCAAACCATGCCTTTGGCGCAGCAATCTTGGGCGATGGAGCGCACGCCCTATGTGTTGGTCGATGCGGTCCAGGCGCTCGGCAAAACCCGGTTCAAGATGGCGACCTCGGGCGCGGATTTCATCCTTGTCTCGGCGCATAAGCTGGGCGGGCCCAAGGGGATCGGCGCATTGATCGTCAAACGCGGCATTGATCTGGCCGAACATGCGCTGCTGCGCGGCGGCGGGCAGGAGATGGGCCGCCGTTCGGGAACCGAGAATATCCCCGCCATTGCAGGGTTCGGCGCGGCGGCTGAGGCCGCGGCGGCCGATCTGGCTGCGGGGCGTTGGGAAGAGGTGGCAGAACAGCGTGATTTGCTGGAGGCGACCCTTGCGGATGCCGCAAGTCTGACTATTTTTGTAGGGAAAGGCGCTCCGCGCCTGCCCAACACCTCTTGTATCATCACGCCCGGCTGGAAGGGCGAGACCCAAGTGATGCAGATGGACCTTGCCGGTTTTGCCATTTCGGCGGGGTCGGCCTGTTCCAGCGGCAAGGTGCGTGCCAGTGCCGTATTGCGCGCCATGGGCTTTGATGAAACACAGGCCGCCAGCGCGATCCGGGTGTCGCTGGGCCTCGACACCACCCGGGAAGATATCCTGCGGTTCGCCACAAGCTGGACCGCCAAATTGAAAAAGCACGAAACGCGGGCCGCCTGAGCGCCGCCACGGAAAGGAACTGAAACCTTGGAAAATATGACCCTGAAAGAGAATGATGGCGTCAAGGAAGGCGTTGACCAGGAAACCGTGGATGCCGTGCGCGAAGTCGGCGGCAAGTATAAGTACGGCTGGTCCACCGATATCGAGATGGAATACGCGCCCAAGGGGCTGACGCCGGAGATCGTGAAGCTGATCTCGGAGAAGAACGGCGAGCCTGAGTGGATGACCGAATGGCGGCTTGAAGCTTACAACCGTTGGCTCAGCAAAGAAGAGCCGGATTGGGCGATGGTGGATTATCCTGAGATCGACTTTCAGGAGCAGTATTATTACGCTCGCCCCAAAAGCATGGCCGAGAAGCCCAAGTCGCTCGACGAGGTCGATCCGAAGCTGCTGGCGACCTATGAGAAGCTCGGCATCCCGCTGAAGGAGCAGATGATCCTTGCTGGCGTCGAAGGCGCCGAGGATGCGCCTGCCGAAGGCCGCAAGGTGGCGGTGGACGCGGTGTTCGATTCCGTCTCCGTCGGCACAACCTTCCAAGAGGAGTTGAAGAAGGCCGGCGTGATCTTCTGCTCGATCTCCGAGGCGATCCGCGAGTATCCCGATCTGGTGAAAAAGTACCTCGGCTCGGTCGTGCCGGTGTCGGACAACTTCTACGCCACGCTGAACTCCGCCGTCTTCTCCGACGGCTCCTTTGTCTACGTGCCGCCGGGCGTGCGCTGCCCGATGGAACTGTCGACCTATTTCCGCATCAACGCCGAAAACACCGGCCAGTTCGAGCGCACGCTGATCATCGCCGACAAGGGCTCCTACGTCAGCTACCTCGAAGGCTGTACGGCACCGCAGCGCGACGAGAGCCAGCTGCACGCCGCCGTGGTCGAGATCATCGTCGAGGAAGACGCGGAAGTGAAATACTCCACCGTCCAGAACTGGTATCCGGGCGACGAGGACGGCAAGGGCGGGATCTACAACTTCGTGACCAAGCGTGCCGATTGCCGTGGCGACCGTGCCAAGGTGATGTGGACGCAGGTCGAAACCGGCTCCGCCGTGACTTGGAAATACCCGTCCTGCATCCTGCGCGGCGACGACAGCCAGGGCGAGTTCTACTCCATCGCCATCGCCAACAACATGCAGCAGGCCGACACCGGCACCAAGATGGTGCACCTCGGCAAGCGCACCAAGTCGCGGATCGTGTCCAAGGGTATCTCGGCCGGCAAGGCGCAGAACACCTACCGTGGCCTCGTCTCGATGCACCCCAAGGCCAAGGAATCGCGCAACTATACCCAGTGCGACAGCCTGTTGATCGGCTCGGAATGCGGGGCGCATACAGTGCCCTATATCGAGGTGAAGAACAACTCGAGCCGCGTTGAGCACGAGGCGACCACCTCCAAGGTGGACGACGACCAGATGTTCTATTGCCGCTCGCGCGGCATGGACGAGGAAGAGGCCGTGGCGCTGGTGGTGAACGGTTTCTGCAAGGACGTGCTGCAGGCGCTGCCGATGGAGTTTGCCATGGAAGCGCAGGCGCTGGTGGCGATCTCGCTGGAAGGCTCCGTCGGCTGATGAGCCTTGATGCGGCGCATACTCCCCTTCGCCTGCATTGGTGGAAGGCGCAGCCGAACTTCGGCGATGCGCTGAGCCCGCTGGTCCTGAGCCATGTCTCGGGGCGGCGGGTGGAGCATGCGTCGGTGGATGAGGCGGATGTCTTTGGTCTCGGCTCGCTTTTGCAGATCGTGCGGCGGAACTACGACACGCCGCGTGCGGGGGCCAAGCCGGTGATCTGGGGCAGCGGGTTGCTGCGTCCCGCCGGGGGCCGTGCCTTCCTGAAAAACATCGAAATCGCGCTGTTGCGCGGGCCGGTGACGGCGGCGCTTCTCGGGATCGAGACCAATGCTTATGGCGATCCGGGCCTTCTGGTGAACGAGGTGCTGCCCTGTGATGCACCACGCGGCGACCAGATCGGCATCGTGCCGCATCACACGCTGGCGGACGATCCCGACCTGCTGGAACTCGTAGCCTCCGACAGCGCCTATGTGTTGATCGACCCGCGCGATCCGGTGGAGCAGGTTTGCGCCGGCATCGCCGCCTGTGCCCATGTCTTTGCCTCGTCGCTGCACGGGTTGATCACGGCGGATGCTTACGGCGTGGCCAACACTTGGGTGGCGCCCGAGGGGCAGGGGCGGTTGAAGTTTCACGACTACGCCGCCTCCGTGGGGCGCGACATGCGCGCGCCGATTGCCTTGGCCGATATTCCGGCGGCGCTCAAACCCGACGCGCCGCTGACCTACCAAGACGGCATCACGGCCTGCCGCGCCGCGCTGAAAGACAGCTTTCCCGCCGCGCTCTGCGCCCGTCAGGGGGCGGCATGAACTTTAACACGCAGGGGCAAGCCCCTGAGACAACACTGAAATAGCATGAATTGCGGCGCAAGGCGCGCCAGAAGGAGACCGAAATGCTGAGCATCAAGAACCTGCAGGTGAAACTGGAAGAAGAGGACAAGCAGATCCTCAAGGGCGTCGATCTGGAAGTCGAGGCCGGCAAGGTGCACGCCATCATGGGGCCGAACGGCTCGGGCAAGTCCACGCTGAGCTATGTGCTCTCGGGCAAGGACGGCTACGAGGTCACCGAAGGCTCCGCCACGCTCGAAGGCGAAGACATCCTCGAACTGGAACCCGAAGAGCGCGCCGCGGCGGGCCTCTTCCTTGCCTTCCAGTACCCGGTGGAAATCCCCGGCGTCGGCAACATGACCTTCCTGCGCACCGCCGTGAACGCACAGCGCAAGGCGCGTGGCGAAGAGGAAATCTCGGCCGCCGACTTCCTCAAGGAAATTCGCGCCAAGGCGAAGGACCTCAAGATCGACGCCGACATGCTCAAGCGCCCTGTCAACATGGGCTTCTCGGGCGGGGAGAAAAAGCGCAACGAAATCCTGCAGATGGCCATGCTCGAGCCGAAGATGTGCATCCTCGACGAAACCGACTCGGGTCTCGACGTTGACGCCATGAAACTAGTGGCTGAGGGCGTGAATGCGCTGCGCACCGAGGGCCGTGGCTTCCTTGTGATCACCCACTACCAGCGTCTTCTGGACCACATCAAACCCGACGTCGTGCACATCATGTCCGATGGCCGCATCATCAAGACCGGTGGGCCGGAGCTCGCGCTCGAAGTCGAGAACAACGGTTATGCCGACATCCTCGCCGAGGTGGTGTAATGGCCGAAGCGAAGCTCAAAGAAACCCCGACCGAGGCGATGATCGCATCGCTCCATATGCCGCAGGGTGGCTGGGCACAGGCGGCGCGTGAAGACGCGTTGGCGCGGGTTCGTGCCATGGGCCTGCCGCAGCGCCGGGATGAATACTGGAAGTTCACCCGCCCCGACACGCTGACCCAAGCCAAAGCGTTGCCCGCCGCGATCTTCGATCATGGCGACGCTCCGCTCTTTGACGGAACCGATCGTCTGCGGATCGTTTTCGTCGATGGTGAGTTCGACGCGGAGGCATCGGACGACCTGTCGCTCGAAGGCGTCAGCATCGAACGGCTCGCGGCTGCTGACAGCGATCTGCATTGGGCGCGCGACCTTTATGGCACGCTGGAAAAGAACGGCCAGACTCCGGTGCAGCGCCCGCTGGCGGCCCTGAACACTGCCTTTGCCACCGACGGTGTCTTGATCCATGTCACTGGCACGCCAAGCAAGCCGATCAATCTGGTTTATCAACACAAATCAGAAACTTCGGATGCGATGCTGCACCACGTCGTGAAGCTCGACAAAGGCGCCGAAGTGACGCTTTTGGAGAACGGCCCCGCGGCTGCACGCTTCAACACCGTGATGGAGGTCGAGGTGGCCGACACCGCGCGCTTCCACCATGTGCGCGCACAGGGCCGCGATCATGAGCGCCGTGCTGCGACACATGTCTTCACCCGTCTTGGCACCGAGTCGCTGTTCAAGAGCTTCACCGTCACCGTCAACGGCGCGTTGACACGCAACGAATGCGTGATCGAACTGACGGGCGATGATGCCTCGGCCCATGTGGCGGGCGCCTGCGTTGGCGATGGTGATTTCCACCACGACGACACGGTCTTCATCACCCATGACGCGGTGAACTGCGAAAGCCGTCAGGTGTTCAAGAAGGTCCTGCGCAACGGCGCGACCGGCGTGTTCCAAGGCAAGATTCTCGTCAAGGAAGGCGCGCAGAAGACCGATGGCTACCAGATCAGCCAGTCGCTGCTGCTGGATGGCGACAGCCAGTTCCTCGCCAAGCCCGAGCTTGAGATCTACGCCGACGATGTGGCCTGTTCGCATGGCTCGACCTCCGGTGCGATCGACGAGGAGGCGCTGTTTTACCTGCGCGCCCGCGGTGTGTCCCATGCCGAGGCGACCGACCTGCTGACGCTCGCCTTCCTCGCCGAAGCGGTGGAGGAGATCGAGGCCGAGGAACTGCGGGAGGAAATCACCGGGCGTCTCAGCTCGTGGTTGGAGCGTCGTAGCGCCTGATGGCTGTTACCAGCGATATCGTGGCGACCTACCGCGGCCCCGGCAAAGTGATGTCGGGGCTGCTTGCGCAGGGCCGCAACGAGGTGCGCGTGCTGATGTTCGCGCTGATGGCGGGGCTGCTGATCTTCGTGGCCCTGTCGCCGTATCAAGCCCGCGCGGCGCATCTCGATCCGGACGGGCCGCTCGCGGTGCGCCAGTATTGGAGCGCGTTTTTCTGGATCTTCGTGATGCCCTTGCTGCTCTATGGCTTGGCCGCGATGGTCTGGGGGATCAGCCGGATCGCGGGCCAACGGCTCAGCGGTTATGCGGTGCGGCTGACCTTGGTTTGGTCGCTCCTTGCCTCTGCACCGATCCTTTTGTTGCTGGGCCTCGCGCTTGGGTTCATCGGGCCGGGCCTACAGGCGCAGATCGTCGGGGTGATCTGGTTGGCCGTGTTCTTTTGGTTCTGGATCGCGGGCCTTGTTGCCGCGCAGCGGGGCTGAGATGAGCGGCGCCCTGATCCAGCTTGCGCAGAGCACCCTGCGCCGCCCCCGCGCCGCAGCGCGCCAGATTGCGGAACTGCCTTTAGGCAATGATGTCATCTGGACGTCGCTTGCCTTGGTGGCCGCGCTGAATGCGCTCGTCATCTCGGCCACCTTCGTGATCGCGCCGCCCGCCATGGCGCTGCCGAGCTATTTCCAATCGCCACTGGTGCTCTTCGCGCTGCTGGCCGGGTTGATGGTGCTCTATGTGCATGCGCTGACTTGGGTTGGCCGGGCACTGGGCGGGCAGGGCGCGGTGACGCCGCTTTTGCCTGCCGTCGTGTGGCTTCAGGCGCTTCGCCTCTGCGCGCAACTGGGCATCTTGCTGCTGACCTTGGCGCTGCCGCCGATGGCGCTGCTGGCCTCTTTTGTCGTTACCTTCTGGGGTCTTTGGATCCTTTTGAATTTCGTGGCCGAACTCTTGCATCTGCCGGGGCTGTTCCACGCCGCTGCAGTGCTCGCGGGGGCCGCGCTTGGGGTCTTGCTGGGGTTGGGCCTTTTGCTGTCTTTGATCGGGCTGACCGCCCAGGGAGTTTAAGTCATGTTCGACGTTGAAGCCGTCCGGGCGCAGTTTCCGATCCTTGGCCGCGAGGTGAACGGCAAGCCGCTGGTCTACCTCGACAATGGCGCTTCGGCCCAGAAGCCGCAGATGGTGATCGATGCGATCACACAAGCCTATGCGAATGAATATTCCAACGTTCACAGGGGCTTGCACTATCTTTCTAATCTTGCGACCGACAAATACGAAAGCGTGCGCGGCACCGTGGCGCGCTTCCTCAACGCCGGGTCGGAAGATGAGATTGTGCTCAACACCGGGGCGACCATGGGGATCAACACCGTGGCCTATGGTTGGGCCATGCCGCGCATGCAGGCGGGCGATGAGATCGTCCTGTCGGTGATGGAGCATCACGCCAATATCGTGCCATGGCATTTCCTGCGCGAACGGCAGGGCGTGGTGCTGAAATGGGTCGATGTGGACGCCACCGGCGCGCTTGACCCACAGGCGGTGATCGACGCCATCGGGCCGAAGACCAAGCTGGTTGCAATATCGCACCTTTCCAACGTCTTGGGCACGAAAGTTGATGTGAAAACCATCGCTGAAGCCGCCCATGAGAAGGGCGTTCCGGTCTTGGTCGATGGCTCGCAGGCGGCGGTGCATATGCCGGTCGATGTGCAGGACCTCGACTGTGATTTCTATGCCGTCACGGGGCATAAACTCTATGGCCCCTCCGGTTCGGGCGCGATCTATATCAAGTCCGAGCGCATGGCCGAAATGCGCCCCTTTATCGGCGGCGGTGACATGATCCGCGAAGTCAGCAAGGACGCGGTGAGCTACAACGACCCGCCAATGATGTTCGAAGCCGGCACCCCCGGGATCGTGGGCACCATCGGCTTGGGCGTGGCGCTGGAGTTCATGATGGATCTGGGGATGGAGAATATCGCCGCCCATGAGGACGATCTGCGCGACTACGCGGTCTCGCGGCTCGGCGGTTTGAATTGGCTCAACCTGCAAGGCACGACGCCGGACAAAGCGGCGATCTTTAGCTTCACACTGGACGGCGCCGCCCATGCGCATGACATTTCGACCGTGCTCGACAAGAAAGGCGTGGCCGTCCGGGCTGGGCATCATTGCGCTGCGCCTTTGATGACGCATCTCGGCGTTTCGGCCACCTGCCGCGCGTCCTTTGGCATGTATAACACCCGGGCCGAGGTCGACACATTGGTCGATGCCCTCGAATTGGCGCATGATCTTTTCGCCTAAGGTGAATTTCGCCGCCCTCGCCCCCGGATTTTCCATTGCAGGGGCGGCCCGCTCTGGCTATACCGCCCCTCAGTGGACCCTTAGCTCAGCTGGATAGAGCGCTGCCCTCCGAAGGCAGAGGCCAGAGGTTCGAATCCTCTAGGGTCCGCCATTTTTCTCCATATGAATGTCGTTTGTCGCGTTGGGGTCTATGCCTTCGCCCGAGAGGGGCTTTGCCGTGGGCTCGCCAAGCGTTTGGATTATACTCCGTATCTAAAAACTCTATCCGCCTCCGTCCCGGTTTATATAGCCCGGCAAGCTGATACCTTCTGCCCAACAGTAATATCCCTGCGGAAGGACAGACAAAATGAAAGCCATCGGCTATAACACCACCGGCCCGGCAGAGGTTTTGGAGATGCTCGAAATTGAGCGTCCCACACCCGGACCACATGATCTTTTGGTGGAGGTGAAGGGCATCTCGGTCAATCCGGTGGATGTGAAGCTGCGCGCGCTTTCGGGGCCTGAGGGTGGTTCGAAGGTCTTGGGCTTTGACGCCGCGGGCGTGGTCGTGGAACTGGGCGCAGAGGTTAGCGATTTCGCGGTTGGCGATGAGGTGTTCTATGCCGGGGACGTGACCCGCGCGGGGACCAATGCCGCCTTCCACACGGTCGATTCCCGGATCGTCGGGCGAAAGCCGGAAACTCTTGATTTTGTTGAGGCCGCCGGTTTGCCGCTGACGGCGATCACGGCTTGGGAGATGCTGTTCGACTCCTTCCGGCTGGCCGAGGGCGCTGGCGAAGGGGATGCGATTTTGGTCATCGGCGGGGCCGGGGGCGTGGGGTCGATCCTTATTCAACTGGCCAAGGCCCTGACCGGTTTGACCGTGATCGCAACCGCCTCGCGGCCAGAGACCCAAGATTGGGTGCGCAAGATGGGGGCGGATCATGTGGTGGACCATCGGGGCGATCTGGTGGCGCAGCTTGCCGCGCTCGACCTCACGTCCAGCTATGTCGCCGCGCTGACGGCCACCGATACGCATTGGCCCGCCATCATCGAAGCCATTGCGCCGCGCGGGCAGATCGCGCTGATCGACGATCCTGAGACGCTGGATATGAAAGCGGCGAAACCGAAAGCCCTAAGCGTGCATTGGGAGTTCATGTTCACACGTTCGATGTTCCAGACCGCGGACATGACTGCGCAGCGCGACCTGTTGAACCGGGTGTCGGAGATGATCGACGCAGGCATTTTACGCTCTACCGTGACGGAACATGCGGGCGTGATAAATGTGGAAAACCTTCGCGCGGCCCATGAGCGTCAGGAAAGCGGGCGGGTGATCGGCAAGCAGGTTCTGGGCGGGTGGTGATCGCGCAGAGCCGCCTCCCATCCCCGCGCAGAGACCCAGTAAGGAGAGACAGATGACCAAGACGATCCTCATCACCGGCGCGACCGACGGTATCGGTCTGTTGACCGCCAAAAAGCTCAGCGCGCAGGGGCATAGCGTTTTGCTGCACGGGCGCAGTGCCAAGAAACTTAGCGCTGCCGCGGCGGAGGTGGGGGGCAATCCTCAGACTTACCGCGCGGACCTGTCGCGGCTGGAAGAGGTCGTGACGCTGGCAGAGGCGCTGCGCATCGATCACAGTCAGATCGACGTGGTGATCAACAATGCCGGTGTCTTGAAACTGCCCGAGCCGCGCACCGAGGCAGGGTTGGACGCGCGTTTCGTGGTCAACACGCTGGCGCCTTATCTGCTGGTTCAACTGTTGCTGCCGGTGCTTCCCAAAGCGGGCAGGGTGGTGAACCTTTCGTCCGCCGCGCAGGCGCCGGTGGAGGTGGCTGCGCTTAGGGGCGATGGGGCGCTTGACGATATGGCGGCCTATGCGCAGAGCAAATTGGCGATCACGATCTGGACCCGAGAGATGGCCCGCGCGCACCAAGACGGGCCGCTCTTTATCGCGGTGAACCCCGGCTCTCTCTTGGCGTCGAAGATGGTGAAGGAAGGCTTTGGCGTCGCCGGGAACGACCTGAGCATCGGGGCCGACATTCTTGCCCGAGCAGCCCTTTCGGATGAGTTTGCAGAGGCCTCCGGCGCCTATTTCGACAATGATATGGGCGGGTTCAATGAGCCGCATCGCGCGGCAAAAGACCCCGATCATGTGGCCGCCGTCATGGCCGCGATCCAAGAATTGGTGAGCGGGAACCGGGCGGAGTAGCGCCGGAGAGCGTCATCTCGGACTTCCGCCCGCCCGCATGGAAAAGAAAAAGCCCCGCCGAGCGTTGCTGGCGGGGCTTTTCGATCTTGTCAGGCGGTCTTAGCGGCGGCGGCGTCCACCTGAACGGCCCGCGCGGCCGCGGCCCTCTTGACCCGCTTTGGGCGCGCTTTTGTTGAACTCAATCCAAGCGCTGCCGTGAGGGTCACGGTCGAAGAGGAAGTTGGCGGCGCGGATGGCCTCCATCTCCTTGCCCGGGCGGGGTTTGGTCGAGCCGAGGTTGAAGAGCGTCGCAAAGGTCTCATCATCCATATCTTCGGGGAGGATGATCCCCGCGGCAGCAATCTCGGCCCGCTTTTCGGCGATTTTGGTGGCGTTCAGCGGCACGGCAACCGGGTTCATGATCGCACTCGTCATGCCCGCACCCATCGCCATGGGCAGGAAGGCGTTGTTGATCCCGTGGCGGTTGGGCAGCCCGAAGGAGATGTTGGAGGCGCCACAGGTGGTGTTCACGCCCAACTCCTCGCGCAAACGGCGGACGAGGGTAAAGACCTGATGGCCCGCCGTCGCCATGGCGCCAATCGGCATGACCAGCGGGTCGACGACGATGTCATGGGCGGGAATGCCAAAATCGGCGGCGCGTTCGACGATCTTTTTCGCCACGGCAAAGCGGACATCCGGGTCCTCGGAGATCCCTGTATCGTCATTGGAGATCGCCACGACGGGCACGTTGTATTTCTTGACCAGCGGCAGGACGACTTCGAGCCGCTCTTCCTCTCCGGTGACGGAGTTCAGCAGCGGGCGACCTTCGCAGGCCTCAAGCCCCGCCTCAAGCGCGCCGGGGACCGAACTGTCGATGCAGATCGGCACGTCGACGGCGTTTTGCACGACCTTGATCAGCTCCGGCATCAGCATCGGCTCGACAAAGTTGTTGTCGGCATAGCGCGGGTCTTCGGCCATTTTGTTGGAGAAGACCGCGCCCGAGTTCACGTCGAGCACCGTGGCACCGGCGGCGACCTGCGCGATGGCATCCGCCTCGACCCGCGAAAAATCGCCTTGCTCCAGCTCTTGGCTGAGGATCTTGCGGCCCGTGGGGTTGATCCGCTCTCCGATCACGCAAAACGGCTCGTCAAAGCCGATGACGGCGGTCTTGGTCTTGGATTCGATGACGGTTCTGGTCATGTAACTTCCTTTAGGCTGCGTCGGCGGGCACCCCAGAGGCGCCGCCATTCTCTTGGACCCATGTGGCGCTGGTCTTGATCCCGCCCAGCGGGAAAAGATGCACATGGGTGATGTTGAAATCCGGGTGGGCCGCTTTGTGGGCGGCCAAGTCGCTGATCACATCTGCAGGCTCATAGGGCAACAGCAGCTTGGTGACATCCATCGCCCGCTTTTGCAGCACCTTGAGCGAGGGGCCAACACCGCAGGCGATGGCGAATTTGATCAGCGTTTGCAGTTTGGCGGGGCCCGCGATGCCGATGTGGATCGGCAGGGTGATACCAGCGGCCTTCAGACTGTCGGCCCATTCGATGATCGGCTGCGCGTCAAAGGCGAATTGCGTGGCAATGGCCATTTTAGCATCGGTGCGGGTCTGGAAATCATTCTTCCATTTCAGCGCCGCATCGACGTTGAGGCGGCCCCCGTCAGCGTCGATATCGCGGTTGCCCTCGGGGTGGCCGGCGACATGCAGGCGGGTAAAGCCTGCCTTGTCGAACAGCCCCGTTTCCATCAACTGCATCGAGTCGCTGAATTCCCCCGCCGGGGTGGTGACACCGCCCGCCAGCAGCAGCGCTTGGCGGACATCGGCCTCGCCCTGATAGCGGGCGATCCAATCGGCCAGCGTGGCGCGGTCTTTGATGATGCGGGCCGGGAAATGTGGCATGACCTTGAAGCCATCCGCGTTCAACCGCGCGGCGGTGGCAACCATATCTTCGATCGGGGTGCCGTCGATATGGGCGATATAGACACGGGTGCCCTCTGGCAGCAGGGCGCGGAAATCCTCGACCTTTTCGGCGGTGCGGGGCATCACCTCGATAGAATAATCTTTCAACAGCGCCTCGACTTCGGCCACCGGCGCCTGTGGGGCCGGTGTTTCCTTTTTGCGGAAGTTCAAAAGTGCCATGAGCGTGTCCTTGATCATAGGGCTGGCAGGCTATGCCCAGCCGTCATTGTCAATCAGTTGCTTAATCCGGTCGCGGTCGTATTCCGCGTCAATGCGGGCGGCTTCGGCATCGGCGATGCTGTCGGGGTCGCCCTCAACCTCAAAAGGCTCGGCCTTGCGCCATTCCGCGAGATAGGCATCGGTATTGGCAGCCCCCACCTTCATCGCCGCGCGGTCGATGGCCTGCTCAAAGCGTTCGGGCAGGGGGCGTTTTGACCCGCGACGGCCCTTGCCGACGATCACCTGAGCGGGAATGTCGCGCCAGTAAACGATGGTGACTGCGGGCATGGGACGATTCCTCCGGTTTAAACCTGTCTAACGAGCGTCGCGGTCAGGACAGGGCCGTTTTTCGACGAAACACGACCCATCCGCGACTTGGGAGAGGTGATAGCGCATTGGCCCTGTCATCACGAGGGGGCGGCGCCCCCATTATTCTCAAGATGATTGTGAGGTGGCCCTGATGGCGGGGCGAGGGCGCCCCGCGGACGCCGCGGAAATTGGCCCAAGGCACCGCGACCACTTGCACCGGCTGGGCGCAGGGAATACCTTGGGGGCAACTCGATATGAAAGGCGCGTAACCATGGCGCCACAGCGTCCCAAAGGTGCGGGTGCGCTCGACAAAGATATTCCGGCTCTGAGCCCCGCGCCAGTTCCGCCCAGATCTAATGAGCTATATGCGGCCCTAGATCTGGGTACAAATAGCTGCCGCATGTTGATCGCCCAGCCTCGGGGCAGCGGTTTCCATGTGGTGGACAGTTTTTCGAAATCGGTGCAATTGGGTGCCGGTTTGGAGAAGACCGGGCGGTTGTCGCGCGGATCGATGGCGCGCACCATTCAGGCATTGCGCATTTGTCAGCAAAAGTTGCGGCGCAACAAGGTGCAGAACATGCGTCTTGTCGCGACCGAAGCCTGCCGCCGCGCGCAGAACGGGGCGGAGTTCATGCGCCGTATCCAGCGCGAGACCGGTCTGAAGCTCGACATTATCCGCCCCGAAGAAGAAGCCCAGCTTGCCGTGATCTCCTGCGCGCCGCTGGTCAGCCGCAAGACGGAAAACCTGCTGGTGGTGGACATCGGCGGCGGTTCGACCGAGTTGGTCTGGATCGACATTTCCAAAGTGCCGCGGGCCGACCGCGCACGCTCGATCATGCGGCTTCAGGGCGGGTTCTATCAGGCGAAATCCGATGTCCCCGCCGCCCGAGTGGTGGATTGGATCAGCGTGCCATTGGGGGTGGCGACCCTGCGCGATCAATTTTCTGACGTTGAAGACGATGCCGCGCGCTTTGCGCTGATGAGCTGGTTTTTCGAAGAGAACCTCACCGATTTTACGCCCTATCAGACGATCCAGTCGCAAAAGCGGTTCCAGATCGTCGGCACCTCGGGCACCGTGACCACCGTGGCGGCAAGCCACCTGAACCTGAAGCGCTATGACCGGACAAAGGTCGACGGCCTCAGCATGACCAGCGCGCAGATCGACAAGGTGATTCATTCCTATATCGCCATGGGGCCGGGCGGGCGGCGCGCCGATCCGCGCATCGGGCAAGACCGCGCCGCACTGATCATGTCGGGAGCGGCTATCCTGCAAGCCTTGATGCGCTGCTGGCCAACCGACAGGCTGTCAGTTGCGGATCGCGGTCTGCGCGAAGGCCTGCTATATGCACAGATGAGCGCCGATGGCGTATTAGAAGAAGGGGTCTTTTAATGGCCAAGACACCGGACGGAAAGAACACCTCGGGGCGCGGTCAGCGTGACCTCAAGGTCAAGGTGAAATCCGCACGCGGGCGCAAGCTCAGTTCGACCCGTTGGTTGCAGCGGCAGTTGAACGATCCTTATGTCAAACGCGCGCAGGCCGAAGGCTATCGCGGGCGGGCGGCTTATAAGATCATGGAATTGGACGATAAATATCGGTTCCTCGTCCCCGGCGCGCGGGTGGTGGACCTTGGCGCCGCGCCGGGCGGTTGGTGTCAGGTCGCCGTCAAGCGCTGCAACGTATTGGGCGAAAAGAAGGGCAAGGCGCAGGGCACCATTCTGGGCGTTGACCTACAAGAGATGGAGCCGATTGCGGGCTGCGAGTTGCACCAGCTCGACTTCATGGAGGATGACGCCGACCTCAAGGTCAAGGAATGGCTCGGCGGCAAGGCAGATGTGGTGATGTCGGACATGGCCGCGGCCTCATCCGGGCATAAACAGACCGACCATTTGCGCATCATCGCGCTTTGCGAGGCGGCGGCCTATTTCGCTTTCGATGTGTTGGAAGAGGGCGGGACATTCGTGGCCAAGGTGCTGGCAGGCGGCGCGGAAGGTGAGTTGCAGAAGCTTCTCAAGCGCCGTTTTACCAAGGTCGCCAATATCAAACCACCTGCAAGCCGCCCCGATTCATCGGAGAAATTCGTGGTGGCCACAGGGTTTAAGGGCGAAGAGGGTTAAGCCGCCATCGCCGTTCATGGGGCGTAAACCAGTCAAGGATTAGGGTGTAGCTCTCCCGCGGTATTGTGCCGCCTACCTCATGAGGGCTCCCCGATGCTACGACACTTGCCACTTGTATCGCTCATCTTCATCCTGTGTTCCGGGCTAAAGGTTTCCGCCTCCGAAGTGCCTTGGGCGGTGAACGATTACATCGACCGCGAATTGCTGTCTTGGGTCAATGATGCCCGCATCGTCGATGCGATCGCACAGCAGAATGAGCGGCACCGTGAAATGAATGCGCTGGCGGTCACGCCGGCAGCAGTCACCGGGCCGGGCGCCGGGGTGCCCCAGCCGAAAGCCCCGATTGCTGCCGCCTTTCTCCAAACGCAGATCGCCCGTGCCGAGGGTCGGATTGCCGGGGTGACTTTGCTGGATGCCTATGGGCTGACCGTGGTCTCCAGCGGCAGCGCCTCGGTCTATTTCAAGGGCGGCAAGCCCAAGAACAGCAACCGTTTTTCGCCGCCGTCGGGGATTTTCGTGATCGATCAGGTGGCCGTTGACGAGAGGTCGAAGGCCCATCAAAGCCGCGTCTCGATGCCGATCACGGAGCCGTCGAACGGCGCAATCATCGGGGTGATTACAGTTGAGTTGGAAGCGGCGGCTTTCTTCTGAGGCTGCCTCCCAGACCGGTCCCGGTAGGCGGGGCCGGTCTGTTGCTCACCCCTAAGCGGGGTCGGGACTATCAAATATCCCCGAACAATCCTTCAGCGATAAAACCCTTGGCCTCGGCCTGGGAAGCGGCAATTCTACAGTCCATCCCGACGGAGAGAGTTGATGACCCCCCCAAGCTATTTCGCACCCACCGGCGGCCACCCGGATCAAAAAACGCTTTTGTCAGATCGCGCGGTCTTTACAGAGGCCTATGCCGTTCTCCCGCGCGGTACGATGCGCGATATCGTGACCTCATTCCTGCCGTTCTGGGAAGGCACGCGGCTTTGGGTCATCGCCCGCCCGATGACCGGCTTTGCCGAGACGTTTTCGCAATATATTATGGAAGTGCAGCCCGGTGGCGGCTCGGACCGGCCTGAGCTTGATGCGCAGGCGCAGGGGGTGCTTTTCGTGGTCGAGGGCGGCTTCACCCTGACCGTTGAGGACCAGCAGCACGCGATGCGCGAGGGCAGCTATGCCTATATCCCCGCGGGGGCCGATTGGACGCTGAAAAACGACAGCGGCGCGGTGACGCGCTTTCACTGGATCCGCAAAGCCTATGAGGCGGTGGAGGGGCTGGACCGCCCCGATCCGCTGGTGCTGAACGAGCAGGACATCGAGCCGAATGTGATGCCCGATACCAATGGGGTCTGGGCGACGACGCGGTTCGTGGATCCGCAGGATCTGCGCCATGACATGCATGTGACCATTGTCACGCTGCAACCCGGTGGGGTGATCCCCTTTTGCGAGACTCATGTGATGGAACACGGGCTCTATGTGTTGGAGGGCAAGGCGGTCTACCGGCTCAATCAGGATTGGGTCGAGGTCGAAGCGGGTGATTTCATGTGGCTGCGCGCTTTCTGCCCGCAGGCTTGCTACGCGGGCGGACCGGGGCCGTTCCGGTATCTGCTTTATAAGGACGTGAACCGGCATATGAAGCTGCGGTGAGGGCCTTTGCGGAACTCGAGGGCCAGCGCCTACCCGGTGGGGCGGGCAGGCGATGGCCCGGCGCCTTCGGCTTGATTCCGGGCCAAGGTGGTTTCCAAAATCGGTGGTCTTAAGCGACATGCGCTAGCCGGTTGCCTATCGCATTGTATCGAGCCGAGTTGGTCACAACAAAAGGGCGCCGCATCGGGCGCCCCTTCATCATCAAACCCGCTTCTCCAACGACCCCGAACCATGCCCCGAAAGCCCGCCGGAGACCTCCTCGGTCGCCTCATCCGACAATTGCTCGGGCAACACCAAGTTCAGCACAATCGCGATCAGCGCCGCCGGCAGCAGCCCGCTGGTCATCAGCACGCGCAGCGTGTCGGGCAGGTATTGCACCGCCTTGGGGTCGAGTTGCAGCCCCAGACCTATGGAGAGGGAGATCGCGAAAATCACCATGTTGCGGCGGTTCCAGTTCACGTCCGACAGCATCGAGATGCCCGCCGCGACCACCATGCCGAACATCACGATCACCCCGCCGCCCAGCACTTCGATGGGGATGGTACGGATTACCGCGCCGACCTTCGGCACCAGTCCGCAAAGGATCAGGAACAGCGCGCCCACGGTCACCACATGGCGGCTCATCACGCCGGTCATCGCGATGAGGCCGACGTTCTGGCTGAAAGAGGTATTGGGAAACCCACCAAAGACCCCGGCCACCGCGCTGCCCAAACCGTCGGCATAGGTGGCACCCGTGATCTCGGCATCCGTCGCCTCACGCCCCGCGCCGCCCTTGGTGATGCCCGAGACATCGCCGACGGTCTCAACAGCCGAGACGAAGGCCATCAGGCAGAAACCGACGATGGCGGCAAAGCTGAACTCGAACCCGTAAGCAAAGGGCACGGGCAGCGCTACGGCGGCGGCGCGGTTCCAACTGGTGGCGATGCCCTCGAAGGTGACCATCCCCATCGCCAGCGCATAGAGATAGCCCACGCCAATGCCGATCACCACGGCAGAGACCGATAGCATGCCCCGGGCGAAGAACTTCAGGCCCAGCGTCGCCACGATCACCACCAGCGCCGCCGACCAGTTCAACAGGCTGCCGTATTCGGGGCTGTTGATCGCGGGCACGCCCCCGGCGGCATATTGGATGCCCACCTTGACCAGCGCGAGGCCGATCATCGTCACCACCAGCCCGGTCACCAATGGCGGCAGGGCAAAGCGGATGCGTCCGATGAAAGTGCCCAACAGCACATGAAACAGCCCGCCGACCAGAACGCCGCCAAAGAGTGCGGGCAGCGCCTCGACCCCTTTGCCCGCGACAAGCGGGATCATGATGGGCAGGAACGCGAAACTCGTGCCCTGCACAATAGGCAGCCGCGCCCCCACCGGACCCATGCCAATGGTCTGAAACAGCGTGGCGATGCCCGCAAAGAGCATCGACATCTGGATCAGATAGGTCATGTCGGGAAACCCCTGCGCCCCGGCGTCCGAGCCAAAGCCAAAGCCCGCAGCCCCCGCCACGATGATCGCGGGCGTCACGTTTGAGACGAACATCGCCAAGACATGCTGAATGCCCAAGGGCACGGCCTTGGACAGGGCGGGGGTATAATTCGGGTCGCGCAGTTGCGCCGGCGTGCCCAGTGAAGCGTCAGTCATGTCATTCTCCCTATTGACCGATCCCGTCTGCCGCTTCTGCTGAGGGCATGACGGTTATTCCTTGGCTGCGACCACCTCCCACGGCTGATCGAACCAATGTTCTTCCAAATTGTCGCCTTCGCCGATCCGGTCGACCACGGCGAAAAGACCGGGGGCGCTCAGCGGGCAGCAAACCGCGTGCCATGTATTGCGGCGGTAGTTCACGCCCTGACCGGGGCCTGCGAGAAACGCCTGCAAGGGGCCGGGGCGGCCTGCGTCATCGGGGGCGACGACCACCAGATAGGGGTTTTGGTGCATCGGCAGAAAGGCCTGCGCGCCAAGCGGATGCCGCTCGACCATCTCAAGGGTGAAGGGCAGGGCGCGCGGTACTGCGTTAAAGACACTGATGCCCGCGCGGCCCCCACCAAAGTCGAGATCGGCCAGATCGTGGTGCCGCCCGCAAAGCCCTTGGTTGATGATCTTGTCGGGCGCGCCGCGCACTTCCAGCACCTCGCCGAAGGGGGCGAACCCCCCGGCGGTGAGGGGCTGGAGCAGGATCTGTCTGCTCATGGCAGCAGGTCTTTCAGACGCAGCTGCGCAATCCGTTCGACTTGGCGGCAGGCCTCGGCAAACTCGGTGGCGCGGTCATTGTCGATGCGGCGTTTGAAAGCGGCGAGGATGCCCGCCTTGTCGTGGTCGCGCACGGCGATAATGAAGGGGAAGCCGTGTTTCTCGACATAGCGGTCGTTCAACTGGGTAAAGGTTCCCCGCTCCTCATCCGTCAGCGCATCCAGCCCCGCGGCGGCCTGTTCCGAGGTGCTCTCAGCCGTCAGCCGCTTGGCCTGCGCCAGTTTGCCTGCCAGATCGGGGTGGGCCTGTAGCACGCCCAGGCGCTGCGCATCTGAGGCGGAGCGGAAGATGCGGGCCAGAGCGTTGTGCAGGCCCACGGCGGTGTCATGGCCCGCGCCCAGTTCCAGTGCATGGGCGCCCTCGGCGATCCAAGGCGAATGCTCAAAAATGCTGCCGTATTTGGCGACGAAGGTCTCGCGGTCCATCTGGCTGGGACGCGCGCGGCGCTGGTGCGGATGGGTGGCGGCCCAGTGATCCGCAATCTGCTCACGGGTGGCGAACCAAACGCCCTCATGGCTTTGGGCGTATTCGATGAACTGCCGCAGCGCCTCGACCCGGCCGGGACGGCCAATCAGGCGGCAATGCAATCCGACCGAAAGCATTTTCGGCGCGCCCTCGACCCCTTCGCGGTAAAGCGCGTCGAAACTGGCTTTTAGGTAGTCGAAGAACTGCGCGCCCGCATTGAACCCCTGCGGCGTGGCGAAACGCATGTCGTTGGCGTCGAGCGTATAGGGCACGATCAACTGGTCGCGGTCACCGACCTCCATCCAATAGGGCAGGTCATCGGCATAGGCGTCGGCGACATAGGCGAACTGCCCGGCCTCTGCCGCAAGGCGCAGCGTGTTCTTGGACGAGCGCCCACAGTAAAAGCCGCGCGGCGCTTGGCCGGTCACTTCGGTATGCAGGCGGATCGCCTCGGCGATGGCTGCGCGCTCTGCGTCTTCGGCCATGTCCTTGTGTTCGATCCATTTCAGACCGTGGGTCGCCATCTCCCAGCCTGCGTCGATCATCGCGGCGACCTGCACGGGGGAGCGCGCCAGCGCCGTGGCGACGCCATAGACCGTGACGGGCAGGTCTTTCATCAAACGGTGCAGCCGCCAGAACCCGGCGCGGGCGCCGTATTCATAGATCGATTCCATATTGGCATGACGCTGTCCCGGCCATTGCGCGGCGCCGACGATCTCGGACAGGAACGCTTCTGATGCCGTATCCCCATGCAGGATGTTGTTCTCACCGCCTTCTTCGTAGTTCAGCACCAGCTGCACGGCGATCTTCGCGCCACCGGGCCATTGTGCATCTGGGGGGGTGGGGCCGTAACCCTGCATGTCGCGGGGGTAGCGAGTCATGTCTTTCTCCTTCTGTCGTTCTCTGTCTAGACCGGAAGGTCTTGGATTGCTTTCAATTAATTCCTGAAAGACTATCGTGAAAAGGGCACTTTCGCTCGGGCGCGGCGCGGGCGATCAAGGGTTAGGCACGGAGGGTATGATGACAGGCTATCTGACAACACATGTATTGGACACCGCGCGCGGCTGCCCGGCGGCAGGGCTGAAGATCGACCTCTACCGTTTGGAGGGCGACAGCCGCACCCATCTGCGCAGCCTCACCACCAATGCCGATGGCCGCACCGATGAGCAGATCCTGCCCGCGGCGGAGTTCCAGACCGGCACCTATGAGCTGCTGTTCCACTGCGGCGATTACCTCGACGCGCAGGGCGCCCCGGCGGAAGAGCCGCGTTTTCTGGATGTCGTCCCGCTGCGGTTCGGCATGTCCGAGGCCGCGCATTACCACGTGCCGCTGCTGCTCTCGCCCTTCGGCTATTCCACCTACCGGGGCAGCTAGACCTTTAGCGCGTCTTCCATCCGCGCGATCATGAAGTCCATGAAGAGCCGTGTTTTCGGGTCTTGATGGCGTCGATGGGTGTAGAGGCAGGCCATTTGAACGGGCAGGGGCGGCGTGTCTTCCACGACCCGCACCAAAGCGCCGCTTTGCAAATGTTCGGCGATCTCAAAGATCGGCTTCATGGCGATGCCCGCGCCGGCCAGCGCCCAATCGGTCAGCACATCGCCATCGTCGCTTTCAAACCGCCCGCGCACGTCGTATTTCACCGCGCCTTCAGGGCCCTGTAGCTGCCATTGAAACTCGGTCGCGCCGGGAAAGCGCAGGTTAAGGCAATTGTGCTGGCCGCGGTCGATCTCGGCCCCCGAGCGGGGATGCCCATGCGCCGCGACATAGGCCGGGCTGGCGCAGAGCACGCGCTCGCAATCGGCCACCTTGCGGATCCGTAGTGTAGAATCCTGCGGGCGACCCAGAAAAAAGGCCACGTCCAACCCTTCGGCGGTGAGATCGAGCTTGCGGTCGCTGAGGCGCAGCCGCAGATCGACGAGCGGATACGCTTCGGCAAAGGCAGGCACATGCGGCGCGATCAGCCGCCGCCCGACCCCCAAGGGGGCCGCCACATGCAGCGTGCCGCGCGGATTGTCAGTGACGTCCTCGATGCCCGCCTCGGCCTCGGCCACGGAGGCGAGGATCTTGCAGGCTCCGTCATAGAAAATCCGCCCCTGTTCGGTGGCCGACAGGCTGCGCGTGGTGCGTTGAAACAATCGCACGCCCAGATGCCCCTCCAACTGCGTGATCCGTGCCGAAGCCACTGCAGGCGAGACCCGCTGGTCGCGTGCCGCCGCCGACATGCTGCCAAGCTCGTAGACGCGCACGAAGGTGCGGATGTTGTCGAAATAGGACATTTATCGGGAACTTTTGATAGAGTTTAGGGAATGCCAAATCTAGCGGTAAAATCCGCGATTGAATAGTCTGCCCGGTGAATCATCCGGAGAGACCTCATGCACGACTTAGCCATCATCTGGGATTGGATCGGATTTGCCATCCGCTGGGTGCATGTCATCACCGCCATGGCATGGATCGGCGCGTCCTTCTATTTCATCGCGCTCGACCTCGGCCTGCGCAAGGTGCCGCATCTGCCCGCGGGCGCATTTGGCGAGGAATGGCAGGTCCATGGCGGCGGGTTTTACCACATTCAAAAGTACCTCGTGGCGCCAGAAAACATGCCCGAGCACCTGATCTGGCACAAATGGCAGAGCTATTCGACGTGGCTCTCGGGCGCGGCGCTCTTGATGGTCGTCTATTGGGCGGAGGCGGAGCTTTACCTGATTGATCCGGCCAAGGCGGACCTCTCGGTCTTCCAAGGCATCCTGATCTCAGCGGGTTCGCTGACTTTGGGTTGGCTGATCTACGATTTCCTGTGCAAATCGCAACTCGGCAACCGGCCCACGGTGCTGATGCTGCTTCTCTTCGTGCTGCTGGTGGCGATGGCTTGGGGCTACAACCAGGTCTTCACGGGCCGCGCGGCACTGCTGCATCTGGGGGCATTTACAGCGACGATCATGACGGCGAACGTGTTTTTCATCATCATGCCGAACCAGCGCATCGTGGTGAAGGACCTGCAAGAGGGTCGCACGCCGGACGCGAAATACGGCAAGATCGCCAAGCTGCGCTCGACCCACAACAATTACCTGACGCTGCCGGTCATCTTTCTGATGCTCAGCAACCACTACCCGCTGGCTTTCGCGACCGAGTACAACTGGCTGATTGCCGCGCTGGTCTTCCTGATGGGGGTGACGATCCGGCATTATTTCAACACGATGCACGCGACCGGAAAGGGCCCGCATTGGACATGGGGCGTGACCGCGCTTTTGTTCGTGGCGATCATGTGGCTCTCCACCGCGCCCCTGATGCAAGACGATATCGAAGCGGCAGAGGCCCGCGCGCTGACTGAGACAGAACAGCTTTTCGCCAGCGCCGAGGGGTTTGACGAGGTGGCCAATATCGTGCCGGGGCGGTGCGCCATGTGCCATGCGCGCGAGCCGTTCTACGACGGTATCCACCGCGCGCCCAAAGGGCTGCTGCTTGAAACACCCGCGGACATCGCCCGCGCCGCGCGGCAGATCTATCTGCAAGCGGGGGTGACCAATGCCATGCCCCCCGCCAATGTGTCCTTCATGGAGGAAGAAGAGCGCCGCAAGATCATGCGCTGGTATCGCGACGGGGCCGCATCACAGCCCTTCAGCCTTGCGGGGAAGTAGCGGGGCGCACTACTCGAACTCCATCTGCTCAAAAACGCGGCCTGCGTTTTTCGTCGCCAATTCCTCGAAAGTATCAAGCCCCGCATAGGGCGATTGATCTACATAGTAGGCCTCGGCCAGACCGCCGCCCGCCTCCAGATGGGCGGCGATCTGCGCGCGGAGGTAGAGCAGATAATCCCGCGTGAAGCGACGGACCTGCGCCATATTGGTCGGATGCCCGTGACCGGGGATCACATAACGCGCCGCAAGCGGCTCAAACGCGGTTTCCCAAGTCTCGATCCATTCGGCGGTCATCGTGTCAGGAAAGATCGGCAGCATGCGCTCGTGAAAGGCCATGTCGCCCGAGATCACGAGGCTCTGCTTCGGCAGCCAGATCACGATATCGCCGGGGCTATGGGCCGGGCCGAGGTGGCGGGCTTCGATGCGGAAATCGCCCATCTCGACGATATATTCATCCTCGAAGGTCTCGGTCGGCAGCTGCACCTCCGTCCCCTCGGCCCGGTCGCGGTTGTAGCGCTGCATGGCCTCCAGAATGCTGCCGCCAAAGTGCTCCACCTCATGCGCGGCGTCTGCATGCGCGACGATCGGCACGCCTTGCTCAGCCCAGTAACCGTTGCCCAGAACCGCGTGGCCCTGACCGTTCTCGTTAAAGACCAATTTCACCGGCTCGTCGGTCACGGCCTTGATCTCATCATGCAGCGCCGCGGCCAGCCCATAGGCCGCGCCGCCGTTGATTACGACAACGCCTTCGCCGGTCACGATGAAACTTAGGTTATTGTTATGGCCCGCGTTTTCATAACTGGGCGGGGCCGTCGCTCCGATGGCCGAAAAGACGCCGGGAATGACTTCATAGGGTTTGTCGTAAAGCAGGGAGCCGGGGTATTTATCGGCGATATCCTCGCTGGCCATGGCGTGCGATCCGACCAGAAGGGCGGCGGCGTAAATCAGGTGCTTCATTGCGCGGCCCCCAGAAAACGATAGCCTTCGCCACTCCGTTCGACGCGGCCCAATCCGCCCTGCGGCAAGTGGAAGCCCATCAGCCAGATTTTCTCCTGCACCAGCCGATCGAGCAAACGCTGCCGGGTGCTCGCGCCTTGCTCGGGGTCTTGGTCCGATCGGCTGGCCCAGCCCGGGCGGGCAAAGGCAAGATGGTGGTTGCCAATGGCATCGCCGCCGATCAATAGCGCATCACCGCCCGTGCCCAGAAGGAAGGACATATGCCCGGGCGTATGGCCGAAACTCGCCTGCGCCGTGATGCCGGGCAGCACTTCGTCCCCGTCGGCAAAATGGCTCACCCGATCCTCAATCGCTTCCAACCGCCGCGCGGCCCCCACGGCAAAGGCGGCACGGGCCGGGCCAATCCGGTCCACCGTCGCCGGATCGCGCCAATAGTCCCATTCAACCTGGCCCATATGGTAGCGCGCATTGGGAAAGACCAGATCGTCGAAATCGTCCAGCACGCCCCACAGGTGGTCGGGGTGGCCATGGGTAAAGACCACATCGGTCACCGCCTCCGGCGCGACGCCTGCGGCATCAAGGCTGTCGAGCAGCGACCCGGCGGAGGGCATGAAGGCAGGGCCCGCGCCCGCGTCAAAGAGGATCACACGCTCGCCATTGCGCAAAAGCGTCAGGTTGCAGGGCGGCTCCAACTGGTCTTGGGGCAGGTCGAAGGGCGCCAAAGCCTCCGCCAGCGCGTCTTGCGGCAAACCTTCGAAGAAAAAGCTGCGCGGCAGTACCAGATTGCCGTCGCTCACGCTTATGAACTCATAGCCGCCGATCTGGGCCGAGGTCATCGCGAAGGCGCGCAGCGGCGTTTGGGCGAGGGCGGCCGCCCCCATTCCGGCAAGCACCATCCGTCTGTTAATTTTCACCTGATCCCCTCCCATCATTCATTCCGATTCGTGAATATAATCATCCCCATCGGCTAGCGGCACAAGGGGCGAATGCGGCTGCGAGAGATAGGCCCGAGAAACAATGCAGCTATGCATGATCATGCCTTGCATCGCCTGCAGGGGTTCTATCTACGGGGGCACCACTCGAAACCCACCCCGATCCGGACGGAAAATGACTGATATCACTACAGAAGGCGCCTCGATCGCCTTTGACAAGGTCGGCAAGGCCTTTACCAAAGCGGGCGGTGCGACCGTGAACGCGCTCGAAGGGATTTCCCTCGACGTGGCACCCGGCTCCATCACGGGGATCATCGGGCGGTCGGGGGCGGGCAAGTCGACCCTGCTGCGTATGGTCAACGGGTTGGAGCGTCCGACGACCGGCAAAGTGCTGGTCGGGGGTGAGGATGTCGGCAGCGCCAAGGGCGGCAAGCTGCGCGCGATCCGCCGTGACGTTGGCATGATTTTTCAACACTTTAACCTGCTGTCTTCACGCACCGTGGCGGGCAATATCGCGTTGCCGCTCGAAGTGGCGGGAATGCCGAGCGCGCAGATCAAGCCGCGCGTGGCCGACCTGATCGACCGTGTCGGTCTGAGCGCGCAGGCGGGGCGCTATCCGGCAGAGCTATCGGGCGGGCAGAAACAGCGTATCGGCATCGCGCGGGCCTTGGCCACCGGGCCGAAGGTGCTGCTTTCGGATGAGGCGACATCGGCGCTCGACCCCGAAACCACGCAAACTGTTCTGGCGCTCTTGAAAGATATTAACCGCGATCTGGGGCTGACGATCCTGCTGATCACCCATGAGATGGCTGTGGTGCGCGACATCGCGAGCCATGTGGCCGTGATCGACGCGGGCCGCATCGTGGAGCATGGGGAGACCTATGACATCTTCACAGCGCCGCAACATGCGACGACGCGGTCTTTCCTGTCGGGCGTGACGGGCGTCACCCTGCCTGCCTTCGTCAAAGACCGGCTGACCCAAACCCCGCCCGCGGCAGGGGGCGAAGAGGTCATCCGCGTCACTTTTGCGGGCACCCATGCCACCGATCCGATGCTGGCGCGATTGACGCAAGAGATGGGCATTCCGGTCAATATCCTTGCCGGTGCGGTGGAAGAGATCAGCACGCGGCCCTTCGGCAACCTGCTGGTGTCGATGCCCGTGGCGCAGGCCGCCCAAGCGCGGGCCTTTTTGGAACAACACGGGCTTCTGACGGAGGCGCTGGGCTATGTCGGCTAACCTGATTAACCTATTGATCGAAGCCACCGGTCAAACGCTTTATATGGTGTCGATTTCGGCCATTCTCGGTACGCTTTTCGGGCTGCCGCTGGGGCTGTTTTTGGCCACCTCGCAGCGCGGGGAACTGCTGTCGTCCCCATGGGTGAACAAGGTGCTGGGGCTGGTCGTGAACGCCATGCGCTCCGTGCCGTTCATCATTCTGGTCGTGGCCATCATTCCCTTCACCCGCATGATCGCAGGCACCTCGATCGGCACCACGGCGGCGATCGTGCCGCTGACCATCGCCACGGTGCCCTTCATCGCCCGGCTGGTGGAAAACGCCATCCGCGAGGTCGATTCCGGTCTGATCGAAGCCGCCCGCGCCATGGGTGCGACGCCGCTGCAAATCATCCGCAAGGTGCTGCTGCCCGAGGCGCTGCCCGGCATCACACTGGGCCTGACCCTCGCCATCGTGAGCCTGATCGGTTACTCCGCCATGGTCGGCGCCGTGGGCGGCGAAGGCCTAGGCGATCTGGGTATCCGCTATGGATATCAGAGGTTTATGCCCGACGTCATGGCGATTGTCGTGATCATCCTCATCGTTCTGGTGCAGCTTGTGCAGTCCATTGGCGAGCGTATCGCCAGCGCCGTGGATAAACGGGCCACCAAAAGTGGCGGTCAATAGGCCGCGCCTTACATCCGTTCTCTCAATCTAAGGAGACTACTATGCTTCGTCTTACAACACTCACCTCCGTTCTGGCGCTGATGGCCACTGGCCTTGCCGCCGAGGAGATTAAAGTCGGCGTTTCGCCCGGCGAACATGCCGAAATCATGGAAGAAGTCGCCCGCATCGCGGAGCCTATGGGCCTCGAAATCGATGTGGTCGAATTCTCTGACTATGTGGTGCCGAACCAAGCGCTGGCCGATGGCGACATTCAGGCAAACTCTTTCCAGCACGTGCCCTACCTCGAAGCGCAGATGAAAGACCGCGGCTTTGAGCTGAGCGTGGTCGGCAACACGATCACCACCCCGATGGGCGTCTATTCCGACAAGATCACCGATCTTGCCGATCTCGAAGAAGGCTCAACATTCGGCATCCCGAACGATCCCACGAACGGTGGCCGCGCGCTGTTGGTTCTGCAAGAACTCGGTTTGATCAAGGTCGATGAGGCCGCAGGTCTGGTGCCGACCGTCCTCGACATCACCGAAAACCCCAAAGATCTGTCCTTCAAAGAACTCGACGCCGCGCAACTGCCGCGTTCGCTGGCCGATCTGGATGCGGCTTTGATCAACACCAACTACGCGATTGCTTCGGGCCTAAGCCCCAAGGAAGATTCCATCGCGATGGAAAGCGCCGAAAACCCCTATGTGAACGTCATCGCCGTCCGCAAGGGCGACGAGGAAGCGGCATGGGTTGAGACATTGCTCAAGGCCTATCACTCCGATGAGATCAAAACCTTTATCGATGAAAGCTATCAGGGCACGGTAATCACCTCCTGGTAAGCGCTTGTTATAGAAGCGTATTGATAGACTTGACCCGCGCCCGCGCGGGTCAAGAGCGCCCCAGACCGTGCCGGGGCATTCCGACTGGTTAAAACTCCCCTAATCATTGGGTCGAGGCTGACGGTCAGCCAAAACCATTAAATTTCTGTTTAGAAATTCCGCGTAGTTCTCGCAGACAACGCGCGTTCTGGCACATTTCGACGCACATTTCTTAACATTGAAATTATGTTGCGCTGCGGTGTGAGAAAATTGTTGAAAAGTTCAATTCCGCCCGTATCGTGAAATCGTGAGGGATTTTTTCACATGACCCGGGGCTTGCCCTTCCTGATGTCTGACAGGGCCGATGGTCGCGATCCATGTGAACGGGAGTTCGACTGCAAGAAGCGACCATAACAAACCAAGGGAGACTATCATGAAGACCGTGAAACTGATGGGCACCGCCGCCAGCCTGCTTGTGCTGGGGGTCAGTCAATCCGCCGCGCAGGATCTGACCGTTGGGTATTTCCTCGAATGGCCGATGCCGTTCCAATACGCCAAGGCGGAGGGGATGTATGACGAAGCGCTCGGCACGACGGTGAATTGGGTGAGCTTCGATTCCGGCACCGCCATGTCGGCGGCGATGGCCTCGGGGGATGTGCAGTTGTCGCTGAGCCAAGGCGTGCCGCCCTTCGTGGTCGCCACTTCGGCGGGGCAAGACCTGCAAATTCTCGATGTCGCGGTCAGCTATTCCGAGAATGACAATTGCGTCGTGCGTGAGGCGCTGGAGATCGACAAATCCTCTGCCGAGGAACTGACGGGCAAGAAGGTCGCGGTGCCGCTCGGTACGGCTGCGCATTACGGTTTTCTCAAACAAATGAACCACTTCGACGTCGATGTAGAATCGCTCGACGTGGTGGATATGGCGCCGCCAGATGGGGCCGCGGCCATCGCACAGGGATCGGTCGATATGGCCTGCGGCTGGGGTGGATCGCTGCGCCGGATGATGGAACATGGCAATATCCTGTTGACCGGCGCGGAGAAGGAAGAGTTGGGCATTCTCGTCTTCGACGTGACCTCCGGCCCGGCCTCTTGGGTGGCCGAAAACTCCGACACGGTCGCGGCCTTCTTGAGCGTGACGGCCGAGGCAAATGCGATGTGGGCGGATGAGGCCAACCGCGACAAGATGCTGCCCGTCATCGCCAAGGACGCCGGTATGGACGAAGACGCCACGATGGAAACCATCGCGACCTTCTCCTTCCCTTCGGTCGATGAGCAAATGGGTGAGAAATGGCTCGGCGGGGGCGCGCAGGAGTTTATGAAAGGCGTGGCCGATGTCTTTGTCGAAGCAGGCGCGATCGACGGTGCGCTCGACAGCTATGAAGACGCGGTGAACACCGGCCCGCTGCAAGCCGCGAGCGATATGTAAGCCAAGCGGCGCAAAAATAGGCCGCCCCGTTGCAGCCCGGTGCCTGATTGCGAGGGACCGGGCAGATGGGGCGCGCCGATAAACGAATATGCAGCGGGGCGGCATGTCGGGATTGAAAATCGAAAACCTGTCGATGCGGTTTGATCTGCCCAATGGCAGTCATGTGCAGGCGCTTGAGGACGTATCGCTTGACCTTGCGGAGGGGGAGTTGATGTCGGTCCTCGGCCCCTCGGGCTGTGGCAAGACGACGTTGCTTAATATCGTGGCGGGTTTCCTTGCCCCGAGTTCGGGCGAGATCGTGATGAACGGCCATAGCGTCACCGGGCCGGATGCCGAGCGTGGCATGGTCTTTCAACAGGGCGCGCTCTTTGAGTGGATGTCAGTGCGTGAAAACGTGAGCTTTGGTCCGCGCATGAAAGGGCAGGGCGAAAAGCAGTACGGGGCCGAGGTTGACCATCTGCTTGATATCGTCGGGCTGGGCGATTTCAAGGAAAAGGCGATCTATGAGCTCTCGGGCGGGATGCAGCAGCGGGTGGCGCTGGCGCGCTGTCTGGCGAATGACCCCGATGTGATCTTGATGGACGAACCCTTGGGCGCGCTGGATGCGCTGACCCGCGAAAAGATGCAAAGCCTCGTGCTAAAACTGTGGAAAGAGACAGGCAAGACCATCATCTTGATCACCCATTCGGTCGAAGAGGCGCTGCTGCTTGGCGAGCGGCTTTTGGTCATGGCGCCGCGCCCGGGGCGCATTCACCGCGAATACCGTTTGCCCTTTGCCGATCTGGGCGTGGGGCAAGACCTGCGTGAGGTCAAGAAACACCCGGAATTCGCCGAAAGGCGCGAGGAGATCCTCGGCATGATCTGGGACATGGAGGAAGAGATCATGGGCCGGACGGAGGAGGCATGATGTTGATCCTGCTTATTTATATCGTCATCTTTGCGCTTTCCTTTTTCCTTGTCCGTCTGGTTGTCGATCAGACCGCCAGCGGTTTCGCGGCGCGTAAAACGGTAACCTTTGGCGACGAAAGCGCGGTGACGTCGAACCGCACCGCCAGCGTGATCTCGATCTTGACGATCTTCTTGCTGTGGGGCGCGTTCACCGGCTCGTCCCTGCTGCCCCGATTTTTACATGCGCCCGGCCCGTTCGAGGGGCTGGCCGAGCTGACCTATACTGCTGAGGCCGATGACGGCTCCCGCGATGATGGTACGATCACGGTGCTGGTGCATCCGGTGGGCGAAGACGCCGAGACCCCGCAGGTCGATCCCGGCGAAGGCTGGGCCAAGAATGACGCTTTCACCATTGGCGCTTGGCGCTCGGGGCTGTTGCGTGTTGATAAGAATGACGAGAAGGGCCGCGATCTCGGGCACCGGGTCGTCGCCGTGAATGGAGAAGAGATCGCGCCCGGTGGCGAGGTGCAGACCGAGTTTGGCCGTGTGGGCATGTCGCCCAAGGGCACGCTGAATTTCGAGCCTGCCAAGGGTTGGCAGATGGAGCCGATCTGGCTGCCGCCCCCCGAAGCCGTGGTCTCCCGCCTTGCTGAAATCTCAAGCCAAGGCTACCGCGACAGCACCCTGTGGGAGCATCTGGGCTATTCGCTGTTCCGCGTGGTGGTGGGGTTCGCCCTTGGTGCGCTGGTGGGCATTCCGCTGGGCTATGCCATGGGGCTTTCCGGCTGGTTCCGCGGTTGGTTCGATCCGATTGTCGAATTCATGCGCCCCGTGCCGCCGCTCGCGCTGATCCCGTTGGTGATCATCTGGGCCGGCATCGGCGAGGTGGGCAAGATCATCCTGCTGTTCCTCGCGGCGCTGTGGATCATGGCCATCGCCGCACGGTCGGGCGTGTCGGGGGTGAATATCACCAAGGTCCATGCGGCTTATTCTCTGGGCGCGTCCAAGGCGCAGATCATGCGCCATGTCATCGTGCCGAACTCGCTGCCCGAGATCTTTACCGGTGCGCGGGTGGCGATGGGGGTCTGCTGGGGCACGGTGGTCGCCGCCGAACTGGTCGCGGCAGAGAAGGGGGCGGGGATGATGATCATGGTCGCCTCCAAATTCCAGCTGACCGACATCGTGCTTATGGGGATTATCCTGATCGGCATCATCGGGTTCGGCATCGACATGCTGATGCGCAAGGCTGAGCGGTTGCTGGTCCCTTGGAAAGGGCGGTCTTAACCCCGCCCGCAATCCCCTTCTGTATGAAAGGAGCCCCCCCTTGCCAGACGCCGAATTCCGCGCCAAAGTGAAAAAATGGAGGAAAATTTCACATGACCCGAGCGAAAAGACCCGGGGCGGAGGCCGTGGGGCCACGCTCTCTGGGGGCCGACCTACGGGCGATCCGCAAGGGGCGCAAACTGACTCTCACGGATCTGGCCGAGGCTTTGGGCCGGTCGGTCGGCTGGGTCAGTCAGATCGAACGCGACATCTCGACCCCCTCCATCGCCGACCTGCGTCGCATCGCCGAGGTCTTGGACGTGCCGATCTCGCTGCTTTTTGGCGAAGCGGCGGTAAGCCCCGAAGAACGCGGCTATGTCGTGCGGGCCGGGGCGCGGCGTGCCATGGGCAGTGCCGCCAACGGGCTGACGGAAGAACTGCTTTCGCCCGATCTGACCGACAGTTTCGAAGTGATCCATTCGACCTTTGCGGCCTATTCGGGGCTGGAAGCGCCGGTGAAGCGGGAGACGCAAGAGGTCGGCTTCGTCATCTCGGGCCGGTTGAACCTCACGATCGCGGAACGCCGCTTTACCGTCGGCCCCGGCGACAGCTTTCGCATTCGGGGCGAATATTACACTTGGGACAACCCCTACGACACGCCCGCCGTGGTGGTCTGGGTGATCTCTCCCCCGGTGTACTGAACCGGGTTTTCATCAGTTCGAACAATTACAAACTGTCCGGGGGCGTCTCTGGCCAGCCCTTTGGCGGTGCATGGCGATAGGAGGTAAATGTGGCTGATTTTCCGACAACGGCACGGGTGGTGATCATCGGGGGCGGGGTGGTTGGGGTCTCGACCCTATACCACCTTGCCCGCGCGGGGTGGACCGATTGCGTTCTGCTGGAAAAGAATGAACTCACCGCAGGCTCCACTTGGCATGCGGCGGGCAACTGTCCGAATTTCTCGAACTCTTGGGCGGTGATGAACATGCAGCGCTACGGGCTTGAGATGTACCGCGGTTTGGGTGAGACGGTCGGCTATCCGATCAATTATCATGTCACCGGGGCGCTGCGGCTCGCGCATAGCCGCGAGCGGATGCAGGAGTTTGAACATGTCGCCTCCATGGCCCGCGCGCAGGGGCTGGGGATGGAGATGTGCACCCCTGCCGAATTGAAAGAACACAACCCGTTCATAGAGCTACATGACCTTGCGGGCGGGTTGTGGGACCCCTTGGATGGGGACATCGACCCGGCACAACTGACCCAAGCCCTTGCCAAAGGCGCGCGGGAGGCAGGGGGGCAAATTCACCGCTTTACCCCCGCCAACGGCATAGATCGCGATGGGGGCGAATGGATCGTCCATACCGAAAAGGGCGATATCCGCTGCGAGAAGGTGGTCAACGCTGCCGGCTATTACGCGCAGCGGGTCGGCGAATGGTTCCGCCCCCATGGGGGCCGCCGCGTGCCTGCGGTGGTGATGAGCCATCAGTATTTCCTGACCGAAGAAATCCCCGAACTCGCCGCTTGGACCGCCGAGAAGGGCCATAAGATGCCAATGGTCCGCGATGTAGACAGTTCCTACTACCTGCGGCAGGACAAGAATGGGCTGAACCTCGGCCCCTATGAGCGCAACTGCAAGGCGCATTGGATCACCCCCGACGATCCGATGCCCGAGGATTTCAGCTTTCAGCTTTATCCCGACGATCTGGATCGGCTGGAATGGTATATCGAAGACGCCATGGCGCGGATGCCGCTGTTGGGCCAGAGCGGTGTGGGGCGGGTGATCAACGGGCCGATCCCCTATGCGCCCGATGGGCTGCCGATGCTGGGCCCGATGCCCGGCGTGCCAAACGCTTTCGAGGCGCATAGCTTTACCTTTGGCATCGCGCAGGGCGGCGGCGCGGGCAAGGTCATGGCCGAATGGATCACGCAAGGTGAAACGGAGTGGGACATGTGGGATGTCGACCCGCGCCGCTACACCGCCCATGCCGATCACGACTTTACCCTCGCCAAGGCACTTGAGACCTATGGCCATGAATATGCGATGCATTTCCCGCATTACGCATGGCCCGCCGGGCGCGACAAGAAGCTGTCGCCGCTGCACGACCGGCTGCGCGACGCGGGCGGTCAGATGGGGGCCTACAACGGGTGGGAGCGGGCGAATTATTTCGCCAAACCCGGTGATGACACCGCCGAGGCCGCGACCCAGACATGGGACAGGGATGGCCCGTGGGCGGCGCGGGTTCGTGAGGAGGTCGTGGCGGTGCGCGACGATGCGGGCGTGCTCGATCTGCCGGGGTTCTCGCGTTTCGCGCTTGGGGGGCCGGGGGCGGCGGAATGGCTGCGGGGGCGGATCGCAGGCGCGCTTCCCAAGGTCGGGCGGATGACGCTGGGCTATTTCCCCGACAGCCGGGGCCGGGTCCTGACCGAGATGTCGATCCTGCGCCATGCGGAGGATGACTTCACCCTGATCACCGCCGCTCCCGCGCAATGGCATGACTATGAATTGCTGCGCGATGCGCTGCCCCAAGACGGTTCGATCAGCCTGACGGATCGCACCGATGCAGTCTCGACCCTGATCCTATGCGGCCCGAAATCCCGCGCCCTGCTGGCATCGCTGGCGCCAGAGGCCGATCTGGCGCTGCCGTGGCTCAGCCATCAAGAGGCGTCGGTAGAGGGCAGGCCTGCGCTGCTCGCCCGGGTCTGTTTCGCGGGCGAGTTGGGCTGGGAGATCCACGCGGCCCCCGAAGACATGCCCGCGATATATGATGCGCTGATCGCGGGCGGGGCCACGCGCTTTGGGATGTTCGCGCTCAATTCCATGCGCCTGGAAAAGGGGTATCGAACGTGGAAGGGAGATCTCTCGCAGGAATATACGTTGTTAGAGGCCGGATTGGACCGTTTCCTGCGTCTTGATAAGCCACAGGATTTCCCCGGCAAAGCAGCGCTGATCGCAGAACAGGCGCGAGGGCCGCAGCGCCGCTTTGTGACGCTGGTGGTCGAAGGCAACCCGCAAGATGCGCCGCCGATGGCGACGCTGCGCCTGAACGGAGATGCAGTGGGTGAAGTGACCAGTGGCGGCTATGGCTACCGGGTCGATGCCTCTATCGCCCTCGGCGTCCTGCGGGCTGATGCTGCCGTGCCGGGTACCGAACTTACGGTCGAAATCTATGGCCAAAGCTACCGTGCCACGGTGCAGCCCGACGCCCCGCTTTGGGACAGCCAAAACACGCGCATCCGCGCGCAGGAGGTCTGAGATGGGACAGCTGCCTTCCAAAGCCCGCGCGGTGATCATCGGCGGTGGCGTGATCGGCTGTTCGGTCGCCTATCATCTGACGAAACTGGGCTGGACCGATGTGGTACTGCTGGAGCGCAAACAACTGACCTCCGGCACCACATGGCACGCGGCGGGGCTGATCGCGCAGCTGCGCGCGACGCAGAACATGACGCGGCTGGCGAAATACTCCCAAGAACTCTACTGCGCGTTGGAGGGGGAAACCGGGGTCGCCACCGGGTTCAAGCGGGTGGGCTCAATCACCGCCGCCCTGACGCCTGCGCGGCGCGAGGAGATCCTGCGGCAGGCCGCCATGGCCCGCGCCTTTGGCGTCGAGGTCGAAGAGATCACCCCCGAAGAGGTCCGCGCGAAATACCCCCATGTGCAGACCGATGGCATGACCGGCGCGGTCTATCTGCCGAAAGACGGGCAGGGCGATCCGGCCAATATCGCGCTGGCCTTGGCCAAGGGCGCTCGGGCGCGTGGCGCGGTGGTGGCCGAGCGGGTCAAGGCGACAGGGGTCACCCGCGCGGGGCGTCGGATCACCGCGGTGGACTGGGCCGGGGAGGATGGCAGCAGGGGCCGGATCGAGACCGAACATGTCATCAATTGCGCGGGCATGTGGGGGCGCGAGCTGGGCCGGATGCTGGGCAGCAACGTGCCGCTGCAAGCCTGTGAGCATTTCTATATCGTCACCGAGGCCGTGCCGGGCTTGCACGAGTTGCCGGTGCTGCGCATCCCTGATGAATACGCCTATTACAAAGAGGATGCGGGGAAGATCCTGCTCGGCGCCTTCGAACCCGTCGCCAAACCTTGGGCGCTGGACGGCATCCCCGAGAGTTTCGAGTTCGATCAATTGCCCGAGGATTTCGACCATTTCGAGCCGATTCTCGAGATGGCGGTCAAACGGCTGCCGCTGCTGGCGGAGGCGGGGATTCATACCTTTTTCAACGGTCCCGAAAGTTTCACCCCCGACGATGCCTATCACCTCGGTCAAGCGCCCGAGATGGACAATGTCTGGGTCGCCGCCGGGTTCAACTCCATCGGCATCCAATCGGCAGGCGGGGCGGGCATGGCGCTGGCGCAGTGGATGGAGGACGGGCAGAGGCCCTTTGATCTGGGCGATGTGGACATCGCGCGGATGCAGCCGTTTCAGGGCAACAAGACCTATCTGGCGGAACGGTCGACCGAAACGCTGGGGCTGCTCTATGCCGATCACTTCCCCTACCGCCAAAAGGCCACCGCGCGGGGCATCCGGCGCAGCCCGCTCCATGTGCATCTGCTGGAGCTTGGCGCGGTCATGGGCGAATTCGCAGGCTGGGAGCGGGCCAATTGGTTCGCCGATCCCGGGCAGCCGCGCGAATATCGCTATGGCTGGGGCCGGCAGAATTGGTTCGACAATCAAGCCGCCGAACATGCCGCCATCCGCGCGGGCGTGGGGCTTTACGATATGTCGTCTTTCGGCAAAATCCGCGTCGAGGGGCCAGAGGCCGAGGCTTTCATGAACCACGTCTGCGGCGCGCAGATGGCGGTGCCGGTGGGCAAGATCGTCTATACCCAGTTCCTCAACCCCCGCGGCGGGATCGAGGCGGATGTCACCGTGACCCGGCTGAGCGAGACGGCCTATCTAGTTGTCACCCCGGCAGCGACACGGCTTGCGGATGAGACATGGCTGCGCCGCCATGCAGGCGACCGGATGGTGGTGATCACCGATGTGACAGCGGGTGAGGCGGTGCTCGCGATTATGGGGCCGAAGGCGCGGGACGTGTTGCAGGCGGTCTCCCCCAATGACTTCTCGAATGAGACGCACCCCTTCGGCATGGCGCGCGAAATCGAGATCGGCATGGGCCTCGCCCGGGCGCATCGGGTGTCCTATGTGGGCGAGTTGGGCTGGGAGCTTTACGTCAGCGCCGAGATGGCAGGTCATGTTTTTGAGGCGCTGATGGAAGCGGGCGCGGCCTTCGGCCTGAAACTTTGCGGTCTGCATGCGATGGACAGTTGCCGGATCGAAAAGGGCTTTCGCCACTTCGGTCATGACATCACCTGCGAGGATCATGTGTTAGAGGCGGGCTTGGGCTTTGCGGTGAAGACCGACCAGCCCGACTTCATCGGCCGCGACGCGGTGCTGCGCAAAAAGGAAGAGGGGCTGAAGCTGCGGATGCTGCAATTCCGCCTGACGGACCCCGAGCCACTGCTCTACCACGCTGAACCGATCCTGCGGGAGGGGGCCATCGTGGGGTATCTCACCTCAGGCAATTATGGCCATCACTTAGGCGGTGCGATCGGGCTGGGCTATGTGCCCTGCGCGGGCGAAAGCTCCGCCGATCTGCTTGCCTCGACCTATGAGATCGACGTGGCGGGCCGCCGGATCAAGGCCGAGGCCAGTTTGAAACCGATGTATGACCCCAGCGGGGCGCGGACCAAAAGCTAGGCCGTCGCCTTACGAAAACGCGCCCTTCGCAGGCTTATCGCCCCGGCTTTGACATAGATCAAAGCGGCGGCTTGGGGCTCATGCGATCCGTCTCCCAAAGATGAAGGGATTCGGAATATGTTCGATACGCTCAAGTTGATCGTGCTTGCGCTTATAGTGTTCTTTGCAGCACTCGGGGCGGATTGGGCGCGCGATCCGGCTTATATGGTTCACGCCCTGCTGGTCATGTTGGTGGCCGCTGGGTTGTTTTTCTGGCAATTGCGCCGGATGCCTGTCGAGGACGCGGCGCCGGTCGCGCCTGCGGTCCCGCAGGGCTATATGGATGGCCCCATTCGCTATGGCGTTATCGCCACCGCCTTTTGGGGCGTGGTGGGGTTTCTGGTGGGCACCTTCATCGCCTTCCAACTGGCCTTTCCGGCGCTGAACATCGACTGGGCGCAGCCCTATGCCAACTTTGGCCGCCTGCGCCCGCTGCACACCAGCGCGGTGATCTTCGCCTTTGGCGGCAACGCCCTGATCGCCACGTCTTTCTACATCGTGCAGCGCACCTCTTCGGCGCGGCTCTGGGGTGGCAACGCGGCTTGGTTCGTCTTTTGGGGCTATCAGTTCTTCATCGTTCTGGCGGCCACGGGCTATCTGCTGGGGGCGACCCAGTCCAAAGAATATGCCGAGCCGGAATGGTACGTCGACATCTGGCTCACCATCGTCTGGCTGGTCTACCTCGCCGTCTTCTTCGGCACGATCCTGAAGCGGCGTGAGCGGCATATCTATGTCGCCAACTGGTTCTTTCTGGCCTTCATCATCACCGTGGCGATGCTGCATGTGGTCAATAACCTCGCCATCCCGGTCTCGATCTGGGGCTCTAAATCGGTGCAGGTCTTTGCGGGCGTGCAGGATGCGATGACGCAATGGTGGTACGGCCACAACGCGGTGGGCTTCTTCCTGACGGCGGGTTTCCTTGGCATGATGTATTACTTCGTGCCGAAACAGGCGGGCCGCCCGGTCTATAGCTACAAACTGTCGATCATCCACTTCTGGGCGCTGATCTTTCTGTATATTTGGGCCGGTCCGCACCACTTGCATTACACCGCTTTGCCCGATTGGGCGGCGACGCTTGGGATGGTGTTCTCGATCATCCTTTGGATGCCAAGCTGGGGCGGCATGATCAACGGGCTGATGACGCTCGAAGGCGCGTGGGACAAGATCCGCACCGATCCGATCATCCGCATGTTTGTCGCCTCGCTCGCCTTCTACGGCATGTCCACCTTCGAGGGGCCGATGATGTCGATCCGCGCGGTGAACAGCCTTAGCCACTACACCGACTGGACCATCGGACATGTGCATTCCGGCGCGCTTGGCTGGAACGGGCTGATCACCTTTGGCGCGCTCTACTTCCTGACCCCGCGGCTCTGGGGCCGGGCGCAGATGCACTCCATGGCGGCGATCAACCTGCACTTCTGGCTCGCGACCCTCGGGATCGTGCTCTACGCCGCGTCGATGTGGGTCTCGGGCATCATGGAGGGGCTGATGTGGCGTGAGGTCGATGCCAATGGCTTCCTCGTTAACAGCTTTGCCGACACCGTCGAAGCGAAATTCCTGATGTATGTGGTCCGTGGTCTGGGCGGGGTGCTCTACCTCGCGGGCGGTGCGGTGATGGTCTGGAACATGTGGATGACCATCCGCGCCCCGCAAGCCCGCCCCGTCACCGTCGCCCTGCCAGCGGAGTAAGATCAATGGCCAAGAACCCCCACAGCCCCAATTATGACCCCGCTGACGACCCCAAGGTGGTCACCGCCAGCGAAGGCTTGAAGAAGGGCAAAATTCCCAACGAACTGCCGCCCGAGACGGAGGCGATCACCTTTCACCAGCGGTTCGAGCGCAATGCGACGCTGCTGCTGATCGCCTCGCTCGGGGTGGTGAGCATCGGCGGGATCGTCGAAATCGCGCCGCTCTTTTGGTTGGAGAACACCATCGAAGAGGTCGAGGGCATGCGCCCCTATTCGCCGCTGGAACTGGCCGGGCGCGAGATCTATGTGCGCGAGGGCTGCTATGTCTGCCACAGCCAGATGATCCGCCCGATGCGCGATGAGACGGAGCGTTACGGCCACTACAGCCTCGCCGCCGAATCGATGTACGATCACCCGTTTCAATGGGGCTCCAAACGCACCGGTCCCGATCTGGCGCGGGTCGGCGGGCGCTATTCGGATGAGTGGCATGTCGATCACCTGATGGACCCGCAATCGGTGGTGCCGGAAAGCGTCATGCCGAAATACGCCTTTCTGATGGACGCCAAACTTGAGCCTGAGGATGTGACCGATCTGGTCGCCACCCACCGCACGGTCGGCGTGCCCTATAGCGATGAGATGATCGCGAATGTCCGTGGCGACTTCCGGGTGCAAGTCGACCCTTTCGGCGATTACGACGGGCTGCTGGAACGCTACCCCGGCGCGCAGGTGCGCAACTTCGACGGCCAGCCGGGGGTGAGCGAGATGGATGCCCTGATCGCCTATCTGCAAATGCTCGGAACGCTGGTCGATTTCTCGACCTTCGTGCCTGACGCCAGTCGCTGAGGAGGCCGCAATGGACACCTATTCTTTCCTGCGTGAACTGGCTGATAGCTGGGCGCTGTTGATCCTGACGCTGATCTTTCTGGGCGTCATTGCTTGGGCCTTTCGCCCCGGCTCGCGCGCCCTGCACGACGATGCCGCCGCCGTCCCGTTTCGCAACGACGACCCCGATCAAGCCCGCAATGACGGAGCCCGCACATGACCGATAAACGCAAGATCGACCCCGCCACCGGGACCGAGACCACAGGCCACAGTTGGGACGGGATCGAAGAGCTGAACACGCCGCTACCGCGTTGGTGGCTTTGGACCTTCTATGCCACCGTCGTCTGGGGCGTGATCTATACCATCCTTTATCCCGCCTGGCCGATGGTCTCTGGCGCGACGGCGGGGCTGCTCGGCTATTCCACCCGTGGCGAGGTCGCTGCCGAGATTGCGCGTGTGGACCTGTCGAATGCCGACTTGACCGAAAGCCTCGTCAACGTCGATCTGGGGGTGCTGAAGGACAACGAAGAGCTTCACCGTTTCGCGACACAGGCCGGGCGCTCGGTCTTTGCGGCCAATTGCTCGCAATGCCACGGCGCGGGGGCAGGGGGTGTGGTGGCCTCGGGCTATCCGAACCTTTTGGACGATGACTGGCTCTGGGGCGGCACGATGGAGGAGATCGCCTATACCGTGCGCCATGGCATCCGCAACGAGGATGACCCCGACGCGCGTTTCTCGGAGATGCCACCGTTTGACTGGATGGAGGAGGCCGATCTCGACGCCACCGTGCATTTCGTGCGCAGCCTTTCGGGGCTTGAGCATGACGCAGGCGCAGCGCAGGCGGGGGCAGAGGTCTTTGCCGACAACTGTAGTGCCTGCCATGGGGAGCGCGGCCTTGGTGACCGTGAGATGGGCGCGCCGAACCTTGCCGATGCGATCTGGCTGCGCGGCGGAAGCCATGAGGCGATCCTGCGGCAGCTCAAAGCGCCGCGCATGGGGGTGATGCCGCCGTGGCAGGCCCGTCTGGGCGAGGCCGAGGTGCGCGCCGTGACCGCCTATGTCCACGGTCTGGGCGGCGGCGAGGCTGCGGTCGATGCCGAGGGTGCCGCCGCCGATTAAACCGGTACGACAAATAATCTGCGGATTGATGCAGATCAAAGCGGCCTGCGCCCTAGGGGTGTAGGCCGCAAGACGTAACACCGGAGCCTACTGCCCATGTCCAACGCCGCCCCCCCGCTTTTCGCCGCCCGCGAGCCGATTTTCCCCCGCCGGGTCAGCGGATTCTTTCGTCGGTTGAAATGGGTGATCCTGATCCTCACGCTGGGGGTCTATTACATCACCCCCTGGATCCGCTGGGACCGGGGGCCGAACCTGCCGGATCAAGCGGTTCTGGTCGATCTCGCAAACCGGCGCTTCCATTTCTTCTGGATCGAGATTTGGCCGCATGAATTCTACTTCGTGGCCGGGCTGCTGATCATGGCGGGGCTGGGGCTGTTCCTGTTTACCTCTGCTTTGGGGCGGGTCTGGTGTGGCTATGCCTGCCCGCAAACCGTCTGGTCCGATCTTTTCATGACTGTGGAGCGCTGGATCGAAGGCGACCGCAACGCGCGCATCCGCCTGCACAACGCAGCTTGGAGCCTGCGCAAGGCGCGGCTGCGGGGGGCAAAATGGCTGGTCTGGCTGCTGATCGCGGTGGCGACGGGCGGGGCTTGGGTCTTTTACTTTGCCGATGCGCCCAGTCTGGCGCGCGACCTCGTGACCCTGCAGGCCGCCCCCGTGGCCTATGCCACCATCGCCGTGCTGACGGCCACGACCTTCATCTTTGGCGGTTTCATGCGCGAACAGGTCTGCATCTACATGTGCCCTTGGCCCCGTATCCAAGGCGCGATGATGGACCCCGGCACGCTGACCGTTGGCTACCGCAAATGGCGGGGCGAGCCGCGCGGCAAGGGCGGGGTAAAGCGCCAGAAAGCGGCGGCAGAGGCGATCGGCAGCGGTGATGCGGTGGCGCGCTATGGTGCGGCGCTCGACAAAAACTCTGCGGGCGACCGCCAGTCGCGGGACCGCGAGGTTTTGGGCGATTGCATTGATTGCAACGCCTGTGTGGCGGTCTGCCCGATGGGGATCGACATCCGCGAAGGCCAGCAGATGGAATGTATCACCTGCGCGCTCTGCATCGATGCCTGCGACGATGTGATGGCCAAGATTGGCCGACCGCGCGGGCTGATCGACTACCTCGCGCTGGATGATGAGCCGCCCACCGCGCCCAAGGAAAGCGCCGCCGTGGCGGGCCTTGCCGAGGCGCCCGCGGGCGATGTCGCCGGGGCCACTGCGCCGCCCTGGCAGCCCAAGCCGCTTTGGCAGCATGTCTTCCGCCCGCGCACCTTGATCTATACCGCCGCTTGGGCCGCCATCGGTGTGGCGCTTGTCGTGGCGCTCTTCATCCGGCCCGAGATCGACATGACCGTGGCGCCGGTGCGCAATCCGACCTTCGTCACCCTCTCGGACGGGTCGATCCGCAACGCCTATGACATCCGTCTGCGCAACAAACATGGGGAGGCACGGGATTTCCGGCTGTCTCTCGCCGGAGACCGTGGCTTGGACCTCAGCGTCGAGGGGGCTGCGGGTCCGGTGGTCTCCGTCCCCGCCGACACCACCCGCCTGCAACGGGTCTATGTCATCGCCCCGCCGCAGAGTGACGCCGCCACCGCGCCGCGCAGCGATCTGCGGTTCTGGGTCGAAGACGTCCGCTCGGGCGAGCGGGCCTTTGGTGACACGATTTTCAATGGAAAGGACAGCCAATGACCGCAGCGCAATTGCAACGACGGCGCCCCCTGACAGGCTGGCATGTGCTGGCGATCTTCGTGGGCGGGTTTTCGATCATCATCGCGGTGAACCTCGCGCTCGCTTTCAATGCGGTGCGCACCTTCCCGGGCAAGGAAACCGAATCGAGCTACGTCGCCTCGCAAAATTTCGACAGCGACCGCGCGGCGCAGGAAGCGCTCGGCTGGGCGGTGCAGACCGAGTTGACGGGAGAGGCGCTCCGCTTGGCGGTGCAGGATGCCAATGGCGTGGTGCAGCCCGAGATCATTGCGGCCACATTGGGCCGGGCGACCACCGTGGCGGATGACATGACGCCCGACTTCGTCTGGGATGGCCGCGCGTGGACCGCGCCGGTTACCGCAGGCCCCGGCAACTGGAACCTGCGGGTCGAGATGCGCGCCGCCGATGGCACGCTCTTTCGCCGCCGCATTCCTTTGCGGGTGACACGATGACCGTCGCCGCCTGTCCCGGCTGTGTCGCAGGCACCCCCTCGGCTGAGGCCGCGGCGCAGCGCATCGCGGAGAACGACAAGGCCATCCATCTCGCCCTGCCGCAGATCCGCTGCGCGGCCTGTATTGCGGGGGTCGAGGGGGTTTTGGCCCGCTTGCCCTCGGTCAAGGCCGCGCGGGTGAACCTTGGGGCCAAACGGGTGCGGATCGTGCTGAGCCCCGGCTATGACGCCAGCGCCGCGCTTCAGGCGTTGAACGACGCGGGCTTCGAGGCGCATGAGCTGGACGCGACCGCCCTGCGGCCTGCGGGGGATGACACGGGCCGCCGTCTGCTGGCCCGCGCCGCCGTGGCGGGCTTTGCCATGATGAACGTGATGGCAGTCTCCGTCGCGGTCTGGTCCGGGGCGGGCGATATCACGCGCGAGATGTTTCACTGGGTCTCTGCGGCCATCGCGCTGCCTGCCTTGGCCTTTTCGGCGGTGCCCTTCTTCGCCTCGGCATCGGTCGCCCTGCGGGCGGGCCGAATGAATATGGATGTGCCGATTGCGCTGGCGATCCTGCTGGCGGCGGCGACCTCGCTTTATGAGACTTTCGCCGCCACCGGGGCGCATACTTGGTTCGATGCGGCGCTCTCGCTGACCTTTTTCCTGCTGGTGGGCCGTTATCTTGAGCATCGCGCGCGGGCCACGGCACGTTCCGCCGCGGCGGAGTTAACGGCGCTGGAACTGCCCCGCGCGACGCGCCTGACCGCGACGGGGCGTGAGACGGTGGACGTGAGCGCCCTGATGCCCGAAGACCGCATCGCCCTCGCCGCTGGCGCGCGCGCGCCGGTGGATGGCATCGCCTTGGGCGCGGTGATGGTGGACCGCTCCGCCCTGACCGGAGAGGCCGACCCCGTCGCGGTGGCGGCGGGCGGGCCGATCTGCGCGGGCGAGGTAATCCTTGGCACGCCGCTGACCCTAAGGGTCACCCGCCGGGCCAAGGACAGCACCCTGCGCCGCCTCGCGGCTTTGGTCGAGGTCGCCGAGACCGGCAAGCACCGCTACAGCGGGATCGCCGACCGCGCGGCGCGGCTTTACGCGCCGGTGGTGCATGGGCTGGCGGCGCTGGCTTTTGTGGTCTGGTGGGCACTGACGGGGAACCTTTATCACGCGATTGCCGTTGCCACGGCGACGCTGATCATCACATGCCCCTGCGCGCTGGCGCTGGCCATTCCGGCGGTGACGGCAGCGATGACCGGGCGTTTGTTCCGCGCGGGCGTGTTGCTGAAATCCCCCACGGCCTTGGAGCGTTTGGCCGAGATCGACACGGTTCTGTTCGACAAGACCGGCACGTTGACCGAAGGCGCGGCGCGGCTGCCCGCACTTGATGCAGAGGCCGCATCGGTGGCGCTGGCTCTCGCGCAGGCCTCGGACCACCCGGCATCGCGCGCTCTGGCGTCGGCGCTGCATAGGCATATGCCTGCCAGCTTGCGTGATCTGCATGAAGTGCCGGGTGAGGGCGTCTGCGGCCAGTGGAACGGCGCACCGGTTTGGCTGGGCCGCGGCCAGGAGGGGCCGGAACTGCATCTGCCTGACCGCTGCATCCCATTGCCCATGAACGAAACACCCCGCGCCGGTGCGGCGGAAGTGGTCAACACTCTGCGGCGGCGGGGGATGGAGGTGGCGATGGTTACCGGCGATACCGCGCAGCGTGCAGAAGCGTTGGCCGAAACCCTCGGGATCGCCACGGTTCATGCCGCCGTTCGGCCTGAAGATAAGGCCGGTCTGGTCCGCGATATGGCCGCGCGGGGCAAGCGGGTGCTCATGGTGGGCGACGGGCTGAATGACACGGCGGCGCTTGCCGGGGCGCATGCCTCTCTCGCGCCTGCCACGGCGCTGGATGCCGCGCGGGTCGCCTCAGACGGGGTGATGCTGGGCGGTGATCTTTCGGCGGTCGCCGATACCCTGCGGCTGGCCCGCCGGGCGCGCAGCCGTATTCGCCAGAACCTCGGGCTGGCCGCCGCCTATAACGCGGTCGCGATCCCGGTGGCGGTCATGGGCTTCGCCACCCCGCTGATGGCGGCGGCGGTGATGTCTTCCTCGTCTATCCTCGTGGTTTTGAATGCGGTGCGCCGATGAATATCCTGATCGTTCTCATCCCCGTCTCGGTCTGTCTTGGCGCAGCGGGGCTTGCGGCCTGTCTCTGGACGCTGCGCAACGGGCAATACGATGACCTTGAAGGAGACGCGGCGCGGATTTTGCTGGAGAATGGCGCGCCTAGTGGGGACACCCAACAGCGCGATTCCGAAAAGGCGACCTAGAAACGCAAAACGCGGGCCGTGGCCCGCGCTTTCTTAGCTCAATGAAAGCCCGCCTTCAGTCGGCTGCCTGAGAGGCCGAGATCAGCGCGTCCATATCCTTGATCAGCACGGTCTGAGAGGTCTCGAGCGCGATGATATCTTGCTTGCGCAGACGGGTCAGGGTGCGGCTCACCGTCTCAATCGTCAGGCCAAGGAAATCCGCGATGTCGCTGCGGGTCATCGGCAGGGCGCAGGTGGTGTAATTGCCGATCGGCCTGCCCGTGCGCTCTGCCAGCGTGATGAGGAAGGAGGCAACCTTTTCCAGCGCGGATTTGCGGGCCAGCATCATGAAGTGATCCTGCATCGCCGAAATCTCACGCAGGGCAGCGTTCAACAGCCGCTTATGCGTCTCGTGATCCCCCTCGAAATCGTCGAGCGCATGGCGGCGGTGGGCAATCACCTCTGCCGTCTGGATCGCCTCGCAATCGCTGTGATGGAGCGCGCCATTGGGAAAGCCGATGATGTCGCCGGGCAGGCCAAAGGCGATGACCTGCCGCCGCCCGTTGTCGAGCACGCGGGTCAGGCGAAAGACGCCCGAGGTGATCTCATAGATATGGTTGGCGATATCGCCCTCGCGAAACAGATGGCTGCCGACCGCCTGCCGCTTGCGCGGCGATTGCGCGGCGGGGGTGCGAGAGCAAAGCTGCGCCTCGGGCACTTTGGTTGCGGGGGTGAACTCATTGGATAGCGTCACGTACATGCGATCGTCCTTTCTGCGGCGCGGTCACATTCTCAGGCGCATGTCGCAGAACGACCTTTGGTCTTGTATCCGTTTGTAACGCTTTGTCGCAGGGGATGGCGTGGCGGGTGGTGCTCGCTTGGGTTGCGGACTATACAAACGCAACTTTTGGGGTGATGGGCGTGACCGCGAAGAAGATCCTTGTTGTTGATGACGATGCCAAGATCCGGACGCTTCTAAGGCGCTGTCTTGAAAGCGACGGCTACCTTGTGACCGAGGCGCATGACGCGCAGAGCGTGCGCGCGGCCTTTGCAGCGGAGGCTTTCGATCTGGTGACTTTGGATCTGAACCTCGGCGCGGAGGACGGGCTGGACATCGCGCGCGACCTTCGCCGCGATCATGACGTGCCGATCTTCATGGTGACGGGCAAGGACGATGTGATCGACCGCGTTGTCGGGCTGGAGCTGGGCGCGGATGACTATCTCACCAAACCCTTCCATGTGCGTGAGGTCTTGGCCCGCGTGAAATCCGTCCTGCGGCGCAGCGGCAAGCGCGAAGCGGAGGCGCCCGCACCGCAAAATGCAGAGCCGTGGCTTGCGCTTGATGGGCTGAAGATCAACCTCGACCGGATGCTGCTGGTGGGCCGTGACGGGCAGGAGGGGGATCTGACCACGGCTGATTTCAAACTTCTGGCCGCCTTCGTGAACCACGCGAAAAAGCCCTTGTCGCGCGACCGGTTGATGGATCTGATTGACGGGCAGAATTGGGCACCCTTGGACCGCACCATCGACAACCAAGTGGCGCGGCTGCGTAAGAAGGTCGAGCGTGATCCGGCGCGTCCGCTATTGATCAAGACGGTGCGCGGGGTGGGCTATGTGCTGACCGAAAGCCCCACCGCCACCTCGGGTTAGTCTTGTAACAAGGCGCGAAACGCTTCGGCCAGATCCGCTTGCCTATAGGGTTTGCGCAAGAGGGCGAAGGCGTGGCTCTCTTCCTCGCCGCGCAGGACGTTTTCGGAAAAGCCCGAGGTGATCAATATCCGCAGATCGGGCATTTCCGCTGCGACCCGTTTGGCCAGCGCATGGCCCGACAACTCCCCCGGCATCACCAGATCGGTAAAGACCACGTCGATGTCGTCGCGGTCTTGCAGGATGTCCCAAGCCGCGTCGCCGGTGGTTGCCGTGACGCAGTCGAACCCCAGCGACTCCAGCCGTCGCTCCGACAGGCGCAGGACCATCGGGTCATCCTCGACCAGCAGCACGCGCAGGCCGGTGCCGATCCCGGCGTGCTGCTCTGGCGCGTCGCTGGAGGCCGCCCGCGTGCCGGTGCTGTCCACGAGGGCGGGGAAATAGAGGCTGATCGTCGTGCCCTTGCCCAATTCGCTGTAGATCGCGATATGCCCGCCGGATTGCTTGATGAAGCCGTAAACCATCGACAGGCCCAGCCCCGTGCCTTGGCCGACCGGTTTGGTCGAGAAAAACGGCTCCATCGCGCGGGTGCGGGTCTCGGCGGACATGCCTTCGCCTGTGTCCGCGATCGACAGGCGGATGTAGTTGCCCATGTCGATGCCGATTTCTTGTGCGACATAGGTGTCGTCGAGCTGCATGTTGCGGGTTTCCAGCGTGATTTTCCCGCCCGAAAGCATGGCATCTTGGGCATTGAGCGCGATGTTGAGCACGGCAGTCTGAAGCTGGGTGGCATCCACCTTGGCCTGCCAAAGGTCCTCGGCAAAACCCGTCTCGACCGCGATATGCGCGCCGATGGTGCGTTTGAGCATCGCCACGGCTTTTGAGACTTCGGCATTAAGGTCGATCTCCGCCGCGTTCAACGTGGTCTTGCGGGCAAAGACCATCAGCCGTGAGGTGAGGTCCGCGCCGATCTCTGCCGCCTCCAGCGCGTCCGAGATCAGCGCGCCGCTTTTGGCCGAGGTTTCCGACATTTCCAGCAGTTCCAGATTGCCAATCACGACCGTCAGAAGGTTGTTGAAATCATGCGCGATGCCGCCGGTCATCTGGCCGATGGCGTCCATCCGTTGCGAGCGGGCGCTGGCCTCCTCGGCGGCTTTTCGGCGCGACAGATCGTGCATGATGCCGACAAAGGCGACCTCGCCCGAGATATCGGCGCGGCCCACGGAAAGATGCAGCGGGAAGACACTGCCATCGGCGCGCAGCCCTTCCACGTCGCGGCCCACGCCGATGATGCGTTTCTCTCCGGTCTCGAGATGGTGGCGCAGGAAGCCGTCATGTTGAACGGCCATGTCTCCCGGCATCAGCATGCGCACGTTTTGCCCTACCAAATCCTCAACCGGATGGCCGAAAAGCATGGCCGCCGCCTTGTTCACCCGCAGGATATTGCCGGCGTGATCGGCCACCACCATGGCATCGACGGCGGCGTCCAGAAGGGCCAGCAGAACGGGGCTTTCGTCGTTGATCTTCATGCGAGGGTTCCGTCTGTAGGGGCTGCGGGGCAGGGCATCCGATAGCGTGAGAGGGGGCGGGGCCGCAATGCGGGGCGATGCCTCACGTGCCCGAGGGCTGCCTCCCGAACCACGCCGGTCCTACCACTGGATCGCTTCCAGATAGTCGAGCAGATTGGCGAAATCGGTTTCCAGCACCTCCCCATCCGCGCCGCCATTGGGGTAGACGTGGCGCAGGCCAACGGCGGAGAAGTCCGGCATGGGTGAGGCGGGGTCGTCTTTCGCCAGCTGGCCCATGACAAAGCGGCGGACAAACTCCCGCGGGAAGTAGCCGTCATTGCGCTGTTTCAGCCCGGCCAAATCCGGCGGCACCACATCCAGATGCAAGGACATCGGACCGCCCCCTTCGCCCTGCGCCCCGTGGCAGGCGGCGCATTCCTTTGCATAGACCCGCTGCCCCGCGCGCACCCGGTCGGTGTCGTCAGGGGACCCCTCCGAACAGGCAGAGAGGAGGGCGCAAGATAGCCCGGCGAGGGCAGCGAGGTGAGGGCGCATAGGGGGTCCTTTCGATGGGCGTTAGTGCGACAGAAGCACAGGAAAGGCGCTTTGTTCAATCAGGCTGCGGGTCGTACCGCCAAAAACCATCTCGCGCAGGCGGGAGTGGTCATAGGCGCCCATGACGATCAGATCGGCCCCGGTTTCTTTGGCGCGTTTCAGGATGGCGGTGCCAATGTCCGCGCCTCCGCTGGCATATTGCTGCACCGCAACGTTGCAGCCTTGGTGGGTCAGCCAAGCGGCGACATCGGTGCCGGGGTTTTCCCCGTCATAGGCCGAGATCGAGACCGGATCGAAAAGCGCCACCGTTACCTCCCGCGCATTGCGCAGGATTGGCAGAGCGGCGCGGATCGCCCGCGTGGCGGGAATGCCCGCTTTCCATGCGACGAAGACCGATTGTGGGGTCAAAGCCACCTTAGCCTGCGCGGTGTTGAGCAAAACCGGCACGGCGGACTCGAAGAGGGCGGCATGCACGATGTCCTCGAACAGGCGGCTGTCTTCGCGCAGGTCCGTGCCGATAAGCACCGCGTCACAGGTCAGCCCCGCCCGCGCCACCCTGTTGCGCAAGGCGGAGGCGTCGCCACAGACCGCGCGCACATCCGCGCTGGCGCCTTGATCGGTGAGATACTGCGAAAATTCCGCGCGCTGTTTTTCGACCGCCTCGCGGGCCGCGTCCACATCCGCCTGCCAGCCCGCCGGGAGGGAATAGGTGCTGAGTTCGCCCACCCCCATCGAATAGACCGGGACGGCAGGGGTTTCGCTGAGCAGAAGAACGATCAGATGCGCGCCCCGGGTCTGCGCCTCGCGGGCGAGGGCCTCAAGCTGATTGGGCCGGGCATCGACCCCCAGAACGGCTGTGATGGTGGCATTTTGCATGGCGACGCTCCTCATGTGACCACGGCCATTATGGGGCGGGCCGGAGCGGCTGTATTGATTTGGATCAAGCGGGAGGAGGACTGCGGAAAGAACCTTAGGCGGCAAGTGCCGGAAAAGGGTATCGCCCCCGCACAAAGGGGGGCGATACCTGCGTCAGTTAAAAGCTGATCGACGCGGTCAGGCTGACAGTGCGGCCCGGTTCGGTCAAGGGCACCACATTGGCAAGCCCAAGCCCATCGGAGCTGCGGCTTGCATAGGTCGCGTCGAACAGGTTCTGCACGTCCATGCGCACGTTCAGGTTCTCCATCCGCCGCGGTTTGTATTCCGCGTAGAGATTGACCACCTCGTAACCGTCGAGCGACACATCGGTATCGTCGTTCTCCAAGGCGATCTGCGCGGTCGCCCCGATGCGCCATTCCTCGGTCACGTCATAGCCCGCTTCGAAGCCAAAGATATGGCCGACTGGACGGCCAAGGTAATAGGCGGTCGTGGCGGTGGTGGCGTCGTTGGTTTGCACATCGGCATAGGTGTAGTTCAAGGTCGCGAAGCCGCGCGCGCCGGTATAGGTGACCGACCCGTCGAAGCCGCGCGATGTCAGATCGTCCACGGCACCGCGTGCACCGCTTGAAGGCAGAACGGCGTTGATGTCTTCGATCTCAGTGTCGAAGAGCGCGCCTTTGACCGCCCAAGGGCCGCTGTCGTAGCGCAGACCAAGACGCACCGCATTGGCGCGCGAGGTGGTGAAGCCGTCATAATTCCACGGGGTGCGGAAGTTGACCAATGCAGCCTCGCCCAACTCATAACCGCCCCAGCTGGACGCGGCCCCGGCGTTGAGGGTCCATTGATCGTTCAAGACGTAGTCGACCGAGCCGTTGACGCTGGCGCCGCTGGCATCGAAATCGCTCCCATCCGCGCCTTCGAAGGACGCCCAGTCATAGCGCCCGCCGTAGGACACGGAAATGCGGTCCGACAGATCCTGCCGTGCCTGCGCGAAGATACCGATGTTGCTAAGCTCTTCGCGGCCGCTCGAACTGCGCGGGCTGACCGTGTTGTCATAGCCTTCGGCGCTTTCGTCAAAGAAATCGACACCGACATTGACGCTGCCGTTGCGGAGCGTGAAGTCGTTGCTGAGCACACCGCTGAGGCTTTTGTTCACGCCATAAAGCGAGCCTACGTCCATCGCCTGCTCGTTGTAGCTGAGCTGCGCATAGGGCGCCCAGATGCCCGAGGGGTTCTCATCCTCATAGGTCAGCGTATAGGAGGTGCGCTGCGACAGCGCTTCGTAGAGCACCGTGTCGCGCCCGATCACATCGGCAAAGTCGGGGCGGATGAAGCCACCCTGAGACGCGCGCAGGCCGTTGTCAGTGGTCTCAGAAGCAGAGAAGCTCAGACGTTTGCCGCTTTGCGAGGTATAGGCGAATTTCGCGATATAGTCGGTCAGGTCCGCCGCCGTGCCGGTGATGGTGCTGCCCGAGCCGTCATCATAGTCATCGCCCGTCGCCCGGGTGCCGCTCAGCAAATATTCGAAACCGTCGTTCTGCCCGAAAAGGGTCAGGGTATTGCGGAACCCTTGGCCATTGCTGCCATAAGATAGCGTGTAGCGACCTCCAAAGGGATCGTCCCCGTCCAACAGGTCGCGGGCGTCTTTGGTGGTATAGGCGATAGAGCCCGCCAGCGCGTTTGGCCCCTGATCCGCCGGGGCAAGCCCCGCGCTGACCTCAACGGATTTCAGCAAGGCCGGATCCAGCAGAACGTTGCCGGTATGGTGGAAGGCCGATTTGTTCTGACGCGCGCCATCGATGGTGACGGAAAGCAGGCTTTCCTCGATCCCGTTCACATAGACCTTCTGCGCGATCGGCGCGCCGCCGCTGGCGGTGATCGCGGATTCGCCGGCAAAGACATCGGCCACGGTGGCCGGGTTGCGCTGTTCGATTTCGGTTTCGGTGATCTCGTCATTGCCCAAAACAGCCTGCGCGGCTGAGGTCTGAATGCGCAGCACACCGAGATCGAAGGCGGTGTCGTCTTGCGCGTAAGCGAGAGTGGCGGTCGAGCACATCAGCCAAGAGAGCGCGACGCGCTTGGCGGTATTGGTTTTCATTTTATTGTCCCTTGTAGAAATCCTTGGCTGGCTGGGACTCATGAAACCGCTTGCTTGCTCTGCGCGGATAGTTGCGACAATCCGCCGAAATGTTCAAGGCGCGGATTTGGCTAAAGCGGGAGGGTGGCGGCTGCGGCGTTAGATTTCTACGCGGGTGCCTGGTCTTTAAGCAGATCGGTTTGGAGGACGGCGACGTCGCGGCTTGCGCGGCGACTGACCAGCGTCTTCGTATCGGGGGAAATAAGCACCACGCCCAAGGCGTTAGTGGCGGAGAGACAGGGATTCGAACCCTGGGAACCCGTGAAGGCTCAACGGTTTTCGAGACCGCCCCGTTCGACCACTCCGGCACCTCTCCGCGGGGGTCTGGGGGGTCCGTTTAGTCGCCTTTTCCAGCAGTGGCAAGAGGGGTTTTGCGCATCAATTGAAAGTTTGGGGATTTTCATTGCGCCGAGGCTGGTAGAGCCTAAGTTTAAAGGCAGAATTCTGCGAAAGGACCGCCCATGTTTCGCCAAAACCGAATGATTGCAGCCCCCTTTGTCATGGCGTTGACGCTGCTCGTCGCGCTTGCCCTGCCGCTGCGGGCGGCGGATCGCGGCGCGTTGGAGCGGTTCTTGGAAGTGACCGGCTTTGACGTGGCGTTGGAGAGCATCCGCCTGTCCGCCGATTCCGCGCCTGAGATGTTAGGGCTGCAAAGCAAGGATTTCGGCTCGGAGTGGTCGCGGCTGGTGCGCGATGTCTTTGACACCGAGTTGATGCATGACATGGCGATGGATATCCTTGCCGAGACGCTCAGCGATGACCTGTTGGATCATGCCGCCGGATTCTATGCCTCCGATCTGGGCCAGCGTTTGGTGGCGGTCGAGAACAAAGCGCATATGGCTGAGGATGACGGGCTGAAGGCCGAGAGCGGTGCCGCCATCATCGCGGGGCTTGAGCGGATCGGCTCCCCCCGGTTGGAGACCCTGCGGCGCTTGAACGTGGCCAGCGATGTCGAGGAAATCTCGGTCCGGGCCATTCAAGAGGTGCAGATTCGTTTCCTTCTGGCCGCCGCGGCGGCCGGGGTGATCGAATTGCAGATGGAAGAGCCGGACCTGCGCGAGGCGATGCGGGCGCAGGCGGATGAGCTGGGCGCGCAGATCGCCGCCAACGCATTGGCCAACGCCGCCTATACCTACCAATCCTTCTCGGACGAAGACCTTGCCGCCTATGCCGAGGCGTTGGAACATCCCAAGATGCAGCAGGTCTACACGCTGATGAACGCCGTTCAATATGAGATCATGGCCAACCGGTTCGAGGCCGTGGCCGCGCGCCTTGCGGCCATGCAGCCCAGTCAGGACATCTGATGCGGGCTTGGGTTTTCGCGCCGCTTTTGTGGCTTCTGGCGCTGCCCGCTTGGGCCGATGCGCGGATGACTGTGCTGGTCGACTTGTTGGAGCTTCGCCAAGCGGCGGTGATCCTCGGCAACGAAGGGCAGGCCCATGCGGAGGTGCTGAACCAAGACATGATGGGCGGGCAGGGCGGCCCAGCTTGGCAGATGCAGGTCGAAAGCATCCACGATCCCGAGCGTATGGTCGAAATGGTTCGCCGCGCCTTAGAAGAGACGATGACGGCGGAGGAGGTCGAAAAGGCGATCGCCTTCTATTCCACCGAACTGGGGCGTCGGGTCGTCGGGTTGGAGAATGCCGCCCGCGCCGCCATCGCCGAGCCTGAGATTGAGCAGATCGCGCGGGCGAACTATGGGGTGCTGGCGGGGGACGGTGATCCGCGGGTGACTTTGATCCGCCGGTTGATCGACGCTTCCGATATGATCGACCGCAATGTCGGCACGGCGCTCAACAGCAATTTCCAATTCCTGCGCGGCATGCGCGATGGCGGCGCGCTGGAGGACAGTGATGAAGACCTCTTGGCCGATGTTGGCGCCGATCTGGACGCGGTGACCGAAGACACCTCCGTCTGGTTGCACGCCTATATGCTGCTGGCCTATCACCCCTTGAGCAACGCCGAAATCGCGCAATATGCGGCCTTTGCCGAGACACCGGCGGGCCGGGCGCTCAACCGCGGGCTTTTCGACGGGTTCGGCCGGGCCTATGAGGACATCTCCTACGGGCTGGGGCGCGCATTGGCGCTGAACATGGTGGCCGAAAGCCTCTGACAGCCCCTAGGGGCGGGGCCAAGAAAACCTACTTGACTTGCCCCGCCATTCCGAAGATAAGCCCGCATCCCGGCGGGTAATCCGTTTTCGGGATTGTTTTTTTAATGACGCCCCATGGGCGCGCTGTTCGAGGCGGATCGGCCGGAAAGCCATCCACAAACTCCCAAGCGGGGGCCACAGAACGCGGATGACAGAAAAGGAAGACGCATGTTTGCGGTCATCAAGACAGGCGGCAAGCAATACAAGGTTCAAGCAGGCGATATGCTGCGCGTTGAACGTATTGCGGCCAATGCTGGCGAAACGGTCCAGTTCAACGAAGTTCTGATGCTGGGCGGCGACAGCCCCGTGCTCGGCGCGCCCACGGTCAAAGATGCTGGCGTTCAGGCCGAAGTCGTCGATCAGATCAAAGGCGAAAAGGTCATTAACTTCGTCAAGCGTCGCCGGAAGCACTCTTCCAAGCGCACCAAGGGTCACCGTCAGAAGCTGACGCTGGTCAAGATCACCGACATCCTTGCCTCGGGCGCAGAGAAGTCGGGCGTATCCGAAGCTGTCGGCACAGGCTCCGTAAGCGCCGCCGCCGTGGCTGCCATCACCGGCAAGACCGATGAGGCTGCGCAGATCAAGAAGGCCAAGAAGGCGAAAGCCACCAAGGCCGCTCCGAAAGCCGAGAAAGCCGACCAGATGTCGGAAGCCGGCGCGGACGACCTGAAGGCGCTGAGCGGCGTTGGCCCCGCACTTGAGAAAAAGCTGCACGAAGCGGGCATCACCTCCTTCGCTCAAATCGCAGCATGGACCGAAGCGGATATCGCTGAAGTTGACGAGAAACTGTCTTTCAAAGGCCGTATCCAGCGTGAAGGCTGGGTCGAACAGGCCAAAGAAAAGACCAAAGGCTAAGGAGAGACCGAGATGGCACATAAAAAAGCAGGCGGTTCATCCCGTAACGGGCGCGACTCAGCTGGTCGTCGCCTTGGCGTGAAAAAATACGGCGGCGAAGCCGTCATCCCCGGCAACATCATCGTGCGTCAGCGCGGCACCAAGTTCTGGCCTGCCGAAGGCGTTGGCATGGGCAAGGATCACACGATCTTTGCAACCGTCGACGGCGCTGTGACCTTCCACAAGGGTCTGAAAAACCGCACGTTCATTTCGGTTCTGCCACGCGCGGAGGCCGCTGAATAAGCCGTACCCCAAAGGGTTTGAAAAAATCAGGGATCGGCGATACCGCCGGTCCCTTTTTCTTTTTCGGAAAGACCCCCGATGTTTTTGTTTTCCAGTTCAGGGCCCATTGGCCTGGCGGGCCGTTTCTCCGCTCTTTGCGGAACGCGGCTGAATTTTGATAAAGTCGTTACATTCGGCAGGGAGGAATATGTCGAATGTGTCAACGCCTCTGCGCGCGGGTTACGCGCGATCGGGGCAGGGACGGCCCGTCTGGCCAAAGGCCCCCAATCCAGTCTGTTCGGAGGAGGAACATGACGATGCAGTTGGAAGCGATTGTGAACCAACCCCTTATTGAGACAGAGCGGTTTGACCTGCGCCCGGTGCGCCGGTCCGACATGGGCATGATTGAGATGTATGCCAGCGACCCGCGGGTCGCCAATGCCACATCCTCGATCCCACATCCGCTGCCGCCCGGCAGTGTCGAAGCCTATGTCACCCGCGCCATGTCCGATGACCGTGAAGAAGACGTCTGGGTCATGGATGGCACCCGGGCGGACAGTTCTGAGGTGATGGGCGTGATCTCCCTCACCCGGCTGGATCGTAACCAATCCGAAATCGGCTATTGGGTGGCACCGGCGTTCTGGAACACGCATCTTGCCTCTGACGCGGTGCAGGCTTTGGTAAACGCCAACCCCTTGGGCAATGACGCGCTTTTTGCCTCTGTTTTCCATGACAACCCGGCCTCGGCCAAGGTGCTGACCAATGCGGGCTTTGTCTATCTCGGCGACGCGGAAACCTATTGCTTGGCCCGCGATGCTGCCGTACCCACATGGACCTATAGCCGCAAGCTGTAGCTCCGTTTCCCGTGCCTGAAAGGCAAGACCATGAAGTTTCTCGACCTGTGCAAAGTCTACATCCGATCCGGCGCCGGGGGCGGCGGCTGTGTGTCGTTCCGGCGTGAGAAATACATCGAATATGGTGGCCCGGATGGCGGCGATGGCGGCACCGGCGGCTCGGTCTGGGCCGAGGCGGTCGATGGGCTGAACACGCTGATCGACTTTCGCTATCAGCAACACTTCTTTGCCAAGAACGGCCAGCCCGGCATGGGCAAACAGCGCACCGGTAAGGACGGTGAGGATATCATCCTGCGGGTGCCCGTGGGCACGGAGATCCTTGATGAGGATCAGGAGACCGTCATCGCCGATCTGACCGAGCTTGGCCAGCGCGTGCAGCTTGCGCGCGGCGGCAATGGCGGCTGGGGCAACCTGCATTTCAAATCCGCGACCAACCAAGCCCCCCGCCGCTCGAACCCCGGGCAAGAAGGGGTGGAGCGGACGCTTTGGCTGCGGCTCAAGCTGATCGCCGACGTCGGCTTGCTAGGCCTGCCCAACGCGGGCAAGTCGACCTTCCTTGCGAGCACGTCGAACGCGCGGCCCAAGATTGCCGATTACCCATTTACCACCTTGCACCCCAACCTTGGCGTGGTCGGTGTCGATAACACCGAATTCGTGGTGGCGGATATTCCTGGCCTCATCGAAGGCGCCTCCGAAGGGCGCGGTCTGGGCGATCTTTTCCTTGGCCACGTCGAGCGTTGCGCGGTGTTGTTGCACCTCATCGATGGCACCTCCGAAACCGTGGCGGAGGATTACCACACCATCATCGGAGAGCTGGAAGCCTATGGCGGCGATCTGGCAGAAAAGCCGCGTGTCACTGTGATGAACAAAGTTGATGCATTGGATGAGGAAGAGCGCGCAAGTCGTTCGAAGGAATTGGAAAAAGCTTCCGGCGGCAGCGTGATGATGATGTCCAGTGTGGCTGGCGAAGGCGTGACGGAAGTATTGCGCACCCTGCGCCAGAATATCGACGAAGATCGCCTGCGTTTTCGCAGCACCGAGGAAGAGACGCCTTGGCAACCCTAAGCACCGCCCGCCGTGTCGTCATCAAGATCGGGTCCGCCCTTCTGGTGGACCGCGATAGCGGCAATCTGCGTCGAGACTGGCTGACCGGATTGGCGCAAGATGTCTTATGGCTCAAGGGCTTGGGCTGCGATGTTGTGCTGGTATCGTCTGGCTCCATCGCGCTTGGCCGGGGTGTTCTTGGCCTCCCGCCAACCGCTCTGGCGCTGGAACAGGCGCAGGCCGCCGCGGCGGTGGGGCAAATCCGCCTTGCCCGGGCCTATGAAGAGGTGCTGGCTCCCCATGGCATCACCACCGCGCAGGTTCTGGTGACGTTGGAGGACAGCGCCAACCGCCGGCGCTACCTCAACAGTCGCGCGACCTTGGAGCAGTTGCTCTCGCTCGGGGTCGTGCCCATTGTGAATGAGAACGACACGATCGCGACTGATGAAATCCGCTTTGGCGACAATGACCGTCTCGCCGCGCAGATCGCGGTGACGGTGGGGGCGGATCAGTTGATTCTGCTCTCCGATGTGGATGGTTTCTACAGTGCCAACCCCTCACAGGACCCGACCGCGAAACGTTACGATGTGATCGAGAGCATCACGCCCGAGATCGAGGCGATGGCTGGTGATGCCGGGTCGGGCCTGTCCAAAGGTGGCATGAAAACCAAGCTGATGGCCGCGCGCACGGCGACAACGGCGGGCTGTGCGATGGTGATCACCGATGGGTTCGTCATGCGCCCGCTCACCGCGCTCGAAGGTGGTGCGAATGCCACTTGGTTCAGCGCGCAGAGTGACCCACAAGCCGCGCGTAAGCGCTGGATTGCCGCGATGAAGCCGCGCGGGGTGGTGACCTTGGACGCCGGAGCCGTGGCGGCATTGGCGCGGGGCACGTCCCTCTTGCCGGCCGGGGTGACCGCCGTTGAGGGGCGTTTTGAACGGGGCGATAGCATCGCCATGTATGACCCCGCCGGTCACGCGGTGGGCCATGGTCTCAGCCGCTATTCGGCGGAGGAGATCGGGCAAATCAAGGGCCACAAGAGCGCTGAGATCGAGGCGCTTTTGGGCTATCCCGGGCGGGCGGCTTTGATCCATCGCGACGATATGGCGCTCTAAGAGAAGATGAAGAGAGGGGCATAAGGCTATGAACGACATCGAGAATATCTCTGAGCTGATGGCCGATATCGGCGCCCGCGCCCGTGCAGCGGCAGCGCAACTGGCAACCGCCACAGCCGAGCGCAAACACGCCGCCCTGATCAGCGCTGCCGATGCGGTCTGGAAAAACCGGGCCGAGATCATCGCTGCCAATGAGCAAGACCTCGCCTTTGGCCGCGACAAGGGGCTGTCGGATGCCATGATGGACCGTCTGATGCTGAACGAAGAGCGTATTCGCGGCATGGTCGACGGGCTGCGGTCGGTCGCGGAACAGGTCGATCCGGTGGGCGAGGTGATCGCTGAATGGGACCAGCCCTCGGGCCTTAACATCCAGCGCGTGCGTACCCCACTTGGCGTGATCGGCGTGATCTATGAATCGCGGCCCAATGTGACGGCGGATGCGGGCGCGCTTTGTCTCAAAGCGGGCAATGCCGTGATCCTGCGCGGCGGGTCGGAAAGCTTTCAATCATCGCGTGCCATTCACGCCTGTCTGCAACAGGGGCTGCGAGATGCGGGCATGCCGGAAGACGCGGTGCAATTGGTCCCGACGCGCGACCGGGCGGCGGTGCGTGAGATGCTGACGATGACCGATACCATCGACGTGATCGTACCGCGCGGCGGCAAGGGGCTTGTCGGCTTGGTCCAGCGTGAGGCCCGGGTGCCGGTCTTTGCCCATCTGGAAGGCATCGTGCACATCTATATCGACGCCGAGGCGGATCCCGAAAAAGCGTTGAAGGTCGTGCTGAACGCCAAGACACGACGGACGGGCATTTGCGGCGCGGCGGAATGTCTTTTGATCCATGAGGATGTCGCCAAGACCATTGGCAATGGCGTGATCCGAGCGTTGATTGACGCAGGCGTCGAAGTGCGCGCCGATGCGGCCTTGCAGAATGTCCCCGGCACGGTCCCAGCCAACGATGCGGATTGGGGGCAAGAATACCTCGATATGATCGTTGCGGCGCGGGCCGTCCCCGATCTGGACGCTGCGATGGCGCATATTCGCCAGTATGGATCGGGGCACACCGATTGCATCCTGACCGAGAATGCCGAGACCGCCGCGGCGTTCTTTAACGGGCTGGATTCGGCGATCCTGATGCATAATGCCTCAACCCAATTCGCGGATGGGGGAGAGTTCGGCATGGGCGCAGAGATCGGCATCGCCACGGGCAAGCTTCATGCCCGCGGCCCCGTTGGCGCGGCGCAGTTGACGAGCTTCAAATATCTCGTGCGTGGCGAGGGTACCGTGCGCGGCTGACCGTCAGAAAGACAGGGTTAGGGCCGTATCGCTACTGTCGAGCGTGATTTCTTTCCCCTGTGCTTCGGTCAGAATTGGTAACAGTGCGAATTGAACCTGCGCGGGCTGTAGCGGCCGGTCCGGCCCGGGCTGTGTCAGCAGCCCCCAAAGTTCAGGGTCTATCGCGATTTTGTCGGCCTCGGCCAGTAGGGTCCAATGCCCTGTTTCTTCGACGATGGTGATCCGCCCGCCGTGGTGCAGGGCTGTTTCGATACAGAGCAGCGCGAGGAAGGCCATCCGCACGCTGTTGCGTGATTGGGGGCTTGTGACCTGCCAATCAACCTCAACCCGCGAGGCGGCATAGAGATCACGTAGGATCGAAGTCACCTCGTTCTGGCCCATGGTCTGATCGCCCGCGGCCCCAAAGGCGATGCGGAAAAAGCGGATCCGGGCCGAAGCGCTTTCGACGCTTTGACCGATCAAGGCAAGCTCAGGCCCCGGGGCGGCCCCGGTGCCCGCCATCTGAAGCAGTTCAAGCCCGTTGTTGATGGCCCCGATTGGCGATATCAAGTCGTGGCAAATGCGGCTGCCGATCAGGGCGGGCAGGTCGATGTTAAGCTGGCCCATGGTGGCCCCTTGGAATGATTGGAAACGGGATGGATGATCTGAACGCGCTGCTGACGCCGGGCATGTTGGTGATGCATCCGCAGCATCCCGAATGGGGCACGGGACAGGTGCAAAGCAATATCGGCGGCAAAGTGACGGTCAACTTTCGTGACCAAGGCAAAGTGGTCATAGACAGCTTTCGTTTGGAATTAATGCCGGTCTTTGATGAGGGATGACCCTTTCCAAATCCTTAATGGTGGAAGAAAATCTTCTTAAAGCAACCATAGGGAGAGTAGCCGATTTCCGCTTTCCCCGCAACTGTTGCGCCCGCGCAGCCGATTGCCTATCAGGCAGAGACTTTCATTTCGGGCATAGGATTGGCCGATGCCACGGGGCGTAGCAGCAGATTTTCAGGTCGGATTGGCGCAGACGGAGGCCGATGTGCAGGCGGCACAGCGGCTGCGGTACGACGTCTTCGTGCGGGAGTTGGGCGGCGGTGGGCCGATGGTCGATCATGCCGCCGGGTTGGAGCGGGACCGGTTCGATCCCTACTTTGACCATCTGCTTTTGACCGACCGGCGCAGCGGTAAATTGGCGGGCGTCTACCGAGTGATGCGGAGCGATATGGCCGCACGGGCAGGGGGCTTCTATTCGGCGGCGGAGTACAATCTGGCGCCGCTTGTCCAGTCGGGGCGTAAGCTGTTGGAATTGGGGCGCTCTTGCCTTGACCCCGCCTATCGCGGTGGCACGGCGATGCACCACCTTTGGGCCGCGCTTGCAGGCTATGTTGCCGAACATGAGATCGAGGTTCTTTTCGGCGTGGCGAGCTTTCACGGCACCGACACCGCGGCTCTGGCCGAGCCGCTTTCGCTTTTGCATCACCGGCATTTGGCGCCGCCCGAACTGCGGGTCCGCGCGCGTGATTACGCGCCCATGGACCTGATCCCCGAGCCCGAGTTGGACCGGCGCAAGGCCATGCTGGCGGTGCCGAGCCTGATCAAAGCCTACCTTCGGCTGGGAGGGACCGTGGGCGAGGGGGCCTATATCGACTGGGCCTTCAACACCACGGATGTTTGCTTGATCCTTGATACGAAACAGATGAGCGCGCGGCAGATGCGGTTCTATAACGGGAGCGCTGCATGAGCACGACTTGGGACAGTGACCAGCCGCCGCCAGAGCGGCGTTTGACGCTTGCAGGGATGCTGCGCGTCATGCTCCGCGGCGCGGTCTTGGCTATTTTGGTTTTCGGCGGGTTACTGGTCTTGCTGCTGCTGCGCTTGATCGAGCGGCCGATTTTTGGCCTGCATCGGCCCATCACCCCCCATATCACGCAGATGGTATGCCGCGCGGCGTTCTGGGTCCTGGGCATGCGCTTTATCCGCCGCGGCACCCCGATGGAACGGCGCGGCGCGGTGGTGGCCAACCATACCTCATGGCTCGATATTTTCGCGCTGAACGCGGCCAAACGGATCTACTTCGTCTCTAAATCCGAGGTGGCGGGCTGGCCCGGCATCGGCTGGCTGGCACGGGCGACGGGTACCGTCTTTATCCGCCGCGACCGGGCCGAGGCGCGCACCCAGACAGAGGTGTTCCGGACGCGCCTCTTGGCCGGGCATAAGCTGCTGTTTTTTCCCGAGGGCACCAGCACTGACGGGCTGCAAGTGCTCCCCTTCAAGACCACGCTGTTCGAGGCCTTCTTTGACCCGGCCTTGCGGGATGAGATCGCGGTGCAGCCCGTCAGCGTGATCTACCACGCGCCGCAGGGTGAAGATCCGCGGTTCTATGGCTGGTGGGGGGATATGTCCTTTGGCGCGCATCTGCTAACGACGCTGGCCGCGGCACGGCAAGGCGCGGTCGAGGTGGTCTATCACACGCCGGTGCCGGTGGCGGAATACACCGGGCGCAAGGCGTTGGCGCAACGCTGCGAAGCGATCGTGCGCGCGGGGCATGCCCAGACAGGTGCTGATGGCGGGTCGGGCCTGCAATAAGCCCCTTGCGCTGCGCCGCGCGCTGGCCTATATGCGCCCCACTTGAACCCGCAGTCGGGGTTGGGCCTTTTGGGGAGAAATCCCAGATCGTCCGCCGGTTGGCAGCATGAGGCTGTCATACCCCCGATGAGGCTAAACCGGAAAGGTATAAAGACATGGCTCTTCCTGAGTTCTCCATGCGCCAACTGCTCGAAGCAGGCGTACACTTTGGTCACCAGACACAGCGCTGGAACCCCCGCATGGGCCCGTATATCTACGGCGCGCGCAACGGCATCCACATCATGGACCTCACACAGACCGTCCCCATGCTGGACGAAGCGCTGAAAGTGATCCGTGACACCGTCGCCAAGGGCGGCAGCGTTCTCTTCGTTGGCACCAAGCGTCAGGCCGCTCAGCCGATCGCCGACGCCGCAGAGAAATGCGCACAGTACTACATGAACCACCGTTGGCTCGGCGGTACGCTGACCAACTGGCAGACCGTTTCGCAGTCGATCAACCGCCTGAAAAACATCGACGAGCAGTCCGAGCGCGGCTTCGAAGGCCTGACCAAGAAAGAGCGTCTTGGCATGGAACGCGACCAAGCGAAGCTGGAAGCGTCGCTGGGTGGTATCCGCGAAATGGGCGGCCGTCCTGACCTGCTCTTCGTCATCGACGTGAAGAAAGAGTCGCTGGCCATTGCAGAAGCCAACAAGCTGGGCATCCCGGTTGTGGCCGTGGTTGATACCAACTGCTCGCCCGACGGTGTTGATTACATCATCCCCGGCAACGACGACGCGGCCCGCGCCATCGCGCTCTACTGCGATCTGGCATCGCGTGCTGCTCTCGACGGCATGTCGGCTCAGCTGGGTGCGGCAGGCGTTGATCTGGGCGCCATGGAAGAAGCCCCCGAAGAAGAAGCCGTGAGCGAAGAAAGCACCGGCGTCGAAATCGGCAACGCGTCCGAAGAGACTCTGCATGACGATGCCATGGGCAAAGATGCACCGCTGGACATCGAATCCAAGAAAGAGACCGTCGCCAAAGCCGAAGGCTAAGCGTCACGGACCTGAAACACGGGGCAGGGTAACCTGCCCCGATTTCCACCAGAGGCGGGCCTTGGGCCTGCACCCGATTTCCAAAGGAGAACCAAGAGATGGCAATCACAGCATCCATGGTCAAGGAACTGCGCGACAGCACCGGCGCAGGCATGATGGACGCCAAGAAGGCACTGACAGAAAACGACGGCGACATGGAAGCCGCTGTCGACTGGCTGCGCACCAAAGGTCTGGCCAAAGCGGCGAAGAAATCCGGCCGTACCGCTGCCGAAGGTCTCGTGGCTGTTAAGGTCGAAGGCGGTCACGGTGTCGCGGTTGAGGTGAACTCCGAAACCGACTTCGTCGGCAAGAACGCCGAATTCCAATCCATGGTCAGCAACATCGCCGATGCCGCGCTGAAAGTGGACGATGTCGAAGCGCTGAAAGCGGCTGAGATCGACGGCAAATCCGTTGAAACCACCCTGACAGACGCCATCGCCAAAATCGGCGAGAACATGTCCCTGCGCCGCATGCAGAGCATCGAAGGCGAGACTGTCGTCTCCTACGTCCACAACGCCGCCGCACCCGGCATGGGCAAAATCGGCGTTCTGGTCGCCATGACTGGTGGTAACGAGGAACTGGGCAAGCAAATCGCGATGCACATCGCCGCTGTGAACCCCGCGTCGCTCTCCGAAGCTGATCTTGACCCGGCCGTGGTCGAGAAGGAAAAGCAGGTTCAGATGGACATCGCCCGCGAAAGCGGCAAGCCCGAAGCCGTGATCGAGAAAATGATCACTGGCCGCATGCAGAAGTACATGTCCGAAGTGACACTGTTGAACCAGTCCTTCGTCGTGAACCCTGACCTGACCGTCGGCAAAGCCGCTGAAGAAGCGGGTGCGACCATCACCGGTTTCGTGCGTCTGGAAGTTGGCGAAGGCATCGAAGTCGTCAAAGAAGATTTCGCAGCGGAAGTGGCGAAAGCCGCGAAAGGCTAAGCCTTCTCGACATGATGAATATGGGGCGGCGCATTCCGATGCGCCGCCCTTTTTCGTGGCCAATCACCGATAGGGACGCCGATAAAAACGACGGCTCGAAGTATCAGGGCAGGTTCTGGATGGGGCAGGGGAAGGATCCGGTCAGCCAGGCGAAAAATAAACCTGACTGAGACCGGCGAGCCAAAAAGCGCCTTGGTATTACAAGGATTTAAGGCCCGTCGTACCGCCGGTGCGAACACCCGCGATACTGGCGGACCATGGCCATCTACTACCTGAGGTGCCAGTAAGGTATTCCATACCCTAATATATTACGGATCCATCACGAACATCTGGTTGGCAAAGGCCGCTTTCAGCACCGCCTGAGCCGTCGTCTCGACCGACAAAGCCTCCCGCGCGAGGCGCAGGTGTTTTTCGACCGTGGGGGCCGTCAGACCCATCAGCAGGGCGATATCCTGCGTGGTCTTGCCATCTCCGACCCATTGCAGCACCTCCAGTTGACGCCGCGTGAGGCTGCGGTTGGGGCTTCTGTAGGGCAGGGAGAGGATTTTCAGATGCGCAATTTCATTCATCAGCTGAATGTCCGCGCCATGCTTCTTCCAAATCGCATCCACCTCATCCTGAGATAGCCCGCGGCGCGCCGTTAGCGCAATTGCCCCCTTGGACCGCGCCGAGATCGAGCGGAAGCTGATCGTATAGCCCGCCGTCACATCCATGCTGGCGTTGAAGTCGATCACCCGTTTCTCGGTCTCCGACAGGCCATCGCGCTGCGTGATCTCCGCCAAGGTGCCCCAGCTACAAGCGCCTTCGTTGTTGAGTGCCCAACGCAGCATCGGCGCATTGAAGTAGAGCCCGCTGTGCAGGTAGCCGTTGAGGTATTCCGCGCTTTGATTGCTCAAAATCACGAAATCCGCCGGGTCGCCCAAAGAGGTCGGTGTGCGGTAGCGCGTAAAGCCGTAGATCAGCCGGTCGAACCCATAGTCAGCCATCTGTCGCGTATGGGCGTCCCAGAGTTCTTCGATTGTCGGGCTATGCGCGATCTGATGCAAATAGTCGCGCAAGATCATCAGCTTACGATATGACGTTGAAGGGCTTGGATGGCCAGAACATAGCCATGAACGCCAAAGCCGCAGATCTGTCCGAGGGCCACAGGCGCGATATAGGATGTGTGGCGGAAACTCTCACGCGCGTGGATATTGCTCAGATGCACTTCGACCACCGGCAGTTCGACAGAGGCGATGGCGTCCATCAGCGCGATGGAGGTATGGGTATAGGCGCCGGCATTCAGAATGATACCAGCATGTTGGCCACGGGCCGCGTGGATCAGATCGATCAACGCGCCTTCGTGGTTCGACTGCGCAAACTCCATCTCCAGACCCAGCCGTGCGGTTTCCTCGGCACAGAGCGCCTCAACATCCGCCAAGGTGGTCTTGCCATAGACCTCAGGCTGTCGCGTGCCCAAAAGGTTCAGGTTCGGGCCGTTCAAGATAAGTACAGACGCCATAATCACTCGCATTAAATCATCTAGATAGTGTTAACGGAGCAAAACTGGCGCTGTCCAGCGTCAGGTGGCATTGCGGTGCTACTGTGGCGAGAAAATCGCAACAACAGGGCTGGCATGGCGATCTGTAAAACTGATAATCAGTATTATGTAATAAATCGGGTCCTGAGAGGAGATGGAACAGTTTAACCCAAGGCATAACCCGCACCGCGCACGGTTCGGATCGGGTCTCCGCCACCTTCGCGCGTTAATGCTTTGCGCAAACGCGCGATATGAACGTCCACGGTGCGGGTATCGACATAGATATCGCGGCCCCAGACGTGGTCGAGCAGTTGATCGCGGCTGAACACGCGCCCGGGTTTCTCCAGCAGCGTTGTTAGCAGCCGATACTCCGTCGGCCCCAGTTTCAGCTCGCTGCCCGCGCGGCTCACGCGGTGACGCTCTGGGTCGAGCTGAATGTCGTCAAAGCTCAGCAGCGCGCCTGCGGCTGCGGGACGTGTGCGGCGCAACTGCGTGCGCACACGGGCCATGAGTTCGCGCAGGTTGTACGGCTTGATCACATAGTCATCCGCGCCGGTTTCAAGCCCCCGCACGGTATCCACTTCCTCAGAGCGCGCGGAGAGCATGATGACTGGAATATGCCGCGTCGCCTCGCGCGATTTGAGTTGGCGGCAGACTTCGATGCCGCTCATCAATGGCATCATCCAATCGAGGATCACCAAATCCGGCGCGGCCTCTGAGACCAGAAGCATGGCTTCTTCGCCGTCTTCGGCCCGGCGCACCTCAAAGCCTTCGGCTTCGAGGTTATAGGCCAGTACCTCACGTTGAGCGGGTTCATCTTCTACCAGCAGAACCTGGGGTCGTGTGACGTCCATCGTCTCAGTCCTTCGTGGTGATCGAAGTGCGGTCGGCCTTGGGCCGGTCGTCCTCGGGCGTCTCACCGGTCACCAGATAGACAACCTGTTCGGCGATGGCTGTCACATGGTCACCCATACGTTCGACGTTTTTGGCAATGAAATGCAGATGCATACAGGCGGTGATGCTGCGCGGGTCTTCCATCATGAAGGTGAGAAATTCGCGGAAGAGCGCATTATACATCTGGTCGACATCTTCGTCGCGGGTGATCACATCGCGCGCAAGATCCGCGTCGCGCTGGATATAGGCGTCGAGCGCGTCTTTCAGCATCGCCTCAACCGCGCCAGCCATGCGGCGGATCGCGCCGGTGCTGTCGCTCACCGGCTCCATCTGGTTCAGAACGCTGGTGCGCTTGGCCATGTTTTTTGCATAGTCGCCAATACGTTCGAGGTTGGCGCTAATCTTGATGACGCTCAGCGTCAGACGCAGGTCGATCGCCGTGGGCGCGCGCAGCGCGATCACGCGGGCGGCGCTTTCGTTGATTTGCTCCTCCAGCCCGTCGATGGCCTTATCCCCTGCCCGCACCTCATTGGCGAGCTCTTCGTCGCGGGTTTCCAGCGATTGCGCGCCGCGGCGAATGGCGTCTTCGACCAGCCCGCCCATTTTGAGGATCTGCGCCTGAACGGCTTCCAGATCGCGGTCGAATGCTGATGCAATGTGTTGATCTGACATGATATTATCCAATACGGCCGGTGATGTAGCTTTCAGTGCGCGGGTCTTGGGGCCGCGTGAAGATGTCGTCGGTGTCGCCAAATTCCACGAGGTTGCCGAGGTGGAAAAAGGCGGTTTTCTGGCTCACCCGCGCGGCCTGTTGCATTGAGTGTGTGACGATCACGACGGAGTAGTTCTGCCGCAATTCGTCAATCAATTCCTCGACTTGCGCGGTGGCGATGGGGTCAAGGGCCGAGCATGGCTCGTCCATCAAGAGCACTTCGGGTTCGGTTGCCACGGCGCGAGCGATGCACAGACGCTGCTGTTGGCCGCCCGAGAGGCCAGTGCCCGGTGCGTGCAGACGGTCCTTCACCTCGTTCCAGATCGCGCCCCGGCGCAGCGCCTGTTCGACGATATCGTCGAGGTCGGCCTTATTGCGGGCCAGCCCGTGGATGCGTGGGCCGTAGGCCACGTTGTCGTAGATCGACTTTGGGAAGGGGTTTGGCTTTTGAAACACCATGCCCACTTTGGCGCGCAGCTGCACCGGGTCGACCCGTTTGTCATAGATGTCTTCGCCGTCGATACGAATGTCGCCGGTCACGCGGGCCACATCAATTGTGTCGTTCATCCTGTTGATACAGCGCAGGAAAGTTGATTTACCGCAGCCCGATGGGCCGATAAAGGCGGTCACTGTCTTGTCGTTGATGTCGATGTCCACGTCGCGAATGGCGTGGCTGTCACCGTAGTAGACCTGCACGTTGCGGGCCGCGATCTTGACGGGTTGGGTTGTCACGTCACTCTCCGAATATCTGTTGTCTTTCATGGTCCCGTCCTTGGTTTACCAGCGACGCTCAAAGCGGCGGCGCAGCAGCACGGCGATGGCATTCATCGTGATCAGGAACACCAGCAAGATGATGATACCGCCCCAAGCGCGTTCGTAGAAGGCCGGGTCGGCGCGTTTGGCCCATTCATAGATCTGGGCCGGCATGGCGGAGTTCGGGGCCATCAGCCCTTCGGCGATGCTGTCGGGCGGGTTGGAGGCGATGAAGCCCACCATGCCGATCAGCAGCAAAGGTGCCGTTTCGCCAAGGGCTTGGGCAAGCCCGATGATCGTCCCCGTCAGGATGCCCGGTGCGGCGAGGGGCAGCACATGGTGGAACACCGATTGCATTTTCGAGGCCCCTACCCCAAGCGCCGCGTCGCGGATCGAGGGCGGCACCGATTTCAGCGAGGCGCGGGTCGAGATGATGATCGTCGGCAGGGTCATCAGTGTCAGCACCAGACCACCCACCAGCGGGGCCGAATTCGGCAGGTGCATGTAGTTGATGAACACCGCAAGGCCAAGGATACCAAAGACGATCGAGGGCACCGCGGCGAGGTTTGAGATGTTCACTTCGATGATGTCGGTGATCCAGTTCTTCGGCGCGAATTCTTCGAGGTAGATTGACGCGGCGACCCCGATGGGCAGCGCCAGCACCAGCACCACCAGCATCATCGCGAAAGAGCCGATCATCGACACCCCCATGCCCGCCGCTTCGGGCCGCGCGTCAGAGGCGTCGGCGCCTGTGATGAAGTCGAGGTTGAACCGCTTTTCGATGCTGCCGTCGGCGATCAACGCATCGACCAGATCAAGCTGCGCGGCGCTGATGTTCTTGTCATTGGCGATGCTTTCGCGGGTCACGCGCCCCTTGAGGTAGCCATCGACACGGCTGTTGGTCAGGAACTCGAACTCGGCATTCGTGCCGATCAGCTCGGGGTTGGCCAAGACGTAGTTGCGCAATTGGGCAGCGGCGTCTTTCGACAGGATATCGGCCATCGCCTTGGGCTTGAGCCCGGTTACAACTTCGCCTGCTTCGACCTTGTTTTCAAAGGCGGCTTTTAGCAGCGGTGAATATCCGAAGGTCGAGACCTTCTTGATGTCTTCCAAATCGCGGTTGCCGTTTTTGTCGAGCTTGTCTTCCAGCAGCGGCACGGAAAGCGTCACATAGGTCTGCTGAAACGCGCCGGTCCCGCGGGAGATGATGGTGAAGAGCAGCGTCAGCAGCATCAGCAGGCCGATCACGATGGCGATGATGCCATAGAGCTTGAAACGGCCCTCGGAAGCGTTGCGGCGTTTGGTGCGCCCGTCTTGGACCAGCAGAGAGGCTCCGCGCGGGTCTGCGATGGGGGCTGCGGGGTTGGGGATATCGCTCATTCGTACTGCTCCCGGTATTTGCGCACGATGTAGAGGGCCAGCACATTCAGGCCCAAGGTCAGGACGAAGAGGGTCAGGCCAAGGGCGAAGGCCACCAGCGTCTCGGGGCTGGCGAAATCGCTGTCCCCGGTCAACTGGCTGACGATGCGGGTGGTGATGGTGGTCATGGCCTCCAGCGGATTGGCCGAGATGCGGGCGATGGCCCCTGCCCCCAGCACCACGATCATGGTCTCACCGATGGCGCGGCTCGCGGCCAGCAGCACGGCGCCCACGATGCCCGGCAGTGCCGCAGGCAGCACCACTTGGCGGATCGTCTCGGATTGGGTCGCGCCCAGCCCGAAGGAGCCGTCGCGCAGCGATTGCGGCACCGCGTTGATGATGTCGTCCGACAGGGAGGAGACGAAGGGGATCAGCATGATGCCCATGACCAGCCCCGCGGTCAGGACCGAGGTCGCCCCCGACATCCAATCGACGCCCAGAAGCCCCTCTTCCCCACGCCCGAAGACTTGGACGAGGAACGGCCCAACCGTCAGCAGCGCGAAAAGGCCGTAAACGATTGTGGGGATGCCTGCGAGGATTTCGAGCAGCGGCTTGGCCGTGGCGCGCACCTTGGGGCCTGCATATTCGCTCAGGTAAATCGCGGCGAAAAGCCCGATGGGCACGGCCACCAGCAGCGCGATGAGCGAGATATATAGCGTCCCCCAAAGCAGCGGCAGGATCGACAGGTCACTGTCGCCGCGGAAGTTCGGTGCCCAGGAAGAGCCGAAGAAGAAGTCAGTCCAGGGATGCAGGTTGAAGAAATTGATCGTCTCGAAGAGCATCGACAACACGATGCCCACCGTGGTCAGGATCGCGAGCGACGCCGCGAGGATCAGCAGCGCCTTCACGCCCCCTTCGACCCGGTTGCGGGCGCGGAAGGTGGCATCGGTTTCGCGGTAGACCATGGCCAGCCCGGCCAAGGCGATCAGCGCCACGATGATGTTGCGCCAGAAATTTCCCGTCGCCGTCATCTCGCGGTAAGCCTGCGCGGCTTGCAGCACCTCGGGGCTAATCTCAGCCCCCAAGGCAACGCCCTGTTCGCCCAGCCATGCGCGCAGGTCATCGGCGGCGGAAAGATCGGTCGCATCGGCGGCGCTAAGCGCGCCGGAAGAGACGGCCGCGTCCAGCCCATCGGCCAGACGACGCACATCGCTCATGATCAGATTGACGGAGGAGCCTTCGGGCACAGCCTCGGCGGGGATCATATCGACCACCGAAGATTGCACCAGCATCGGCTGAACCAGCAGCCAGATGCCCAAAACCAAAAGCGCGGGCACCGCCACGCTCATCACTGCATTGTAGCCGTAGTAGCTTGGCAGCGAATGCAGCTTGCGGCTGTCGCCTTGGGCAGAGGCCAAAGCCCGACGCCGCGCAAGGTAATACCCGCCTAGTGCCAGTGCCGCGATCAGGATGACCAGCGGCAGCACCGCGCCTGTTGTCAGTATTTGTCCCACATGTCCCCCGGTGGATCAAAAAGCGAAAAACCGGGGGCAGTCACCCGCCCCCGGCGATAAGGGTAAAGGCTTAGGAGCCGCTGCCCATCACGGTTTCATCGGCAACCACGGACTGGGTGTCGGCCAGTTCAGGGTCGGAGACCAGACCGTATTCGGCCAGCGGGCCGTCGGGGCCGGCAACTTCGTCGGCGACGAAGAACTCAGCGTATTCTTTCAGGCCGGGGATCACGCCGATGTGGGCTTTCTTGACGTAGAAGAACAGCGGGCGCGACACAGGGTAGTCACCCGAGGCGATGCTCTCGGTGGTTGGCTCGACGCCGCCCATGGTCGCAACCTGCAGCTTGTCGGTGTTGTTCTCGTAGAAGGCCAGACCGAAGACGCCGATGCCGTCTTGGTTGCTCTCGATGCGCGCCAGCGTCTCGGTGTAGTCGCCGTCGATGTCCACGGACTTGCCGTCGGTGCGCAGGCTGATGCACTCTTTCTCAGCGGCTTTCTTGTCGCCATCCGCGGCTTCGAGGAAGGCTTCGAAATCACCGGTTTCTTCGCAGCCTGCGAGGATCACCTTGTCTTCAAACACTTCACGCGTTCCGTGTTTGGTGCCGGGGATGAAGGCTTGGATCGGCTGGGCGGGGAAGTCGGGGTTGACCTGATCCCATGTGGTGTAGGGGTTCTCGGTCACTTCGCCGTCGACAACAACTTTGGCGGAGAGGGCTTTGTACCAATCGACCGGCGTGAACTCGAAGGTCTCGCCATTGATGTCGGAGGCGAAGACGATGCCGTCATAGCCGATGCGCACTTCGATGATGTCGGTCACGCCGTTCTCGGCACAGGCCGCCACTTCGGCGTCCTTGATCTGGCGCGATGCATTGGCCACGTCGATGGTGTTCTCGCCCACGCCTTCGCAGAAACGCTTGAGGCCAGCCGAGGAACCGCCCGATTCCACGACCGGTGTCGGGAAGTCGAAGTTCTCGCCAAAGGCTTCGGCGACGATGGAGGCATAGGGCAGCACGGTCGAGGAACCGGCAACCTGTACTTGGTCACGCGCGGCAGCAGCGGTTGCGGATACGGCGGCAATCGCCAGGGCGGAAGTGGTGAGTTTTGCGAGTGACATGATATCTCCTGTCAGATGCGAATTGGTGACCACCCCATGGTGATCTGCGCCCCGTCTATGAAGGCGGTGCTGTGCTTTTGTGACAGCAACGTTACAGTTTCATGACAGTCGGCCTGAATCACCAAATTTCTGCAAAGATCAGTCAGAACCCGGTTTCATCGGCAGAATCACGCGGAATTCGGCCCCTTCGCCGGGGGTGCTGGTGATCTTGAGACGCCCGCGGTGACGGTTCATGATGTGTTTGACGATGGCTAATCCCAGCCCCGTCCCACCAAGAGCGCGGCTGCGGTGGCTGTCGACCCGGTAGAACCGTTCGGTCAGCCGTGGCAGGTGAATCGCATCGATCCCGGGACCATGGTCGCGCACGCTGACATAGACCGCGGGGCCGCGCATCGCCGGGTCATGGGCCGTGCGTTTGACCGAAATCTCAACCCGGTTGTCGCGCCCGCCATATTTGATCGCGTTCTCGATGAGGTTCGTGAAGACCTGCACCAACTGATCCGCATCACCCAGCACAAGGGCCGGTGCATCGCCCAGTTTGGGCGCCAGTGTCACATTGCTATCCACCGCCAGCGGCGCGAGGTTGCGCAGCGTGCCGCGCAGCACATCACGCACATCAACCGGCGCCTCGGGGCGCACGCGCTCTTCGGCCTCCACCCGGCTGAGTGACAAAAGCTCCCCCACCAGCCGGTTCATTCGTTCGGCTTCTTGCGCCATGATTCCCAGAAACCGCTCGCGCGCCGCCGTGTCGTCCCGTGCTGGGCCTTGCAGCGTCTCAATGAAGCCGATGAGCGCGGTGAGCGGGGTGCGCAGCTCATGGCTCACATTGGCCACGAAATCGCGGCGCATTTGGCCTGCCTGGGCCATCTCCGTCACATCGTTAAAACTGAGCAGGACAATCCCGTGGTCGCCCACCGGGCGGAGGCTGACGTCATAGGTGGTGCCATGTTCGCCGCCGGTGCTGGTAAAGCGCGCTTGGCAGGGCCCCGCGCCCGCGAGACAGCGCTCGACCGCTTCGACCAGCCCCGGCTGGCGCAGCGCGGTGACGAAATGGCGGCCCAGCAGCCCCTTGCCCAGCAGATCCTCGGCGGGCGCGTTCAGAACGGTGATCCGCTCTTCGGCATTGATGGCCACGCTTGGCAGCGGCAGCGCCGCCACCACATCGGAAAGGGTTACGGCGGTGCTGCCCATGTCAGAGCGGTTCAAGATCGCGGCGGAAGCGCGCGGCGTTCTCGGCATAGTGTTTGGCGCTCGCGGTCAACTGTTGGATCGCCTGCGCATCAAGCTCACGCACCACTTTGCCCGGCACGCCCATGACCAGAGACCCATCGGGGATCACCTTGTTTTCGGTGATCAGCGCCCCTGCCCCAATCAAGCAGTTTTTGCCGATCTTGGCACCATTCAGCACCGTGGCCCCCATGCCAATCAGAGAGTTGTCGCCGATGGTGCAGCCGTGCAGCATGACCTTATGGCCGATGGTGCAATCTTCGCCCACGGTCAGTGGATAGCCCATATCGGTGTGAAAGACGCAGTTCTCCTGCACATTGCTGCCGCGGCCCACGGTGATCATCTCATTGTCGCCGCGCAGGGTGCTGCCGAACCAGACAGAGGCTTCGGGGCCGAGCGTCACCTTACCGATGACATTCGCATCAGGGGCGACCCATGCATCGGGGGAGACTTCGGGGCGGGCATCGGCGAGGGCGTAGAGGGTCATTTCAATTCCTCGAATTCGGATTGCAGACGGCGAACGTGATCCTTGATGGCGGGCTGTTGGCTCAGCCGGAGGCGCGCGGCGGTGATGATGGACTTCAGCCGCGCCTCGGTCTGGTCGAGATCGTCGTTCACGAGCACGAAGTCATAGCCGTCCCAATGGCTGATCTCATCCCAGCTTTTGCCCATGCGCTTGGCGATGGTTTCGGCATCGTCCTGCCCCCGGCTTTCCAAACGGCGCTTCAACTCGGTGATCGAGGGCGGCAGCAGGAAGATCGACAGCGTGTGTGTGTTCAGGTCGGAGTTGCGGATCTGCTGTGCGCCCTGCCAGTCGATGTCGAAAAGGATGTCCTGCCCCTCGTCAATCGCTGCCTGCACGGGGGCCTTGGGGGATCCGTAGAAGTTGCCGAAAACATGGGCGTGTTCCAGCATTTCGCCCTCAGCCACGGCCTGCCGGAACTCCTCTTCGCCGACAAAGCGGTAATCCTTGCCATCCTCCTCGCCCGGTCGGGGGGCGCGGGTGGTGGCGGAGACCGAGAAGTTGATCGTCGGATCCCATGCGCGCAGGGCGCGGGCCATGGTCGATTTGCCCGCCCCGGAGGGGGAACTGAGGATGATCAGAAGGCCGCGTCGGCTTGGGTTTGTCACGTCTTACTCCACATTTTGCACTTGTTCGCGCATTTGGTCGATCACCGCCTTCAGGGCCAGACCGACAGTCGTCAATTCGGTGCTCTGCGCCTTGGAGCAGAGCGTGTTGGCTTCGCGGTTGAACTCCTGCATCAGGAAATCCAGCTTGCGCCCCACCGGCCCGCCCTGCCCGATCAGCGCGCGCGCGGCGGCGACATGGGCGGCAAGGCGGTCGATCTCTTCGGTGACATCGGCCTTGACCGCGATCAAGGCCAGCTCCTGCGCCACCCGGTCCGCATCCGCGCCCTCACTGTTGTCGAGCACGCGGGCGAGGTTGCGGCGCAACTGGGCAGCCGTTTCTTCCTTGCGGGCCTCGGCCAAAGCGGCGGCTTCGGCGGCGCGGTTTTCGACCTCGGTCAACTGCTCTTGCATTACACCGGCCAGCGCCGCGCCTTCCTGCGCGCGCATCTCGTTGAAATCATGCAGCAGGGTCGGCACTTCCGCCAGCAAAGCGGCGCGCAGCGCGTCGATGTCCTGTGCCTGATCGGCCTGTTCCAACACACCGCGCATGGAAAGAATATCGCTCGCCCGCGAGGGCGCCAGCGATACGCCGGCATCCATCGCACGGGCCTCGATCTCATGCAGGGCGGTCAGCAGCGTGTCGACATGCGCCTCGTTGATCTGCAAGCTGCCGTCACTCTCAGCCGAGGAGATGCGCAGGTTGCAGGTGATATTGCCCCGCGCCACCTCCGCCGAAATCTGCTTGCGCAGGGCGGCCTCAAGCCCCTCGACCCAATCGGGCACGCGCAGCCGCAGGTCGAGCCCTTTGCCATTGACCGCGCGCAGCTCCCAAGACCAGCTCCAACCCTCCAAAGCGCCGGAGGCAGAGGCGAAACCTGTCATGGACCTGATCATCGGCGCGTTCCTTGCAAGGGCGGTCATGTCCTGCCTTACGGCGAAACCCCCGCGAGGGGCAAGCCCCCGGCCCTTCGGCCCGGCGGATCCCTTGGCTCACGCGTTAACCACTTCAGCGAAAGCGTGACGAATTCCTTAACCGCCTGCGGTATTAATGATTTGGTAATCATTTCGGCCGCATTGTGCCGCTGTCGTTTCAAAAACGGCTGCTGTATTGGCCAAGTCCGTATGGGTGAGTTTCAATGGGCAATACAGGCCACACCGCGCAGAATGTTGTCGCCATGTCAGATCATCGGACGCATGTTGGCTATGGCCCGCTCGCGCAGGTCGAAGCCTATTGGGAGGCCCTGCGCGGCAACAGATTGATGCCGCGGCGGTCGGATATCGACCCGCGGGGGATCGAGCAGGCATTGGAATATGCCTTTATCCTCGAACGTGTCGCCGTGGGTGTCGGACGGTTGCGGATTGCGGGCGGCCATCTGCGCGATCTCATGGGGATGGAGGTGCGCGGCATGCCGATCACCGCCTTTTTCGGAACGCAGTCACGCCCCCGCGTCAGCGAAGCGCTGGAAGAAGTGTTTCAGATGCCCGGCCAAATCACGCTGCACTTGGGCGCGGCGGCGAGCTATGGGCGGCCTGCCTTGACGGGGCGGATGCTGCTCTTGCCGCTGAAAAGCGACCTGGGCGATGTCAGTCGGGTGCTGGGCTGTCTCGTCGTGCTGGGGGAGATCGGCCAAACCCCGCGGCGCTTCGATCTGGCGCAGGCCACGCGGCATAGCGCCTTTGGCGGGGTGGCCAAACCTCTGCGCCATGCCGATCCCTTGCAGCAGCCGCTTTTGCCACGCGAAACCGGATTCGCAGAGCCGAAAGCAAGCTTCACCGCCGCCCCATCGGGTGACATCCCGCCCTATCTGCGTCTGGTGAAGTCAGAGCAGGAATAGCCCGCCCGCCGTCCTCGGAACGCGAAAACGCCGCCCCGGAAAACGGGACGGCGTTTCTTTCGTCACAATCAAGTGCAGCCCGGGGCTGTTACCCTGCCGCCCGCGCCGTCTGTGCCACGCGGCGGTTCGACAACTCCTCGGCCACGAGGAAGGCCAATTCCAGCGACTGGCTGGCGTTGAGCCGCGGGTCACAGGCCGTGTGGTAACGGTCCGATAGATCCTCGTCGCTGACCGCCCGCACACCGCCGGTGCATTCGGTCACGTCTTGGCCGGTCATCTCGAAATGCACACCACCGGGGACGGAACCTTCGGCGTTATGCACGGCAAAGAATTCATGCACTTCGCGCAGCACGGAATCGAAGGGCCGGGTCTTGTAGCCCGTGGAGGATTTGATCGTGTTGCCGTGCATCGCGTCACAGGTCCAGACAACATTGGCGCCCTCTTCCTGAACGGTCTTGATCAAACGCGGCAGGTGATCGCCCACCTGCCCCGCACCAAAGCGCGAGATCAGGGTGAGACGGCCCTCTTCGTTCTCGGGGTTCAGCTTGGCCATCAACTGCTTGAGGTCATCGCTGGTCATCGAGGGACCACACTTCAGGCCAATCGGGTTTTGCACGCCGCTGGCAAACTCCACATGGGCCCCGTCGGGCTGCCGCGTGCGGTCACCGATCCAGATCATGTGACCCGAGCCCGCAAGCCATTTGCCGGTTTGGCTGTCACGGCGGCAAAGCGCCTCTTCATACTCCAGCAGCAGCGCCTCGTGGCTGGTATAGAATTCCACCGATTGCAGCGTATGCGCGGTTTCGGCGGTCACCCCTGCGGCGGCCATGAAATCAAGCGTGTCAGAGATGCGGTTGGCGATCTCACGGTATTTCTCGGCCTTTTCGTCGTCGGTGAATCCCAGCGTCCAGCCGTGAACCTGATGCACATCGGCATAGCCCCCGGTCGAGAAGGCGCGCAAAAGGTTCAGCGTGGCGGCGGCCTGCGTATAGGCGCGCAGCATCTTTTGCGGGTCGGGGATACGCGCCGCTTCGTTGAAGGCCAGATCGTTGATGATGTCGCCGCGGTAGCTGGGCAGTTCCACGCCATCCACCACTTCGGTCGGGGCCGAGCGCGGCTTGGCGAATTGACCGGCCATGCGGCCCAGTTTGATCACCGGCACCTTGGCCCCATGGGTCAGCACGATGGCCATCTGCAACATCACCTTGAAGGTGTCGCGAATGGCGTCCGAGCTGAACTGCTCAAAGCTCTCGGCACAGTCGCCGCCCTGCAAAAGAAAGGCTTCGCCACGGCCCGCGGCGGCCAGATGTTTTTTCAACCGGCGTGCTTCGCCCGCAAAAACGAGGACCGGATAGCGTGCCAGCTGTGCCTCAACCGCTTCCAATGCGGCTTGGTCAGGGTAATCGGGCATCTGGACGCGCGGTTTGCTGCGCCAGCTCGAGGTGCTCCAGTCTGTCATCTTTCTACTCCGCTCCACAGCGCCGAGTGTCGGCGCTTCGTGATCTTTCTCTATACAAAGGCGCGGGGAAAGTGACCAGAACCGAAATGCGCCCTATTGATGTGGCGTGAGGCCCGTGGGCAATGTTTCCGGCAAGTTCTGGCGGCCATGGCACATGTCGACAGAGACGACCTGAATAGAAAGACGCCGTGATGTCCCAACCGCGCCCGGCCACCCGCATGCCCCCCCAGACCGACAAGCCGCGGCGCTTCGTCTTTGTGTTGTTGGAGAATTTCACCCTGCTGAGCTTTGCCTCGGCGGTGGAATGCCTGCGGATCACCAACCGCATGCTCGAACGCGAGGTCTATGAATGGCAGGTCGTGGGCGAAAGCGGTGAGACCTGTGTAAGCTCATCCGGCGCGGTGTTCGCACTGGATGGCGGGCTTGCGGAGTTGGGCCGCGACGATACCATCATGATCTGTGGCGGCATCGGCGTGCAGGCCGCGACCACCAAGAAGCTGCTGGCATGGCTGCGCCGCGAGGCGCGCAAGGGGCTGGTTGTTGGCGGGCTTTGTACCGCGGCGCATACGCTGGCCAAGGCGGGGCTGCTCGACGGCAAACGCGCCACGATCCATTGGGAGAATCAGGACAGTTTCGGCGAGGAATTCGAAGAGGTCATTCTGACGAAATCGGTCTTCGTGGTCGACGGCAACCGGCTGACCACGGCGGGCGGCACGTCTTCTTTGGACATGATGCTGAAACTCATCGCCGATGATCATGGAGAGGAGACGGCCAATGCCGTGGCGGATCAGCTTATTTATTCCTCGATCCGCACCGACCAAGACACGCAGCGCCTGTCGGTGCCCACGCGAATCGGCGTGCGCCATCCCAAGCTTTCCCAAGTGATCCAGCAGATGGAGCGCAACATCGAAGAGCCGATCAGCCCCTCCATCCTCGCCCGTGACGTGGGCATGTCGACCCGCCAGCTAGAGCGTCTGTTTCGCCGCTACCTGAACCGCAGCCCAAAACGCTACTATATGGAATTGCGGCTGCAAAAGGCGCGCAACCTGCTGATGCAGACGGATATGAGCGTGATCAACGTGGCGCTGGCCTGCGGCTTTGCCTCGCCCTCGCATTTCTCAAAATGCTACCGGGCGCATTACCAGACCACGCCCTACCGCGAACGCGGCAGCCAATCCACCCGGCAGCCCGCCTGAGGGTCAGGGCGTGATCCGGTAGACGGTGCCGTTGACCTCTGAGATGAACCAGATCCCGCCCTCCGGCCCTTCGACGACATCGCGCACGCGGGCGGTCTCGTCGGTCTTGATTTGCGCCACCTCTTCCAGCGGCGTGCCGCTTAGCCGGGCGATATAGTCGAACTTGAGCGAACCGACGAAGATATCGCCCTCCCATTCAGGGAAAAGCGCGCCGGAGTAGACCATGAGCCCCGCAGGCGCGATGGAGGGATCCCAGTAAAATTCAGGCTGCGCCATTCCTTCTTTCGCGGTGCCCTCTCCGATCTTCTCGCCCGAGTAATGCTCTCCGTAGGAAATCACCGGCCAGCCGTAATTTGCGCCCTTGGTGATGCGGTTCACTTCGTCACCGCCCTTGGCCCCGTGTTCGGAAACCCATAGCCGCCCTTCCAGATCCAGCCCCGCGCCCTGCGGGTTGCGGTGGCCGTAGGACCAGATTTCAGGCAGCACGTCAGGGATGTCGATAAAGGGATTGTCGTCGGGGACTGAGCCGTCGCGGTTCACGCGGATGATGCTGCCGTTATGCGTGCTGCGGTCCTGCGCCGCCGGACGGTCGCCGCGTTCGCCAATAGTGACCAGCAGCGTGCCATCCGGTGCCTCGACCACGCGCGAACCGAAGTGCTGGCCGCCGCTGCTGCCGGGTTTCATGGCGAAAAGCTCGGTCAGGTTTTCCAGACTGCGGGTATCCTTGGACAGTTTCGCGCTGGCCAAGGCGGTCCCCGCGCCGCCACTCTCTTGGGGTTTGGCATAGGTCAGGAACAGCAGGCGGCTTTGCGCGAAATCCCCGGCCAAGGTAATGTCCAACAGGCCGCCCTGTCCGACCACGGCCACCTGCGGCAGGCCCGTGACCTCATGCCGAGCGCCGTCCTTTTGGTAGATCAGACGACCGGCTTTCTCGGTCACCAACAGACCGCCATCGGGGAAAGGCGCGACGCCCCAAGGGGCCTCCAGATTCTCGGCGATGGGCGTGATCGTCAGGCCGCTTTGTGCGCTGGCGGTGCCTGCGGCGGAAAGGCTGCAAAGGGTGAGGGCAGTGGCGGTCGCGATATGTTTGGCGAATGTCATGAGCAGGCTCCTGTGGGCATGGGGCTTGGGTCTAGACATAGCCAGCGACCCGCCCATTTCCACCATCGCGCCCGTATCCCGCGAAAAGCCTGCGAAAAACACTTTATAAATCGCCTTTTCTTTTTCGAAACCACAACCTAACGTTCGATCAGAACGAGAGTTCAACTAAGGGAGAGTACCAAATGAAAAAAATACTGATGGCCACAACGGCCGTTGCTCTGCTCGCCACGGGCGCGCATGCGGAAGACACTAAAATCGGCATTCTGCTGGGCTTCACCGGCCCGCTGGAATCGTTGGCCAATGACATGGCCGCCGGTGCCGAACTGGCGATTTCCGAGGTTAACGAGAGCGGCATGTTCCTCGACGGGGCCACCGTTTCGTCAGAGCGTGGCGACACTGGCTGTATCGACGCGGGCCTTGCAGTGGCATCGGCTGAGCGTCTGATTACCTCCGACCGCGTCAGCGGCATCGTGGGCGGCATGTGCTCGGGTGAAACCACCGCCTCGCTGCAAAACGTCGCCATCCCGAACGGTATCGTGATGATCTCGCCCTCCGCGACATCCCCGGCCCTGTCGACGGTCGAAGACAACGGCCTGTTCTTCCGCACCTCGCCGTCGGACGCGCGTCAGGGTCAGGTCATGGCCGACATCCTGAACGACCGTGGCATCAAGGAAGTCGCCGTCACCTATACCAACAACGACTATGGTAAAGGTTTGGCCGACAGCTTTGAGACCGCCTATAAGGAATCCGGCGGCACCGTGACCATCAACACCTCGCATGAAGACGGCAAAGCGGATTACTCCGCCGAAGTCGGCGCGCTGGCCTCTGCCGGTGGTGAGGTTCTGGTCGTGGCAGGCTATGTCGACCAAGGTGGCGCGGGCATCGTGAACGGTGCGCTGGACGCCGGTGCATTCGACGTCTTCATGTTCCCCGATGGCATGGTCTCTGACACGTTGGAAGAGAAATTCGCCGAGATCGCGGATGGCTCCTTTGGTCAGAACCCGAGTGCGGCTGGCGAAGGCCCAGACAACTACAAGAAGATGGGCAAGGAAGCCGGTTTCGAGCCGACCAATGCCTTTTCGCCTGAATCCTATGATGCGGCGGCGCTGATGCTGCTGGCGATGCAGGCCGCAGGCTCCAACGATCCGGCGGAGTACAAGGAAAAGGTGATGGAAGTCGCCAACGCCCCGGGTGAAAAAATCCTGCCGGGTGAACTGGGCAAAGCGCTTCAGATCATCAAAGACGGCGGCGACGTGGACTATGTCGGTGCCTCGGCGGTCGAACTGATCGGACCGGGCGAGAGCGCGGGCAACTACCGCGAGATCGAGATGAAGGACGGCAAGATGGTCACGGTCGGCTACCGCTGATCCGCGCTACTATCTAACCGCTATGAGAGGCCCGGTCGCAGTGCGATCGGGCCTTTTGCTTAGGAAATCGGCTTTTCTTCCTGGGATGCAGACAGTACAAATCCCCTATTGAGGACGTGGAAAACACGTCCCGTCTGGGAGGACAGGATGAAAAAGCAACGTATGGCCGTCTCGGTCAGGGCTTTGGGCATGTATTTTGCTGAACGTGATTTCGGCAATACGGCGCAATCTGCCTCTGACAAGGCAGCGCAGGGCTTTCTTCAGATCAGGACCGCAGCGGTCCCTTCCAAGAATCTCAGCACATTGTAAACAGGTATGGCGGCGCGCATCTGCCTGCGCGGCCCATATGACGACCAATAAAAACCAGCCACAAGGTGGCGGACACGGGGATGGACATATGATCGTCGTAGACGACGTACACAAACACTTCGGCGGGTTTCACGCCGTCGACGGGGCGAGCCTGTCGATCGAGAAAGGATCGATCACTGGTTTGATCGGCCCAAATGGCGCGGGGAAAACCACGCTGTTCAACGTAATTGCCGGCGTGCTTCAGCCCACTTCGGGCCGCGTCACCATGGATGGGGAGGACATCACCGGCCTGCCCCCGCATGAGCTTTTCCATAAGGGGCTTTTGCGCACCTTCCAGATCGCGCATGAGTTTTCTTCGATGTCCTGTCGTGAGAACCTGATGATGGTGCCGGGCAACCAGTCGGGCGAGACGCTGTGGAACACATGGTTCGGCACCAAACGCATCGCCAATGAGGAACGCGCGCTCAAGGCCAAGGCCGATGAGGTGCTGGAGTTCCTGACCATCGAACATCTGGCCGAACAGAAGGCGGGCCAGATCTCGGGCGGGCAGAAAAAGCTGCTGGAGCTTGGCCGCACCATGATGGTCGACGCCAAGATCGTTTTTCTGGACGAGGTCGGCGCGGGCGTGAACCGGACGCTGCTGAACACCATCGGCGACGCGATCATCCGCCTCAACCAAGAGCGCAACTACACTTTCGTCGTGATCGAGCATGACATGGATTTCATCGGCCGCCTTTGCGACCCGGTGATCTGCATGGCTGAGGGCCACGTGTTGGCCGAAGGCACGCTGGATGAGATCAAGGCGAACGAACAGGTGATCGAGGCCTATCTCGGCACCGGGCTGAAGAATAAGGACAAGGTAGGCGCATGAGCAATGATCCCTACGGCGACCGCGGCAACAAAGATTGGTCGGTCGGCAACGCGAAGGGCCAAGGCAGCATCATGCCCAAGGCCAGCGGCAAAACCCACCCCGCCCCCGGCGGCCCCTTCCTGATTGGTGACGGCATGACGGCGGGCTACGGCAACGGCCCCGACATCCTGCATGACTGCACCATCGCCGTGGACCGCGGCGAGATCGCGGTGATCGTCGGCCCCAACGGGGCGGGCAAATCCACCGGCATGAAGGCGGTCTTTGGCATGCTCGACATGCGCAAAGGCCATGTGCGGCTGGATGGTGAAGACATCACCGAACTCAGCCCGCAGGACCGTGTGGCCAAGGGCATGGGCTTCGTGCCCCAAACCTCGAACATCTTCACCTCCATGTCGGTCGAAGAGAACCTTGAGATGGGCGCTTTCATCCGCCGCGATGACTTTCGCGATACGATGGCGCAGGTCTATGACCTTTTCCCGATCCTCAAGGAAAAGCGCCATCAGGCGGCGGGTGAACTCTCGGGCGGGCAACGCCAGCAGGTGGCCGTGGGTCGCGCGCTGATGACCCAGCCCAAGGTGCTGATGCTGGATGAGCCGACGGCGGGTGTCTCACCCATCGTCATGGACGAGCTTTTCGACCGCATCATCGAGGTGGCCCGCACCGGCATCCCAATCTTGATGGTCGAACAAAACGCCCGTCAAGCGCTTGAGATCGCGGACAAAGGCTATGTGCTTGTGCAGGGGGCGAATGCCTTTACCGGCACCGGCAAAGAGCTTTTGGCCGATCCTGAAGTCCGCAAATCGTTTCTGGGGGGCTGAACATGGATCTGCTCAACGCTTTCATTGCACTTTCGAACTATGTGCTCATTCCGGGCATCGCCTATGGCTCGCAACTGGCGCTCGGCGCGCTTGGCGTGACGCTGGTCTACGGCATCCTGCGGTTTTCCAACTTCGCCCATGGCGACACGATGGCCATGGGCACCATGGCGACGATCCTGATGACATGGCTGTTCCAGTCCATGGGTCTGAGCCTCGGCGTGCTGCCGACGGCGCTTCTGGCCCTGCCCTTCGGCATCGCCTTTACCATGCTGCTGGTGCTCGGCACAGACAAGGTGGTCTACAAGTTCTACCGTGAACAAAAGGCCAAGCCGGTGATCCTCGTGATCGTCTCGCTCGGCGTGACCTTCATCTACAACGGCATCACCCGCTTTATCATCGGCGCGGATGACCAGAACTTCCTCGACGGCCAGCGCTTCATCATGTCGGCGCGGGATTTCAAAGAGATGACTGGCCTGCGAGAAGGTCTGGCCTTCAAGACCACCCAAGGCATCACCATCGTCACCGCGATCATCGTCGTCGCATTGCTGTTCTGGTTCCTCAACAAGACGCGGGCGGGCAAATCCATGCGCGCCTATTCCGATAACGAGGATCTGGCGCTCTTGTCGGGCATCAACCCCGAGCGTGTGGTGATGATCACATGGATGATCGTGGCCGCCTTGGCGACCATCGCAGGCACGCTTTATGGCCTTGATAAGTCGTTCAAACCCTTCACCTATTTCCAACTTCTGCTGCCGATCTTCGCAGCGGCCATCGTCGGTGGGCTCGGCTCTCCGGTCGGGGCCATCGCGGGCGGTTTCGTGATCGCCTTTAGCGAGGTCACGATCACATACGCGTGGAAAAAGGTGCTGGGCTATGTGATGCCCGAAGGGTTGCAGCCGGACGGCTTGGTGCAGCTCATGAGCACGGATTACAAATTTGCGGTCAGCTTTGTCATTCTACTGATCGTTCTGCTGATCAAGCCCACCGGCCTGTTCAAGGGGAAATCGGTATGACCCAGACTGTAAAAAACACGATCCTTTTCGGCATCATCGCCTTGATGATCATCTACACCGGCTTTGCCCAAAGCTGGAACTCGGCCCTGCTGATCATCGCGATGGGCCTGATCTCTTCGATCATGGCGCTTGGGGTGAACTTGCAATGGGGCTTTGCGGGCCTGTTCAACGTGGGCGTCATGGGCTTCGTGGCGCTTGGCGGTTTGGCGGCTGTGCTGGTCTCCATGCCCCCGACCGAGGGCGCTTGGTCCACCGGTGGTTTCGCCATTCTGGGGGCGCTGGCGCTTGGGGCGGGCACCGTGGTGGCGGCGGTCATGCTGATGAAACGCATGGCCCCCGGCACGCTGCGCACGCTTTCGGTGATTGCGGTGCTGGTCATCGGTTTCTTCGTCTTCCGCGCCCTGCTCGATCCTGCGGTCGAAGCGGTCGAGGCGATCAACCCCGCGCAGACCGGCTATCTCGGGGGTCTTGGCCTGCCGGTGCTGATCTCTTGGCCTGTGGGCGGTCTCTTTGCCGCTGGCGCGGCTTGGCTGATCGGCAAGACGGCCCTCGGCCTGCGGTCGGACTATCTGGCGATTGCGACGCTGGGGATTGCCGAGATCATCATCGCGGTGCTGAAAAACGAAGACTGGATGAGCCGTGGCGTGAAGAACGTGATCGGCCTGCCCCGCCCTGTTCCTTATGAGATCGACCTGCAAAACAACCCCGCCTTCGTGGAGCGTGCGGCGGGCCTTGGCTTTGATCCCGTGGACGCCTCGACGCTCTGGGTCAAACTGCTCTATATCGCGCTCTTCGCGGCGGTGCTGATCGTCCTGTTGTGGATGAGCCAGCGGGCGTTGCACTCCCCTTGGGGCAGGATGCTGCGTGCGATCCGTGACAACGAAGTCGCGGCAGAGGCCATGGGCAAAGACGTGACCGCGCGGCATTTGCAGGTCTTCATCCTCGGTTCCGCGATCTGTGGCATCGCGGGGGCGATGATGACGACGATGGACAGCCAGCTCACGCCCGGCACCTACCAGCCGCTGCGCTTCACCTTCCTCATTTGGGTGATGGTGATCGTTGGCGGCTCGGGCAACAACTTCGGCGCGATTCTGGGCGGCTTTCTGATCTGGTTCCTTTGGGTGCAGGTCGAACCGATGGGCCTGTGGCTGATGAACCTGATCACAGCCGGCATGTCCGAAGGCTCGGCGCTGAAGGCTCATCTGATCGAGAGCGCGGCGCATATGCGTCTGCTGACCATGGGTATCGTGCTGCTGCTGGTGCTCCGCTTCAGCCCGCGCGGGTTGATCCCCGAGCGGTAAAGCAGGTGGACCTTCGTGACATAAAAAAAGGGGCGCGGTAGCAATACCGCGCCCCTTTTTCATTTCTCAGGCCGCTTCAACGCCCTTTGAACAATCCGCCCAAGATACCGCGTACGATCCGGCGCCCGGTGGTGCCTTTCAGCTCTTTGATCACCGCGCTTGCGATGGCATCGCCGAAACCGTCCGATGCCTTACGGCTTGACCGGCTGCCGCCACTGCGCGCCCCGCCATAGCGGCGTGCTTTCTGGAACTCGCGCGCGGCCGCGTCCTCGGCCTCTGCCGCGGCTTCGATTTTTTCCGCCTCTTTTGCCGCAGCCTCCGCGCGGGCCTTCAGCATTTCATAGGCTGACTCGCGGTCCTGCACGGTCTCGTATTTCCCTGCCAAATCGGAGTCCGCCAGCACCGCCGCACGCTCTGCCACGGTAATCGGACCGAGCCGCGAAGACGGGGGGCGGATCAAGGTACGCTCCACCACACCCGGCACGCCCTTATGTTGCAGCATAGAGGTCACCGCCTCGCCAACGCCGACCTCGCGGATCGCCTCTTCGGTGTCGAAACGCGGGTTCTCGCGGTAGGTCTCGGCGGCTTGGCGCAGTTCCTTACGATCCCGCGCGGTAAAGGCGCGTAGCGCGTGTTGGATACGGTTGCCAAGCTGGCCGAGGATATCGTCGGGCACATCGGCGGGGTTCTGGGTGACGAAATAAACCCCGACGCCTTTGGAGCGGATGAGCCGCGCCACCTGTTCCACCTTGTCGACCAGCGCCTTGGGCGCATCGTCGAACAGCAGATGCGCCTCGTCGAAGAAGAACACGAGCTTGGGTTTGTCGCGGTCGCCCACCTCGGGCAGTTCCTCGAACAGTTCGGACATGAGCCACAGCAGGAAAGTCGCATAAAGTTTGGGCGAGGCCATGAGCTTGTCAGCGGCGAGTATGTTGATCCGCCCGCGCCCTTCGGCGTCGCAGCGCATGAGGTCCGAGAGCGCCAGCGCCGGCTCGCCAAACAACTGCGCGCCGCCTTGGTTCTCCAGCACCAGCAGCCGCCGTTGAATGGTGCCGACGGAGGCGGTCGAGACATTGCCATAGCGCAGCGCCAATTCCTTCGCATTCTCGCCGACCCAGACCAGTAGGGATTGCAGGTCTTTCAGATCCAAAAGCGGCATCCCTTCCTCATCGGCCACGCGGAAGGCGATGTTCAGGATGCCCTCCTGCGCCTCCGACAGGCTGAGCAACTGCGCGATGAGCAGCGGCCCCATCTCGGAAACCGTGGTGCGGACGGGATGGCCCTGCTCACCAAAGAGATCCCAAAAGGTGACCGGGAAGGATTGATAGCTATAGTCGTCAAAGCCGATCTTGGCCGCGCGTTCGGTGAAAGCGCCGTGCAGTTTGGCGGCCTCGCTCCCCGCGACGGCAAGGCCGGACAGATCGCCCTTCACATCCGACAAGAACACCGGCACCCCGGCATTGGCAAAGCCCTCAGCAAGGATTTGCAGCGTCACCGTTTTGCCCGTGCCCGTCGCCCCCGCGATCAGCCCGTGACGGTTGGCATAGCCAAGATCGAGGAATTGCTTTGTCGCATGGTCGGGACCGCCGCCGCCGATAAAGATGTCACTGCTCACGCTGGGGCCTTTCTGTCAATTTTAGCCATTCGTCCGTTCCACTAGAGCATACAAACTTAACCTTTGCGCGCCATAGTGAAGGCATCCCGCTCGCATGTCCTTTTATCGGGCGGGTGTACTTCCTCCCTGTTAGACTTGGCCGCGCCTTCGGGTGCGGCCCTTTTTCTGACCGGGGCCGTGCTAAAACCCTGACAGATTGACGCATTTTTCCTGTTGACCGGCATCACGCGCTTGCCTAACGTGGCATTAATAAGTCGGCCCAGTCCGACGGGGAGAAAGTACACGGAAAGGGGGCGCGCTGCGTCCCCTTTTGCATTTCTGGCGTTTAAGCCTCTGACATCGCGGGAAAACCGCGATTGCGGGGTCGGCATGAAATTGCCCGAACCTTGATCGAAATGCGGCCCTGGCCACTGACAATCCCGGGGCGGCGTGGTAAGGGGCGATAACGCAACAAATGTGGATATGACATGAGCAAGTTTATGACCGCCCTGCCGCTTTGTGCAGCGCTTGCACTGACGGCCCCAATGACGGCTTTCGCCCAGACCGCCACGGAAGAAGACACCGCCCAGACCGAAGAGCAGCAGCCCCAGCCCGGCACCAGCGGCAATGCTTCGCAGATCGAAGAGCAGCTGAGCCTCGGTGAAGATGCGGACAAAGACCCCGATCTGGGCAAGCCCTACACCAAGAAAGAGATCGGTGCTTGGGAGATGCGCTGCATCAAGACCGAAGAAGAAGTCGACCCCTGCCAGATGTACCAGCTCCTCGCCGATGGCGAAGGCGCGCCGGTTGCCGAAGTCTCGCTCTTCCGGCTGCCCGATGGGGGGCAGGCCAAGGCCGGTGCCACGGTTGTCGTCCCGCTTGAGACCGCCTTGCCCGCGCAGCTGACCCTGTCCGTCGACGGCGGCAAGGCCCGCCGCTATCCCTATGCCTTCTGCAACCCAGTTGGCTGCTATGTCCGCATGGGTCTGACCGATGCCGATATCGGTGCGTTCAAGCGTGGCAAAGAAGCGGTGCTGACCATCGTGCCCGCGCTGGCCCCAGATCAGGAAGTGAAACTGACACTTTCGCTCGACGGGTTCACCGCCAGCTACGACGAAGTTTCGGTGATCGAGCAGTAAGACTGGATTTTACCGATTTGAATGCCGCGCCCGACCTCGGGGGCGGCATTTTTTATGGCCGCGCGTCGCTTAGGCGCGGCGCAGTGCCAGCACGGCGTTCATCCCACCAAAGGCAAAAGCATTGCTGAGCGCCACATCGACCTGCGCTTGGCGCGCCTCATTGGGCACCACGTCGAGCGCGCATTCCGGGTCGGGTTCCTCATAGCCAATGGTCGGCGCGATCACCCCGTCCCGTAGCGCCATGATACAGGCCAGCAGCTCAACCGCGCCGGTGCCGCCGATTATATGACCGTGCATCGACTTGGTGGAAGAGATCATCAACCGGTCCGCATGGGTGCCAAACACATCCGCCACCGCCGCACATTCGGTCTTGTCATTCGCCGCGGTCCCGGTGCCATGGGCGTTGATATAGCCGACCTCATCGCGGTTGATGCCCGCGTCGGCCAGCGCCCCTTCCATGGCCCGCGCGGCCCCGGCTTTGGAGGGCATGACGATATCGCTGGCATCCGAGGTCAAGGCGAAACCGGCCACTTCGCAAAGAATCTCGGCCCCCCGCGCCCGGGCATGTTCATAGTCCTCAAAGACAAAGACCCCTGCCCCCTCGCCCTGCACCATCCCATTACGGTTGGCAGAGAATGGGCGGCAGGCATCGCGGCTCATCACGCGCAGCCCTTCCCAAGCCTTCACCCCGCCGAAGCAAAGCATGGATTCGGATCCGCCCGTCACCATCACCGGGTTCATGCCGGAGCGGACCATGGCAAAGGCCTGCGCCATGGCGTGGTTCGACGAAGCACAGGCGGTGGAGACGGTGAAGGACGGCCCGCGCAGGTTCCATTCCATGCTGACATGGCTGGCGGCGGCGTTGTTCATCAGCTTGGGCACCACGAAGGGATGCACCCGGTTTTTACCCTCTTCATAGACCGCGCGGTAATTGTCGTCCCATGTCGAGACCCCGCCCCCCGCCGTGCCCAGCACAACCCCGGCGCGGGCGGCCAAGTCATCGGTGAAGGTCAGGCCCGATTGCTCGATCGCCTCGCGGGCGGCGGTGAGGGTGAATTGCGTGAACCGATCATAAAGCGCGATTTGCTGGCGGTTGTAGCGGCCCTCGGCCTCGAACCCGCGCACCTGACCGCCGATGCGGATGGCCAGCCGCTCCACATCCCGGAACTCAAGCGGGCCGATGCCGCATTTGCCCTCGCGCATGGCCGCCAGCGTTTCGGGCACCGACAGGCCCAGAGCGTTGATCGTGCCCGCGCCGGTGATGACAACGCGCCGCATCGCTCAGCTCTGTTCGGCTTGTAGCCGTTCCACCCCGGCGACGATGCTGCGCACGGTCGAGATGTCGAAATCGCTTTCGCTGGGGCTGTTGGCGTTGAAAGGCACGTTGATGTCGAATGTCTCTTCAATCGCAAAGATGCATTCCACGACCCCCATGCTGTCGATCCCGAGGTCTTCGAGCGTGCTGTCGAGCGTGACATCCTCCGGCTCTATCATGGCCTGTTCGGCGAGGATGGTAATGACCTGATCCTGAGTGCTCATGCGGCGTCCCCCAACATATGTCCGCGGCAGGTTTAGTCAGCCTTGTCGGCTTTGGAAACCACCTTTTGCAGGGCCGCGACATCACGCAGCAGCTTGGGCAAACGGCGCAGCGCTTTATAGATCTCGGTCTGCTTGCTCATTTGGGTGGCAGGGTAGCCCAACATGGTGCGCCCCTCGGGCACGTTGGAAAGCACAATGGTCCCCCCGCCCGCGATCACCCGGTCGCCAATGGTGATGTTGTCGGCCAGACCGACCTGCCCGCCGAGCACCACATTGTCGCCCACGCGGGTCGAGCCGCCAACGCCCGCCTGCCCGCAGAGCAGGCAGTTTTTGCCGATCACAGCATTGTGGCCGATATGCACGAGGTTGTCGATTTTCGTGCCGTCGCCGACCTGCGTGTCGCGAATGGTGCCGTTGTCGATGGTGGAGCCCATGCCCATTTCGACATCCGCGCCGATGGTCACGGCGCCAAGCGAATGGATACGGGTCCAAGGCTGCGGGGCGGCATCGCCCTGATCGCCGAGCGTTTGCCGCGCGCTTTCCACGGTGGACAGCTCAGCCGTGACGAAAGAGAAACCGTCCCCGCCCAAGCGCACGCCCGATTGCGCGATGAAACCCGATCCGATGGTGACCCGCGCGCCGATGCTGACATGTTCGCGCAGAAAACAGCCATCGCCCAATGTCGTATCCACGCCGACAAAACACAGCGGCCCGATGACGCTGCCCGCGCCGATCCGCGCCCCGGCAGAGATCACCGCCAAGGGGCCGACCGAGACGCCCTCACCCAGCACGGCCTCGGGGTCGATCACGGCAGTGGGGTGGATGCCCGGCTTGAACCCCTGCCCCTTGTCGAGCATCCGCGTCACGCCAGAAAGCGCGTAGCGCGGGCGGTTGGGCAGGATCGCGGCCTTGAGGCCCAGGGCGCGCCAGTCGGCCCCTTCCCAAAGCATCGCCACTTCGGCGGCGCCATCGGTGAGGCTGCTGGCATAGCGCGGGTCCATCGCCAGCGCCATTTCGCCCGATTTGGCGCTGGCGGGTTCCGCGACGCCGCTTACCTTGAGTTCGATGTCGCCCTCGGCGCTGGCGCCGACGGCTTTGGCGATTTGCTGAACACTATAGGTCATTTCGGGCGGCCCTTACTTGTTGCGCGCCCGAGAGTTACCCCTGAACGCCGCGCAAGGCCACCCCCGCCTTGGAGAGCGCGTTCCAGATCAGCGCATCCCGGCCATATACGTCATCGCGGTATTCGGTATGGCCGCGGGCGTTGGTCACGGCGGTGCGGTAGATCAGATGCACCGGCACCTGCTCTTCGAGGACGACGCGCGTCTCGCGTCCGCTGCGCAGAATGGCCTGAAACTCGCCTTCCGGGTCCGCCGATTGCGGGGCCAGCAGCGCATAGGCGAATTCAAACGGCTCGGCCAGACGCACGCAGCCATGGCTGAACGCACGCACGTCGCGGGCAAACAGGCTCTTGGCCGGGGTGTCATGCAGGTAGATGTTGTATTTGTTGGGGAACATGAACTTCACCAGACCCAAGGCATTGGTCTTGCTGGGCGGTTGGCGCATGGCGAAGGGGAAGGTCCGCGCGGTGTAGCGGTTAAAGTTCACCGCGCCGCGGTTCACCTTGCGGCCCCGGCTGTCGGTAATCTCGATATGGTTGACCGCATAGGGGTTGCGCTTGAGCTGCGGCAGGTATTCCCCAGTGACGATCGACCGCGGCACATACCAGCTGGGGTTGACCACCATATGCTCCATCACGTCCGAGAATTCGGGCGTCGGACGGTCCTCGCGCGCGGCCCCCACGACCGAGCGGGTTTGGAAGGTGATCTTGCCATCGTCGATGATCTTGGCCGAGAAATCGGGGATGTTCACAAGGATATGGCGTTTGCCGCGGTCGGTGTTGAACCAACGCTCACGCTCAAGTGAGACCATGACCGATTGCAGCCGCTGCTCAACGCCGATGTTGATCTGTTTCATCGTGGCCGGACCGGCAACGCCATCGGTGTTCAGCCCGTGGGCCTCTTGGAACTGGCGCACGGCTTCGGTCAGGCTGGCGTCATAGCCCACGGCATTGGACCGTTCCAGAAAGCCCATGGCGATCAGGCGGTTGCGCAGGGCAATCACGTCATTCCCGGTATCGCCCGGCTCGAGTTTACCCGCAGGCACCGAGGGGCCCCAGCCGCCCTGGGAGAGCAGCTTTTCCATCGCGATCTTCTCTTTCAGCAGCGCATTATACTCAAGGCTGCGCGGCGGCAGGGCGCGGAAATAAGCGGCGGGCGTGGATTTGGGCAGGTCTTGCAGATAGGTCTTCCGGTCACGGTACGGAATTTCGCGCACGATCTGGCTGATGATCCGTTTGGGGATCAGTACGCCGGTCTGCACGTCGCGGGCATAGCGCAGGAACACGCGGCTCAACTCCACCTCGGCGAATCCGCGATCACGCGGGGTCTTGGCTGTGCGCAGCATCTCCAACACCGCATCGGGGTTGTAGCGCGTGACCGGCAGGCCATGATCATCTGCCGTGGTGATCGCCCGCATCAGTTCCGACCGGCGCGCGCGGTGCTCTTCGGCGGCCCCTGTCCAGATGGCGGTATAATCGTTCTCACGATAGAAGGCGGCGATATCATCGTCTTGGGCAGCAGCTTCGGCGACGGCTTGTTTGAAAGCGGTGACCTGCGCCGTGGCAGGCGCGGCAAGGACCAGTGCCGAAATCAATAGGGCAAACCCTGCGATAAATTTGGACAGTTGCCGTGAAAAAGTCGCGCTAAAACCCATGTCGTACCCCGTGAATATACCATTGCCGCCGCGCGACCCTATTGCCTGCCCGGTTTGCCAATAATACTACGCGCAAGTCCATTCAAATTTCCGTTCGCAGGAAAAACGCGTGATGGCCTGTGCGGATTGCGCATCGGTTGCCCCTGCAAACATTGGGTTTTTTAACCTCATTGCGCAAAAATTTGCCTAAATTCGAACCACTCGGGAACCATTCCGATTCAGCCCTTGGTCAGGTTTTCCCGCTATGCAATAACAATGTTGCATCTGGGGATGAGATGAATGGCCCATGTAACATCTTGGGTAACTTAGGCAGACGACGGGACAGAGACACATGACAGGCAAAAGCTCCTCGGGGATGACCCGGCGCGCCCTTCTCGGCGCATTCGCAGCAACCACCGTTGCAGCAGCTCCCACCTTCTCGAACGCGGCAGGCTTTCTACGGGGCGCAGGCGACATTCGCCGCATCCGCATGTATTCGGGCCGCACCGGTGAGCGGTTGGACATGATCTATTGGATCGAAGGCCACTATATCAAAGACGCCTTTGCCGAAATCAATCACTTCATGCGCGACTGGCGGACCGACGATGTCATCAACATGGACCTGCGCACCATCGACATCATGGCCGCGTCGCATAATCTGCTGGATGTGAACGAGCCCTATATGCTCCTCTCCGGCTACCGCAGCCCGAAAACCAACGCGATGCTGCGCTCCCGTTCCAGCGGTGTGGCCAAGAATTCGCTGCACCTCAAAGGTCAGGCCGCTGACCTGCGCCTCGCCTCGCGCTCGGTGCATCAGGTGGCCCGCGCGGCGATGGCTTGTCGCGGTGGCGGTGTCGGGCGCTACTCCGGCTCCAACTTCACCCATATGGACTGCGGCACAGTGCGCAGCTGGGGCGGCTGATCGCAGCCTCTCGGGCGGGATGAGTGAATTGTTAAGGGCGCCTTCGGGTGCCTTTTTTGTTGCCCGATTTTGTCGCCGGTGGGCTTTCGCTGGCCGTGGTACGGCTCTACGGTCGCGCCAAACACATGCCGGGGAGAGAGATGCAGATAGAAGCGGCGCGCATTGCGGTGATCGGTTTCGGGCCGCGCGGCCTTGGCGCGTTGGAGGCTCTGTCGCAACGGCTTACTAGGACCGAAGGGCGGATAGAGATCGACATTTATGAACCCGGCCCCCATCCCGGCGCGGGTCCGAACTTCGCCCCCTCGGAGCCCACCTATTGTCTGCTTAACATCCCAAACCGAGATATCGCGATCCGCCCGCCGAAGGGGTCGCGGGTCGGACATTTCGCGGAGTGGCAAGACCGCGCCGTAGATCCCGACAGTTTCCCCTCCCGCGCCGAAATGGGCCGCTACCTTATGGCGCGGCGGGACGATCTTTTTGCCCGGGGTTTTACGAAAACTGGCGTGACTTGCAGGGTGATCCCCGCCGCTGTGGCCCGCATCTCGCCCGAGGGGGCGGGTTGGCGTGTGCAATCGGAAAGCGGGTCGGAGGCCCTATATGACGAAGTGCTCCTCACCCTCGGGCAGCCCCCTGTCGAGCCGGACGCGCAGTGGGCCGATTGGGAAGAGCACGCGGCGCGGCGCGAGGCGGAGGTCGCGCAGGCCTATCCGGCGGCAGATCTGCGCGCGAGGGCGGCGGCATGGCGGGGCAAGCACGTCGCGATCCGGGGCTTGGGGCTCTCGACCTATGACGTGTTGCGTGGTCTGACCATGGCACAGGGCGGGCGCTTCGACGCGGCGGGCTATCATGCCTCGGGCCGGGAGCCCTGCCGCATTCTGCCCTTCTCGCTCAACGGGCAACCCCCCTTCCCCAAGCCACAGGCTGCCGCTTTCGACGCGCTGTTCAATCCCACATCGGAAGAGACCGCAGGTTTCTCAAAGGCCGCCACGGCTGCGGTCAGTGCGGCACCTGAAGCGGCGCCTTTGCTGATCTCTGACGCCCTCCTACCCGTGGTCGCGCGTATCCTCGCGCCTCACAATGTGCGGGCGGCGGAAATCGCGAACTGGTTGGAGGTGGAATGGTCAGACCCCGGCGCGCAGGACCAGTTGCCCCCAATGAAGGCGCTGCGCCATGGGATAGAACTGGCCGCCGGAGAGGTCGCGTCGAGTATTGGCTACACGCTCGGGCAGGTTTGGCGCAAATGGCAGGACGCATGGCGCGCGGCCTTCAACCCGGGCAAGGCGTCGCCCCAGACGGCCAAGCGGCTGATAGACTTCGATGAGGGGCTGAAACGATATTCCTACGGCCCGCCCCTCGCCTCCGCCCGGGAGCTTTTGGCTCTGATCGACGCAGGGCTGGTCGACCTGTCCTTCGCCACCAATCCAGAGATCACGAATAGCGCGCAAGGCTGGACATTGCAGGCGGAGGGGCACGCGGCGGAGGTGTCGGTCATAGTCGATGCGGTGCTGCCTGCGCCGAACCTCTCGGGCATCGCAGCACCGCCCCTGCCTGATCTCATCTCCCAAGGTTTGCTCTCCTCGCAGTCATCCGATCTGGCCGCCGCGACCGCGCCTGACGGGACGCTGCGCGCCCGTGACGGACGGCCCGTGCCCCGCCTTTGCCTGCTGGGGCGGCTGGCGCTCGGCAGTGTGACGGCGGTGGATTCCCTGCACGATTGCTTTGGCCAATCCGCCGACCGTTGGGCGCAGGGCGTGATCGACAGGCTGTCGGTTTGACACGCTGCCGCTTGGCTACAACAGTTTGTGATCCGGCCCGCGCGATGGAACGGCAAGGCGCTGAAACGGTTTCTCTTTCAACACGAGATTGAAGAATAGGGGAACGACGCAATGAAGAGACGACATTTCATCACCGGTGTAGCCGCCAGCGGTGCCGCCTTCGGCGGTGGCCTTGTCACACCTGCTTTGGCGCATCCGCCCAAGGAAATGCCGAGCTATGACGTGCCGCCAGAGATGATGCCGCGCAAAGTGCCAATCGCGGCAGGCGCGCCGCCCTATGAAATCCACGTCGATCCCGACAATTTCGCGCTCTACTGGACACTGCCCGACAATATGGCGTGGCGCTATACCGTGGGCGTGGGCCGCCCCGGTCTTTATGAATCCGGCGAGTTTTACGTTGGTGCCAAGAAGGAATGGCCGAGCTGGACCCCGACCCCAGGTATGATTGACCGCGAACCGGAGAAATACAAGAAATATGCCGATGGTATGGAAGGCGGTTTGGACAATCCGCTGGGGTCGCGTGCCCTCTATCTCTTTACCGAAGAGCGCGGCGATACCTTCTTGCGCATCCATGGCACCAATGACCCCAGCACATTGGGCAAACGCGTCTCGAACGGCTGTGCCCGTCTGGTGAACGATCAGATGGCCGAGCTTTATGACCGCGTGCCGATGAACACCCGCGTGGTGCTTTACGAACCCATCGGCTGAGTTTTCTTTCGGCCACATCAAGTAGCCCGGAGCGGAGAATATCCGCTTCGGGCTTTTTTTGTGCCTCTCAGTCGACCAGTAGGATTGAAACATTTCACACGGGCCAAAGAGGTTTGCCTGCGGTGGCGGCACACACGTTTCTGCGACGACTGTGTAACAGGTCTTGAACGCTTTTCGCGGGGCCGACTAGCGTCATGGGCCCCGGCCCGCGGCGCAGGGATAACCCATTAAGAACAGTATCTTATGAGGCTATGGCAATTTGTTACGATCTGATCGCGCCGGGTCTCGCTCTAACACTGGGCCGTGATCCGAGTTGCTTTGTAACCGCCCCTCGCCGCGCCTTAATATCATTGTATCGAACGGGCCTCCCGACCTCCCCGCCTCTCCCCAGAGCGAGAAAGCCGACGCCCTTTCCCAAACCTGAAAGGACTAGAACAATGAAACTCTTTATCGCAACCGCCGCCGCCACTCTGATCGCCACCGCGAGCTTCGCAGGCCAATCGACGCGCTACGAAGACCTGCGCTTGGACACGTCCCTAACGGCTGATGTCGTCCATGCCGCGGATGCCGGTGAAGCCCGCCCTAATGAGCGCGCCGCTGACCTGCGCTTGGAAACATTCTCGGACGAGAGTGCGCCGGTCGCCACCTTCTCGACCAGCGGCCCCGTGAGCAGCTTGGGCGAAGGTTTCGCCTATGGTGGTTATGGCGCGGGCAACGACTCTCGCTAAATTGTCTTAGGTAGACCCGAGAGGCCCGGCCCGAAAGGTGCCGGGCTTTTTTCTTGCAGGCGGAGCCGCATGGCCCGATGGGCAACAACTTCTTTCTGCAAAAAAGGGAAAATGGCGGAGCGACAGGGATTCGAACCCTGGAGACGGTCTCCCGCCTACACACTTTCCAGGCGTGCGCCTTCGACCACTCGGCCACCGCTCCGTTGAGGCGGGGTTTAGCTTGGGGGGGCAGTGAGTTGCAAGAGCGAATTCCCCCCAGAGAGGATAAATTTATTTAACCGCCCAGATGAACATAGACCCGGCGGTTCAAACGGCCCTTTTTCTGAATCTTTCCAAGGCGAAGCCCGCCGATCTCGCCGGTGCGGGCGACATGGGTGCCGCCGCAGGGTTGCAGATCGATGGGGTCCGGCGCCCCTCCGATGCGGATTAGGCGAATGTCCCCCCGTCCGCGCGGCGGGGCGACGGACATGGTTTTGATGAGTTCAGGCGCGGCGTCCAATTCGGCTTCGGTGATCCAGTCCTCGCTCACCCGCGCATCGAGGGAGACGAAGTGGTTCAGCGCCTCCTCCAGTTCCTCGCGGTCCTGCGGCGCGTCGGGCATGTTGAAATCAAGCCGCCCGTGGGTGGCCGAAATCTGCCCCCCCGTCACGGGATGCGGGATCACGACCGACAGAAGGTGCAGCGCCGTATGAACCCGCATGTGCTTGTGGCGGCGGTCCCAATCGAGTTCCTGTTTCACGAATGCGCCCACCGGCGGCAAGGGACGCGGCTCTGCCGGGACCAGCGCGATGCCGCCGCTGTCTCGGTCGCGCACCGTGGTCGCGATGGTAAGCTCTTGCTTGTCCCAGGTCAGCCACCCGCTGTCGCCCGGCTGGCCGCCGCCCGTGGGGTAGAACAGGGAATTGTCCAAGATCACCCCACCTTCGGGCGTATGGGCCGCCACGCGGGCCGGGGCGTCGCGCAGGTAGGTCTCGGTCCGGTACAGCTCGCCCGTCATGCCTGCGGCTCCGGCTTTGCGTCATCTTCTATTTTCGGTGCTGCTTCGGCCTTCAACGTCTCAGGGTTGCGCAGCCATAGGTCGCGTTGGGCAAAGGGAATTTCGATTCCTTCCTCTTTGAAACGCGCGGCGATGGCGTGGTTGATGTCGTTCTTGACCTTCATCATCCAGTTCACATCCCGCAGGTAGCAGCGCACCTCGAATTCCAGCGCATCGGCCCCGAAGTTCAAGAACAAGACCGCGGGCGGCGGGTTGGTCAGCACGATGGGCTGCGCCTCGGCGATCTCTTGCAGGATGCCTTCGATCCGTTTGGTGTCGGTGCCGTAAGCCACGCCCACGGGTACGATGAGGCGGCCCACGGTATTGCCGCGGGTGTAGTTGGTGACCGTGCCGCTGATCAGATCGGCGTTGGGCACGATGACATCAGTGCGGTCGAAGGTTTCGATCCTTGTGGAGCGCACCGAGATGTCACGCACATAGCCCATCTGACCACCCACCTCGATCCAATCCCCCTCGGAGATCGGACGTTCGATCAACAGGATGATGCCCGAGACGAAGTTCGACACCACGTTTTGTAGGCCAAAACCAATACCGACCGACAGCGCACCGGCGACATAGGCCAGCGCAGAAAGGTCGATCCCTGCCCCGGTGATGGCGAGCAGCGCGGCGAGGAAAATCCCGACATAGCCGATCCCCGAGACGATGGCGTTCTGCCCGCCGATGTCCATCCGCGTCTTGGGCAGGACGTTGCTGCGGAGTGCCCCTTGGATCAGACGGGTGACGGCATAGCCAATCACGAAGATCACGGCGAAGGAGAGGAAATCCGTGGGACGGATCCGCGTCTCACCAAAGGCGAAGCCGCGGCTGAACAGCGCCCAAAGCTCAGTCAGGTCAGTGACCCGCGCGCCCCATGCCAGCGCCATCACAGGCAGCGACAGCAGCAGCAGGATCAAGCCAAAGAAGACGGGCATCAGCGCGTCGCGTGCCTGCACCCCCTGCCCGGTCATCGCGCCGTAAACATCGGCCAAGAAGCGTTGCAGCGTCATCACCAGCCCCAGAAGCACCAGCGTGGTGACATAGGGCGGCAGCAGCGAGACGGCGGCGTTGTAATAGCCGCTGATCAGCAAGAGGGGCGCGACCACGGCCACGATCATCGCGCCCAAGCCCAGCCCACGCACGACGCGGTTCAGGGTCGAGGTCCGCGGCTCTTCGGCGGCGGAAACGTCTTCCGCCAGCGGATCGCTGTAACCGCGCAGAATTTTCCCGATGCGGAACAGGGCAAAGGCGCTCAGCAGCATCACCGGCAGGCGCAGCACGGCCTCGGTGGTTTCTGCCGGTTGCTGGCCGTCGAAAATGGCTGTGATGATGGCGCCAATGATGACGGTGACGGTGATGATGCTGACGTAGAAACGAACCGCTTTGCGCTCAGCCGCGGGCAGCAGGATCAAGGCCTCGTCCTCATCGCGCGAGAACACCCGTTCGGCGACCCAGCGAACGCCCAGCATTGCGCCGCCGATCACCGGGATAAGCTGCACAAGGGTCGAGCCGCGCGGGCCAAGCCAATCGGTTGCCAAGACGGCCATGGCCAGCAAGACCAGACCGACCGTGGGCAGGATGATCCGCAAAAGAGACACGACAAAGCGCCAGATGCCAAAGCCGCGCGCGCCGAACTGCTGGAGCCGCCCCACGATCGCGGTCGACCAATGGTGGCCACGGAAGATCAGCACCAAGCCCAGAATGGTGAGGGCCAGAACCGCAGGGAGAGAGGAACGCAGGCTGCGCCGTGCCGTATCGGCATCGTCAGGCGCTTCGGCGGCGATCTCACCCGCCGCTGTCGCCAGATCGTCTATCGCGGTGCGCCAATGGACGGGGTTAAGCGGCGTGGGCACCACCTCCATCAACTGCTCGGTCTGGCGTTCGCGCAGGGCCACGTCGATCTGCCCGATCAGCGCATCGGCGCGCAGATATGCCGCTTCGGCCCGCTGGACCGGGGTCAGCAGTGTGTTGAGCTGTCGGTTCAACTCTTCACGGTTGGCGGCGACTTCGGGGGATTCCGGCTCGGCCCCCTCGCCCTCCGGCGGGGTGCCAAGCGCGGCCAATTGTTCGCGCAGCGCGCTGATCCGCGCCGCATTCAGGTTGCGCGCCGCATCGAACTCGGCGCGGTAATCCACCAGCCGGGCGCGCTGCACCTCCAGCATGGTTTCGGTGGTATCGGGCGCGTCAATCGCCTCTTCAGCCGAAGAGGCGACGGTTTCCCATTGGTCGAAATCCGGCAGAACCGGTTCCTGTGCGACAGCAGCGCCGGTCAGCCAGACCAGCAACGCGGTAAGGCCGAGGGCGAAGCGGAGCATTTGGGTCATGTATCCTCGAAAACACCTGGGATGGATTGCGGTGCGGCATCAAGCCAACCGGGCGTCGGCAGCCCCTTTTCGCGCAGGAACTCGGGGTTAAAGAGCTTGGATTGATAGCGCGTGCCGAAGTCGCACAAGACGGTCACGATGGTATGGCCCGGCCCCATCTCTTTCGCCAGACGCATGGCCCCGGCGACATTGACGCCCGAGGAGGCACCAAGGCAGAGCCCCTCATTCTCCAGCAGGTCAAAGACGACCGGCAGGGCCTCTTCGTCGGAGATATTATAGGAATAGTCGGGCTTGAACCCTTCGAGGTTCGCAGTGATCCGCCCCTGCCCGATGCCTTCGGCTATGGAGCTGCCTTCGGATTTCAACTCGCCCTCGGTATAGTAGCTATGCAGCGCCGCGCCATCGGGATCGGCCAGTGCGATTTTGACGCCCTTGGGTTGCAGCGCCATGGCCACACCAACGAGCGTCCCGCCCGAGCCGACCGCGCAGCAAAAGCCATCGACCTTGCCGCCGGTCTGTTCCCAAATCTCGGGTCCAGTGGTTTCGATATGTGCTTGCCGGTTGGCGGTATTGTCGAACTGGTTGGCCCAGATCACCCCCTCGGGCGTGGTCTTGGCCAATTCCTTGGCCAAACGTTCGGAATAGCGGACGAAGTTATTGGGGTTCTTATACGGTGCGGCGGGCACTTGCACCAGTTCGGCACCGGCCAGGCGCAGCATGTCTTTCTTTTCCTGCGACTGGGTCTCAGGGATGACAATGACGGTCTTGAACCCCATCGACGCGCCCACCAGCGCAAGCCCGATGCCGGTGTTGCCTGCGGTGCCTTCAACAATGGTGCCGCCGGGCTTCAACTCACCCCGTGCGATGGCGTCGCGGATGATGAACAGCGCCGCGCGGTCCTTGACCGACTGGCCGGGGTTCATGAACTCCGCCTTGCCCAAGATTTCGCAGCCGGTCTCTTCGCTCGCGCCGCGCAGCCGGATCAGCGGTGTGTTTCCAATGGCCTCGGCCAGATCTTTAGCAACCTGCATGTTTGCCCCCAGTTCATGTTCCGTCCGGTTTAGCTGTCGCGCCTTCGGACCTCAAGCGTTCGCGGTGGCGGGCGAGCCAATAGGCGCTTGCCACCAATGGCGCATTGGCCAGCGCCTGCGCATCGGCCAAGGCCATCAGATCATCGAATGACATCAAATGCGACCGGATATCCTCGCCCTCCGCAGCCAAACCGCCGGTGCCGATGATATGATCCGGCAAATCTGCCAATCCCACGAAAACGTGAAAGAACTCCGTCGCATTCCCGGGTGAGGCATAGACGTTTCCGACCGGCTCCAAGGCGCCCAAGGTGATCCCCGCCTCCTCACGCGCTTCGCGCCGGGCGGCGGCCTGCGGCGTTTCGCCGGGGTCGATATGGCCCGCGATGGGTTCCAACTGCCAGCAGGTATGATCACCCCGCGCCAGCGGCCCCATGCGGATTTGCTCAACCAGCAGCACGCGGTCGCGCAGCGGGTCATAGGGCAGCACCAAAGCTGCATCCGCGCTGACAAAAACCGCGCGGTCGATCTGCGCCGACATGCTGCCGTCAAAGGTCTCATGTCGCAGCGAGATTTCATCAAGGGCGAAGAAGTTCGCGTAAACGCGGCGGCGGTCGGTCACTTCGACCTTGCCATCGAGCGCCAGCGGATCATGCATGCCCTGTGTCGCCAACACCTGCTGATGGGCCCGGCGGCGGATCATCGGAAACATCGCATCGACCTCGGCCCGCGGGCGCTTGCCCATATAGCTCATCACTTCGCGCGCGGCGTGGCAGGAAAGCGCGGCCCAATCCCTCTCCCATTCAGGCAAGGACCATGGCCCCTGCGCGGTCCAGCGCCCGGGCTGGGGCAGATAGACCTCGGCCCCCTGCCCGTCTACCAGTGTCACCGGCACAAGGTCATAGTCGAACGCGCCTTCGTAAAAGTCGAGCCGCGCGAAATCATCCGCGCTCAGCCCCCACACCAGCAAGCCCTCGGCCTGCGCGCCATCGCGCGTCTCAATCGTGGGAAACGGGCCTTCGGCGGCGGCAGAGACTTGGTAGCCGGACAGATTGGCGGGGCTGAGGTCAATCGCCTCGGCGGAGCGGCCAAGCACGATTTCCAACAGCGGCAGATGCCGGAGGGTGCCATAGATAAAGAGATGTCGCATGGGGATCAGGGCCAACGGTTATAAGCAAATTCTGTCAAAAGCCCTGCGATCATGCCGCCGACGACAAGCGCCACGCCGATGGGCACGGTGGCGATCATCAGGCCGAATTCCGCGCCGATCTGAAACACAGCGACGATGGCCTCGAAGGGATCGTCATAGCGGTTGCGCAGCGCCAGCCGGACCATTTCATTCGCCGCCTGCAAGAAGATCGCCCAGAGCATCAGCACAAAGACACCGGCGAAACCGTTGTTGATCGCAGCCACGATGCCCCGGCCCGCGCGCCGGCCCATCACGCGCCAGCCCACGATGAGGCCAAGCACCACGTTAAGCGGCAGGAAATACCCGAAATCCGTGCTTTCCGGCATCAGTGGCACCACCATGCCCGACAGGACAAAGGCCAGCACGGCGAGTGAGATCGCCGCCATAAGTCGTGCACCAGTCGGCATTTTTCGGCTCCTTGCGGGGGCGGACCGCAGGGGCGGTCACACAGGTCGCCGTACCGTAATCTGCGTCACGTCGCAATTGCCACTGTCAAATGTCGCGGCACAGGAAGTGAGGTAAAAATTCCACATCCGGCGAAAGCGTTCGTCAAAGCCAAGCGCGGTGATCTGATCCCATTTCTCGTTAAAGGTCTCATGCCAACGGCGCAGGGTGATGTCATAGCTTTTGCCAAATTCGATCGACCGGTCGACCACCAGCCCTGCCCGCTCTACCTGCTCCCGCAGGATCGTGGGGCTGGGCAACATGCCGCCGGGGAAGATGTATTTTTGGATGAAATCCACTCCGCGTTTGTAGACCTCCCAACGGCGGTCGGCGACGGTGATGATCTGCAAGGTCGCGGCGCGGCCCGGTTTCAGACGTTGGTGCAGCGTGTCGAAATAGACCGGCCAGTATTTCTCGCCCACCGCCTCGAACATCTCGATGCTGGCGATGCCATCATAGCTTTCGGTCTCGTCGCGGTAATCTTGCAGTTTGAAGGTCACGCGGTCCGAGAGGCCCGCCTTGGCAATGCGTTCTTGCGCGTAGTTGAACTGCTCTTGGCTGATGGTCAGCGCGGTCACTTTCAGCCCGCGTTCGGCGGCGGCATATTCCGCAAAACCGCCCCAGCCGCAGCCGATTTCCAAGACATGATCGCCGGGCTCCACACCCATCTGATCGACCATGGACTTGTATTTCGCCCGCTGCGCGGCCTCAAGCGATTGCTGAGCGTCGCCCTCGAAAATGGCCGAAGAATAGGTCATCGTGTCATCCAGCCAGAGGCTGTAGAACGCATTGCCGAGATCGTAGTGATAGCTGATGTTGCGCTTGGCCTGTTTGCGGTTGTTGCGCTGAAGCCAGAAGCGGAACTTTTCGAACTGACGCAGCAGCCCTTGGCCGGGGAAACCATCATAGATCGTCTCATTCCCCGCATGGACCAAATCCATGAAGGCTTGCAGGTCCGGCGTCGACCACCACTCGTCCAGATAGGCGTCGCAAAAGCCCAGATCGCCCTCGCGGATCAACCGTGCGAAAAGGTCATCGTTATGGATGTGCAGTTCCGCCACCGGGCCGGGCTTGGCCCCTTCGGCGCGGAACACGCGGCCATCAGGCAGGACAAAGTCCACCCGCCCATGCTGCATTTCCTGCGCCATGGCGAAGACCTGCGGAAAATAGCGCGGCAGACCTTTCTGCCCCTCGGTGGTCGTAAGCTTCATACCTCGGTTCCGTTCTTGTTCTTGACGCCTACTGTAACCGCAGGCTGCTGTTTCGCAAAAAGTTAAAAGTTGCGGTTGCGATAGGCGTCGAGCGCTCGTTCCCGCCCCTCTGACAGATCGACGATCGGATCGGGGTAATCATCCTCTGGGCTTAGGCCCCAGCGGCGTGGGACCGCGTCGAAATAGGCCAGCGCCTCGTCACTCGGTTTCGCGCGGCCCTCGGCGATCCAACGGCGGGTGTAGTCGCGCCCCTTGTCGAACCGATCAAGCTGGGTCTCGGGGTTGAAAATGCGAAAGAACGGCGTCGCATCGGGGCCAGAGCCTGCGGCCCATTGCCAGCCCATCGCATTATTGGCCGGGTCCCAGTCGATCAGGTGTTCTTCGAACCACTTTTGCCCGATCCGCCAGTGGCACATCAAATGTTTCGTCAGATAGCTCGCTACGATCATGCGGCCCCGGTTGTGCATGCGCCCCGTGACCTGCAACTCGCGCATGGCCGCATCGACGAATGGCACCCCGGTGCGCCCCTGTTTCCACGCCAGCACCTCGGCGCGGCGCTCGTCCTCGTTCCATGGGAAAGCCTGCCATTCCTTGCGCCAGTTTTGGTCAAGGATGCGCGGCGTGTGATACATCAGGTGATAGGCAAACTCGCGCCATGCGAGTTCCTTGAGGAAGGTCTCAGCCCCGCGCTTGCCCTCTTGCATCGCCCGCTGGCCCGCGTGCCAGCACTGGGCCGGGCTGATCTCACCCAATGACAGGTTTTCCGACAGGGCCGAGGTGCCATCTTCGCCCGACATGTCGCGGCTTTCGTCGTAGCCTTCAACGATATGGGCCATGAAAGAACCTAGCCGGGCCTGTGCCGCGGCCTCCCCCAGACGCACATAGGGGCGCACTACGTCGCGCCCGCGCTGCATCTCGGCGTCCATTTGCCAATCGTCGAGCGCGGCGCTCTCGGGCCAGTTTGGCAGGGCTGGGATGTCGCTCGGAGTGGCCAAGGGGGCCGCCACATCGCGGCCCCGGACCGCCTTCCAATAGGGGGTAAAGACTTTGTAAAAGCCGCCGGTCTTGGTCTCAACCGTCCAAGGCTCGAACATCAGATGCCCGGCAAAGCTACAGGCCTCGACCCCATTGTCCTTTAGCGTCTCTTTGACCTTGGTGTCGCGGTCGATCGCGGCGGGATCGTAAAGGCGGCTCCAATAGACTGCCCCCGCGCCGGTGGCTTCAATCACCTCGCGCAGCATCTCAAGCGCATCGCCACGGCGCAGGATCAGGCGGCTGCCCTTCTCGGCCAAAGTCTCCCCAAGACAGCCCAAGGCCAGCCCGAGGCGGAACCTCGGCGCCGCGCCCAAAGCTTCCGATTGTGCGTCGTGGATGAACAGCGGGATCACCGGGCGGCCCGACTGGCAGGCCGCCGTCAGGGCGGGATGGTCGCTCAGCCGCAGATCGCGGCGGAACCACATGATAATCGGGGAATTGTCGCTCACGTTCGGGGTCTTGCTCCTGCACTTGTCCCGAAACATAGCGCCCCTGCGCCGGGGTCAAGGATCAGAGCAGATCATCCAGCGCGTTCAACAGTTTGTCCATTTCATCCTGCGTCGTGTAATGGGTGAAGCTGAGACGGAGCACGCCTTTGGCCTCATCCACCCCCATCGCGCCGAGCGCCCGGCCTGCGTAGAAGGTGCCACCCCCTGCCATGATGCCGCGCGCGGCCAATGCCTGCGCCATCTCGACCCCCGGGCGATCAAGCGCCAATGCGACCGTGGGCGCGCGGGTTGCCGCATCGGTGGGGCCGATGACCCGCACAGAGTTGCGCGCCGCCATGGCATCCAACAGCGGTTGCAGCAAAGCCGTCTCATGGGCGCGCATCGCGTCATGCACAGCGACACCGCGCGCCGTGGCCCCGGCAGTGCCGCCGATATGGTGGGCGTGGAAAGCATCGATATAATCCGCCATGCCCGCGCTGGCTGCGATCTGCGCGTGATCCGGCCCGGCGGGGGTGAAACGTTTGTAAAGCACGTCCCCGTTGAAGTGATGCGCTTGGTTCGGCAGCAGTTCGGCGAGCGCCCGGCGGATGACCATGACACCCTGATGTGGCCCGAAGGTCTTGTAAGCCGAAAAGAGGTAGATATCTGGCCCCAGCACCCCGACATCGGCAAAGCCATGTGGCGCATAAGAGACGCCATCGACGCAGACGAAAGCCCCGGCGGCATGGGCAAGCGCCGTGATCTCGGTCACCGGGTTGATCTCGCCCACCACGTTTGAGCAATGCGGGAAGCAGACCAGCCGGACATTCTCGTCGAGTAGGTCTTCGAGCTTTGCCGGATCGAGATGCCCGGTGTCAGGGTCGATTTGCCATTCACGGATCTCGATCCCCCGCTCGGCCAGCCGGCGCCACGGGCCGGTATTGGCCTCATGGTCTTGATTGGTCACGACGATCGCCTCACCGGGCTGCATCATCTGGCCGAAAGCCTGCGCCAGCACATAGGTGTTCTGCGTGGTGGAGGGGCCAAAGCTCAGCTCCTCCGGCGTCACGCCAAGGATCGCGGCCATGCGGGTGCGGGCCTCGTCCATCTCCTCCCCACCAAGGCGGCTGGCCTCATAGGCGCCGTAGGGCTGCACCTTTCGCTGGGTGTAGAAGCGATGCAGCCGGTCGATCACTTGGCGGCAGGTGTAAGACCCACCGGCGTTCTCAAAGAAAGCCTGCCCCTGAAGGCTCGGCTCGGCGAAGGCGGGAAATTGGGCGCGGACCCATTCGGAATCAATATGCATGGCGCGAAGGTTGACCGCAGCGCGGCCAAGGTCAAGCGCCCAAACAAAACGGCGACCCCGAGGGGCCGCCGTCATCCGTGTTGCAAAGGCTGTGCAGGTTAGCGGATTTTACGTTCGTCCTGCAGACCGCGGAAGATGCAGAAGCACATGAAGAGCAGCAGCAGCGTGAACAGCAAACCGGTGGAGATCACCATGGATTGCAGCGCTGCCAAGCCGCCGCCGATCAACAGCGCGATGGCCACGGCACCCTCGAAGATGCACCAGAACACCCGCTGCGGCACCGGCGCATCGACCTTGCCGCCTGCGGTGATCGTGTCGATCACAAGCGATCCGGAGTCGGACGAGGTGACGAAGAACACCACCACCAGCACGATGCCGATGAAGGAGGTGATCGAAGCCAGCGGCAGCGCGTCGAGCATTTTGAACAGCTGCAACGGCAGACCCGCATCTTGGGCTGCGGTGTAGCCGTCGTTCAGCACCTGATGGATCGCGGTGCCACCAAAGATCGACATCCACAGCACACAGACAAGCGATGGGATCAACAGCACGCAAACGATGAATTCGCGCACGGTACGGCCCCGGCTGACGCGGGCGATGAACATGCCGACGAAGGGTGACCAGCTGATCCACCAAGCCCAGTAGAACGCCGTCCAGCCTTGGGAGAAGTTCACGTCTTCACGGCCAAACGGGTTTGCGAGTGCGGGCAGATATTCGATGTAAGCAACCAGCGAGTCCCAGAAGAAGGACAGCAGGAACACGGTCGGCCCGACGATCAAGGTGAACAGTGCCAGCAGTGCTGCCAGACCCATGTTAACCTCACTGAGGACTTTCACACCGCCATCAAGACCGCGCAGCACCGAAACCAGCGCCACGGCGGTGATCAGCGAAATCAGAACGATCTCAGATGTGGTGCCAACGGGAATCCCGAACAGCTCGTTCAGACCCGCGTTCGCCTGCGTGGCTCCCAGACCGAGCGACGTCGCCAGACCAAAGAGCGTGGCGAAAACCGCGATGGTGTCGATGATATGCCCGGGCCAGCCCCAAACACGTTCGCCCAGAACCGGGTAAAAGGCCGAACGGATAGTCAGCGGCAGACCTTTGTTATAGGTAAACAACGCCAGCGCCAGCGCGACGATGGCATAGATCGCCCAAGGGTGCAGGCCCCAGTGATAGATCGTCGCCGCCATGCCAAGGCGCAGCGAACCAGCCTCGTCACCCGTGGCGGCACCCAAGGGGGCCCAGTCGGTGCGCAAGCCGTTCTCTGTCGTGATCTCGCCCATGGAGGTCGAGAAATGGGTCAAAGGCTCGGAGACGCCGTAGAACATCAGGCCAATGCCCATGCCCGCCGCGAAAAGCATCGCGAACCAGCCCAGATAGGTATAATCCGCGACCGCTTCATTGCCGCCAAGGCGGACACTGCCAAAGGGCGTGACAATCAGCAAAAGTGCAAAGATCACCACCAAGTCGGCAGAGCCGATCAGGAACCAGTCGAAGTTCTTGGTGGTAAAGTTGAACATGGCCGAGAAGATCGCGGCGGCCTGTTCCGGCAATGCGATGGTGTAGAACACGAAGACCACGACCGCGATCCCCGAGATTAGAAAGACCGGGTTGTGAATATCCAGCCCGAACGGCCCGATCTGCCGTTCGATATTGTCCTGACCGATCTCATAATCGGTATCGATCACATCCGCCTTGCCCTCAGGCTCGGGGATGCCGTGCGAATTGGTATCGCTCATAATCTGTTCCCTCTTTGATGACAGATTACCGCGCAAAACACGGCCTTCTGTTTTTCTCATCCGTGCACAACAGGATAGAGGCCTGCGACCATTGGGCAAGCCATTGCGGCCAAGCCCCCTTGGAAACTTGGCTAAAACGACCGTTTCGGTATCTGCTGCGACGTAAGTTTGGGGGGACTACCCTGTCCCGAGCGCGGCTGCAATCGCATCGGCCTGTTCGCGAATCCGGTCCATGTCGCCTTGGACACCGGGCGGCCGCAGCTTGTCGCCCTCATGCCGCGGCAGGATGTGGTAGTGGAGGTGAAAGACCTCTTGCCCGCCCGCAGCCTCGTTAAACTGCTGCACCGTGATGCCATCGGCGCCAAAGGCGCGCAGGCAGGCATTGGCGACTTTCTGAACCGTCGCCAGACAATCCGCCAATTGTGCGGGGCTGGCGTCGAGCATGTTGCGGCAGGGCGACTTGGGGATCACCAGACAATGCCCTTCGGCGCGAGGCATGATGTCCATAAAGCAATAGGTCTTGTCGTCCTCATAGACCTTAAAGCTGGGGATCTCTTTGCGCAAAATCTTGGCAAAGATATTGTCGTCGTCGTAGCTGGCCATCATGCTCTCCTTCTGGCGATCGGGGCGGCGCGGACCATTAACCACACCGCCCCGCGCCGAGGCAATATCAAGCGTTTACGTCGACGACCACCCGGCCCTTGACTTGCCCTTTCAGGATGTCCGCCCCCAATTGCGGCAGGTCGCTGAGCCCAGCGGGTTGGACCATCGCTTCCAGCTTGTCCATCGGCAGGTCTTTGGCCACCCGCTCCCAGGCGCGCAGACGGTTGTCATAGGGCTGCATGACGCTGTCGATGCCCAAGAGGTTCACGCCGCGCAGCAGGAAGGGGATCACCGTGGCAGGCAGGGCCGCACCGCCCGCAAGGCCCACGGCCGCCACGCTCGCCCCATATTCCATCTGGCCCAGCACGCGGGCCAGCATCGCGCCGCCCACAGCATCGACACAGCCGCCCCATGTCTCGCCCTCAAGGGGGCGCTTCACCGTCTCGTTGATCTCGTCCCGCGCGACGATCCGGGCCGCGCCGAGGCTCTTGAGGTAATCCTCGGTCTCGGGCCGCCCGGTGACCGCCGCCACTTCATAGCCGAGGTTGGCAAGGATCGCGGTCGCGACCGAGCCGACGCCCCCCGCCGCACCCGTGACCAGAACCGGGCCTTTCTTGATGCCGTGATCCTCAAGCGCCATGACGGCCAGCATCGCGGTGAAACCTGCCGTGCCCACGGCCATCGCTTGACGCGTGTCCAGCCCTTCGGGCAGTGGCACCAGCCAATCGGCCTTGACCCGCGCCTTTTGCGCATAGCCGCCCCAATGGGCCTCGCCGACGCGCCAACCGGTCAACACCACCTTGTCGCCGGGCTTGTAACGGTCGTCATTCGAGGTCTCAACCGTGCCGGCGAAATCAATGCCTGGCACATGCGGATAATTGCGGACCAAGCCACCACCCGGCCCGATGCAAAGCCCGTCTTTGTAGTTCACGGTGGAATATTCGACCGCGACCGTCACCTCGGCCTCGGGCAGTTGGTCTTCGGTGATCTGGGTGACCTCGGCCTTGGTCTTGCCTTCGTCATCCTTGTTTACAATCAGCGCATTAAAGCTCATCTTTCATCTCCTTTTCAGGTTTCAATCGACCGGGCCTCAGGCCCAGTAACTTTCACGCACGGTTACGTCACGCTCGCCATCGGGGGTACGCGCCCGCAAGCGCGTACCCGGGTCCCAATGGGTCATCCGCACCATTCCGATGGCGACATTCACGCCAAAGTCAGGGGACCAAACCGCCGAGGTCACCTGCCCCACGCGCTTGTCGCCCGCCATCAAGGGCCAGACACGATCACAAAGCGGCACCGGATCGCCCGCGATCTCTAGGGGACGTATCTGTTGCACCGGCCCCTCTTTCGCCACCCGCAGCAGCGCATCTCTGCCAATACAGCCCATCGCCGCCTGCGTGTCGCAGAGCTTGCCAAGACCGCATTCGTGGGGCGTGTTGTCATCGGTCATGTCATTGCCATAGCTCAACAATCCGCCCTCGATCCGCTCAATCAGGTTCGGACAGCCCGCCCGCACATCCAGATCGCGCCCCGCCTCGAAAAGCGCCTCCCAAAGTGGCATCGCGATGTCGGCCCCTTCGGTATAAATCTCAAAGCCGCCCTGTTTGGAGTAGCCGGAGCGCGCGACATTCATGGCGCGGCCTTGAAACTGGAACTCTCCGAAGCGGAAGAACTTCACCTCCCGCACCGCCGCGCCAAAGACGCGTTCCATTAGATCTTCGGCCTTCGGCCCCTGCACCGCCAGCAGGTTCACATCCGGCTCATCGACCAAAACATCAAGATGATAACCGTTGCATATCCCCTTGGCCCACAATAACAAATCGCTATCTGCGATGGAAATCCACCAACGATCCTCGGCCAGTTTTACCGCCACCGGATCGTTAAGCATCCCACCCGTCTCATCCACGATCGGCACATAGACACAGCGGCCCGGCGCCACATCGCGCAGGTCGCGGGGTGTCAGCATTTGCATCAGTCGGGAAGCATCGGGCCCGCGCAGTTCAACCTGTCTTTCGCAAGCCACGTCCCAGACTTGCACGGCTTTCTTCAAGTGGTGATAATCCGCCTCGGTACTTTCAAAGACGGTCGGCAGCAGCATCCGGTTGTAGACCGTATAGGCTTTCACACCCGCCGCCTCGACCCCGTCAGAGAATGGCGTACGCCTGATCCGGCGCGAGGGAGAGAGTTCGGCCATCACACCTCCTCCGGCATGAAGATGAAATCGGTCACCGGCGCGTCACATCCTGCGCTGGTGAGCATGGCGTGCACTTGGCCGCGGTGATGGGTTTGGTGGTTGAAGAAGTGCACTACACATCCCGCCATTGGCTTGGAAACATCGCGTTGCAAGATGCCGGAATGCCACGTTAAATCCCCATCCAGCCTTGACTGCTCCAGCCCCGCCGCCCATTGAGAAATGGCAAGATCGCAGTGCCCTCGCGCCAAAACCCAAGCGTCGCCTGAGAGGCAAAGCTCGGTGTCTTTGCCTTCCGGTTTTGGCGCGGCAGGGTCGAACCGCGACAGCCAGAGTTGATCGCACCACAGAAGATGGTTCAGCGTGCCGAGGATGGAGCCGAAGAACGCCCCGCGATCCTGTGTTAACGTTGCCTCATCCAAAGCCTGAACGACGCTCGACAACTGACTGTTCTGCCATGCATTATAGCGCGCCATTTCCGTGGCATAGGTGGGGGTGATCACCGCGCCCCCTGCCAATTGATCGCGCAGACCTCAGCTGATTTGCCACCGAAATCCCAGACCCGGCCATAGTCGCGGACCTTGGATTTTACGCCACGCGCAGCCACGATATTCGGACCCATCCAGTATTTCGAATTGGTGATCGTCACCGGCTCCCCCGGTTCGGCCCCGGCCAGCATCTCGATCTCGCCGTTGATCTTTCGGCCAATGTTGATGACCCGGCGGTTGCCGTCGCGAATGATTTCGACCGGGGCGCGTTCGGCGCCGATGATCTCGCTTACCAACATGGTGAACAGCCCCGTGGTGCCACCCGCAGCGCCCGAGAAGATTTGCAGCAACCCGTCATATGCCGCCTCGCTCGCGCGGTCGTCCACATAGGCGGCGACCTTCCAATTTCCCTCGCCCATGCGCCCCGGAATGTCGACCAACAGCCCGACGTTCAGGCCGGCCAAATCCTCCCCCTCGAAATGGCCTTCGTCGATCACGATGCCCATCCATGCATGGCAGTGGCCTTCGGTCGGCAGATGCGCGCCAAGGCTGACCACGCAGGGGCAGAAGACATCGCAAGAGCAGTTCAGGAAAAGCTCGCCCTTGATCGCCCAATTGGCGGGTGTCATCTCTCTGTTTGGCATATCATCCTCCTGTGATCATGGGCCAACCCGCCACGACACCTGCGCCGAGGACCAGGGCGAAACCCATTGGTTTTGTTACGTAATGCCCGATTTGGGGCAGTTTTTCGATGACCATGAAAAGCGTGGCGAGCCCCATCCAAGCAAGGTTCATGACCCCGCCGGCAAAGCCCAGAAGCATAAAGCCCCAGCAGCAGCCCGCGCAAAAGGCGCCGAGGCCCAGCCCCATGCGAAAGCCGCCCGCGGCGCCGGGGCGCCAGTGGCCCATGAAATACATCATCGGAGAGTGGCAGACCCCGTGGCAAATCTCCTTGGCGCGGGTGAATTGGAAGAGGCCCACAGCAAAGAGCAACGCCGCCGCCGTCCAACGCGATTTGGCGATTCCGAGCATGTCGATGACGCCGCCGTGCAGCAGCAACAGTTGCAAACCCGCGATCCCCGCCGCGAAGAGGAGCCAGACCGCGAGGTAGCCCGCAAGCACCGCCAGCCAGCCCGCGCGCGTGCCATTGGCCGAAATCATGAGGTCTTCGTAGGCGCGTAGCGTCGGCACCATGGTCGGAACCATCATCGCCGCCATCATCGCGCCCCACATCACGAACAGTGGAAAGAAACGCGCCATGGGCATATACATATCCATGCCCGGATCCATCTGCCGCATGCGTTCGCCCATGGCCCCGGGGCGGCCCAGCAGATCGAGGTCCATCTGCATCGCCATGCTGTACATCATCCACCAAGCGGCGAGAATCAGGGCGAAAAACCCCAGCCATAGTGTTGATCGTACCATCCCGGTCATCGCCGCCCTCCCCTGCGTGCTCTTGTAGATTTAATGTCAGACAATTAAAGTCCTCGCAAACACTAATTGTAAGACATATGAAAATCGACCCAAGCAACCCCGCCGATCTATCGGCTCAGATCGCCACGGCCATTCGCGACGCCATCATCGGCGGGCATCTGATCGTCGACCAGCGTCTGCCCTCCGAGGCGGAGCTTGCCGAGCAGTTCGAGGTTTCCCGCCCCACGGTGCGCGAGGCGCTCAAGCGGCTGGCCGCGCAATCGCTGATCCGCACGCAGCGCGGGGCCACGGGGGGTGCTTTCGTTAACCGGCTGAGCTTTCCGGATGCCTACGCGCAGCAGATCACCACATCGACTCTGCTTCTGTCGATGAACGCGGTGAGCTTTGAGACCGCCTGCGAGGCCCGCTTTGCATTGGAGCGCGCCTGCGCCCCGCTATCGGCAGAGCGGCGGACGGCGGACCACCTTGCCACCATGCGCGCGGAGATTCATCGGCAGGCACAGCCGGGACTGACGGATGAGGCCTTCTGCGCTTCCGACGTAGCATTTCACCGGGCGCTGGTCGATGGTGCGGGCAATCCGGTTCTGAGCTACCAATTGGCGGGCGCGGTCGAGGCGATGCAGCCCCTGATGAATATGATCACCTTCACCGCGCGGGATCGCGCGCGGATCGTGGCTCTGCATCAAGAGATCGCGGATGCGGCAGAGGCCCATGACGGCAGGGCGGTGACGGCAGGGCTGACCGCGCTTGAGGCCGAGACCCAACAGCTTGCACAAAGCGTTTTCGCCGCGCGTGCGGCGCGGAATGCCGAAGCTGCGGGCCGACGCTAGGGCGGGCATGTAAAACAACAAGATACGCGTCTATCTTGACGTAACAAATTCGCACGTCCCACCCCTTGCAATTCGCCCATGGCAGCCCTACTTTAATCCTGTCCTTCGGGACTATGGACATAAACGCGCTCGTAATAAGCGGTTCGGACCCGGGGGCTTATAGCTACCCGCAGTTATTTACCTAAATCTAATAACCAAGCGCCACAGCTGTGGATAACGACGCCTTTGGCAGTGTTCCATATCTGTTCTTGACTCGTATTTACTACCAACCTACCATTTACCTGAGGCAGGTTTGTGGGGGGACGTATTGGGCCGTGGTTTCAGACTGCATCTTATTCGGAGCATGCCTGCTTCTCGATTAGCGGGTCGGCCGACGCCTGCTATATTAGTTCCTCCTGAAGACGGGCTGGTTCTGATTGATGCGTGGCGCTTTCTTACAGAATTCCCCTATGCCAATAGAAGTGATTCCTGGAAAGGTGCCGCCGCTCGAACTATTGGCAAGTTCTTTGATTACTATAAAATGCAAGGTGAGACTGAACCGTGTGATCCATTTCTAGCTAATCAACTTATTAACCGCTTTTTATCCTCTCTCAGCAATGGCACCATCTCGGTAGATGGTAATGATCCGTCGGGACTCTATTGGCATCCAGCGTCAAGACAAGTTTACGATCAATCTAGGACTTATCTAAAATGTTTCGTTGAAAAGTTAGAGGATTTTCATTCAAACAGCGCATTGAAGGCGACATCGTTCTATAATGCTGCGAGGCAGGCTCGCAATTCGGAGCGCCAGCAAAGCCAATCGTTACTATATCATTGCGCAACCAACTCTGACCGTACACTGTATCCACCTTCGAATAATTTTGGGCAAACCCAAGCATCAAACCGCGCGGTCGAATTCCCCGAAAAAAAGCTCAACGATCTTATCTGGCTTGGTTGTAAGAGAAAGAGAGCGGTCCCTGAGTTCTATGATTCAAATGGGCGACCGACGATCGCTAGTGAGTATAACATTAATCTCATGATGGCGATTGCTCTAATGGCCGGTGCAGGTCTCAGAAAGTCGGAATTATTCCATCTCTTCGTAGAGGATGTCTGGTCTCCAAAAAATATCGTATACCTCTACCATCCTGAGAGAGGCGTTCACAGACAGCCCGAGGGCCCTACTGTCACACGGCAAGAATACCTCATGCAGGAGTTTGGACGGATCCCACGTAGAAGGATGAGGGGAAACCAGCAAGTCGGGTGGAAGAGCCTACTGATTACCGACGCATCAAACGAAAGAAGCGAATGCTATTTCCTTCCTAAATGGGAAAGCCTTTTTTTTAGACTATTTCAAGAATACCGGGACCGAGTCCTACCGGACAACGTCGACCATCCCTACCTTTTCGTATCATTGGACCGGGATCATTTCGGCCAGCCTTGGACTTCAAAAGCTTTGACCAAGCAATTTTCCGCTGCAGTCAATTCGATTGGACTCGTTTCGAAAGCGGAGCATGGCACCACCCCTCATGGCTGCCGCCATTATTACGGGCAAAGCCTCACGGACATGGGTTTGTCACCTGTAATAATTCAACAATGCATGCATCATTTGAGCATTACTTCTCAGGTGGCCTACACGAGGCCGACTCCACTTAAGGTAAATGCTGCGTTGAAGAAAGCGCATGCCGAAATGAAAACCAAATTCGGCCAAGCCGGGGGCGGTATTGAGTACGACATCGTCAAAGGTCACTCGATGTGCCGATATAGAAGTGATCCTTCAGGAGTGTTCACGGAGCAAAATCTTGGTTTCGGAAAGGACAAGATAGATGGATAAGGTGTTCACTCATTGCACTCATGAAGTCCGAAATTTTGACGGTGTCGATGTAAACACTTCTTTGACCAAGGTTTGGATCAAGCAAGATCCCGATTCATGGCGGCGGCTGTTTAAGCATTGGAGAGACCAAAGTCACCTTGATCGGTGTGAAGTGGCTAAATACAAATTGGCTGGTGCAACAGCCGCCCCGGTGTCAGGCACCCGATCGAAAACTTCAGTTTGCAGCTTATACAGTTCTTGGAGGCGAAAAGCTATTTATCAGCTCTCAGAGCTAGAGTCACTTTCCGACGTTTGTTTCTTCTTTGATCAGCTTGTTGAGGCCAAATTAGAAACTCAGAGCCGCTCCACTGCGCTTAGATCAGGCCAGGCGATACGGAAGTTTTTGAGCGACGCGCTGAACAGAAATTTGGTGTTACTACCGATGACGCGCCGTGGCCAGCTAAGTTGGTTTCCTTACAGCCCGTCCATCAGGCGAAAGAGCGATCTTGCAGCGGCAGTTGAAAGGGCGCTCTCATCCTGGGAAGATACACGACTTTTGGCAGCATCCGCCTCTTTCTTTAATCATGTCGGCATGAGTAACGCCTCGCAACTAACTGAAAAGTTTTGCCAGGCATACTATGAAAGTCCATTTCAACAATGCCTTCCGGCGAATAGAACTAGCTTATACAATAAAACACTGGAAGCGATCGCCAATATAGCTAGGCACGAAGATCCAAACTTTCTGCCTCCGGCCGTATCCAGAGCCGCTTACGTATCTAAGCGGAAATTGACAGATACAGATTTCTGGTGGTTAACAGACGTTTCCGCGGGCGGCGCCCCAGAATGGAAACATTGGCAGGATTGGGCCATCAACTGGGTATACAGCTTAAAGGATAAAAAGCTGGATACGAAAGTAAATTCCATTACTTACTTCATCAAATTTTGTCAATATTATTCAATTGATCTGTTTGACCCTCTGGATGTTCGCCGGAAACATGTAGCTGAAGTCAGTTATTCGGATGAGCCAAACTTCTTCTCTTGGTTAGAGAGCAATGTTGGGCAGGAGCCTTCGTACAAGACTGTAGTCGGACTGTATCAGTTTTTTGAGTACGTTGATAATGTTGAACGCTACAATGAAGATCGTGCCAGTTTTGTGAATCCGTTCCAAGAAGCAGACGCGAGTCGCTTTGCCTCCGGACCCTCAAGGCGAGGAAAGAGTAATAAGGACCCCTTACCTTCAGAAATCATCCAGATGGCGATCGAAGTGCTTACTGAGGATGAGTTTCGCTTTTCAAAAACGTTTAAGAGTCAGTACGTACGCAGTTTGTCGAAGGAAACTGGGTTATTGGAAGATGTTTGGTGCCCTGTCGTTACAACGGCCCTTTTGACGCTCTTAACCCTTCCTATCAGAACACTTCAGGCTTGTTTGCTGGATTCAGGAGAAGCTGATGAATTTATAGTTACTGCAGACGGTCACGTCGAAGAAAACCCACACCCTTTGGCTAGGGTGGGGCGGGAAATGGCTTGCATTCGAGCGTTCCCGAGCCGACTAGGTTCTGAGCCTTTTGTGGGCTTCTTCATCAACACTAATAAAACCGCTGAAAACTCTACTAACGAGCTTGAAATAGGGTATGAAATTCCATGGAATGAAGAGCGCCTGTTGCAGCAAATGGGTCTGTTGAGAGAATGGCAAATTCAATACAACCCGATACCAGTTATGCTAACACGTGGGCAGCTTGAAGACAAAAGCCAAAGGGTCAACTCGACCGTCATAAATCAACCCGAATATACTTTTCTATTTCGCGACGCCACTCACTATGGCAACAAGATGCTGCCTATAACCGGGGCAAAAATAACTCAATTTTGGGGCCATGTTTGCCTAGCCGTTCAAGATAGGCTGGATAAGCTCGGTTACTCAATTCAGCTAGTTCGTTGGAAGAATTCCGGTCGTAGGTCGGAACCACATGCCCTCTATACTTTGCACAGCCTAAGGGTTTCAGGAATTACTAACTTTATTGAGAATGGTGTTCCAATTCATGTCATCTCTGAGTTCGTATCCGGTCATGCGCAACTGATTATGACGCTCTATTACACCAAGCTGAACCCTGGAGCTGTTCGCGACAAACTCGAACTTGCCTACGATAAGATGAGATCAGTTTCCGAGGACGATTTTTTCGATACACTGGCCGAAATGTCTGAACGGTTTGTTGACAACAAATCAGAAGGATCCCCGGGTAAGAGAGCGCTGCTAGCTGGTGAACGGGGTTTTTGGAGTTTCGATATTGATGGGGTGTGCCCTGTTGGCCGATCTAGTTGCCGCACAGGGAGATTAGTTGATCACTCTGTCAATGGAAAACCGGTATTCGGCCCTATTGTTCCTGATGGTTTTAACTGTCCCCAGTGTCGCTTTTGGTTAACCGGGCCAGATTTTTTAGTCGGTCAGGCGGCCATGTTTAATAATCTTCTGTATGTCATTAGAGAGCGAACCGCTGACAGAGAAAAAATCATCGAGAAGATCGATGGACAAATCGCTTCAAAAAACCCTCGGAAGGCAAAGCTTCTCAGCGATCAATTGAGAAAGATAGAGGACGAACTGTCCGATAAGGTCACGTCGCTTGGCGCACGGTTGGAAAGATTTTATGCCTCCAAGAAGTTAAAAGACGAAGGAAACCTTTCCGCCGCGTCTGAAACGAAATCGCATGCGATGTTGACCTCGATGTGTGAAGACGAGCTGAACTTCGTAATTGAAGAAACTAGGTCTTGGGAGCTGCTAGAATTTGCAGCCCAAACATTTGAATTTTTTCCGCAAGTTCCTGTCTCTTCCGCTCGATTTAGAAAGCAACTTTTGCTGGAACAGATAGCGCAGCAAAATGGCTTGGCGCCGCTATTCCTGCACCTCTCTGTCGAAGATGCCCAATTTGCCGCTAATAAGCTTACCGATCTTCTGACAAAGCTTGCAGGGCGGGAAGCACTCAGCAGCCTGATGTCAGGCGAGCAATCCCTGCTCGAGCTAGGGATTATCGACGAGTTTGAGGTTGCGGTCGGCGAGGCGATCCCGACTGCATTAGGAGCAACTAAGGGTTTAAATCCCATATCCGTTAAACAGGAAGATCCATGTAACATTTATACAGACAGTGAAGGAAGTGAAATTGACTGATTTTTTCACTATAAGAGCACTAACACCCGGATCGCTATGTGTAGAAGCCCTTCAATCGCCACAACGCGTCGAAGATTGGCATTACAGAATTCACCCAAAGGATAACTGACCGCATGGTCGCCAAATGGCTGACAGATAAAGGGATAATCAATGGCCGAAGATGAAAAGACAACTGAACCAACTGAAGCTGCACTTGACGACGTTGCGGGGACCTTGGTTAGCGTTGACGAAAAATACCAGCCTCAAGGTCCCGGCAAAGGGAACAAAGAATTTTCTGACCCCAGTCTTCCCGTTGCTCAATGGCGGGGGCAACTCGATCTAGGGGGTGCTGAAATCGACTGCTATGTACTGCCGGACGGAACCCGTCTCTTAGCGTCAAGTTCAGCAGCTATGGCAATTTCAGAAGTAGACCGTGCGAACCTGAAGGACTACGCTGGGCAAAAAGCGCTTAATCCCTATATTGATATAGAAAGGGTCCTGAAGGAAACTCGCAAGTTTTCCATACCTGGGACACAATGGCCCGCTTCTGGCATCACAACAGAACACTTCGAACTGATCTGCCGCGGCTATGTGCAAGCTCTGTATGAGGGAGCCCCGCTTACAGAGAGACAGCGAGAGATAGCAATTCGCTGTGCGGTTCTCACCGCGGGTCTCACACGAACCGGGCTTGACGCGCTTGTCGATGAGGCGACGGGCTATCAATATAAGCGGGAAGAAGACGCCCTCCAGGTCAAGTTGCGCGCATTCATTGCTGAAGAACTTCGCGCTTGGGAGAAAACCTTTCCAGATGAACTATGGGAGGAATTTGGCAGACTAACCGATTGGAAAGGGTCGTTGCACAATCGCCCAAAATACTGGGGCAAGCTGGTCATAGAGCTTATCTACGACACCCTTGACCCTGACGTGGCTAAGTACCTACGCGAGAACCGTCCCGCGCCAGGGGTGCGCTGGCATCAGAACCTGACCGAAAATTACGGAGTTAGACAACTCGTCTCTCGTTGTTATGAAGTCGTGGGCCTAGCCAAGTCCTGCAAAACAATGCCAGAACTACGGAAAAAAGTTGCTCATCACTACGGAAAACAAGCATTGCTATTTGGTGTATATGATAATGAGGACTCCTAGGTTCCTCGCGGCAAACCGCTAGTTAAGTATATTAAGCCTGCATATCGCATATGTTAGCGTGCGGAATGGTGAGTTACCAGAGAGTGCTATTTACACTTTCTTTCAATCAAACTGCTCTCGCTTACTGCCTCCCCCTGCCGCATGGAAGACATTCATAATGCAGAACAATGACTATCAAGAGACGAACGAATATAGGACAGCGTTCGCCTATTACTCAGCAGCCGAGCTCGAAACTACTGACCCACGAAGCCTCAGGTGTCTACACAATGTGTGGGCAGTTGGAAACGCTATGTTGGATGCGCGCGAGAAGATCACCATTTCGGCACTGGCACGAAGATGCATAGATCAATTTGGTGAGCCAAGCGCCCAAACAATTTATAACAACAGCTCGGGCTTGAACCCGCTGGTTAAGAAACTTCAGGTCGTTTACCGGGCTCTATCATCTCCTAAACAGAGTACCCGGAATGCCCTTTCAGCGGACCAGACGATGAGCGCGGTTCTTGCCTCGATTAGCAGCCCCAAGCATCGTTCAATCATCCGAGACCTCTTCTTAGAAAACAGGCAACTGAAATCCGATGTTCACATTCTTGATGCTTTTCTAAAGCAGCTTAAAGCTGTCGATTTGAAGGCTGAGTCGACCGGTGGCGCCCCACTAACTTACGAGAGAGGAAAAATTGAGTTTAGTCAGAAGCAGAAAGAGGCAGTGCGCAACTTCTTAGACAACACGCTTTTCAATGAAGGATACGACGTTCGAGACGGCGAGATCTATAAGGGGCGTAGGCCGCTTCAGGCAAAGGATTTTGTTGCTGCAATCCATTACGTTCTTAGTAGCTGACTATGGGCTTGAACTGGTCTCGCTTTCGGACTATATAAGTGATGTCCGCAAGGACTATGGACATAAAGGCGCTTGAAATAAGCGGACCGGACGGGGGTGCGATTCCCCCCAGCTCCACCAACACACCCTTCATTTGGGGGTAACTGAGGGGCTGAATTAGGGTCGACGGACGTCTAAAGAAGTTGCTTTGTCTCGGTGAGTTACCACCGTTATCGGTACAAAATGTACAATTGCAAATGACAATCGTGCTCCAGTTGCGATGGCCGCGTAAGCGGTTTCAGCGACTGAAATCTAAGCCCTTAGGCTTTGCAGCTTAAGGCGGGGTTCGCAGGTACCTGGCAACAGAAACCTGCACCTTTTCCCTTTGCAAGTCCCAGCAGCTCGGTTTTTCGTGGCTGTACGTGGACTATATCCCAGATAGTCCAACTTTTCGTCCGCACCCCCCCTACCGGGGTCAGTTCTCAGTGACAATCAACACGCCGAGCTCCATTTGGAAGAGAATCTCGGTATCCAGGTAATTTCGAGGTAATATTAAGCGCTAAACGAGCTGAGCGCTTCCGTCCGCATGGAGGCGAACGGTAGAACCTACCTGTTTGTAAATAGTTGATCCGGCGATAAATCTGCTTCGGAGATGCTGGACATGTGCATACTCAAGCAGTGAAACTGTGGCGGTCTCAGTACCTCCGGCTGCTGCGAAACCCGCGCCAACTATTGCTCCACAGACATCAGTAAGAAAGAATCGATCATGCAAGTCTTCGCCGCCTTTGATTTGCTCCCATTCGCAAAGCTCAAGTGTAAGTCCAGGCGGTATCAAGCCTGCAGTACGCTCTGCACTGTCCTGCGCAAGCAATTGAGAAGTTGGTCGTGAAGCATGCGTGCGAAAGTGAATTCTCATGGTCTTGGGAAACACGGGTATCGCAGCAAGCCCGCCGAGCAGAGCCTCAAGGGGCCCTAGATAGTCGCCATTTGTTCCTCGCAAGTCGAAATATGGATCTACGAGATCAATTTCCCTTGCAGCGGCCGCAAGCATAATTAGCGGGGCAGCGATATCGGCTGATACCCTATTAACATCTTGGCTAACGGCTGTTCTCATTAGAGGCTCAGCCTCCGAACAATCGTCCGGTGAGAGTATCTCGTCGCATTTGCAAGTGTCGGACACACAGATCATTGCCTGAAACGGTCGATCTCGATGTTCCCGAGCGGCGTTGCTGATCCAATCCGACGCATGATCGTAACCTCGGCAAAAATCTGCAAGCTTGTATTTTTCACTATGGAGACGCTCGACGATACTCAACATTCGCACATCTGGTACACCGGCGGCCTTTGCGGCCTGAATTACTTTCTTTTCCCATTTGCTGGGAAATCGAGAGATTAGCCTGCCCTTGTCTGATCCGAAGCGGTCAATTAGGTCCTTAAAGGTCTTCCAATCTGATCCGATCGCTTCCGGCTCGACCGCATACTCCCACAGCATCAAAAGAGTTCCTCAGCGCGTTCGGCAAAGAACCCGTTCGGCCACCGATCGGTAAAATCACCGTCATTATCAACTCGAAGTTGCCGAAAGCGGATCTCGACCGGTGTGTTCTCGACGTAGATCACCGAGAGATCATTTGGTTTGACTGCAATCGCTCCCGGCGGCAGTCCTCCATCGGTGGTCTCCCGCACCCGACGTAGGAGCCTCAGCATGATATGTTCGCTATGGGTCTCGACCAGCAGCGTTTTTCCTGGACCGAAAGACTGTTCGCTAGGCATAACAGACTGAATGAAAAGGTCGCCGACCCCGACTTGAATTGCCGGATGTACGTGAAGTTCGGGCTGCTCAATTGCCAAAATGCCATCCTTGTCGCGAAGGCACGCGACGATGACTGGGATCATCTGAGAGATGCCAACGCCCACATCGTTTGGTGCAACATCAATGCCTTTCATCCCGTCACGCAAAACGATTTCGGTGCGCGAGCCCAGTTTCTGGAACTCCTCCTGCAGTTCTCCGAGGTCGTCTTCGCTAATGCCGCGTTTAAACAACTGGTCGATCCGGCTCGAGACCGGTATTTCCAGATACTCTGACTTCGCAATCTCGTAACTCGTCCCCAGACCATCCTCACCGCTCAGCCAGGCATTCACCTCGCTAAGTAATTTACCCTTCGTGTCTGAATAGAGAAGGTCCCATGCCGCAAGGCCCTGTGCCCAACGCCCCTCATCGGGCGAAACTTGTGGCCGGAAAGCCCTGGCCGGGATGTCCCTGAGCGGACCGATGTAGGTCATCTCTGAGAGATAGTCACGCACTATTCGTAATGGTCCTAGCATCAATTCGTCAAGCAAAGCAGATAGACCGCGAACCCGTGGCGTATTGCCTTCCAGTTCCAGCTTCTTCGGTTCTGGATCACGCAGTTCCAGATTCCAAGGTTTGTCAATATCCGGCAGAGCACCGATCACGGATGCAGCAGCAACGCGATACTCACTAACATCTTTCAATTCCGCAGATCGGGCCATATCCCGGGAAAGTTCCCAAATTTCGATACCCAACTTCGTACCGAGTAGATCGCTGCTATCAGGTTCTTGATACGCCCCGTCATCTGTGTCCACATACTCTTGCAACAGCGGATGCTGGAAGTTGAACTCTGTAAGTTGAGCTTGACCGGGTTGCGGTGGGGATTTGATCTTGGCGATGTTTCCGCCGTCCATATCGATAATTAGATTCGAAACATAAGGCGCATTGATCAGGTCGCTCCACTGAACCTCAAAAGAGACCCCGATCTCTCGGACGACGGCGTATTCCTTTAGATCGGTGTTTTCGCCGATTATATAGCGGATGCGCAGGTTCTCAAACTCCGGATCGTCGACCGAATTGCCGTTATTGATTGGCAGGCGGTCACTCCCTTGGTCTTCAGACAAATCAATAACCATCTTTATCTTCATCGATTTCGAAAGATCATGATTGTGGATCAGGTTCTTGAAACCGCCAAGATCGATCAGGCCTCCAGCAATCGTTTGATCCGGATCAGGGTTCTTCCTCTCCAAGATTTCGCGAACATAGTGTAACGCTTGAAGGATCGTGCTTTTGCCCGCGCTATTCGGGCCAAACAGCAGCGTGATTGGCCGCAGCTCGATGACCTGCTTAGCCCCAACACCCTTGAAGTTTTCAATTTCGATCCGGCTTAGTCGCATGACACTCTCATTTCTTACTTCACTCCCTTTGCCTTCCCGGCCGCGGCGAGAATTTTGGGCATTTTGGAACAACAAAAGGTTTGGAACGCGCGCTCCATCGCAGACCATCCACCTGTGTAGAATTCCCCCGCCTGAGAGGTAAACTCTCTGGCAAAGCGTTCTTTCAACTCACATTCATGATTATGGGCGGTTTCGCCGTTTTCAAAGGATTGGCTGTACGCGAGTTTCCATCGGCAAACCGCACGCTCAGGAAACCCGCTATTCACCTCTTCTAACCGGCGGATCGGATCATTTGATCTGCCGATCTTCACCAAGGCGTCACCGACATGGGGGCCGGTTTTCCCAAGCAACGAATCCGCATTGGCTGACAATTTCATAAGGTAGAGGTAGTTCTCACCGTCTTCGTGCTTGGAATTGCGGTCCCCAAAACTTGGAGGAACACCTTTGGACGGCTTGAGCACTTCATTCATGTAGCCACTGGCGAGTTCATTCGCCGCGATTGGCGGTTCGCCATAGACGTTCACCTGCCGGACATAGTGGCTGAGCGCCCTGCGCTTCTCGTCGGGTTCAAGCAAGACAGCCTTGGTCGTTCTCTCAAACCGTTTCTTGCTTTCGTAAGCCTTCGGCGCGATAGTCTTGATGTGGACCCGGTTGGTGGTGCGCCATGCACGGACAACCTTCAGGCCGTAAGTCCACCTTTCCTGAAAGCCATGATTGAGCTTCCAACTCCTCGAAGCGTCATTCTGCCGACCAACATCATTGCATCGCTCAAGTTCGACTTCCATGAAGCCAAGGGCCTGCCTCTGCAGATCGGCATCAGTGAGAGAGTCGACGGCACCGTAGATGAGGACAAGGTCCCCGCCGTTCATCTTGGTCAGCATGTCTTCACGCTGAGATTTATGAGTGAAGCCGATATAACCGGCCTCCTCAGGGTTGAAGCCGTAGAATGCGCGAACCCAGACTTGGCGGTCTTCGGGTAACAGGTCACCCATCGACAGAGACTCCCTTCAGTTTCGGGAAGTTCGCTGGAAATGCCCCCAGCACCGCCGCCCAGATTTTCGGATCGAATTTCGCTTTGCCGCGCACCACTTCAAGAACTGAATAGGCAGCATCGGCCAATGCGTCGCGCAGATCCCGTTCCAGCGCTGCCGTCCGGTCGCGAACAGGCTTGTGCGGCTCCATTTGCTCGCCGTAATCCTCCTCCTCTGTCTTCCCGATCTCGGAAAATATAGGACCATAGGATACCAAATCGGACTGGGCGCATTGCTCCGGTGAAATGCCTTGCTCGGTAAGAAAACGGCGAAGGCTGTTGGATGATTTCTTAAATCCGAGATTTTGCCCCATGCGGGTGTACGGCGCGGTCGCATAAGGGCTGCTGTTTTCCCCGATGCGCCCCACGTAGAGGCGCTCTCGCTTAGGCGTATCGATCCGCCATACATAGAGCCAGAACCAGCGTTTCAGCATCGGGCCCGGCAGGGTGAGAGTGTGAAGCTCAGCCATCACACCGCCTCACGCATTCTCATAGCTGCGCTCGAACAGCGGCTTCGCCTTCTCGAAGTCCTCGATGGAGCGCATGGTAATTTCCAGATCGCCGGTGCCAAAATGGCCGATGCTGCGCACGTCGCGGGTAAATCCCTCTTCGAGCGTGATTGTGTCGGGGTCGACCTTGACGTGGACGATCAGCTTGCGCTCCTGGGTCTTGATCTCGACGCAGGCGAAATTCTTGATCCGCTTGAAAGCGAAATAGAAGCGCAGCACCTTGAACTGCACGTCATCCCCCAACCCTTCGAGATGCTCCTTCACTGTATCGAAGAGGGCGCGCAACTCACCGTCCGCCTTGTCGAGATATTGCGAGACCGTGGTGTATTTCTGCTTTTGCCCGCCGTCCGTGCCGCCATCAACTTTATCCGTCGCGATCACGCCGATCAGCGGAGCAGAGGCTGCGTTGACCTGTTCCAGCAGCAGCAGGTCTTCATCGAACTTCATGTATCGGATAAGTTCGATGTTGCGGTTCATCTGCTTGATGGCGTGCTCGTCATAGCGGGAGAAGTCGCCGGCGATGCAGATAAGGCGCGGCGATGACCACTCGACGGACTGCGCAGCCTTCTCGCCGAACTTCTTCAAGACCAGCATCTCGAAATCGCCGCGGTGGGTCACCAGCCAGTCGAGATAGAACAGGCCCTGATTGATGACGTTCATGTTGGAGGAACGTTTGTATTCGATGATGACCGGGCAGGAATTTTCATCGATGCCAAGCGTGTCCATCCGCCCGCCATGGTCGCGACCCGTTGAAAATTCCGACGCCAGAAAGCGGACTCCCAGAAAGGTCTCCAGGTTCTGCTCGATCAGCGTCTGCAGCGATTTTTCCAGCGCCAGCGACGTGCCATGCACCTCGCAGACATCCGTGCCGCCAATCCGGAAGAGTTTCAGATCGCTCATAGCTCCCCCCGGAAAGCGCGTTGTGAGAGGGAGGCGAAGAGGTCTTCCGTTACTGTCAGATTTTCCTGAAGCTTTTTCTTCAATGAAATTCTCTTAGAGAAGTATTTAGTAAACTGGACTTGGTCCTCCGGTTTGGCGATTGGGAGCAGGACAGACCTAAGTCTTTCTTTTCCAATGTTTGGCATCGACGCAGCCGATCCACCGGCTACTTTTCTCAAGCGCTCTCTGATTGAGTCTTGGGTCAAGAGCATCCACAGATACGGAATTTCAATTTTACGATCCGGTCTTGGTACGAGCCTAAATATCAAGTCGGGCAGCGCCAGTTTTCCATGTACGTTCTCAACAATCGCGGACGCGCCTACTAACTGGTAAGTGTTCTTTCTGGAGAAGAGAAGATCTCTACTATGAACGAGGTTGCGCTCATCAATAGGATACCCTTCGAAAACGGCCTTGTTTTCTTCGGGTTTGAAGTGAGTGGATGAGATAGAGCTCACTTTCAAAATTCCGATTTCGTCCTCTGCAGCTGGCCTGGATTCGCATTTGGGGCTATGACCGCTATCGATCCTTTCCAATAACTCGCCAAGCTCCTCTTGTGGCAGTTGTTTCGGGTTTGTTTGAGGATCACCGAACATTTCCAAAAACACCGACTTGAGAAAATCGTCGGCGAGGGCGAGGGCCTGCTGACGTTTACGGCGGATGGTGTCGGCCTTGTCGAGGATCGCCGCAATCCGGCGTTGTTCTTCAAGTGCTATGTTTGGAACTGCGAGGCTCGCAATCTCCGTGGTGCGAATAGATGGGTAAGCATCATCTTTGATCAGATGTGATGGTGGGTTCTTTTTTAGCCAGTACGAAAGATAGTTGGGGTCGTATTTTCCAATTGGCGCCAGTGCTGCTAGGTGGCTCACGACATAAGCAGGTCGCTTAAGCTTGTAGACACGGCCAAGTTTGGCGGACATACCGCTCTTTGCGAAAAGAATCGTATTCTCCGGATATAGCCTAAGCCTTTTTTTCCGCGCGGTTTCTTCGCTGATCCGCTCGCAATTTTCTTCTCCTGTGCCGGCGATCAGTCTTTCGAGACTACCGGCACGAATGAAGGGCTCTCCAGAGCTAGAGAACTCATCGGGCTTAGGAGCTGGTTGCCCGGACGAGACATCGACAACCTCGCCAAGGGGTATCGCCGTCGTCATCCCAGCATCCCCTCAAGGTCTGCGAGGTCTTTGCTGATGTCGTCATTCAGGGTCTTCATCTGCTTCAAGATGACCTTCGGCGGGTCGTATTCCTGCTCCTCGTAGATGCGCTCTTTGTATTTGGAGAGTGAAAGATCGTAATTCGCCTCGCGAATGTCATCGGCCGGAACGAAGAAGGCCTTCTGCTTGCGGTCCGTGTCGCGCTTCGGGTCGCGGGCGGTCCAAGCCTTGATGCAATCCGGCAGGTCATTGGCATCGATCGGATCGCGCTTGTCGTCCAACGAGTAACCGTCCGCCTCCACATCGTAGAAGAAGACATCATCAGTACGCCCGCCCTTGGTGAAGACGAGTATGCCGGTGGACACACCCGCATAGGGCTTGAACACACCCGATGGCAGCGAGATCATCGCCTCCAGCTGGTTGTGATCGACCAGCAGCTTGCGGAGCGCCACATGAGCGGTGGAAGAGCCGAACAGCACGCCATCGGGCACAATGGTTGCCGAGCGCCCGCCAGTTTTCAGCATGCGCAGGATCAGCACCAAAAACAGGAGTTCCGTCTTCTTCGTCTTCACCTGCCGCAGAAGCCCAGCATGCACATCCTCGAAATCGAGCGAGCCTTTGAAGGGTGGATTTGCGAGAACAATGTCAAAGCCTTCACTGGCGGATTTAGGAAACCGCTCTGGAAAGCTGTTGCTCAGCGTGTCCTGGTAATGGATGTCGGGATTGTCGACGCCGTGCAGCATCATGTTCATGGCAGCGATGCGCAGCATAGTGGCGTCGAAATCGAAGCCATAGAACATGTCGTTGCTGATATGGTTCCAATGGTCCTCGAGCAGGTCGCCGGTGAAGGTCTTTTCGGTTTTGCCGGTGTCCGGATCTTTTTCCTCCATGACCGCCTCGGGCGAGGTGTGGTTCTCGAGAAGGTAGTTCATTGTCTCGACCAGGAAGCCGCCGGTGCCGCATGACGGGTCGGAAATCACATCTGTGGGTTTAGGCTCCAGCATATCCACCATCAGGCGGATGATGTGGCGCGGCGTCCGGAATTGGCCGTTGATGCCTGCAGTGGTCAGTTTGCCCAGCAGATATTCGTAGAGGTCGCCTTTGGTGTCACCAGACGTAAGCGGAAGGTCGTTGATCATGTTTACCGCCTTCACCAGAAGGCTAGGCTTTTGGATCATCAGCTGCGCATCCTTCATGAATTCGGCGAAGGTGGTTCCGACGGACGCCTTGCGGAAATGTGGGAAGACTTGGTCGCGCACCAGGGGCAGCATTTCATCGGCACCCAAGTGCCGGAATTGCGACCAGCGGAGTTCTTGTTCATCGCCGTTGAAACGGCGCTTGAATTCCACGCGGCCGCGCTTCAATCGGTTCTCGTCGCGGGCCTCGTTAACGTCCAGCAAGCGCACGAAGATCAAGAAGGTGATCTGCTCGATCACCGTTAACGGATTAGTGATGCCGCCGGTCCAGAACTCGGTCCAAAGCGCATCGATCTTCTTTTTCAGTTCACCGGTTACCATCAGTGCAGTTTTCCTTGGGACATTTGGGCTCCGCCATCGCCTTTGGGCGCCGGAGCGAAGAAATTGACGATCCTCATCAGCTGATCGATGTCGTCAGCCTTGTCAAATATGCCCTCGGGACCATCGGCATCAACTACCGTGAAAGGCTGGTCATAGAGACGGTCGATGGTGATGAAGCCGAATTTGATGATGTGGTTCTGCAGCAGCGCCAGAAAGCGCGTTTGCTTAGCAGTTAGCTCTGGATGGCTCAGCACGAAGGTCGAGAACTTGTCCTTCACGGCCTGTTCGTCCAGACCGACCATCTTGCGGATGGTGATGTCGAGCGGCAGCATCGTGGACGCAAAAAACTCTTCAAGCGCATCGCGGCTGACATCAGGGTTTTGAGTCAGGACCAGCGAAATGATGGCGTTCAGGTCTTCTGGCGCCACCGGTTCACCGGCGCGGATTTTCTTCAACGTTTGATTGGTCTCGAAGTGCTTCTTCAGTTCCGCCTCAACGAGTTGCTCATAGGCTGCCATGTCTACCGTCTTGAGAGACGCACTGCGGCGTGAGGACTGTACCAGGGAAGCATCTTCGGTGACATCAATGATCTTCGGGCCATTGCCGCCAGACTTTTTTCGGTCGCGGTAGATCATGATGCTGCGCAGTGGTTCGCGCACGGCTTCCAGGTCAAGCACCGTCACATCCTTCCAAAAAGCATCCGACTTCGCTTCTTTGATGACTTCGGCTTTCTCACGGACCGGGTTGAGATGCATTTGGAGCGAACCCACCCGGTCGAGGAAATCAATCTTAAGATCGGCGACTGCTGCAGACTGACGCAGAACCGCGATCTGGGCCTTGCAGACGAGCAGATCGAACGCATGCGCCTCTGCCTTGCCCCTGATATCACGCCATTGCATGAGCGGGGCGATGGCCTGTCGCAATACCGACACGGTACCAGGATCGAACCCCTTTAGACTTTCAATTGACGCTGTTGAGCGCTTCTCCCGCCATTTCTCGCGGACGGCCACGGTGTTTTCGTCAAGTGCATTGATGTCGGCAGCAATCAGCTGGACAACGTGATCGAAAACGGCAATCTCGCTTTTCTGGAGCGCGGTCTCTGCGAGCAAGATGCGTTGTTCAAAAAGCTGTTGAAGCAGCGATTTCGAAACCTGAGGCTCGGTAGGTTTGTATCCCTCTTCGAAGCGTTTGAAATTTGCCCAGTGATCAAATATCCGGAAGACGGTCTTATGCTTTCCAGGGCCGAACAGATCAGAACGAAGCCGTGTGCCGCGTCCAACCATCTGCCAGAATTTGACCGGCGAGCGCACCGGTTTGGCAAAAACTAGGTTCACGATCTCGGGCACATCGATGCCGGTATCCAGCATGTCCACTGAAATGGCGATAGTGAGTTCGCTGTTGGTCCCTGTTCCTTTGAAGTCGTCGATAAGGCTTTCTGCGCGCGGGTCATAGTTATCGATCACCTGGCAGAACTTACCGCCATATTGCGGATACATCTTATCGAACAGCTTGCATAACAGTATGGCATGCTCGTGATTACGCGCGAAGACAATAGTCTTACCGATGGTCTGGTCGTTCGCATCCCTGATGCCGTTCTCCATCAGATTACGAATGATCACGCGGTTGGTGTCGCGATTGTAAATCGCCTGATCGATCTGTTCCGAGGAGTAGTCATAGGAATTCGGGTCTTCGCCCTGCGCCTCTAGTTCTTCGATCTGGGTTTGGCTTAGCCCATCGAGCGTGATGCCTTCCCGCAGGAATTGCGTGGTGTGGTCGATCACTTCGAAAGGAACAAGATGTTTCTCACCTACCGCATCTTCTAGGTCGTAGTTGAAGGTCGGTAGCTTACCCTCGCAGTTAAAAAGACCAAAGGTCGATCGCGTTACGAAGTTGACAGGCGTCGCTGTCAACCCGACTTGGAGGCTGTCGAAATAGTGAAAGAGGTCGCCATAAATGTTGTAGATGCTACGGTGAGACTCGTCCGCGATGATCAGGTCGAAGAATCCCACATCGAAGGATTGGTAGACCTTGAGCATCGCCGGATAGGTGGAAATGAAGATCCGCTCGGTCGCATTTCCGGTGACGCGCGAGTTAACCACCCGTATTGGTTCTGAGTCGAGGTAGTCCGTGAAGGCATTCTTCGCCTGCTTTCGAAGTTCCTTCCGGTCGCAAAGGAAGAGCACACGCTTTGCCCATCCGGCACGGATCAGTAGCTCGACGAGAGCAATGGCCACACGTGTTTTGCCGGTGCCTGTTGCTTGTACGATCAGCGCCTTGCGATGTTTGTCGGCAAATCGCTCGGATACGCGTTTGATCGCTTCGATTTGATAGAGACGGTCGACGATGCGCTCTTGGGGGACCAACAACTTCAGATCCTTACGGCTTTTGCGTTGGAACTTCACGAGATATTGAAGGCTGTCCTTAGAATAGTAGCCAAACACCTTTCGCGGTGGGTACCCAGCCGCGTCGTCCCACATCCAAATATCGTATCCGTTGGTGTAGAAAACCACCGGTCGCTGACCAAACTGCTTCTCCAGCGCATCGGCGTACAGCATTGCTTGCTTGCGGCCGAGCTCCGGTTCGACGGAAGTTTTCTTTGCCTCAATGACGGCCAGTGGCGCACCGTCCGCGTCCAGCAGGACATAATCAACGTAGCCCTTGCCTGACGTTGTAGGCTGGCCGCCGACCTCCATTTCCTTCACGACTTCCCTCGTCGAAGCTTCGCCAGTTGCTACGCTCCAACCGGAAGCCGCGATCAGGTTGTCGATGATGCGCGACCGTGTCGTCGCCTCGTTAAACTCGAGAATGTCGGCAGTCTGCTGAGCAGATCGGAGGAGTTCTGTGAGTTCATCAGCTTTTCTCTCAGCAGTTTGAGCTTGCTCGCGAGTTTTTTCAACATCTCCAGGGAGCGCAGTGATCTTTTCTTCTTGCGCGGCTAGCTTATGGAGGGTCTGCTTCTCTTGGTGTGTGAGTGGCTGCTGTACCGTACTAGCACTTTGCAATTTTATTTGTTGAAAAGCTGGTAGCGTTTTGTGGTCAACCTTACGGTAGTTAACCATAGCCCATTTACTCAGATCGTGGGCTTCGTTTAGTAGCCAAAGGGCGTCATTCCTGGAAACGTCATCGCCGTGCGCTGCTTTGTTGCCGAACTTTCTGATGGCATGCAGCTTATTCAGAACGACTTTCGGCACAATGGCTGTGAAGGCACTGTTGCTAAGAAGGTCGAGCTGAGTGGATCGGTCTGGTTTCGGTAGATTAAGTGAGTGATAAATATCTTTCACAAGATTCTCTGCCAGAAGCCGAAGATTGAAAATAGCGCTTCTAGCATCCAGCATCACATAGCTTTCTGCCCTTTCACCGAGTACAGCGACCTCGGGCCAGTAATCTTTAAGGAATTCGAAATTGGACGCCGTCATTTCGTTGCTTCCTCGATGGCAGCATCGAAAGCCGCTTTGTTCTCGATATTTAAAGGGCATTCGACCGGTTCGTCCATCAGATGCGCTACGTCCAAACGCAAACGCTTCTTAAAGTAGTACAACATGGCTTTTCGAGTAGACACGGTCAGCTTCATATCGGTCATGCCATAGTCCTTTGCTACCACTTTCTTCTGTGCGGAAGATAGTGCAAGGTTGGGTACAAGGTGGACCTCGAAAGACTCGTTCCAATAGGTATCGTCATGAACCGATGCTCTAGGTGCGTCAGGCTCTCGGGATTTCAGACACCGTGATAGCAGGAAGTCTTTGAATTTCTGGTCAAGGTGACAGTAGGCCCTCGTGTACCAGCGAAGCCCATCAGTTACAAAGCTGTGGGGAGTGATGCGGCGCCAAATAGCATCAGGTTTGCTGGGGCTCATCGAATGATAAAGAATTTCCACAGACTGACTGTGGGCAATGCACTGGGTCAGGGCTTGCAGTACCAACGGATCAATCAGCCGCTTCGGAATTGGGACAACTTCAGTCGGAAGCCGTGCAGGATACTGACTAATATCAACCTCTCTCAATAAATCATTAAGGAATACATCTGGTTTCAACTCCATGAAGCGAGGAGCAAACTCTTCTGTAACAACGTACCGTTTTTCGCCGTGATCGTATTGTATGTTTCGCGGGTATCGAGACTGGTAAGCTGCTATATCCTTTGAAGCCTGAGGTGCCGAGATGCCGAAATGTGAGGTCAGATCGATACGGTTTAAGCTGCCAAGCCAGAAAGCTTGGTACTCAATTAACTGGAACCTCTGCTCCGTCGCCCATTTCAATTCGGAAGCAGACATGACTTCACTCAGATTTGAGATTATTTACTATGCGTATATTAATTATCCGCACAAATATCAAGTTCGAAACTCTCCCTTCTTGCTCACCTTACTCATCAAAAGGAGCTCATTGAGCGGCTTATCTCGCAACACTTCCCCGACATCCCGTTGAGCGCCGATGTTGGTGAGGAGTTTGATAGCTATTGGCAAGCTAGGAAGCAGGAAGTCATTACAAATCTGAATAAAGGTGAAGGCCTCCAACAAATAGGTTTGGAAAAGGTCATTGGGAGATACCTATTTACTAAGAAAGCCCCCATGAGTGACGATGTCAGAAAATTATGGAGAAGCGCCCTTCATTGCGGGAACGTCGTAGCATCGCGGACCGCGTGATTGAGAAAATAGAATATTTCGTTAAAGCATTCATTGAAGGCGTCGACTGAGCACCATTCAGGGATGGAGGCGACAAGGAGTATTTATATCCTCTTTTTGCCGAGAGGCGCGTCAGAGCAGTATCAACGGGGAAAAAGACCGGCACTCTACATAGAAAGCTGACAATTCTCTTACGTGCTTACAAAGCCTCTGCGCCAATGGCGTAGAATGATTTCAATGTACCATCAGATCTTTGCGTAGCTTTACCGATTAAACGGATAGTCCCTCTTTTTTGAACGGCAGTTTCATAGGCGTTATCTCCCGGTCTCAATGGATCAAAGGCAGGGTCTGAGATATGAACTCGAACGCGTTTTCCTGGATCAGTTGGATCGAACACTTTGAGGGTTCGTGAGCTCAACTCAATACCGTCAACCCGCACAGTAATCTCCATAACATCACTCACTACAAGCTCCTCTTTAGCTCTCACTGCGTCTGCAGTCGCTTCATCAATCTCGGTCGAGGCATCGCCGCTCGCTATGATCATATTGCGGCAGGAGACGCCCACAGGTCGCGCTGCTTTTGCCGCGTCTGCCTTATGTGTTTCTACCTGCGTCCGCAGAACGGCCTCGACATGAGCTCGCTCACGCTGGCGATCTTCTGCTTGAGTTTCCCGCTCATGCTTCCGATCCTCAGCAATCAATTCATTCTGTTTTTCTATTATATCCAAGGCTTTGCTCAGGTGACTGTCGGCTTCCACTTTTCGTCCACCCCACCTTAACATGGTGTAGCTGATAATGTGCTCGCTAAGTTTGTTTCGGACTGAATCCTGCATGCTCCCGATGAACGGCATGAGGCTTTGTGCTACGCCTGCAAAAAGAGAAATATCGACGCAGCCAGATGTCGGCGCTAATAGGTTGAGGCTCGCCGTTTCAGTCGAAGGTGAACGGACAGCCGAGTTCTGTGTTTCTATCGCCCATAAGAATCGGACGACAATTTTGTCCAGTCCTTCGAGTGATGCCGCAAGATGTCGCGCGGGAATATCGTGGCCTTCTGCATCGCCGCCTCGATATTGAATATGGAAAACATCTCGCATTAAATTTCCTCAACAAATTTTGAACTTCGCACCTGCAGCACTCGAAATCTAAAAAACTCTCATCTCAGAAAAATCAGAGTGTTTCAAAAGCTTAATAGCCTTCCTTGAGGCTAAAATGACGGTCACGGTTAGTTTGTAGGTCCGGATGGTCAGCCTTAGACCCTAAAGGCACCCCTTTGTAAATATAGCATTTCTCTGTGCTGAGGTGGCCGAGTTCACGGTATAGAGAAGCAAGCGCATATCCAGCCTCAAGCCTGCGTGGACCGCAAATACGTTTCCTAAAATAGCGTCTTCCGATGTGAGATAGACGTACATACACCTGATCGTGAATCGGATCATCCAATGGGACGACAACAATTAGGTTCAGCTCTTTCGCAAGGGCGCCTTGGCTTTCCGACAGCCAACCGTACCAAACCAAGATAAAAGGTAAAACCGTCTTAGGCCTTAGTATTGGCAGATTAGTCAATTCAAAATCTGACGACATGCGTTCACTCCTATTTTGGGAGTGCCGACTAAACAGCGTACTGCGATTTGTCCAGAGGATTCGGAGCAAACAGTGGCAGGCGCAGTCTATAGCAGCACATATGAACTTTTCAGACGGCAGCTGATCAATGTGAGGCGTGAGGCTAACCTCTCTCAAGCTGCGCTGGCAAAAATGCTCAACAAGCCTCCTTCTTTCGTTGCAAAATATGAGCTTGGTGAGCGTCGCTTAGATGTCGTCGAGATGTGCGTCATTCTCAACTGCATCCAAGTGGACATATGCGAATTTCTCCAGCCGCTCATTAAAGACGCGCCGACCACCCTATCTTGACGTTTTGTTCCGGAACCGCGCCACTTGATCCTGCCGCTCTTCTAGTATCGTTGCTAACGACCACCACTGCGGGTGAGGCGAAATTGGGGAAAAATGCATGTCGCCGGTCGATAACGAACCAAAATTGCTAGCTAACCCGCGCGGGCTTCGCTTCGCTATGCGAAGGCTCCGCTCAGCCCGCGCTGATCGACGGCACGGCCTCTACGTTTCGCCCCCTTCTCCCCGCCAACGGGATTTTTACCTAAAGTGGTTCGAGTAGACTTTGGGTCGGGTGCGAGGTAGAAAAAGTTCAATCTACTGATGCTTGAGGAGCTTATTTATAGAGGATGCAGGTCAATAAGTAATATTTTTGGTGGCCATAAGGGGGCGGTACCCGGCGGCTCCACCAAACATCCTTCATTTGGGGATCATGGGGCCGAAATAGGATCGACGAACGTCTAAAGGGGTTGCTTTGTCTCGGTGAGATACCACCGTTATCGGTTCAAACTGTACAATTGCAAATGACAATCGTGCTCCAGTTGCGATGGCCGCGTAAGCGGTTTCAGCGACTGAAATCTTAAGTCCTTAGGCCTTGCAGCTTAAGGCGGGGTTCGCAGGTACCTGGCAACAGAAACCTGCACTTTTTCCTTCCGTTTCATACCCGTTAGAAGGCGCTCTTGCATTAACTTGACCGCGCTTTCCTCTGTCCCTATCCGTGACGCAGCGAAGCCGTGGTGGCTTTGATGACGCAGGATGGCCCCGATGACCCCACCTAGTTGGCCCGATATGTTTCGCGTGTTCGGCCGGATTGGGTTGATGTCCTTCGGCGGCCCCGCAGCCCAAATCGCCGTGATGCACCGCGAGCTGGTCGAGCATCGCCCGTGGCTGAGCGAGCAGACCTACCTGCGGGCCCTTTCGCTCTGTATGCTGTTGCCCGGACCGGAGGCGATGCAGCTGGCGACCTATGCAGGCTGGCGCCTGCGCGGCGTCGCGGGCGGGCTGTTGGGAGGGTTGCTTTTCGTCGTGCCGGGTGCGGTCTTCATTGCGGCACTTGCGCTGCTTTATGCGTGGTATGGGCAGATGCCCTTGGTGCAAACGGCCTTCCTGGGCATCAAGGCCGCTGTCATTATCGTGGTATTCCAAGCGCTTCTGAAGGTTTCTTTAAAGGCGCTTCATGGGCGGCTCGGCTGGGCGCTGGCCTTTGGGTCTTTCATCGCGCTCTTCGTGCTGGGTCTGCCGTTTCCGCTGATCATTCTGGTGGCCGGGGCCATTGGGATGCTGACCCGAAGCCCGACGCCCGAGACCGAAGCCGCCAACCTGCCGCCTGCGCATAGCCTGCGCACCCTGCTCATCTGGGGTGGTCTCTGGGCCGCGCCGCTTCTGTTCCTTGCCTTCATCGGCGACGACTTTCTGCTGCAACTGGGGCTGTTCTTTTCCAAACTGGCCGTGGTGACCTTCGGCGGGGCCTATGCGGTGCTGGCCTATATGACCCAGACCGTGGTGCAGGATTTCGGCTGGATCGAGACCGATCAGATGATCGACGCGCTTGGCCTGGCTGAGACGACCCCCGGCCCACTGATCCTCGTGACGCAATTCGTCGGGATGCTGGCGGGATTTGCGCAAAGCGGCCCCGCGGGGGCGATGGCTGCCGGGCTGCTGGCGCTTTGGGTCACTTTCACGCCCTGTTTTCTGTGGATTTTCCTTGCTGGCCCGTATCTTGAGGCGCTTTCTGAACAGCCGCGCATCGCAGGCGCGCTGCGGGCGATCACGTCGGCTGTAGTGGGGGTCATCGCCAATCTCTCGGTTTGGTTTGCGCTGCATGTGCTGTTTGATCGGGTGGGCGCTGATGGCCCGCTCGCCCTGCCCCTGCCCGTTTGGGACAGTTTCAACCCCATGGCCGCCGCGCTCACGCTCTTGGCTGCCGTGCTGATGCTGACCCTCAAGCGTGGTTTTGTCCTCACGATGGTTCTGCTCGCCACGCTGGCGCTGATCCTTCACGCGATTTAGCGCGGGACCCCCTTTCACTCGCCCCTGAATGGGGTATGCTTACCCCTGCCCATCGCCCGGACCGGAGAGAAGAATGAGCCGCAGCATTGATTACGGCAACCTGATGCACGAAGCCATGCGGGGCCTGATCCGCAGGGTCTTGCAAGACGTATCGGACAAGGGACTGCCGGGGAATCACCATTTCTTCATCACCTTCGACACCTCGCATCCGGATGCGGAATTGGCCGATTGGCTGTCGGACCGCTATCCCGATGAGATGACCGTGGTGATGCAGCATTGGTACGACGGCCTCGATGTGGGTGAAGACGGTTTCGCCATCACGTTGAACTTCGGCGATGCGCCGGAGCCGCTTTATATTCCTTACGACGCGATCCGCACCTTCGTGGACCCTTCGGTTGAGTTTGGCCTGCGGTTCGAACAGCAAGAGACCGAAGAGGAAGACGTGGCGGAAGACGAGGCCACGCTCGACCAGACGAATGAGGCAGAGTTGGAAGTCGCAGAAGAGCCGGTCAAAGATGCCGAGATCGTCTCGCTCGATTCCTTTCGGAAGTAGCGCCGGAATGGCAGTTAGCGCCATCCCCGCATTGCGCAGCGCGTAAGGCGCAGGTACACCGCTGGACAACGATAAGTCACAGCAGGAGCCGCAGAATGGCCGATACCCGCACCGAAACCGACAGCTTTGGTCCGCTCGAAGTCCCCGCCGATAAATACTGGGGCGCGCAGACCCAGCGTTCGATCATGAACTTCCCGATTGGCTGGGAAAAGCAGCCCATCGCCATCGTGCGCGCGCTCGGCGTGATCAAGAAGGCCTGCGCGCAGGCGAATGTGGCGCAGGGCTCGCTGGACGAGGAACGCGGTAAGGCAATCATTCAAGCTGCCGGTGAGGTCTTCGAGGGCAAGTTCGACGATAACTTCCCGCTGGTGGTCTGGCAGACCGGTTCCGGCACCCAGTCGAACATGAACGCCAATGAGGTCATCGCCAACCGCGCAATTGAACTCATGGGCGGCACCATCGGCTCGAAAGATCCGGTGCACCCCAACGATCACTGCAACATGGGCCAGTCCTCGAACGACACTTTCCCCACCGCCATGCATATCGCCACCGCGATGACGGCGCGTGACGTGCTGCTGCCGGGGCTGGAGAAGCTGCACGGCGCGTTGCAGAAGAAGGTCGAGGAATTCGACGGCATCATCAAAATCGGCCGCACCCATACGCAGGACGCGACACCGCTGACTCTGTCTCAGGAATTCTCGGGCTATACCCATCAGGTCGCCATGGGCATCGCCCGCGTGCGCGACTCGCTTGGCCGTATCTATGAGCTGGCACAGGGCGGCACCGCCGTGGGCACCGGGCTGAACACCAAGCAAGGCTGGGCCGAGACCGTTGCGCATAACATGGCCGAGATCACCGGCCTGCCCTTCGTCACAGCGCCCAACAAGTTTGAAGCGCTGGCCGCCCATGACGCGATGGTCGAGATCTCCGGCGCGCTGAAGACCGTGTCGGCCTCGCTGTTCAAAATTGCGAATGACATCCGCCTTTTGGGCTCCGGCCCGCGCTGCGGTCTGGGCGAATTGATCCTGCCCGAGAACGAGCCCGGCTCTTCGATCATGCCGGGCAAGGTGAACCCGACCCAATGCGAGGCGCTGACGCAGGTCTGCGCCCATGTCATGGGCAATGATGCCGCCGTGGGCTTCGCCGGATCGCAGGGGCATTTCGAGCTTAACGTCTACAAGCCGATGATGGCCTATAACGTGTTGCAATCTATGCAACTCTTGGGCGATGCGGCTTCGGCCTTTACCGACAATCTGGTGGATGGCCTCAAGGCTGACGCGGACCGGATCGAGAAGCTGATGCGCGAGTCGCTGATGCTGGTCACCGCGCTGGCCCCCGAGATCGGCTACGACAACGCCACCAAGGTCGCAAAGACCGCGCATAAAAACGGTACGACCCTGAAGGAAGAGGCAATCGCCCTCGGCTTCGTCGATGCCGAGACATTCGAGCGTGTGGTCCGCCCTGAAAACATGATCGGCCCGAAATGAGTCAGCCCATCAACCTGAACAAGGCGAGAAAGGCACGCGATCTTGCGGCCCGCCGCGCTCAGGCGGATGAGAATGCGCTGCGCTTTGGCCGTAGCAAAGCTGAGAAAGAGGCGGCGCGCAAAAGCGCCGCCCAAGCCAAGGCCACGCTCGACGCGCATAAGCGCGAGATATGAGCGCAAGGCCCCGCAAACATTCGGTGACCCTAAGGGGCCACCGGACATCGATCTCCCTCGAAGACGAATTCTGGGATGAGTTCCGCGCCATCGCCGCCGCGCGGGGCATGCCGATCAACGCATTGGTGGCCGAGATCGACGCCGCCCGTGGGCTGGACATCGGGCTGGCCGGGGCGATCCGGCTGTTTGTGCTGCGGTCGTTAAAGGAACGTTTACCAAAAGCGGATTAGCGTCCGGCCATGGCCGTCGGATCCCCTCTCTCACCCGCCGCTTGGCTGGATGATATTTTTGCCTCAAAGGCGGCTATTCGCGGACAGGTCATTCGACGTAATGCGCGCGATATTGAGAAGTTTGTTGGACGCCAAACATTTGAAAACGAATTAAAACGTCGTGGTTTTCAAACGGTTGAGAACGCCGGACAGGTCATCATATTTTGCAATAGAGAACCTATCCGGCGGATTGCCTAGCCGTTTTCTTTTAAAGAAAACGGGACCGGAATTTTCAAAAAATTCCGATCTAACAGATCGACGCTTGGTAAATCTTGTCGATGTTCTGCCCAAGCGCCTCATTGAACTCCGCGTCCGTCATCTTGACGTTCAGCCCTTCCGTCAAAGCGCGGGAGAAGCTGGCGATCATGGTCCGGTTCTTGCCCAGCCGTTCGCAGGCTTCCGCTGTGGAATAGCCACCCGACAGCGCCACGACGCGCAGAACATTGGCATGTTCGGCCAGATCATCATAGAGACCGGCCTTCTCGGGGATCGTCAGCTTCAGCATCACCATCTCACCTTCGGGCAGCGCCTTTAGGTGCTTCTCGATCTCACCGCGCAGAATCTCTTCGGCCTCGGCCTTGCTCTCGGAGTTGATGTTCACCTCGGGCTCGATGATCGGCACGAGACCGGCGGCACAGACCTGTTTGGCCAGTTCGAACTGCTGCGCCACCACGGCGGCGATGCCGTTTTCATTGGCCTCATGAATGACAGAGCGTTCCTTGGTGCCGAAGATGCCGTGCTTTACCGCGCGGGCCAGCAGATGGTCGATCTCCATGATCGGCTTCATCATCTGCACGCCGTTATTGGTCTCTTCCAGACCCTTGTCGATCTTCAGGAAAGGCACCACGCCGCGGTCTTCCCAGAGCAGCTGCGCGACCGGTTTGCCGTTGATCGTGTCATCCATCGTGCGCTCGAAAAGGATCGCGCCAATCACTTTTTCAGAGGTGAAATCATCGGCCAAGATGATCCGCGCCCGCATGTCATGGACGGCTTTGAACATCTCTTCGTCGCCGTTGTAATCCGACGGTTCCACGCCATAGAGGCTTAGCGCCTTGGGGGTGGAGCCACCCGATTGATCAAGCGCCGCGATGAAGCCCTTGCCGCTGTCCATTTGCTCAAGTTGCGCCTTGTCGTAGCCCATGTCACCCAGGTCCTATTTTGATTCCGTTCGCTGCGTTTCTAATTGAAACGCACAGCCGATGATAGCAGCTAGCGTCTTGATAGCGCTAACCAAATGCCCTTATCTGAACGGACGGTCAAATGTGCGACAGGCACTGGCACGCGGTCCGGTTGGGCGGTCACGCGGAAGTCGCGCAGGATGCGCGACAGGATCAGCGGTCCCTCGACCATGGCAAAGCCCGCCCCCGTGCAGACCCGCGGCCCGGCGGAGAATGGGATGAACGCGTCGCGCTGGTATTGTCTGCCGTTCTCAGTCTGCCAGCGGGTCGGGTCAAAGCCGTCGGGATCTTCCCAAAGCCGTTCGTGGCGGTGCAGATGCCACGGGCTGAGCACCAGTTGCGCGCCCTGTTTCACCTGTCGGTCACGGAAGCGTTCGGGGCAACGGTTCTCACGCACCATCATCGGCACGGGCGGGTAGAGGCGCAGCGTCTCGCGAAAAACATCGCGGCTGAGCTTGAGTTTCGACATCACCGCGAAATCGCAGGTCTCAAGCGCCTGCGCCTCTTCCGCCAACCGCTCTTGCCACGCGGGATGGGTGGCCATCAGGTACAGCGCCCAAGCAAGGGCCGAGGCGCTGGTCTCATGCCCTGCAAGAAAGAAGATCGCGACCTGATCGACCATTTCTTGGGTGTCGAAGCGCTTTCCGGTTTCGGGATCGGCTTGGGTCATGATCTTGGTGGCAAGATCGTGGGGCGCGGTGCCCGCCTCGATCTGCGCCATGCGCGCGCGGGTCAGATCGGTGATCAGCGCCCTGATCCGCGCCGCGCTGGCCCGCGTCTCGCGGCGAAACAGGCGCGGCATCCAGCGCGGCAGCGGCAAAAGCGCCCCGAGGTTCAGGATCGGCTGGCTGCGCTGGTAATTGCGAAACTCGTCAAAAACCGCGCGGGCGACCTCATGTTCGATCGGCAGCGAAAACAGCGTGCGAAAGATCACATCGGCGGCGGCGTGGCTTGTCTCAGCCTCGATCTCGACCACCTCACCCGCCTTGGGGTCCAGCCGTGCCGCAGCCGCCTCTGCCGCGTCCCACATGGCTGGAAAGGTCTCGCGCAGGCGCCCGCCCTCGAAGGCTGGGTCGATGATGCGGCGCTGGCGTTTCCATGTCTCGCCATTGGTCAGAAAGACGGAGTTGCCCAAGAGGGGCCGCAGCCCCTCGCCGATGCGGTCGGACTTGGGGAAATCTTCGGGCCGGTCCTTCAACACGGTTTTGACCAGCTCGGGCTGGTTCATCAGGTAGCTGCGAAAGAACGGCGTTTTGAACTCGGCCATCCACGCCCGATAGAGCCGCGCGGGCTGGGCCGAGAGGATGTCGGCGCGGAACAGCTTGGCATATCGCCAGAGCGACACGCGGTCGGGCCGCGCGGGGGGTTTGGGCGGATGGCTCATGCGGCGACAGAGGTGTATTTGCTGACCGCCTGGTCGATCCGCGATTTCGACGCAGGCCGCCCGTCATAGCGCGCGGCGAGTGTCTGGGGCCCGGCAGTGATCTGAAAGTAATCATAGTCGCGCGGGCGGTCGAAGGCACAAAGATACTGGAAATGCAGCCGGAAAAAGCGCCAGCGCAGCGCTTTCCAACGCGCGGGGCTAAGCGTTTGCGTGAAGGCGGCGGAGAAGACCAGCGGCCAACGCTTCCCTTCGGGCGCTACGCCTGACACCGACACCGGATCGCAAAGCGCAAAGGCGCAGCCATCGCCCGGGGCGGTGACATCGACCCAAGCCAGTTCGTCGCGTGCCGAGAGATAGCGCAGATCGCTGCGCAACCGCTCGGCTAGGGGGAGGAAAGACACCATTGGCACCACCTGCCCCAGCGTGAGGAAACCCAGAGCAGGCCCGCCTTCGGTCACCCTGCCCGACCGTATCAGATCGGCCAGCACCGATACCCCCAGATGCGCGCCCGAGGAATGGCCGACGACCAAGACCTCGTCGACATCATCAGACAGCGCGGCGGCGATGGCATCGGCAAAGGTGGCCATCCGGGCCTCAAGCTGCGGTGGATTCGCGCCCTTGGTGGCGGCGGAATAGGCGTAATCATGCATGAGGTAATAGGCGAAAAACTTGCCGTCCTTCTTTTTGAACCAGCGCAGCAGGGCAATGCCCAACCCCATACCCAGTGCCGCGAAGGCGAGCCGCGCGGCCCAATGATCGCTGAGCATGCCGAGAAGGCCATAGGTCAACAGGCCAAGCGCCACCGCCAACAGCGCCTGCGCGATCAACATGCCAACGGGGTAGAGTGCGGCGATCACCGGCCCCTTGCGCAGCCGCATGAGCCGCCAAAGCGCGCCCGACCCGATGTAGACCCAAGCCGTGCGCAGCAATTGCCAATAGGTCGCCGGGATCGAACTGCTCATGCTTTCGCGCACGATGTCGGACCAGACCAGAACCTCGACCTGCGCGCTCACCCGCTGCCCGTCGATCTCAGCATCCACCTGCCAGCCGTAATTGCCGCGGCCCGCCTTCGGCTTCAGCCCGATCTCATAACCCGAGATCGCCGCCTGCGCGGCGCCTTCCTTGCGGTACAGCTCGCGGTAGCGGCGCGGGTGAATCGGATCGTAGCCGGGGATGTAGAACACCCGGCGCGTTTTCACCGTCTTTCCCTGCGCTTTGCTTACCATGCCCGCCCTCTTCTTCGGCATAGTCTAGCCGTAATTCGGGGCGAGAATAAGGCTTAACCCACAGTTGCGAGGATCGGGAAGGTTTCTAGCAGCCAGAAGGAGAAGGCGGTGAAAGCACCGGTCAGCAAGGCCAGCCCGACGAGCACGAGAAGCCCCCCCATGATCCGCTCAATCAGCTTCATATGCGGTTTGATCCGGTTCATCAGCGTCATTGCGCGGGTGATAAACATCGCGGCCAGCAGGAACGGGATCCCCAGCCCTGCCGCATAGATGCCCAGCAAAAGCGTACCGCGAGAGACGGAAGCCTCGCTTGCCGCGAGCGACAGGATCGCGCCAAGCTGCGGGCCGATACAGGGCGTCCAGCCAAAGGCGAAAGCCAGCCCCAGAACATAGGCGCCAAAGCTGGAACCGCCTTTATCGCCCGCGTCCAACCGTGCCTCTTGGTCCAGAAAGGGAATGCGGAAGAGGCCGATGAAATGCAGGCCAAAGACAATGATCACCACGCCGGAGATCTTGGCGAAAAGCGCCTGATTCTGGAGAAAGAACATCCCAAAGGCCGAGGCGGTGAAGCCCAAGAGCACGAAGACGGTGCTTAGCCCCAGCACGAAGAACAGCGCCGCCACCACCGCCCGCCGCCGCGCGCTGGATTGGCTCGACATGTCATTGATCGACACGCCCCCCATATAGGCCAGATAGGGCGGCACGATGGGCAGCACGCAGGGCGACAGGAAACTGAAAATCCCGGCGACAAGGGCGATGGTCATGGCCGGCAGGATCCCGGCGTCGAGGAGGCTTATTTCAAACATGACCGACTCCTAGACCGACATGGCCCCGGCGTCACCTGTCATATTGTCACAAGATCGTGGACCTCGGGACCGGCTTGGCTTAACTGATCTTATGAAGATCGAAAAACTGGATGCCACGGGGCTTCTCTGCCCCCTGCCCGTGCTGAAAGCACGCAAACGACTGGCGGCGCTTGCGCCGGGCGATCAGCTTCACATGACGGCGGATGACCCCGCCGCCGTGATCGACGTGCCGCATTTCTGTGCCGAGGCGGGCCATCAGCTGACCGAAACCCGGACCGAGGGCGCGGCAGAGCTTTATATCATCACCAAAGGCGGCTGAGCGGGCGCGGTCGCGCCGTCTTTCTTACCCTATCGCCAAACTGAAAACGGCGGGCCTGAGAGCCCGCCGTTTTCTTTATCTTAAGCGCTTTAGCTGCCCAGCGACCACCAGCCGCGCCGTTTGGGCTTGGGCTTTTCGGCGGGCTGCTCTTCTACCTTTTCGGCCACCGGCTCAGGAGCGGTTTCGGCAGCGGGTGCCTCGGCCTCCACCGGCTTCGGCGCGGGGTCGGGCTGCGGCTCAGGCTGAGGCGCCTCCGCGACGGGCGGCGCCGTTTCCGGTGACGGGGCCGCGATGGGCGCTTCACTCGGCAGGGCTTCGGCCATCGCATCGGGCGTGGCTTCGGCGACCGGCTCGACCGGCTTGGCTTTTGCCCGGCTGCGGCGCTTGGGCTTTGGCGCGGGTGCGGCCTCTTCCTCACTTGCCACGGCGTCTGCGCTCACGGTCTCTTCCGCCGCTTCGGCTGCGGGTTTCTTGGTCCGACGGCTGCGCTTGGCCTTGGGCTTGGGGGCCTCCTCCCCTTCGGCCTCGGCGCTGACTTTCGGCGCTTCGCCTTCCGCAGCGGCAAGAGCTTCGGGCGCGGGTTCCGCCTCGGGAGCGACTTCGGCCTTAGGCTTGCGTGAGCGGCTGCGGGATTTCGGCTTGGGCTTCTCCTCGGCGGGCGCGGCTTCCGCTTCGGCCTGCGGGGCTTCCGCCTCTATCGGCGCGGTTTTCTCGCCCTCGTCCGATTTCGCTTCGTCCTGCTGCTGAGCACCGTTTTGATCCTCTGCACCGTTTTGCTGATCGCCATTGCCATTGCGGCCACGGCCACCCCGGCTGCGACGACGGCGGCGGCGGCGCTTGGATTTGCCCTCACCCTCTTCACCATTGCCATTGCCGTTCCCGTTGTCGGAGGGGCTGGCGTCCTGTGCGGCGGGGGCCTCTTCGGCCTCGGCGGCGCTCTCATCCTCGTCGATTTGATCCATGAGGGAAGTATCGACCGAGACGACGTGATCCGAGACGGGCGGCACGGTGCGCGTTGCCGTCTTGAACTTCTCGATGTGGAAGTCGGGGCTCACCAGCGACGGATCACCTTCAATCCGCACCGACATGCCGTAGCGCATTTCGATATGGGCGATATGCTCGCGCTTTTGGTTCATCAGGAAGTTGGCGATGCCCACGGGCGCGCGCACCAGCACCTCGCGAGAGCGGCGGCGGGTGCCTTCTTCTTCGATCTGGCGGATGATCGACAAGGCGAGGTTGTCGTCCGAGCGCACGAGGCCGGTGCCGTGGCAGGCGTGGCAAGGCTGGGTCGTCGCCTCGATCATGCCGGGGCGCAGACGCTGACGCGACATTTCCATTAGGCCAAAGCCCGAGATGCGGCCCACTTGAATCCGCGCGCGGTCGGTCTTGAGCCGGTCCTTCATGCGCTTTTCGACGGCGGCGTTGTTCTTGCGCTCGTCCATGTCGATGAAGTCGATCACGATGAGCCCGGCAAGGTCACGCAGACGCAGCTGGCGGGCGACCTCATCGGCGGCTTCAAGGTTGGTCTTGAGCGCGGTCTGTTCGATCGAGCCTTCCTTGGTGGCCCGGCCCGAGTTCACGTCGATCGCCACCAGCGCTTCGGTCACGCCGATCACGATATAGCCGCCCGAGGGCAGTTGCACCGTGGGGTTGAACATGCCCGAGAGGTAGCTTTCGACCTGGTAGCGGGCGAAGAGCGGCAGGCTCTCGTTGTAGAGCTTCACGTTCTTCGCGTGGGACGGCATGATCATCTTCATGAAGTCCTTGGCGATGCGGTAGCCGCGCTCGCCCTCGACGTGAATCTCGTCGATCTCGCGGTTGTAGAGGTCGCGGATGGAGCGTTTGATCAGATCGCCTTCCTCGTAGATCTTGGCAGGCGCGATGGATTTCAGCGTCAGCTCGCGGATCTGCTCCCAGAGGCGCTGGAGGTATTCGTAATCGCGCTTGATTTCGGCCTTGGTGCGTTTCGCCCCGGCGGTGCGCACGATCAGGCCCGCACCTTTCGGCACCTCGATCTCGGTCGCGATCTCTTTCAGTTTCTTGCGGTCGGCGGCATTGGTGATCTTGCGTGAGATGCCGCCACCACGGGCCGTGTTGGGCATCAGCACGCAGTAACGACCGGCGAGGCTGAGGTAGGTGGTCAGCGCCGCACCCTTGTTGCCGCGCTCTTCCTTGACGACCTGCACCAACAGGATCTGGCGGACCTTGATGACTTCTTGAATCTTGTATCGGCGCGGGCGCGGTTTGCGCACGGGGCGGATGTCTTCGCTGTCGTCCTCATCGGCGACGGATTCGATGGAATCGTCCTTCGCCGTGGCATCGCTGCCTTTGTCCTCATTGCAATCGGCGTCTTCACCGTCGGCCTGCGCGTCATCCTTGGCGTCGGCATCCTCGGCCTTTGCCGCGTCATCCGCCTTGGCCGGGGCCGCGTCCTCGGCCTTGGCGACATCGCCCTCCGCCGCATCATTCTCGGGCTCTTCAACCGGCGTTTCCGCGACCCGCTCCATGGGCGAGCTGCCCTCTTCGCTGTCGAGATCGACGGTTTCCATGCCCGCGATCTGATCGCTGTTGTCCTCGGCGACCTCGGCGGTGGCTACGGCATCATCGCTGTTGGTCTCGGCCGCTTGGCTTTTCGACCGGCTACGCGACCGCGAGCGGGTGCGCTTGGGTTTTTCTTCTTCATCATCCTTGGCGGCCTGCGCTTCGGCATAGGCGCGCTCTTCTTCCAGCAGCGCCTGACGGTCGGCCACGGGAATCTGGTAATAATCGGGGTGAATTTCCGAGAAAGCGAGGAAACCGTGACGGTTGCCGCCATAGTCGACAAAGGCCGCCTGAAGCGACGGTTCGACCCGTGTAACCTTGGCTAGATAGATATTGCCAGCAAGCTGGCGTTTGTTTTCCGATTCAAAATCGAATTCTTCGACCTTGTTTCCGTCCACGACCACGACCCGAGTTTCCTCGGCGTGGGTGGCATCGATAAGCATTTTCTTAGACATAGATCCATTATGCACAGCACCCGCGCACAAAAGGCCCCTGGCGGGGCTTCGGGCTGGGAGGTGTGACTTGTCAGGGCGATGGAGGACGCGGCAACAGCAGAGCCACCAAGGGCCCCCGACTGTCTGCTCTGAGCATCTGCGCGCGTCATCGCGGTTCTTCTCCGATGCGAGGGCTCTGCGGCCTCTCCCATCCATTAATTAGCTGTGCTTCGGTCGGGCTAACCCTCGCGAATATCAGCGGTTCTTCGGCCGTTTCCGGCCCAATCGGTCTGCTGGCCCCCCGGTGTCGGGCTGGCACGGCAGCGAAACTGTCAAAAGTCACCCCACGCCGGTCGGGCGTTACGGGACTTATCCGGCTAGTTAAGGGCTTTACGGGGTGAAACACAATGGTCAATCGAATGAGCAACAGTCAAATGCGCTTTATCCCCGGTCGGTTGACAAGGCGCATGGGCTTGGAAACATTCGGACTGTCGTGGCGGCTGTCGCCGGGCGACGCTATAGAATTGCCTTGCCGCCAATGCGGCCCAGAGTTTCAAAGGACCGCTTTCATGCCTAAATTTCTGCGCCCCGCGCTTTGCCTGACCCTTCTGGGCCTCACCGCCTGTGATGAGATCGCCGTGGCCGACGACCCCGCAGCTTTGGCTGAATTGCGCGGGCAGAAAAGCTGTATCTCTGCGGTGGCCCAGCAAACCGAAGCGGCGGGGGTTGCGATCAATACCACCCGTCCGGTCGTTGAGCTTTACCGCCATATCGTCGATGTGCCCGGCGCGGCGAGCTGGTCTTGCATCACCGATCCGAATGGCAAAGCGGTCGAGATCGCAGAGCAGCGCAACGGTTAAGCCGCGCTGCTTGTGGGGCGCGGTCAGAGGTAATCTGACCGCTGCAACCCGTATTTCGCCATCTTCTCATTCAACGTCCGTCGCGGCAGGCAAAGCTCGTCCATCACGCTGGCGATCGAACCCTTGTGGCGGCGCATGGTGTTATCGATTAACATACGCTCAAAGGCTTCGACATATTCCTTCAGCGGCTTGCCCTCGGTGGTCATCACCGGCTGCATCTCATCATGGTCGCTCATTAACAGCGAAGCAATGGTGCCCGAGCCGCGGCGCGATTGCAGTACGGCGCGTTCGGCCACGTTGATGAGTTGACGCACGTTGCCGGGCCAAGGCGCCTGCAACAGCTGTGCCGCCTCTTGCGCGCTGACCTGAGGCGCCTCGCAACCGTATTCATCCGCGAATTGATCGCTCAACCGGGTGAAGAGCGTCAGAATATCCTCGCCCCGCTGGCGCAATGGCGGCACGGTGATGCGCAGCGCCGCCAGACGATAAAACAGGTCCGAGCGCAGCGCGTCTTCCGAGGTGCGCCCTGCCTCTTGCAGGTTCGAGATGGCGACAATCCGCGTCTCCGCCGGGGTGCCCTGCTCGTTGATCGCGCTCAGCAGCCGGGCTTGGAGTTGCTCGGACAGCGCTTCGATATCCTCTAAGACCAAAGTGCCGCCGCGGGCTTCTTCGATAGCAGGCAGTTGCGCGTCTTCGGGCTGCATCGGGCCGAAAAGCCGTTTGGCCAGCGCCTCTTCCTCCAAGGCGCCGCAGGAGACGAGCACGAATTTCTTGCCCGCCCGCGAGCCAACGGCGTGCAGCGCATGGGCGACCAAAGTCTTGCCCGTCCCGGTCTCTCCATCGATCAGCACATGCCCATCGGCCTGCCCCAGATCGAGAATATCCTCGCGCAGGCGCTCCATCACCGGGGATTGGCCGATCAGCTTTTTCATCAACTGGCCGCCGTCGGACAGTTCACGCCGCAGCGCGCGGTTGTCCATGACCAGCCGCCGCGCGTTGGTGGCTTTCTTAGCCAGTTCGCTCATCCGGTCGGGGTTGAAGGGCTTTTCGAGGAAATCGAACGCGCCCACCCGCATCGCCTCAACCGCCATCGGCACGTCGCCATGGCCGGTGATCATAATGACCGGCAGGGCCGAGTCGCTGCCCATGAGTTTTTTCAAAAACTGCATCCCGTCCATGCCCGGCATCTTGATGTCGGAAATGACGATGCCCGGATAATCGGGCCCCAATGTCTTGAGCGCGTCCTCGGCGCTGCCGAAAGTTTCCGTGTCATAGCCTGAGAGGGCCAGCCACTGGCTGATCGACTGCCGCATGTCCTGTTCGTCATCTACAATCGCGATTTTCATTGCCTGAGCCATGCGTTCACTCCGCCGCTTCTATCTTCGTTTCATCTGCCAATATGGGCAGTTGCATTTCAAAAACAGCGCCACCGTTCTGTCCGTTGCGCGCCGTCAGCCTTCCACCGAGGTCGTTCACGATCCCCGATGAAATGGCAAGACCCAGCCCAACGCCATCGCCGGGCTGTTTGGTCGTGTAGAAAGGTTCGAACAGCGCGTCCAAGTCTTCGATCCCCGGGCCATTGTCGCGCACGGTCAATGTCGCCGTCTCCCCCGCTGATAGTATAATGTCCACCTGAGGGTTTCGTTCCGATTTTGTTGCGTCCAATGCGTTTCTTAACAGGTTTACCATAACTTGCTCGATCCGCATACGGTCTCCCATCACCATGACGGGATTATCGGGCAGAATCCGGCTGATCTGGACCTGTCGTTGGCGCAATTGTGGCTCCATCATCGACAAGGATGAGGCCAAGGCCGCGCCCATATCCACCGGAGAGAAGGCCTCCTGCCCCTTGCGGGCATAGGATTTCAGCTGCCGGGTGATTGCACCCATCCGTTCGATCAGATCGTCGATCCGCCCAAAGGACGACAACGCCTCATCTTGCCGGTTGCGGTTGAGCAATAACCGCGCGCCCGCCAGATAGGTCTTCATCGCGGCAAGCGGTTGGTTCAACTCATGGCTGACGGCGGCGGACATCTCGCCCAAGGCGGCGAGTTTCGATGACTGTTCAAGGGTCTGCTCGGCCACGGCGAGGGTCTGTTGCACGCGCTTTCGTTCGGCAATCTCACGTTGCAGGGCAAGGTTCAGCGCCCTGAGTTTTGCCGATTCCCGTTGGAAGATCGCCAGCCTTCCGGCCGTGCGACGGCTGAGGAAGTAGAACGCCAAGGCCAGCAGGATCGCAAAACCCATCACCTCAAGCGCCAGCACGCCGTTCACCTTTTCGCGGACCGAGGCATAGGTGGTGTAACTGCTCATCCGCCAGCCCCGGAACGGAATCCGGTTTTCCAGACGCATCACCGCTTCGCCCTTCAAATAGGCGTCGGGCGGCAGCGCGGTCCAATCGGTGGTGGCTTGGATGGCGCGCTCAATGGCGCTTTGCGGCGTGTGGTTGGCCAAGGCTTCGGGTTCGGTCAGGCCACGCCAGCGCGGCTCGGTGGCGAGAATGATCTGCCCGGTGCTGTCCATGACAATCACCGCATCGGAAATCCCGGCCCAAGCGCGCTCGAACTTCTGCAAGTCGACCTCGACCGCGATCACGCCAAGGGTCGTGCCGCCCGACTGCATGCGCCGCGAATAGAGGAAACGATAGCCGCCCTGCTCCCGCTCAATCGTTGAAAAGATTGTGGCGTTGGAGCGAATGGCGTCGACGAAATAAGGCTCGGATTTATGCGCAGAGCCCAAACGGTTGCGGTCGGTCGCCGCCACCGTGCGCCCGTCGATGTCATAAAGCATCAAGGAGGCCGCGCCGATCTCCTCCACGAAGGAGATAAGCCGTTGCGTCGACAGGGAATAATCCGCCGTTTGCAGCGCCCCGATCAAGGTGGGATCACGCGCCAAAAGCTGCGGCACGATGGCATTCTGGCGCAGTTCCGCCAGCAGGTTGCCGCTATAAAGCGCGATCCGCAGTTCGGCGCGGTTGCGGGTGCTTTCGGTAAACCGGTCGGTCAGCAGTTTGTTGGTGATCGAAATCGTCACCACGGCGAGGATCATCAGCGCCGCGATGGCGAACCGCACCCGCCAGGATACGGCCATGCTATTGCCTTCGGAACCGGATGTATCACTCATCGCGGCAACCTACGCGCTCCGCGCGCCGCACTCAAGTCAGGCGGTTTGCAAAGCACCGGTCAATGCGCGGAAGAGCGCCGCCCCATCCGTATTGCCATGCGCCGCTTCCGCCGCCCGCTCAGGGTGCGGCATCATGCCCAGCACCCGGCGGTTTTCCGACAGGATGCCCGCGATATCATCGCGCGCGCCATTCGGGTTCTCGGCATAGCTAAAGGCCACGCGATCTTCGCCGCGCAGTTTCGCAATCGTCTCGTCATCCGCGAAATAGTTGCCATCGTGGTGGGCGATCGGAATGTCGATGACCTGACCGGCGGTGTAGCCGCTGGTGTAATCGCTCGCTGTAGTCTCGACCTTCAGACCAACGGTTTTGCAGATGTACTTTAGCCCTGCGTTCCGCAGCAGCGCGCCGGGCAGCAGGCCGGTTTCGGTCAGCACCTGAAAACCGTTGCAGATGCCCAGCACATAGCCGCCCCGTTCCGCATGGGCCGCCACGGTGCGGCAGATCGGCGAATTCGCGGCGATGGCCCCGCAGCGCAGGTAGTCGCCATAGGAGAACCCGCCGGGGATCCCCACGATATCAACGCCTTGCGGCAGTTCGCTGTCCTTGTGCCAGACCATGGAGACCTTGGCACCCGCGGCTTTAAAAGCCACGGCAAGGTCGCGGTCGCAATTGGACCCGGGAAAGACAACCACCGCTGCGTGCATCAGGCCAGCTCCACCGAATAGGATTCGATCACCGTATTGGCCAAGAGCTTTTCGCACATGGCGTCCACATCGGCCTCAGAGGTTCCTTCGGCGAGGTCAAGTTCGATCACCTTGCCCTGACGAACACCGTTCACCCCGTCAAAGCCCAAGGCTCCGAGCGCGTGGCGAACCGCTTCGCCCTGAGGGTCGAGCACCCCGTTCTTCAGCATCACATGCACCCGTGCTTTCATGGCGCGACACCCCTTTGTAACATCTGCAAATTGAGCGGCGAAGCCGCGTTAGTTGATCAGCGTCGGCTTGGTCACCGGCGCGTTGTTCTTGGGCATGACGCCAAGGCGTTTGGCCACTTCAGTATAGGCATCGGTGAGCGAACCCAGGTCGCGGCGGAACACGTCTTTATCGAGCTTCTGACCCGTTTCGATGTCCCACAGGCGACAGCTGTCGGGGCTTATCTCATCGGCGACGATCAGACGCTGGAAATCACCGTCGTAAACGCGGCCAATCTCGATCTTGAAGTCCACCAGCTTAATGCCCACGGCCATCATCACGCCCGACATGAAGTCATTAACCCGCAGCGCAAGGCTCAGGATATCGTCCATATCTTGCTGGCTGGCCCAGCCGAATGCGGCGATATGCTCTTCGGTGACCAGCGGATCGCCGAGCGAGTCGTCCTTGTAGCAATATTCGACAATCGGGCGCGGCAGTTGCGTGCCCTCTTCGATGCCAAGGCGCTTGGACATGGAACCGGCGGCATAGTTGCGCACGATCACTTCCAGCGGAATGATCTCAACCTGACGGACGAGCTGCTCACGCATGTTCAGGCGTTTGATGAAATGCGTCGGCACGCCAATACTGTTCAGCCCGGTCATAAAGAACTCGGACAGGCGGTTGTTCAACACGCCCTTGCCTTCGATCGTGGCTTTCTTCTCGGCGTTAAAGGCCGTGGCATCGTCTTTGAAATATTGAACGATCGTACCGGGCTCGGGACCTTCATAGAGGATCTTTGCCTTGCCTTCGTAGATCTTGTTGCGCCGGGCCATGGGCATCCTTTCCAACAGGGGGCCGGGAACATCCCCGCCGCTTGCGCTTCTCTTAGTGCAAGCACCCCGCTGCTGCAAGCATGGCCCGCCACCTTTGCCCCGCCACTTGCGAGAACGGGCCTGCGTTCGCATATCGATAGGGTAATCGCAGCAACCGGAGACCCGCCATGAGCAACTTTGACGACCGTGCAAATGCCTTTGAAAGCAAGTTCGCCCACGATGCGGATATGCAATTCCGCGCCGAGGCGCGGCGCAACAAGCTTCTGGGTCTCTGGGCTGCTGAACTTTTAGGCAAATCCGGCAGCGATGCCGAGGACTATGCCAAAGAGGTCGTGAAATCCGATTTCGAAGAGGCGGGCGACGAAGACGTTTATCGGAAAGTCTCGGGCGATCTGGGCGACCGCGCGGATGAGGCGACGATCCGCGCCAAGATGCAAAGTCTAATGGCCGAGGCCAAGGCGCAGCTGCTGAGCGAGACAAGCTGACCCCCTGCGCCCCGGTCTTAGCACCGCGGCGCAGCCTTCCCGCCTGCCCTCATAATGAAGATGAATATTATGAGATTGCCCCCAAGTGGCCCGCGTGACATCAGGCGAAATTCCCAGACCCAACAGGAGCCCCCATGAGCAACGCATTCACCGATCTTCTCGCTGAAAAGGGCACATTGCTCGCCGATGGGGCCACGGGCACCAATCTGTTCAACATGGGGCTGATGTCGGGCGATGCGCCCGAATTGTGGAACACCGACGAGCCCGCCAAGATCACCAAGCTCTACCGTTTCGCGGTGGATTCGGGCAGCGATCTGTTCCTGACCAACTCCTTTGGTGCCAATGCCGCCCGCCTCAAGCTGCACGACGCGCAGAACCGCGTGCATGAGTTGAGCCGCGTCTCCGCCGAGCTGGCGCGCGAGGTGGCCGATACCGCCGAGCGTAAGGTGATCGTTGCAGGCTCTGTCGGCCCCACGGGTGAGATCATGGAGCCTGTGGGCACCCTGTCCCACTCCCTCGCCGTTGAGATGTTCCACGAGACTGCCGATGGGCTCAAGGCCGGCGGTGCCGATATCGGCTGGCTAGAGACGATCAGCGCCCCCGAAGAATACCGCGCCGCTGCTGAGGGCTTCCAGCTTGCCGGTCTGCCGTGGTGTGGCACGATGAGCTTTGACACCGCGGGCCGCACGATGATGGGGCTGACCTCCGAAGGGATGGTCGACTTGGCGCATGGGCTCGATAACATGCCGCTGGCCTATGGCGCCAACTGCGGCACCGGTGCCTCTGACTTGCTGCGCACCGTGCTTGGCTTTGCCGCGAAGAACGGCACGCTGCCGATCATTTCGAAAGGCAACGCAGGCATTCCGAAATACGTCGAAGGTCACATCCACTATGACGGCACGCCCGAGTTGATGGCGCGCTATGCGGTGATGGCCCGCAACGCAGGCGCAAGCATCATCGGCGGCTGCTGCGGCACCCTGCCTGAGCATCTGGTCGCCATGCGCGAGGCGCTCGACAGCACCGAAAAAGGCCCGGCGCCCACACTGGACCAGATCCGCGAAGAGATTGGCGATTTCTCTTCCGAAAGCGATGGCACTGATGGCCAAGGCCCCACCCGCGCACCGCGCCGCGGGCGTCGCCGGGGCTGAGGCTCAGAACAAGCTCAATTGATCGCCCTTTTCGGAGGGCGGTCGAAACAGATCACAGCGCAGCGGCACGCCGGAACGGGCCAGCCCCAAACGTTTCACCGCCAGGTCGAAACGTTGCGCCACCATCTGCGCATATGGCCCCTCGCCCCGCATCCGCTTGTGCCAGCCCGCGTCATATTCCTTGCCCCCATGCATATCGCGCAAGCGCGCCATGATCCGCTCGGCCCGGTCGGGGTAATGGCTGGCGAGCCAGTCCTGCACCAGCGGCGACACCTCTCGCGGCAGGCGCAGCATGATCCAGCTTGCATGCCGCGCGCCCGCGTCGCGCCCGGCGGTGAGGATCGCCTCCAACTCCGGGTCCGTCAGCGCCGGGATCATCGGCGATGCCATGATCCGCACCGGAATCCCTGCTTCCGACAGCTTTCGGATCACCTGCAACCGCCGCTGCGGTGCGGGCGCGCGCGGCTCCATCAGGCGGCTGAGCTTTGCGTCCAGCGTGGTCACCGAAATGCCGACCGCTGCCAATCCGCGCCCAGCCATGTCGCCCAAGATGTCGATGTCGCGTTCGATCAGGCTGCCCTTTGTGACGATCGCCACCGGGTGATTGAACGCCGATAACACCTCAAGACATTCTCGCATGATGCCATGGGTCTTTTCGATCGGTTGATAGGGATCGGTGTTGGTGCCGATGGCGATGGGCGCAACTTGATAACGCTTCGACCGCAGCTCCCGCGCCAGAACGTCCGGCGCTTCGGGGCGGGCGATCAGCTGCGTCTCGAAATCCAATCCCGGCGACAGGCCGAGGTAGGCATGGCTGGGCCGCGCGAAACAGTAAACGCAGCCGTGTTCACAGCCCCGATAGGGGTTGATCGAGCGGTCGAAAGGCAAATCCGGCGAGCGGTTATAGGTGATCACCCGGCGCGGCACCTCGATACTGGTCTGGGTGCGCAGCACCGGAAGCACCTCGTCACGCGCCCAACCGTCATCTTCGGCGACACGGGTATGACGCTCAAACCGGCCCGCATCATTGCTGCCTGCCGCGCGGCCAAGCACGCGGAATCGCTGGTCTTCCCTATCCATGAAAGAAGGTTAGAACATTGCACGAACATCGGCAAGTAACCTCGTGCAAACCCTTGTCCTTACACCGCAAAAAGCAGTAGTTTGCCCCCAAGGCGTCGCGCAAGGCGCGGCCGATGTCGCAAACCGCGACCCCGGCGCTAACATTCCGTGAGACAAGGGCTCAAGTGTCATGCACCTGCACGCCCAGCAGAAGGAAACACCATGTCGGAAGAAGACGATATCATCCTGGCCGAGTTGGACGACGAAGAACTGGTCCAGCAGATGTTCGATGACCTCTATGACGGTCTCAAGGAAGAGATCGAAGAAGGGGTGCAAATCCTGCTCGCCCGCGGGTGGGAACCCTATGAGATCCTGACCAAGGCGCTTGTCGGCGGCATGACCATCGTCGGCGCCGATTTCCGCGACGGGATCCTCTTCGTGCCCGAAGTGCTGCTGGCTGCCAATGCGATGAAGGGCGGCATGGCCATCCTCAAGCCGCTGCTTGCGGAAACTGGCGCGCCGCGCGTGGGCAAGATGGTGATCGGCACCGTCAAAGGCGACATTCACGACATCGGCAAGAACCTCGTCGGCATGATGATGGAAGGCGCGGGTTTCGAAGTTGTCGATCTGGGCATCAACAACGCGGTCGAAGCCTATCTCGAAGCGCTCGAAGCGGAAAAGGCCGATATCCTTGGCATGTCCGCCCTGCTGACCACGACCATGCCCTATATGAAAGTGGTGATCGACACGCTGGTCGAACAGGGCAAGCGCGAAGACTATATCGTGCTGGTGGGTGGCGCGCCGCTGAACGAAGAATTCGGCAAGGCCATCGGGGCTGACGCCTATTGCCGCGATGCTGCCGTGGCGGTTGAAACGGCGAAAGACTGGATGGGCCGAAAACATAACTCTGCCAACGCCTAACCTACCTTCCCTGCTTTGCGTTGGCATCGCTGCCATGCGATGGTGACGCCATGAGCGACAGTAAACTGCCAGATGATCGGACCCTGACCCAAGACGGGCTCGCGCCAACCCGCGCGGGCCGTATCTTGCTAATCGCCTGTGGCGCGCTGGCGCGTGAGATTCTGGATTTGAAGGCCGCTAACGGTTGGACCCATCTGGACCTGACCTGCCTTCCGGCAAAATATCACCTCTACCCGGAAAAGATCACCCAAGCGGTGCGCGACACGGTCGCCAAACATCGCGCGGATTATGACGATTTCTTTGTCGTCTACGCCGATTGCGGCACGGGCGGCGGGCTGGAACGGGCCTGCGAAGAGATGGGCGTGCAGATGGTCGCGGGGCCGCATTGCTACAGTTTTTTTCAGGGCAACGAGAGCTTCGCCAGAACCGCCGAAGATGAGATCACCACCTTCTATCTCACCGATTTTCTGGTGCGGCAGTTCGAAGCCTTCATCATCAAACCCATGGGCCTCGACCGGCATCCCGAGCTGCGCGACATGTATTTCGGCAATTACGAGAAACTGGTCTATCAGGCGCAGACGGATGACCCGGCGCTGACCGAAAAGGCCCAAGACTGCGCCGCGCGGCTCGGCCTTGCGTTTGAGCGGCGATTCACGGGGTACGGGGATTTGGAGAGCGCGTTGCGCGTCCTCTGAGCGCTACGCTTCCTGCGCTGCCGTCTCGCGCACCCGCTCGATCATCGCGCGCAATCCGTTCGAGCGCTGCGCCGAGAGGTGGTCGTTCAACCCCAGCCGCGCCAGTTCCGCCTTGGCATCGACGCCGCCCACCTCACTAGGTGTCAAGCCGTTGTAAAGATTGCGCAAAACCGCGATCAGCCCTGAGACGATCATCGCATCGCTGGCGCCGTCGAAATGCAGCTTCCCGCCCTCGAACTGTGCATGCAGCCAGACCTGAGAGGCGCAGCCATCGACCTTGGTCGCGGGGACGCGCAGCGGCTCAGGCAGCGGCTCCATCGCTTTGCCAAGGTCGATCACATGGCGATAGCGGTCTTCCCAATCGTCCAGAAACTCGAAATCCTCGACCAGTTCTTCAAAGGCGGGCGTGGCCATCTGTGCACTCTCTTCGGGTGAATTCCATTGCCTGACAGGTAGGATGCCCATGGGCAAAGGTCCACCCCCTTCCCAAGGCTGGCGGGATGGGGTAGCACAAGGCAAGTAAACTTAACGGCGGTTCCCATGCGCAAGACAATCCTCGCTCTTTTGGCTTCGACCCTTTTGGTATCCGCCTGCGGCACGGTCCGTGACAGCCGCATCAACCCGCTGAATTGGTTCGGCCCCGCCCGTTCGGTTGAGACCGCCCCGGCGGAGGGCACGAACCCCCTGATTCCGCAGCGCAGCGGGCTGTTCGCGCGGCGCGCGGTTGAGGTCGACACCTATGAGGGGCGCCCCTTTGAGCAGATCACCGATCTGACCATCGAGCCGGTGCCGGGCGGTGCGATTCTGCGCGCCACCGGGCTGGCGGCACGCCAAGGCATCTACAAAGTGCGCCTGACCCCCGCGACGCCGGATGAGATGCCCGTCGACGGTGTTTTGACCTATCGTTTGGAAGGGGTCCGGCCCGACAAGGCCACCCCGCAAGGCAGCCGCCCCACGCGCGAAGTGATTGCCGGGCGTCGCCTTACCGATCAGATGCTGGCCGGGGTGCGCGAGATTCGCGTCGAAGGGCAGCTAAACGCGCTGGTCTCTCGACGCTAAGACGCCGCCTGCCCTTTATTGAGAAAGAGCCGCCCCTGATCGGGCGGCTCTTTTCGTTTCAGACTTTGACGGCTCTCACGTCATTTCCGTCAGCGGCCAAGGCGATCTTGCCCTCGCAGAGCAGCAGCGCATCGGCACCGAACACCTCGTGCCGCCAGCCGCGCAGCGCCTGCACGTCACGCTCCCCCGCCGAGAGCATGTCGAGATCGCTGGCCGAGGCGATGAGCTTGGCCGCGACGCCTGCGCTTTCGGTCTTGGCCTTGAGCAGCACGCGCAGAAGATCGGCCAAGGCCGGGTTCACCTGCAACTTGTCGCGCTTGCGGTCGGGCTGGGGCATGTCGGCAGGCTTGCAGGCCACACCTGCGGCCACAGCCTTCAGGATACCCTCGGCAATATCGCCCTTGCGGGCCTCGCGCAGCAACAGCCGGGCGCGGTTCAACTCTTCGCCATTCGAGGGCTTGAGGCTCGCCAATTCGACCAGCGCGTCATCCTTGAACACCCGGTTGCGCGGGATGTTGCGGCTGCGGGCGTAATCCTCACGGAAGGCCGCCAACTCGCGGACGATCGCCAGAAACTTGGGCGAATTGGTCCGGGTCTTGACCCGTTTCCACGCATCCTGCGGTTGGGTGACATAGGTGTCGGGGCTGAGCAGCGTTTCAAGCTCTTCGGCAACCCACCGCGCGCGCCCGGTCTGTTCAAGCTTGCGGGCCAGAAATTCGTAGATTTGGCGCAGATGGGTCACGTCGGCCAGCGCATAGGTCTTCTGCGCCTCGGTCAGCGGGCGGCGCGACCAATCGGTGAAACGCGAGGTCTTGTCGAGCGACTGATGCGCGATCTTGCGCACCAAGGTCTCATAGCCCACCTGTTCCCCAAAGCCGCAGACCATCGCGGCGACCTGCGTGTCGAACAGCGGCTTGGGAAAGACCTTGGCGTCAACATAGAAGATCTCGAGATCCTGCCGCGCGGCGTGGAAGACCTTGACCACCGATGTGTCGCGGAACAGATCGTATAGCGGCTCAAGCGAGATGCCATCTGCCAAAGGATCGACCAACACGGCGTTGCTGTCATCGGTGCCGGGCATGGCAAGCTGAACAAGGCAGAGTTTGGAATAATAGGTCCGCTCACGCAGGAATTCCGTGTCGACGGTCACGTAATCATGGCGCGCAGCCTCTTCACAGAATTGCGCGAGGTCGGCGGTCGTGGTGATGGTTTTCATATATGCTCTTTGACATGTTGCACGCCCGGTCATCGGGCTTTGCCAAAGAGGTACATCACGCGAGAGGGTTTGACCAGCGTCAGCCCGTGAGCAGGACCGGCTCCCGCTCACCGGCGGCGAAACGGCGCAGCACGGCGGGGTAAAGGCGGTGTTCCTGCACCAGCACCCGCTCGGCCAAACTCTCGGCCGTGTCGCCGGGCAGGACGGGGATGCGCGCCTGACCAAGGATCGGACCGTCATCAAGTGCGGCGGTCACCTCATGCACGGTGCAGCCATGTTCGGTATCGCCAGCCTCCAGCGCGCGGGCATGGGTGTGCAAACCGCGATATTTCGGCAGAAGCGAGGGGTGGATGTTGATCATCCGACCGGCCCAGGCATCTGTAAATCCTTCGGTCAATTTGCGCATGAAACCGGCAAGGCAAATGATGTCGGGCGAATGGGCCTCAATCGCAGCGCTGAGCGCCGCCTCAAAAGCCGGGCGGTCCTTGCCGAAGGGGCGGTGATCGACCACTTCGGTCGCGATCCCCTGCCCCTGCGCCCAAGCGATCCCCCCCGCATCCGCGTTGTTCGACAGCACCAGACAGGGGCGGCCCGCATGGTCGCCGGTCATATCCTCGACCAGCGCCCGCATGTTGGAGCCGCCGCCCGAGACGAAAATCGCAACCCGCTTGGTCAAAGCAGCGCGCCGGAATAGGTGACGCCATTGCCAGTGGTGATGCGCCCGATCTCAATCGCGCTATGGCCATCCTCGCCAAAGGCGGCCTTGGCGGCCTCGACCTTGTCGGCGGAAACCACGGCGACCATGCCGATCCCGGCGTTGAAGGTCTTGAGCATCTCGGCCTCGGCCATGCCCCCTTCGGCGGCCAGCCATTTGAACACCGGCGGGAGTTCCCATGCATTGAGGTCGATCTCAGCAGCCAGCCCCACGGGCAGGACGCGCGGCAGGTTCTCGGTCAGGCCACCGCCGGTGATATGCGCCAGCGCCGACACGGCATCGGCGCGCAGGGCGGCCACAGCGCCTTTGACGTAGAGCTTCGTTGGCGTCAGCAGCGCGCTGCCCAGATCACCCTCGCCCCATGGGCAATCATCACCCCAGCCCAGACCGCTCCGCTCGACGATCTTGCGCACGAGGCTGTAGCCGTTGGAATGCACCCCGTCGCTCGGCAGGCCCAAGAGCACGTCGCCCTCTTTCACATCGCGCGGCAGCTCGGTCCCCCGCTCCATCGCGCCGACCGAGAAACCAGCGAGGTCGAAGTCGCCCGCGTGATACATGCCCGGCATTTCAGCCGTCTCGCCCCCGATCAAGGCACAACCGGAATCAGCGCAGCCCTTGGCGATGCCTTCGATAATCCGCGCGGCACTGTCGAGTTCCAGTTTGCCGGTGGCGAAATAGTCGAGGAAGAAGAGCGGCTCGGCCCCCTGACAGACCAGATCGTTGACACACATGGCGACCAGATCAATGCCGATGCTGTCGACATTGCCCGTATCAATCGCGATGCGCAGCTTGGTGCCCACGCCATCGGTCGCGGCGACCAGCACCGGGTCGGTGAAGCCTGCGCCCTTGAGATCAAACAGCGCGCCAAAGCCGCCGAGGCCGGACATCACACCGGGCCGCGCGGTGGATTTCGCCGCCGGTTTGATCCGCTCTACAAGCGCATTGCCTGCGTCAATATCCACGCCTGCTTCGGCATAGGTGATTCCGTTGTCGGATTTCGTCATGGTCATGGCCCCCGGCGCGCATTTTCCCTTGCGCGCGGAGTTAGAGTATTGCGCGGCCCACTGCAATCATTTGGTGCAGCTAATGTCTTGACGCTCGGCCTGCGGCGTCATACCCAAACGCCCATGGCGGGCCTGTAGCTCAATTGGTTAGAGCAGAGCGCTCATAACGCTTTGGTTGCGGGTTCAAGTCCTGCCGGGCCTACCATACTTCCGCCCCCGCCTTTCGTGGCCGTCACCGTTTGGCGCTGACGTGCCAGTTCACCTGCATCTCGACCACCGTTTCACCCGCTTCGCTCTGGATGTCGACCGCCACGTCAAAGGCGACTTTGCCGTCTTCTTGCAGCGCGGCCAGCAGGTCGGCCCCGGGGCGCGAGGTTTGGGCATGGGCGGTCAGCGTGCCTTCGGCGATCTTTTTAAAGGTGATCTGCCCCATGGCCGCCACGGGGCGCATATCCATGATCACCGGCGCAATCGCCCCCGCCATGGCGGCCCCCGATGCGGCTTCGCCCAGCGTGAACATCGCGCCCGCATGCTGCGTGCCGATGTGGTTCGAGGTCTCATGCCGCTGCACCAATTCGGCGCTGGCGGTGCCGTCTCCGATCTCCAGCAGTTTCACCCCGACATGGGCGGCAAAGGGTACGGCCGTGTCGAGATGGGCTTTGATCATGTCATAGGGGGTCATCGCTGCGCTCCGTATTAGGGTCGCCTCACTGTGACAAAGCCCGGCCCGCGGCACAATCATGCCGCCGGGTCACCGCGCGATGACGATATCGGCGCGCAGCCCGCCAAGGCGGTCCGATTCCCCAAGCCGCAGCACCCCGCCATGGGCGCGCGCGATGTCGGAGGCGATGGCAAGGCCAAGCCCCACGCCGCCGCCCTTGTCTTGGTTGCGCGCAGGATCAAGCCGCGAGAAAGGCCGCGTCGCCTCGTCCCGCCGCGCTTCGGGGATGCCGGGGCCATCGTCTTCGACCCGGATGCGCAGGGTGCGATCGCTCAGCATGACCGAGACTTCGGCCTGCGTGCCATAGCGCACGGCGTTGGAAATAAGGTTGTCCACCGCCCGGCGCATCGCGACCCTGCGCAGCTTCACGATCCCCTCGCCCGCGCCTTCGGGCGGCAGCAGCGTGACCCTGCGCCCGGCCCGCTGCGCGTCTTCCACGATGGCGCTGACGAACCCATGTGGGGCCACCTCTTCGGGCTCACCCTCGGCGGCACCCTTGGCGAAGTTCAGGAATTCGTCCAGCATCCGTTGCATATCATCGACATCGGCCAAGAGCGGGGCTGCATCCTCTTCGTCGATCATCGACAGGCCGAGGCGCATGCGGGTCAGCGGTGTGCGCAGGTCGTGGCTCACGCCTGAGAGCATCAGCGTGCGTTGCTCGATCTGCCGCTCGATCCGGGCGCGCATGTCGACAAAGGCATTGCCCGCCGCGCGGACTTCGATGGCGCCGGTGGGAGTATAAGGCTCATGCCGCCCCCGGCCAAAGGCCTCCGCCGCGCGGGCCAGACGTTTGATCGGGCGCAGCTGATTGCGCAGATAGATCGTGGCGATATAGCTCAAAAGCACGCCGAAAAACACGGTGTAGACGAAAAGCTGATGCGGGTTCGAGGCCGAGATGCGCCGCCGCTCGAACTGGATTCGCAACGGCCCGCGCACGCTTTCGATATAGAGCACGACGAAATCGTCATCGCTGAGGTCCACCGCTTCGATCCCGTCCATCTTGCTGCGTAGCCGGGGAATGAGGACGCGGCCCGAGTAATCGTACCACAGCATGCTGTCTTCTTCGGGCAGCGGACGGTTGGCGGGGGTCACCACGAAATCAAGCGGGCCCGCCCGCGCCTCAACCGCCGTGGGCACGGATTGCGCATCGGGGGCCGTTCCGACCGCCAGCATGACCAGTTCCAGTTCCCGCAGAACCGTATCGGTCATCTGGCCGGTGACACCTTCGAAATGCCTCTGCGCAAAGATCACCACGACGACCAACTGCAAAAACACCACTGGTAACAGCAGGATCAGCGCGGCGCGTCCATAGATGCCGCGCGGAACATATCGTTTGAGCCAGGCAAAATTCATGGCTAGACCTTAGCCAGCCCCCTGCCCCAGCGAAAGGTGAAACCATGCTGCCGCCCGACAACTTCGACCCCGAGATCGGCCTTGCCGAAACCCTGGAACCCGGGCTGCGGCGGATCGTGGCGCCCAACCCCTCACCGATGACCTATCGCGGCACCAATACCTATCTCTTGGGCGAGACCGGCGTGGCGGTGATCGACCCCGGCCCCGACAGCCCCGCGCATCTTGAGGCGATCCTCGCCGCAATCCAGCCCGGGCAGCGGATCAGCCATATCATCGTGACCCATACGCATCTGGATCACGCGCCGCTCGCCCGCCCGCTGGCCGCGCGTACGGGGGCCGAGGTATGGGCCTTCGGTGAGGCCACGGAGGGCCGTTCGACGGTGATGCAGGGGCTTGCTGAGGCGGGGTTGATGGGCGGCGGCGAAGGTGTGGACCACGGGTTTCGCCCTGATCACACTTTGGCCGATGGGGATGTACTGAAGGGGGACGGCTGGACGCTGGAGGTGCTGCACACGCCAGGCCATATAGGCAATCACGTTAGCCTCGCTTGGGGCGATGCCTGTCTGACAGCGGATCACGTCATGGGCTGGGCAACTTCGCTCGTCTCGCCCCCTGATGGGGACCTGACCGATTTCATGGCCTCTTGCGAGAAGCTGGGCGCGCGGCAATGGCGGGTGTTCTATCCCGGTCACGGCGCCCCGGTGAGCGATCCCAACGCGCGGCTCGACTGGTTGGTGGCGCATCGTCGCGCGCGGGAGGTGTCGATCCTCGACGCACTGGTTGCCGGACCCGCGACGGCGGAGGACCTCGCTTGCGCCATCTATACCGAAACACCTTCCGCGCTCTTAGGCGCGGCCACCCGAAACGTGCTGGCGCATCTGGTCGATCTGACAGGCCGGGGGCGCGTAGCCCCAGAGGGCACCTTGCAGGCAGAGGCGCGTTTCACTCTCAACTCATAGGAGAATGCGGGCCTTTCCGTCGCAAAATCGCAACAAATGCCCCATTCTGGGCGCAATCTGGCCCCTTTATGGACCCGAACCGCGCCCAAGCTGGTTGCGGGGGTGAGAGACATCAAACCCCAGCGAGCAGCAAAGGAGCTACCCGATGGCCCGACTAGACAGAACGCCGCAACCGCAAAAACCAAAGCCTGCGCCGAAGCCGAACGGCACCTCGGCCCAACCACCGCAGCGCCCCACGCCGCTGATCACCGACTACGCCAGTCTTTGAACGGCGCTCCCCGCGCACCGGATGGGGCCGGTGGATGGGGGAACTTTGGGGCCGGACCATGCGTTTGCCGCCTAGAGCAACACGCAAGGAAAGATATGAAACCCCATACCCCCTCTCACGAAGCTGACCTCGCCCGTCTGCGCCGTTTGGCCGTCAGCATGGACAGCGCCTTTAAGCTGCCGATCGTCGGCGTGCGGATGGGATGGGATTCGATTCTGGGCCTCGTGCCGGTGGTGGGCGATACGCTCGCCCTTTTGCCCGCAGCCTATATCCTAAAAGAATCGCACCGCATGGGCGCGCCGAAAAACGTGCTAGCAAAAATGCTGTTGAACACCGGGGTCGACTATGTGATCGGCTCGGTCCCGCTGTTCGGTGACCTTTTCGATATCGGTTGGAAGTCGAAACTGCGCAACGTCGACTTGCTGGAGCGTCACCTGAAAGACCAAGCTGCCAAAGCCCCGCCGATGGGCGATGTCGAAGGGCGCATGTCTTCGCACCACCCGACGCTCAACAACTGATCACCAAAGAAAAAGGGCCGCCCCAAGGCGACCCTTTCAGTCTTTCCGAAGAACGGGTGGCTTAGCCGACCAGTTCCAGACCGGAGAAGAAGTAAGCGATCTCAACCGCTGCGGTTTCCGGTGCGTCGGAACCGTGGACGGAGTTTTCGCCAACGCTTTCAGCGAATTCTGCGCGGATGGTACCCTCTGCCGCATCGGCAGGGTTGGTCGCGCCCATCACTTCGCGGTTTTTCGCGATGGCGTTTTCACCTTCCAGAACCTGGGCCACGATCGGCGCGGAGGCCATGAACTCGCACAGTTCGTCGTAGAAGGGACGCTCGGCGTGCACCTTGTAGAACTCGCCCGCCTGCGCTTTGGTCAGGTGGATGCGCTTTTGTGCGACAACGCGCAGGCCCGCGTCTTCGAATTTCTTGACGATGGCGCCTGTCAGGTTGCGGCGGGTTGCGTCGGGCTTGATGATCGAGAATGTGCGTTCGAGGGCCATTGGCTGTACTCCATAGCGGGTGTTGATTTGCGCGCTCCCTAGCATGGGGTCTGGCCCATGAAAAGCCGTGATTGACCTTCGGCCCCGCTTGCTCCAAACGGCTTTCATGTTACGCATTTCAGAAATCAACTACTCCGTCGAAGGCCGCCCCCTGTTCGAGGAAGCCTCCGCCGTGATCCCCGAGGGGCATAAGGTCGGCATCGTCGGGCGCAACGGCGCGGGCAAGACGACGCTGTTCAAAATCATCCGTGGTGAGCTGTCACTCGATAGCGGCGATATCTCTTTGCCCTCCCGCGCCAAGATCGGCGGTGTGGCACAAGAGGTGCCCTCGTCCGAGACCTCGCTCATCGACACGGTGCTGGAGGCCGACGTTGAACGCGCCCGGTTGATGAAAGAGAGCGAGACCGCCGAAGACCCTGCCCGCATCGCTGACATCCAGACCCGTCTGGCCGATATCGACGCTTGGTCCGCCGAAGGCCGCGCGGCGTCGATCCTCAAGGGGCTTGGTTTCGACGACGAAGAGCAGCAGATGCCCTGCTCCGCCTTCTCCGGTGGCTGGCGGATGCGCGTGGCGCTGGCCGCCGTGCTCTTTGCCCAGCCCGACCTGCTGCTTTTGGACGAGCCGACCAACTACCTCGACCTCGAAGGCGCGCTCTGGCTGGAAAGCTATCTGGCGAAATACCCCCATACGGTGCTGATCATCAGCCACGACCGCGGCCTGTTGAACCGCGCCGTGGGCGGCATCCTGCATCTCGAAGATCGCAAGCTGACCTATTACCAAGGCCCTTACGACCAATTCGCCCGCCAGCGCGCCGAGCAACGCGCGTTGCAGGCGGCGATGGCCAAGAAACAGCAGGCCCGGCGCGATCACATGCAGGCCTTCGTCGACCGTTTCAAGGCCAAGGCCAGCAAAGCCAAACAGGCGCAATCGCGTCTGAAGATGATCGAGAAGATGGACATGATCACCGCGCCCGAGGAGGCGGCGCGCAAGGTCTTCACCTTCCCCGAGCCTGAAGAATTGTCGCCCCCGATCATCAATATCGAGAACGGCGCAGTCGGTTATAGCGACGACAACCCGGTGCTCACGCGGCTGAACCTGCGCATCGACCAAGACGACCGGATCGCCCTTCTGGGCAAGAACGGCCAGGGCAAGTCGACGCTGGCGAAACTTCTGTCGGACCGCCTGCCCCTGATGGCCGGGCGGCAGGTCAATTCCTCCAAGCTGCGCGTGGGTTTCTTCGCCCAGCATCAGGTGGATGAGCTGATCGTCGAGGAAACCCCGCTGCAACACATGATCGCCGCCCGCCCCGGCGTGTTACAATCCAAGCTGCGCGCGCAGCTTGCGGGCTTCGGCCTTGGCCCCGAACAGGCCGAGACCGAGGTCGGGCGGCTTTCGGGCGGGCAGAAGGCGCGGCTGTCGCTGCTTCTGGCGACGCTGCACGCGCCGCATCTGCTGATCCTTGATGAGCCGACCAACCACCTCGACATCGAAAGCCGCGAAGCGCTGGTGGAGGCGCTGACGCGCTACTCGGGCGCGGTGATCCTCGTTAGCCACGACATGCACCTGCTGTCGCTGGTGGCCGACCGGCTGTGGCTGGTGTCGAAAGGCACGGTCAAACCCTATGAGGAAGACCTCGAAGCCTATCGCAAAATGCTGCTGACGCCGGAAAAGCCGGTTAGCAAGAACCCCGCCAAGCCGAAAGAAACGCCCAAACCCAAACGCGCCAGCCGCGATGAGGTTTTGGCCCTGCGCAGCGAGGTCCGCAAGGCCGAAGCTCGAATGGAGAAGATCAACGAGATGCGCGACAAGCTCGCCAAGAAACTCGCCGATCCCGCGCTTTACGAGGACGCCAAAACCGGTGAGCTTGAGGTTTGGAACAAGAAATACGCCGAGGTGATGGAGGCGCTGGACCGCGCGGAATCGCTTTGGATGGGCGCACAGGAAAAGCTGGAGAAGGCCACGGCCTGACCCGGAAGCGTTCACTTTATCACATCGCAGGGGTCGCCTAAGGGGCGGCCCTCGTGCATTCTGGCAAGAAGCCCCGCGCCAAGGAAACCCCATGACCCTCGACACCGCCTATATGATCACCGCCCTCGTCACGATGTTCGTGGTGATCGACCCCATCGCCATCGCGCCGGTCTTCCTCGCGCTCACCCGTGGGATGAGCAATGCAGAGCGGCGCAAAATCGCATGGCGCGCGGTGGGCGTGGCCGGGTTGGTGTTGTTGATCTTTGCCGCTTTCGGCGAGGCGGTGCTGGGCTTCATCGGCATCTCCATGCCCGCCTTCCGCGTCGCGGGCGGCATCTTGCTGTTCATCACCGCGCTCGACATGCTCTTCGACCGCCGCACCAAACGGCGCGAGGACCGCGCGGATGAAGACGACCACGACGACCCTTCCGTCTTCCCCATGGCCATTCCTTTGATTGCGGGCCCCGGCTCCATCGCCTCGGTCATCCTGCTGACGGGGGAAAAACCGGGCGGCGAAGGGCTGTTGACCATTATCGTGATCACCGCGCTGACACTGGTGGTCATGGCGCTGACCATGCAGGTCAGCGGCGCGCTTGAGCGGGCGATGGGCAAGACGGGCATTAACATCGTGACCCGTCTGCTTGGCATGTTGCTGGCGGCGCTTTCGGTTCAATTCGTGCTCGACGGCTTGGCGGCCTTTGGCTTTGGCCCCGGCCCCACGTCCGGCTGACATTTCCGCGCGGCCTTCCTATATGAGATGTAAGGGGGCGCGTTCATGGCCGAAATCGACACAGCACATCTGATTTATCTCATCGTTCTTCTGGCCATGGTGGCGGGCTGGTTTTTCATGCATAGCCGCCCGAATATGAACAAAACCCTGCAACAGGCGGCGGTCTGGGGGCTGATCTTTACCGGTGCCGCGGCGGGCGTCGGCCTGTGGCAAGACATCACCCGCGACAGCGCCCGCCAACATCTCACCATCAGCGAAGAGGGTGACATCGTGCTGCCGCGCGGGCGCGATGGGCATTACTACCTGACGGCCCAGATCAACGGCGCGCCGGTGCGCTTTGTCGTCGATACGGGCGCATCCGATATCGTGCTGACCAAATCCGACGCGGCGCGCATCGGCATCGACCCCGAGGGGCTGGATTACCTTGGCCGCGCGGGCACCGCCAATGGCGAAACGCGCACCGCCTTCGTGCGTCTCGACGAGGTGGTGGTGGGCCATGCGGTCGATCACAACGTCCCCGCGGTGGTGAATGACGGGATCATGTCGCAATCATTGCTCGGCATGGGCTACCTGCAACGTTGGGGCCGGATCGAGATCAGCGGCGGTGAACTGCGCCTGAGCCGCTGACGGAATAGGGCAAGACCTTGCCGGAAATACGGGGCAAAACATCAAACACGCCGCAAAATGACGCCGCATTCGCCGTGAATTGAACAGGTTCCCGCCCTTTTGAGCGGATATCTGCAGGGCACAACTGTACCCAATTTTGGAGAAAGTGCTGCTATGCTGATGAACATTTTTGGTGGGTCATCCTCCTACCAACAAAGCAACAAACCCGCTAAGGCGGAGAAGGCTGAAAAGCCGGAGAAGGTCGAGAAGACCAAGGACAACAACCCGCAGGCGCAGGCGAAACCCGCCGGCGACGGGCAGGCCACACAAAACAGCGCGGCGGCGCAAGAGGCGTCGAAACCTCAATCCGTGCAAGCCCCTGCCAAGACCGAAGCGGTGCAAGCCGTAGGGCAGGCAACACCGGTCGAGACGGCCCAAAAGGCCACGAGCGCGGATGACGAAGCCTTTGCCCGCGCCGCAGCACAACGCAGCGTCGACAGCCAGCGCACCCGCGCCCTGCTGGACACGATCGCGCCGGTGAACAACAGCGCGGTCGAAGCGGCCAAATCCTATGTCAGCAAGGTCGAACCCGCAGCGCCGGAGGCTGAGGCGAGCAAAGCCGCCGCTGCCGCGAAACCCGCGCTCGACAAAGCGGCCTAAGCCGCGTTCAGGGGCGGCGGGCTTTCGGCCCCTGCCCCTGCACTGCCGCCCTTCAGGTCTCGGCCTTCTTTTCCCAGCGGCCGCTTTCCTCTGACCAATATTGGGCCGAGGCGCCTTCGGATTTCAGCCGCTTCCACAGGCCGCGCGCCTGATCCAGCGCGACGGGATCATGCCCGTCGAACAAGACGCAGACCCGCTGGTGCGCTGCCACTTCCGCAGCGGTGACATCGGCCCCATGCACCGTCATCAGACAATCGGCCCGATTGGGGGCGCCATCCTCCAGCATCAGCAGCACGGGCTGATCCGCGTCCTGCGGCCCACCCGCCATGCCATGGGGCAGAAAGCTGTCATCCGCATAGGTCCAAAGCGCCCGGTCCAGCGCCTGTAGCCCCGCCCGGTCCGTCCCGCGCAGGGCCACGCGCCAGCCATTGGCGAGCGACTTTTCCAGCAGCATCGTCAGCGTCTCGACCATAGGTCGCTGGGTCAGGTGATAGAAGTAAGCCGCCCCCATCCGTCGCTCAGCCCTTCTCGAAACGATCGGCGACGAGACGGTTCAACGCCGCCACGCCCCAGCCCGTCGCGCCCGCAGGCGCCAGCGTGCTTTCGGATTTCAACGAAGCGACACCGGCAATATCGAGGTGAATCCAAGGTGTCTCATCCTTGACGAACCGCTTGAGGAATTGCGCCGCGGTGATCGACCCGGCCGGACGCCCGCCGATGTTTTTCATATCGGCCACGCGGCTTTTCAGCAGGTCGTCATAGCCCTGCCCCAGCGGCATCCGCCACGCGCCCTCGCCTTCGCTCTCGGCGGCTTTGAGGAAATCGTTGCACAGCCCGTCGTCATTCGAGAAGACCCCGGCGTTCTCATGGCCCAGCCCGATGATGATGGCCCCGGTCAGCGTGGCCAGATCGATCATCGCCGCGGGTTTGAAACGGTCTTGGGCGTACCACATGACATCGCAGAGCACCAAACGCCCCTCGGCGTCGGTGTTGATGACCTCTACCGTGTCTCCCTTCATCGTGGTGATCACATCGCCCGGGCGGGTGGCATTGCCCGAGGGCATGTTCTCAACGATACCCACAAGCCCCACGACATTCGCCTTGGCCTTGCGCAGCGCCAGAGTACGCATCACGCCGGAGACGACGCCCGCGCCGCCCATGTCCATGGTCATGTCTTCCATGCCAGCCCCGGGTTTGAGGCTGATGCCGCCGGTGTCAAAGACCACACCCTTGCCGACCAGCGCCAGAGGGGCTGAGTCATCGGCGCCGCCTTCCCACCGCATCACGACCACTTTCGACGGGCTGTCCGAGCCTTGCCCCACAGACAAAAGCGTGCGCATTCCAAGCTTTGCAAGCTCTTCCTCATCCAGAACTTCAACTTTCAGGCCCAAGCTTTCCATCTCGGCCAGACGTTCGGCAAAATTGGTGGTGGTCAGGATGTTGGCGGGCGCGTTGGTCAGATCGCGGGTCATGAAGGCCCCTTCGGCCACGGCCATGAGCGGTGCGGCGGCCTCGCGGGCGTCATCGGGTTTGGAACACATGACCTCAACCGTGCCTTTGCGCACCTTGGGCGCGGATTTGTGATCTTCGAACCCGTAGTCCCGCATTGCCATCCCAAAGGCCACATCGGCCACCCGGCGTGTCGCGGCGGCGAGCATTAGCAGATCGCTGTCACCCCGGCGCTTGGCCAGCGCGGCCCCGGCTTTGCGCGCGGTCATCACCTCGGCCCGGCGCGGCATATGAACCACGTCGACTGCCTCTGCTGCCATGCCCGCGGGATATCCCATGCTGAGAACCTCGCCGGGTTTCAGCGCCGCGAAACGCTCACTCTCTACCAGCCGCTGCAAAGCGCCTTTGGTCAGACGGTTCACCCGCCGCGCCCCGGCATCCAAACGGCCCTCAGGTTCCAGAAACAGCGCGATCCGCCCGGAATGCCCCGCGATACGGTCGATGTCGGTCTCGGCGAAGGTGATAGGGGTCAGATCGGTCATGGCATGCCTCATGGTTGATTTTGCCCCAGACCTAGCGCGCCGTGCGGCCCATGGCCAGATAGCAGTTTTCCCGCCCCGCGAATTGCTTTAAGATCTGCGCAAAGGCCGTCAGAGCATCTCGGGGGATCAGAGTGGCAAGAATTGACCGCTACATGCTGTCGCAACTTCTGGTTATGTTCGGCTTTTTCGCTTTGGTGCTGGTGGCGCTTTTCTGGATCAACCGCGCGGTGGTCCTATTCGACCGTTTGATTGGCGATGGCCAATCCGCATTGGTGTTTTTGGAGTTCACGGCCCTCGGCCTGCCGAAACTCATCGTCACCGTCCTGCCCATCGCGACCTTTGCCGCTTCGGTCTATGTGACCAACCGCATGTCGGGCGAATCCGAGTTGACGGTGCTCCAAGCCGCAGGCTCTGGCCCGTGGCGGCTGGCGCGGCCCGTCTTCGTCTTTGGCCTCTGCGTGGCGGCGATGATGACAGTGCTGAGCCATTTTCTGGTCCCCATGGCGCAGGGGCAGTTGAAGCAGCGCGAGGCCGAGATCTCGCGCAACCTCACCGCAAGGCTGCTGACGGAGGGGACTTTTCTGCATCCCTCCGACGATGTCACCTTTTATACTCGCGCCATCGACAGTGACGGCGTGCTGCGCGATGTTTTCCTGTCGGACCGGCGCAAGGCCGACGAAGGCGTGATCTACACCGCCGCCGAAGCCTACCTCGCCCGCAACGGCGACGACACGACGCTGATCATGCTCAACGGCATGGCGCAACGGCTGGACACCGAGAGCAACCGTTTGGCCACGGCCAAATTCCGCGACTTTTCGTTCGATATCTCCCCGCTGGTCAGCAGCGGAGACGAAATCGACCTGTCGGTCAGCGCCATGGTCACGCCTGATCTGCTTTGGGATTGGGACGGGGTCGCGGCGGCGACCGACACCTCGCCGGGCGTGGTGGCCGAAGAGCTGCATGGCCGCTTCGCGCAGCCGCTGTTCTGCCTCGTCGCCGCGATGATTGGTTTCGCGACTTTGATCCTCGGCGGTTTTTCCCGCTTTGGCGTCTGGCGCGAGGCGCTGATCGCTTTCGGCCTGCTCATCGCCATCGACGGGCTGCGGGGCACGATGGTCGTGCAAATCCGCGAGGCGGCGGCGCTCTGGCCGCTGGCCTATCTGCCCTCGTTCATCGGGGCCGTGCTGACGCTGGCAATGCTTTGGCAAGCCGCACATCCGCGCTGGATAAGGCGGCGTCTGCGTGGCAAGAGGGCCGCCACATGATCCTGCATTTCTATTTCGCCCGCCGCTTTTTCATGAGCTTTCTCGTCATCACCGGGGTGCTGGCCGCGCTGGTGATGCTGGTCGATGGTGTGGATCAGGCCCGGCGTTTCGCGGATGACGATGTGGGCTGGGATCAGGTGCTGGGCATGACGCTGCTGCATATGCCCCAGACCATCAACATGATCCTGCCGCTGATCATGATCCTCGCCACGGTGGCGCTTTTCATTGGGCTTGCCCGGTCTTCTGAATTGGTGGTGACCCGAGCCGCGGGCCGCTCGGCCCTGCGCGCGCTGGTGGCCCCGGTGATGGTGGCCTTGATCATCGGCACGCTGGCCGTGGCCATGCTCAACCCCATCGTCGCGGCGACAAGTGAGCGGGCCGAGCAATTGACCCAAGAATACCGGTCCAATGGCCGCGCGGCGCTCTCGGTCAGTGACGAGGGGCTGTGGCTGCGGCAAGGCACGGAGGAAGGCCAATCGGTCATTCGCGCATGGCGCACCAACGCCGACGCCTCTGTCCTCTATAACGTCACGATTATCAGCTATGATGCCGAGAAGGGCCCGGTGCGGCGCATCGAAGCCGAAAGCGCACAACTTAGCAGCGGCGATTGGGAACTTACCGGGGCAAAGATTTGGCCGCTGGCGGCCGGGGTGAACGCCGAAGGCGCGGCGGAGGTGCATGAGACCCTGACGATCCCCTCTTCCCTCACCGTCGAGCGTATCCGCGAGAGCATTGGCCGTGTCGCTGCCGTTTCGATCTATGAACTGCCCGAGTTTATCCGACAGTTGGAACAGGCCGGGTTCAGCACGCGCCAGCATGAGGTCTGGCTTCAGGCCGAGCTTGCGCGGCCCTTCTTTCTGGTGGCCATGGTTCTGGTTGCGAGCGCATTCACCATGCGCCATACCCGCTTTGGGGGGACCGGCGTTGCTGTGCTGGCCTCGATTTTGCTGGGGTTCGGTTTGTATTTCATTCGCAGTTTCGCACAGATCCTTGGCGAGAATGGCCAGATCCCCGTGATCCTTGCCGCTTGGGCGCCGCCCGTGGCGGCGATCTTTCTGGCGCTAGGCCTGCTACTGCATGCGGAGGACGGCTGACATGCGCGCGGCCCTTGTTGGACTTGCCCTTTCATTCGCGCCTCTGAGCCTTGCCGCCCAGACCGCGCCTGCCAGCGACCGCCCCGCCGTTCTGGTGGCCGATCAGGTCTTCATTACACGCGATAAGGTCTTGGTCGCGCAAGGAAATGTCGAAGCCTTCCAGGGGGAGACGCGGCTGCGCGCCACGGCGATCCGCTATGATCAGGCCACGGGCGCGCTCAGCATCGAAGGGCCGATCGTGCTGTCTGAGGGGGAGAATACCACGATCCTCGCCGATGCGGCCTCACTTGATGTGGGTTTGCAGTCCGGCCTTTTGCGCGGCGCGCGGATGATCCTTGAGCAGCAGTTGCAGCTTGCCGCCGTGCAGATCAACCGGGTCGAAGGGCGTTATAGCCAACTTTACAAAGCCGCCGTAACCTCTTGCAAAGTCTGCGAAGATGGCGAAACGCCGCTCTGGCAAATCCGCGCGAAACGGGTGGTGCATGATCAATTGGCGCAGCAGCTTTACTTTGACGAGGCGCAGTTCCGGATCAAGAACGTGCCCATTGCCTATCTGCCCCGCCTGCGCCTGCCCGACCCCACATTGGACCGCGCGACTGGCTTTCTCGCGCCCACGGTCCGCTCGACCTCGCAATTGGGCGTGGGGCTGAAACTGCCCTATTTCATCAAGATCGGCGATCACCGCGATCTGACGCTGACGCCCTATCTTTCCGCCGAAACCCGCACGCTTGAGTTCCGCTACCGTCAGGCTTTCGTTTCGGGGCGGATCGAGTTCGAAGGGGCGATCACCGATGATGAATTGGACCCCGGCAAAACCCGTGGCTACCTCTTTGGCACCGGCAGTTTCGATCTGCGGCGCGACTACAAACTGTATTTCGATATCGAGACCACGAGCGACAGTTCCTATCTCAGCGACTATGGCTATTCGGGCAAGGACCGTCTGACCAGCGAATTGACCGTCAGCCGCGCGCGGCGCGATGAGTATATGCGGGCAACCCTGCTGAACTACCAATCGCTCCGCGATGGTGAGGACAATGATCTGCTGCCCAACCTGGTCTTGGATGGTGAATTCCAGCGGCGCTATTTCCCGACTTCCGTGGGCGGCGAACTCCGCCTGACGCTTGAGGCCCATAGCCACCGCCGGTCGTCGGACCTCAGCACCGATGGTAATGGGGATGGCGAAGCCGACGGGCGCGATGTGTCGCGGCTTAACGGGGAGGCCGCTTGGCTGCGGCGTTTTACCTTCGGCAATGGTCTGGTGACCGACGTCGAAGCGGGGGCGAGCTTTGGTTTGTTCAACATCGCGCAGGATGCGGTCTATGACGGGCGCTACTCCGACCTCGTGCCCCATGCTGCCGTCACCATGCGCTACCCCATGCAGCGCCGGGAGGCCGCAGGCGTGGTGCAACAGCTTGAACCGCTGGTGCAATTGGGTTGGACCGGCGGTGATCGGCTCGACATTCCGAATGAGGAAAGCACGCTGGTGGAGTATGATGAGGGCAACCTTCTGTCGCTCAGCCGCTTCCCCCGGCCCGACCGGCGCGAACGGGGTGCCGTGGCGGCCATCGGGGTGAATTGGGCGCGGCTCGATCCCAATGGCATGGATGCCAGCCTGTCTTTCGGTCAGGTGATCCGCGCCGATGCGGATGATGCCTTTAGCTTTAGCTCAGGCCTGCAGGGCACCTATTCCGATTTCCTGCTGGCCGGGCAATTGCGCAGCGACAATGGTCTGGCGCTCATCGGGCGCGGGCTTGTCGATGATGATTTCGAAGTCGCCAAGGCCGAGCTGCGCGGGGTCTGGGATTTCAAGCGCGGGCAGATCTCGGGCAGCTATGTCTGGCTGCATGAAGACGCTGCCGAGGATCGCAACGAAGACGTGTCTGAGATCACCTTCGACGGCAGCTATTCGATCAACAGCCAGTGGCAGGCCTCCGCCGAATGGCGGTTCGACCTTGCTGACGAACGCGCCGCGACGGCGGGTCTTGGCCTGAGCTACAACAATGAATGCGTGCAGGTCGACCTTTCGGTGAACCGCAGCTATTCATCCTCAACAAGTGTTGAGCCCTCAACGGATATCGGTTTTAACATCGGCCTCAGGGGCTTTGCCGCAAACACCGGAACAGAAAGATACGTACGCTCATGTGGGAAGTAACGAAACAGACCGTCCGCACCGGGATCCGTGGCACTGCGGCACTCGCCCTTGCTCTGGTCATCGGCCAATCCGCCGCGGCGCAGAACCTCTTTGCGCCTGTGGCCCGTGTCAATGACGAGGTGATCACCGGCTACGAAGTGCAGCAGCGCCAGCGTTTCATGCAGCTGATCGGCGCGCCCGGGGCCGATACCGACAGCGTGATCGACAGTCTGATCGACGACCGCCTGCGTGGGCAGATCCTTGATCAAGCCGGGCTTGAAGTTACCCCCGAGGGCATTCGATCCGGCATGGCAGAATTTGCCAGCCGCGCGGATCTGACGACCGAGGAGTTTCTGAAAGTGCTGGGCCAAGCGCAGATTTCCGAAGAGACGTTTCGCGATTTCATCGTGATCAGCGCCGCATGGCGTGATCTTATTCGCGCGCGCTATAATGGCCGGGTTAACATCACCGACGAAGAGGTCGACCGCGCGCTTGGCAGCAGCCGGGGCAATAACGGTCTGCGCGTGCTGTTGTCGGAGATCATCATTCCCGCCCCGCCGCAGAATGCCGGTCAGGTGAACGCGCTGGCCGAACGCATTTCGGAAAGCCGCTCTGAGGCCGAATTCTCGTCCTATGCCAGCAAGCATTCCGCCACCGCCTCGCGCGGGCGCGGGGGCCGGATGCCTTGGACACCGCTTGAAAAACTGCCCGCCAGCCTGCGGCCCATCCTCTTGGCCCTCGCCCCGGGTGAGGTGACAGCGCCGCTGCCGATCCCCAATGCCGTGGCCCTGTTCCAACTGCGCGGCATCGAAGAGACCGGCAAGCCGAGCGTCGAGTATTCCGAAATCGATTATGCCGCTTATTACATCCCCGGTGGCCGGTCCGAGGCCGCCCTGTCGCGCGCGGCACAGCTGCGCGGTCAGGTGGATCAATGTGACGACCTCTATGGCGTGGCCAAGGGCCAGCCCGCCAACGTGCTGGACCGTGGTACCAAGGCCCCCGCCGAGATCCCGCAGGACGTGGCCATTGAACTGGCGAAACTCGATCCCGGCGAAGTCTCCACCGCGCTGACCCGTGCCAATGGTGAGACTTTGGTCTTCCTGATGCTTTGCAACCGCACCACGGCGGCCAATGCCGATGTCAACCGCGAGGCGGTGGTCAGTTCGATCCGGCAGCGCAAGCTTGAGGGCTATGCCACACAGCTGCTGGAACAGGCCCGCGCCGAAGCCCGTATCACCCGCCAATGAGCCGCCCGTCCCGGCCGGTGGCCATCACATGCGGTGAACCCGCCGGGATCGGCCCCGAGATCGCCGCCCGCGCTTGGGCGGCCCTCTCGAATGATATCCCGATGGTCTGGATCGGCGACCCGCGTCATCTGCCGCAGGATGTCCCGCACCGCGTGATCGACAGCCCGGTTGAGGTGAGCGCGCCCAGTGCCGACGCGCTCCCCGTGATGGCCCACCCTTTTGACAGCGCCGCCCTGTCCGGCGTGCCGCAGCCCGGCCATGCGCAGGGGGTGATCGACGTGATTGCCCGCGCGGTCGATCTGGTGCAGACGGGCGTGGTCTCCGGCATCTGCACCGCGCCGATCCACAAGAAGGCGCTGCAAGACGGGGCCGGGTTCGCCTATCCGGGCCATACCGAATACCTCGCAGCGCTGGCAGGCGTCGACGACGTGGTGATGATGCTCGCCTCTGATCAATTGCGCGTCGTGCCCGCCACGATCCATATCGCGCTGGATCAGGTACCGCAGGCGCTGACCCCTTCGGGCCTGCGCCGCACGATTGAGATCACCGCGCAGGAATTGCAAAACCGCTTTGGCATCGCCCGCCCCCGCATTGCCGTCGCCGGGCTGAACCCGCACGCGGGCGAAGGCGGCAGCATGGGCCGGCAAGAGATTGACTGGATCGCGCCGCTGATCCTTGAGATGCAGGGCGAAGGCTTTGCGCTGACCGGGCCGTTGCCTGCCGATACGATGTTCCACGCTCGCGCCCGCGATGGCTATGACGCGGCGGTGGCGATGTATCACGACCAAGCGCTGATCCCGATCAAGACCTTGGATTTCGACCGGGGCGTGAATGTGACGCTGGGGCTGCCCTTTGTGCGCACCTCGCCCGATCACGGCACCGCCTTTGACATCGCGGGCCAAGGGCGCGCCAACCCGACCAGCATGATCGAAGCGATCAAATTGGCATGGCAGATGGGGAAGACATGAGTGCAATCGACAATCTCCCGCCGCTGCGCGAGGTGATCAACACCCACGAATTGGCCGCGCGGAAGTCCCTCGGCCAGAACTTTCTGCTGGATCTGAACCTCACGGCCAAGATCGCGCGGCAAGCGGGGGATATGGCCGATTGCGACGTGTTGGAGATCGGCCCCGGCCCCGGTGGCCTGACCCGTGGTCTGCTGGCCGAAGGCGCGCGTCATGTTCTGGCGATCGAAAAGGACCGCCGCTGCCTGCCCGCGCTGGCCGAGGTGGCGGAACATTACCCCGGACGCCTGACGGTGATCGAAGGCGACGCGCTTGAGATCGACCCGCTGAGCCATCTGACCCCGCCCATCCGTGTGGCCGCCAACCTGCCCTATAACGTCGGGACCGAACTGCTGGTCCGTTGGCTCACCCCGCCCGAGTGGCCACCCTTCTGGCAAAGCCTCACGTTGATGTTCCAGCGCGAGGTGGCGGAGCGGATCGTGGCGCAGCCGGGGTCGAAAGCCTATGGGCGGCTGGCCGTGCTGGCGCAGTGGCGCAGCGACGCGCGGATCGTGATGCAATTGCCGCCGGGCGCCTTCACCCCGCCGCCCAAGGTCTCGTCGAGCGTGGTGCATCTGACCGCCCTGCCCGAGCCGCGCTTCCCCGCCGATCCGAAGGTGCTGAGCCATGTGGTCGCGATGGCCTTCAACCAGCGGCGCAAGATGCTGCGCTCGGCGCTCAAAGGCGCCGCGCCGGATATCGAGGACCGTTTGACCGCCGCGGGGCTGAAACCCACCGACCGCGCCGAACAGGTGCCGCTTGAGGGGTTCTGCGCCCTCGCCCGCGAGATTGCCAAGGGGTAACCATGTTCTACCGACTATTGCTCGTCTTTGCCCTGTTGCTGGGGCTTTCCGCCTGCGCCCTGCCGCGCATCGGTCCACCGCCTATGGGCACCGAGGGCGAAATCGCGGAACTCGCTCGCGCCATCGAAGACCTTTCTTCGGAGGTAAATCCCGAAGAGGCCGCCCGTGCCGCGCGGATCGCCTACCGGCATACCCATGAACTGGCGATCGCCTATCAGATCACCGACCCGCCGCTGATCCACAACGTGAAGGTCAACAACGGCAGCAAGCCGCGCGGACTGTGTTGGCATTGGGCGGAGGATCTGGAGAAGCGGCTCAAGGCCGAGGGATTCGTCACGCTCGACCTGCACCGCGCCATCGCCAATGGCGACTCGCGGATTCTGCTGGATCATTCCACGGCCATCATCTCAGCCGCCGGGACACCGATGCAGGCGGGGCTTGTCCTTGACCCTTGGCGGCGCGGGGGTGAGCTGTTCTGGTCGCCTGTCACCAGCGACCCGCGGTATGACTGGGCGCCGCGCGAAGAGGTGCTGCGGCGCAACGGGCGGATCAGATATGTGCAGGCGGGGATGGAAGGGTAAATCTGGCCCGCGCTGCCACCATCACCGCTTACGAAAAAGCCCCGCAAATCGCGGGGCTTTTCTTATTCTGCGACCTTTGCGGTGTCGCTCTTGCTGTCGCCACCCTCCTGGGGCTGTGCCTCTGCCGCTTTCGGCTTGGGCTTGCGGCGCGGGGCGCGTTTCGGCTTGGGCTTGCTCTCGGGCGTGTCGACCAGCGTGCTCTCTTCGCTGTTCGTCTCGGCCTCGGCCTGCTGCTGCGCGGGCTCTTGCTGCTCGGGCTGTTTGTCGGCTTTCGGCTGCTCGCCCTGCGACTGGCCGCCCTGCTGTGCTTCACGCTCCTGACGCTCGGCGCGCTCACGATCCCGCTCGGCCTGACGCTCACGGTTCTGGCGCTCTTGCTCCTCGCGGCGCTGGTCCACTTCGCGCTGTGCCTCGCTCAGCAGGCGCAGGTAGTGTTCGGCGTGCTGTTGAAAGTTCTCGGCGGCCACACGGTCATTGCTCAACTGGGCATCGCGGGCCAGTTGGTTGTATTTCTCGATAACCTGCTGCGGCGTGCCGCGCACCTTGCCCTCGGGGCCGGAGCTGTCGAAAACACGGTTGACGACATTGCCGCCGCCACCTTGCGACGAGCGTTTGCGGTTATTCTTCGACCGGGAGCGTGATCTGGGAGAATTCATGGAATGATGTCAGCCTTGTGTGCTGTGTGTCGTTCACCGGGGGTGCAAAGCACGTCTTGAACCCGGCCTAAGCGATATGTTGGGCATAGTGCCGCGCGGGACCGCCTGTGGCATCCACCGCTGCAACACCCCTGACTAACCATGCCAGAAAGGCTTGGGCAAGAAGAAACTGCCACTTAGCCCGCCAAATGGCGGTTTTTTCGCGATTTCACGCCGGTTTATCGGCTGAAATGACCCTTGGCCGCCCATCGAGATCATGCGCCAGCGTGACCCGACCCCAGCCCGCCGCGGCAAAGATTTCCTGCACGGCTTCGCCCTGTTGCCAGCCGATTTCGACCATGACGCGGCCTTGAGCCGTGAGGTAGCCTTGCGCCTCGGCGGCGATGATGCGGTAGATGCTCAGCCCGTCTTGGCCGTCAGTCAGCGCCATTTCCGGCTCATGCTGGCGCAATTCCGGTGAGACATCGGCCATTTCCTCAGCGGCCAAATAAGGCGGGTTCGACAGGATCAGGTCAAACCGCCCCTCAACGGCTCTGAACCAATCGGACTGCCGGATATCGGTGCGGTCGGCCACCCCGTGCTGCACCGCATTGGCGCTGGCCTGAAGGCAGGCAGCTTCCGAGAGGTCCACGCCCAGCCCCGTCGCCGCCGCCCGTTCGGCCAGCAGGGTGACGAGGATACAGCCCGAGCCGGTGCCGAGGTCCAGAATGCGGGTGAAATCCTTGCTGAGCGCAAGGTCGATCAGGGTCTCCGTCTCGGGCCGCGGGTCGAGCACATCGCGGCTGATCGCGAAATCGCGGCCATAAAAGGCCCGCCGGCCAATGAGTTGCGAGACCGGCACGCGCACGGCGCGCAGGGAGATGAGCTGGTCAAAGCGTTCTGCAACCTCGGGGGCGATTTCCTCGGGCGCGATGAGGGTCACGCGGGCGGCATCGACGGCGGCGGCATGGGCGAGCAACAGCCGCGCATCCCGCGCCGGATCGGGCACACCGGCGGCACGCAGCCGTCCGGCGGCGGCGGCCATAGCTTGGGCGGCGGTCTGAGGCCTCACCCCTCCATCTCCGCCAATTGCCGCGCTTGGGCGTCAGCAGTCAGCGCATCGACGATCTCATCCAGATCGCCCTGCATCACGGCTTCGAGCCGGTATAGCGTCAGGTTGATCCGATGGTCCGTCATACGACCTTGGGGGAAATTATAGGTGCGGATCCGCTCAGAGCGGTCACCGGAGCCCACCTGCGCTGCGCGGTCGGCAGAGCGCTCGCTGTCCATCCGGCTGCGCTCCATATCATAGAGCCGCGCTTTAAGCACCTGCATCGCCTTGTCGCGGTTGCGGTGCTGGGACTTCTCCGACGAGGTAACGACGATCCCGGTCGGGATATGGGTGATCCGCACGGCGGAATCGGTGGTGTTGACGTGCTGGCCGCCCGCGCCCGAAGAGCGCATCGTGTCGATCCGCAGGTCAATTTCGTTGATCTCGATATCCACATCCTGGGCCTCGGGCAGCACCGCCACGGTCGCCGCCGAAGTATGGATGCGCCCGCCGCTTTCGGTGGTGGGCACGCGCTGCACGCGGTGCACGCCGCTTTCGAACTTAAGCCGGGCAAAGACGTTCTGACCGGTGATATGGGCCACGACCTCTTTCACGCCGCCGAGTTCGGTCATCTGGCTTTCGATCAGGTCAAACCCCCAGCCCTGTGCTTCGGCATAGCGTTGGTACATGCGCAGCAGGTCACCGGCGAAAAGCGCCGCCTCATCGCCGCCCGTGCCGGGGCGGATCTCCAACATCGCGGGTTTCGCATCCGCCGCGTCGCGCGGCAGAAGTGCCAGTTGCAACCCCTGTTCGACCTCCGGCAGGCGGGCGCGCAGACGGGGCAGCTCCTCCCGCGCAAGCTCGGCCATTTCGGGGTCTTTCAGCATCAACTCGGCCTCTTCAAGGTCGCGCTGGAGCCGCTGGTATAGCTCGATCTGATCGACCACCGGCTTGAGATCGCTGTATTCTTTGGCGAGGGCTGCAAAATCGGCCCCATCGGAGCCCGCAGACATGCTGGCCTCCAGAAACTGGAAGCGTTGCGAGATTTGCGCGAGGCGGTGCATCGGGATCATGGGGTTCCTGTCGCTTATGCAAATGCTTTGGTCAAGAGGCGGCTTGTGCTATCATGGGGTATGACACGTCTTATGCCGCTCATCTGCCTTATGGGCCTGACGGCCCTGCACCCTGCCCTTGCGGATGTCAAAGCACCGGGCGGCAAGACGATTGATTGCTATTGCACCAACAGCAGCGGCGCCCGGGTGGAACTGGGTGAGACGATTTGCCTACAAGTGGATGGGCGCATGTTCATGGCGCAATGCCAGATGTCGCTCAACGTGCCGATGTGGCGCGAGGTGCAGCAGGGTTGCCTGTCATCGCGCCTCGATCTGATCGAGCCATTCGTTGACCCGCTTGGCGTTGACCCCCAGATCTGACCGGCCAAACCGCGAGCGGCCATAGACCTCGACATAGCGCGGCGCGTCTCCGTAGACGCCGATGGTGGTTAAATCGGGATAGCCCATCAATTTGGTGCGGGTGACATAGGTGACCTGCCCCTCGGCAAGCGATCCGGCGACGACTTCGGTGCGCGGGGTTTGCAGGATCACCCGGTCAAGCTGGGCCAAGGTCTCGGCCCCGTCGCCCTCGACGGGCACGCGCCAGATATAGCTGTTGGTGCCTTGGGTCTTGCCCATCTTCTGCCCGTCGGCCTGCGCATGCCAACGCGCGGTGTCGATGGGCGCAAGGCGGATATAGGCCACCAAGGCGACGAGGGCGATCACGATGATCCAGAACAGCATTTTAAACACCTTTCAAAACTCGGCGGTCAAGGGCGACAGAGGTCGCATTAAGCAGGCCGGCCCGCGTTTCGACGGACCGGCGGTTGATGTCGTGGCTTTCGCTCACGCCGTTCTCATGCGGTGACCCAGCAGTGACAGAATCTCGGTCGCGACATGCGCGCCCGCGATCGCTGTGGCCCCAGTGGTGTCGAAGGGCGGAGAGACCTCAACCACGTCACCGCCCATGATGTTGATCCCCGCCAGATCGCGCAGCATGATCGACGCCTGCGCCGAGGTCAGCCCGCCCCACACCGGGGTGCCGGTGCCGGGGGCAAAGGCCGGATCAAGCGCGTCGATGTCAAAGGTCAGATAGCAGGGGCGATCGCCGAGGATCTCCTTGATCTTGGCAACGGTGGCCTGCGGCCCTTTCTCATGCACCTCACGCGCGTCGATGATATTGACGCCCATCGTGTCCTCATTGGTGGTGCGAATGCCGACCTGCACGCTGGTCGACGGGTCGACGATGCCGGACTTCACGGCTTTGTAGAACATCGTCCCGTGATCGATCCGGTCCATGTCGTCATCTTGCCAAGTATCCGTATGCGCATCGAACTGTAACAGACTGATGGGCCCGTATTTTTCCGCATAGGCCTTGAGGATCGGGAATGAGATATAGTGATCCCCGCCCAGCACGACAGAAGCCGCACCGGCATCCAGAATGGTCTTGATATGGGCCGTCAGGGCGGCGGGAAACTGGCTGACATGACCATAGTCGAAGGCCAGATCGCCGTAATCCGCGATGGCGAATTCGCTGAGCACGTCGAAATCCCAGCCATAGGGCGCATCGGGCGCTTGCAGCGCGCTGGCCTCGCGGATGGCGCGGGGGCCAAGGCGCGTGCCGGGGCGGTTGGTCACCGCTTGATCGAAGGGCACGCCTGTTACCGCGATGTCGACGCCGGTCAGATCCTTAGTGTATTTCCGTCGCAGGAAGGAGGTCGCCCCGCCAAAGGTCAACTCATAGCTCGGCCCTTTGAGGTCCTCGCGGGTAAAGGCCATATCCATCTGTTTGGCCGCGTCTTCCAATGCCATTAGTTGCCTCCTGCTGGCTGTGCCCGCTCAACGATACGGGCGAAAAAGGATGCGCCAAGCGGCGCGATCTCGTCGTTGAAGTCGTATTCCGGGTGGTGCAGCCCTGCGCCTTCCCCGGCCCCGAGGAAGAGATAGGCACCGGGGCGTTTTTCAAGCATGAAGCTGAAATCCTCCGCACCCATCTCGCGGCCATAATCGCCGTGCACTTGGGCCGCGCCCACCACCTCGGTCGCTGCCGCGATGGCGGCCTCGGCCTTGGCCGGATCATTGACCGTGGCGGGATAGCCGACCTCATAGTCCAACTCGGCGGTGACGTCATAGCTCGCCGCCTGCCCGTCCACGATCTGCTGCATCCGGCGCATGACCATGGCTTGCACCTCACGGTCAAAGGTGCGCACGGTGCCGTTGATATAGGCCGTCTCAGGGATGATGTTATCGGCGGTGCCGGTGTGAATCTGCGTGACTGAGACGACTAAATCCTGCGCCGCGACATGGTTGCGGCTGACGATAGTCTGGATCGCAGTGGCGATGCCGCAGGCCGCCACAACGGGGTCGCGGCTCTCATGGGGCATCGCGCCATGACCGCCCTTGCCCTTGATATGAATGTGGAATTCATCCACCGCCGCCATGATCGGCCCCGGCGTGGTATAGAATGCGCCTTCGTCAAAGCCGGGCGCGTTGTGGATCCCGTAGACCTGCGCGATTTGGAAACGCTCCATGATGCCTTCTTCGACCATCACGCCCGCGCCGCCGCCCGCCTCTTCGGCGGGTTGAAAGATCAGCGCCACCCGGCCCGCGAAATTGCGTGTCTCGGCCAGATATCGCGCCGCGCCCAGAAGCATGGTGGTGTGCCCGTCATGGCCGCAGGCATGCATCTTGCCCTCTCGCGTGCTGGCATATTCCTTGCCCGATGCCTCTTGGATCGGCAGCGCATCCATATCGGCGCGCAGGCCGATGGTCGGGCCTTCGCCCTGCCCTTCGATGATCGCCACGATACCGGTCGTCGCGATGCCCTCGTGCAGCTCATCCACACCAAACGCGCGCAGCCGCTCGGCCACGAAAGCCGCCGTCTCATGGCAGTCGAACGCCAATTCGGGAATCCCGTGCAAATGGCGCCGCCATGCTGTCATATCCTCCGCAAAGGCGTTGATGCGGTTCACCACGGGCATGGGCTGGACTCCTTGGGGTTGGTTTGGTCAGGGTGCATCTGACACCAGACATACGGGGCCTGCAATGCCGGACAACACAAAAGCCGATCTCATTCACGATTCAGATGCCGGGATCGAACGGTTGCTCGAAATCATGCGCCGCCTGCGCGACCCCGAGACGGGCTGCCCCTGGGATATCGAGCAAGATTTCGACAGCATCGCCCCCTATACCATTGAAGAGGCTTATGAAGTCGCCGATGCCATCGCCCGGCGTGATTGGGGCGAGCTTGAGGGGGAATTGGGCGATCTGCTGCTGCAATCGGTCTATCACACGGCGATGGGTGAAGAAGCGGGGCATTTCACCTTTCAATCCGTGGTGCGCAACATCAGCGATAAGATGGTAGCGCGGCATCCGCATGTCTTTAGCGACGAATCCCGCGACAAGAGCGCCGAACAGCAGACCGCCGATTGGGAAAAGATCAAAGCCGCCGAACGCGCGGGCAAGGCACAGGGGGGCACCTTGGACGGGGTGGCGATCGGCCTGCCTGCGCTGTTGCGGGCGATGAAGCTTCAAAAACGCGCGGCGCGTGTGGGTTTTGACTGGCCTGAGACGACGCAGGTGCTCGACAAGATTACCGAAGAGGCTGCCGAATTGGTCGAGGCGAAGGACCAGCTAAGCCAAGCGGAGGTCGAGGAGGAATATGGCGATCTGCTCTTCGTCATGGCCAATCTGGGCCGCCATCTGGGCCTTGACCCGGAAGCCGCTCTGCGCGCCGCCAATGCCAAATTCACCCGCCGTTTCGAAGGGGTCGAGGCCCGGCTCGCCGCCATGGGCAAAACCCCGCAAGACAGTGATCTGGCCGAGATGGACGCGCTGTGGGAGGCGGTGAAACTGGCGGAACGCGGCTAATCCCCCGGGCAGCGGCTGGACAAAGACCCGCCCCTCCGGCAAGGCTCTGCCCCAAGCAATTTGACGAAAGTAAGCCCATGACCCCGCGCAAAATCATCATCGACACCGACCCCGGCCAAGACGACGCCGTCGCGATCCTCCTCGCGCTAGCAAGCCCCGAAGAGATCGACGTTCTCGGCATCACCTGTGTGGCGGGCAATGTGCCGCTGGATCTGACCTCGAAGAACGCGCGGATCGTTTGCGAGTTGGCGGGGCGCAGTGATGTGAAGGTTTTCGCCGGTTGCGATCGCCCGCTGGGGCGTGATCTGGTGACGGCGGAACATGTGCATGGCAAGACTGGCCTCGACGGACCCGACCTGCCCGACCCCACCATGCCGCTGGCCGAAGGGCATGGGGTGGATTTCATCATCGAACAGGTCCGCGCCCATCCCGCAGGTAGCGTAACCCTTTGCCCCTTGGGGCCGTTGACCAATGTCGCAACCGCCCTGCAAAAGGCGCCCGACATCGCCGAGAAGGTGCAAGAGATCGTGCTGATGGGCGGCGGCTATTTCGAGGGGGGCAACATCACGCCCACGGCGGAATTCAACATTTACGTCGACCCCCATGCCGCTGATATCGTTTTTAAATCCGGCATTCCGATCGTCGTCATGCCGCTCGATGTGACCCATAAGGCGCTGGTCACCAAACCGCGTAACGATGCCTTCCGCGCACTTGGCACCAAGGTCGGCGTCGCCGTGGCCGAGATGACCGATTTCTTCGAGCGGTTCGACAAGGAGAAATACGGCTCCGAAGGCGCGCCCCTGCATGACCCTTGCGTCACCGCCTATTTGATCAACCCCGATCTTTTCCAAGGCCGTCATATCAATGTCGAGATCGAGACCCAGTCGGAACTGACAATGGGCATGACCGTCGCCGACTGGTGGCGCGTGACCGACCGGGCGCCCAACGCGCTCTTCGTAGGCGATCTTGATGCCGATGGGTTCTTTGCCCTGCTCACCGAAAGGTTGGCCCGCCTATGAGCGCCCATCTCACTCTCGGCGCGCCTGAGCATCTCGACAAGCTTGTAGCGCTTGTCGCGGCATTCCACGCCGAAGCGGGGATCGAGATGAGCGATGAACAGCGTCGCCGCGGGCTGGCCCCGCTGTTGGATGGCATCCCCCATGGCGCCGCCTATCTGATCGGCCCGCCCCGCGCGCCCATCGGCTATGTGGTGATCTGTTTCGGTTGGTCGGTTGAATTCGGCGGCTTGGACGCCATCATTGATGAAATTTACGTCCGTCCCGGCGTGCGGGGTCGCGGCATCGCCTCGGAGGCGCTGATCGCGCTGCCCCGGGCGCTGGCGGCGGGCGGGCTGCGGGCCGTCCATCTTGAGGTGGATCGCAACAATGCCGCGGCGATGAAACTCTATACCCGTGCGGGCTTTCGCCCGCGCGAGGATTACATGCTTATGTCCCGGACCCTGTGATGCGTATTCCTTTCGATAACAGCTATGCTGCCCTGCCCGACGGGTTCTTTACCCGGCTGGGCCCGACGCCTGTAAAAGCGCCCAAGCTTTTGGCGTGGAATGCGGCATTGGCGGCAGAACTGGGTATCGAAGGGGCTCAACCCGCGCAGATTACGCAGGTTTTCGCAGGGAACGAAGTACCCGAGGGCGCGGACCCCTTGGCGCAGCTTTACGCCGGGCATCAATTCGGCAACTTCAACCCGCAACTAGGCGATGGCCGGGCGATTTTGCTGGGGGAAGTCGTCGATCAGGGCGGCAAGCGCCGTGACATTCAGCTCAAAGGCTCAGGCCCCACGCCCTATTCGCGGATGGGTGATGGCCGGGCATGGGTTGGCCCGGTGCTGCGCGAATATTTGATAAGCGAAGCGATGCATTCCCTCGGCGTGCCGACCACACGCGCCTTGGCCGCCATCGCTACCGGAGAGCCAATCCTGCGCGAAAGCGGCCCCCTGCCCGGCGCCATCGTGACCCGCGTCGCCGCCAGCCACCTGCGCGTCGGCACCTTTCAGGTCTTCGCCCATCGCGGGGAGACTGAAGCGCTTAAAACCCTCACCGACTATGCCATCGCGCGCCACTATCCCGAGGCCGATGGCCCGCTTGACCTTTTGCGCGCGGTCTGTGCCGCGCAGGCGGAACTGGTGGTGCAATGGATGTCGGTGGGCTTTATCCACGGCGTGATGAACACCGACAATTGCAGCATCTCGGGCGAGACGATCGACTATGGCCCTTGCGCCTTTATGGATGCCTTCCATCAGGGTCGTGTCTTTAGCTCCATCGACCGGCAGGGGCGCTATGCCTATGGAAACCAGCCGCAGATCGTGGTCTGGAACATGGCGCAGCTGGCGACCTCGCTCTTGCAGCAGATGGAGGACAAGGAGAGCGCCGTCGAAGAGGCCACTGAGATCGTCCATGACATGCCCGAGTTGATCGAAGCCGCATGGCTGCGCCGTTTCGCGGCCAAGGTTGGTATCTCAACGCCGCGGGCCGAAGATGTCGATCTGATCAACGAATTGCTGGGGCTGATGCAAAAGGATGGTGCCGACTTCACCAATGCCTTCCGTGCCCTTCCTACGGATCAAGCCCGCGACCAGTTCACCGACCGCGACGCTTTTGACACATGGGCCGAAGGCTGGCGCGCGCGGATCGAAGGGGAACCCGATCCGCAAGCGGTGATGAATGCGGCGAACCCCGCCGTGATCCCCCGCAACCACCGGATCGAAGAGATGATCGAGGCCGCCGTCGCGGGCGACATGGCCCCTTTCGAGCGGCTGATGAAAGCGCTGGCCACCCCCTTTGTCGAGACGGACCCAGAGCTTCAGCGCCCGCCGACCGAGGACGAGATCGTCCCTGCCACATTCTGCGGCACCTGAGCTTAGTGGCTGCGGGGTTTACGGTTAATCAGGTAAATCCCCGCCGCCACCAGCAGCAATGCGGCCCAGATGCTCAGCCCCACCTCTTCCGAGAGGATCAGCCAGCCCAGAAGCACGGCAAAGACCGGCGACAGGAAGCTGAACGAGGCGACGGAGGCTGCGGGATAGATCGTCAGCAGCCAGAACCACGCCAGAAAACCAAAGCTCGCCACCGCGATGATCTGATAGGCAAGCCCCGCCAGATGCACAGGGGCCACCTCGCGCAGCAAGGGGCCAAAAAGCGGCGCAAGCAGCAGAAGGATCGGGGCGGAGATCACCAGTTGCATCATGAGTTGCTGCGCGGGCGGCACCTTGGCCAGCGGCGTGACGCGAACGCAAAGCGCGATGCCCGCCCAGCAGAGTGCTGCGAAAAGCGCCAGAAGATCGCCCAGCCAATGCGCCCCTTCGGTTCCGCCATCGCTTAGCGCCAGCACCACGCCGCCCATGGCCAGCCCCATGCCGATGAGCCGCGCCCCGCTCAGCCGCTCTCCTGGCAGCCACAGATGCGCGGCGATGCCAAGCCAGACCGGCATGGAATAAAGCAGGATCGAGGCGCGGCTGACCGTGGTCAGGTCGAGCGCGAGGAACAGGCAGACAAACTCTAGCGTAAAGAAAAGCCCCGCGGCCACACCGCCCCATAGCGCAGCGCGCGGGATCGACAGGCTGACGCCTCGCAGCCGCATCCAGATCAGGAGCAAAAACACCGCCCCGAGAGAGCGCAGCCCGGCCAGAAAGACCGGGTTGAAGCCGCCAGTGCTGACCTTGATGACGACTTGGTTAAAGCCGAGGTTCAGCGCGAAGAGCACCAGCGCCACGGCGCCGAACGTGTCGATATGTGATTTGCGTTCCATCCCGACAGAAGCGCTGCCCGGATCGGATAAGTCAATGGCGCGCCGCGGTTTTCCGGGCGCGCCATTTCGCTGTCTTAGGGAGGTGCCTCGGCTCAGGCCGCCTGCTGGCCGCCCGACTTGCCGCCGCCGCCACGCCTGCGACGGCGCCCGCCGCTCGGCTTGCCTGCGCCTTCACCACCACCGCCGCCGCCACCGGGACGACCGCCACCACCACCGGGGCGACCACCGCGTCTGCGGCCCCGGCCCTTGGGTTTGGCAGGCTCATCAATCACTTCCCAAGGACGGCCCGAGGCCACGGGGATCGAAATACCCATGGTCTTTTGGATCGCCTTCAGTTCGCCCATCTCATCGGGGGCGCAGAAGGCCACGGCGGCCCCGTCCTTGCCCGCCCGCGCGGTCCGGCCGATGCGGTGGACATAGTTGTCCGGCACATTCGGCAGGTCGAAGTTATAGACGTGCTTCACATCCGGAATGTCCAAACCCCGCGCCGCCACATCGGTGGCCACCAGCACGGTAATGTCGCCATTCTTGAACCCTGCAATCGCGCGGTCCCGCTGACCTTGGCTTTTGTTGCCATGGATCGAAGCGGCGTCAAACCCGGCCTTGACCAGCGTCTTCATCAGCTTTTCCGAGCCGTGTTTCGTGCGGCCAAAAACCAGCGCGCGTTCGCCCTTGTGCTTGGCCAGCAGTTCTTTCAGCAGTTCGGTCTTCTCGGCCTTGGCGATGAAATGCACCTCTTGCGTCACCTTATCCGCCGCCTTGCCCGGAGGCGAGACTTCGATGCGGATCGGGCTGTTGAGATAGCTTTTGGCGATCTCGTTCATCAGCTTGGGCATGGTCGCCGAGAAGAGCATCGTCTGCCGCTCTTTCGGGATCATGTCCGAGATTTTGCGCAGATCATGGATGAACCCCATGTCGAGCATCTGGTCGGCCTCATCCAGCACGAGAAAGGTCGTTGCGTCGAGCTTGACCGCGCGGCGGTCGAGCAAGTCCAGCAGACGGCCCGGTGTGGCAATCAGCAGATCGACACCCCGTTCCAGACGTTTGATCTGGGTGTTGATCGACTGGCCGCCAACCACCATCGCCACTTTGATCGGCGTGCCTTCGGCATAGCCGCGCAGGTTCACGGCGATCTGCTGCGCCAGCTCGCGCGTAGGCGCAAGCACCAGCCCGCGCACGGAACGCGCTGCGGGGCGGCCTTCGATCTCCATCATCTGGGCCAGCAGCGGCACGCCAAAGGCGGCGGTCTTGCCGGTGCCGGTCTGGGCAAGGCCCATCACGTCGCGCCCGTTCAGCGCATGGGGGATCGCCTGTTTCTGGATCGGGGTCGGCTCGTTCAGCCCCATCTCTTTCAGTCGGGCCACCAGTTTGGCAGGCAGGCCCATCATGTCAAAATCGCTCATTCGTTCACTTTCCGGCCCGCGAAAACACGCGCCATGTTCTTTCGCCGCGCCACTCAACAGGCGCCACGGGGTCGCGCAAGCCAGATCGCGGGCGCAGGCCACATGCCTCACACCCGTCTGTCGCGCTTGGCCCCACGCGTGATTTTGGGAACATCGGCGGGCCTTGTCGTCAGCGTCCCAGAGGCCCCTCATGGGGCTTGGCGCTGATACTGCTCACGCGGCAGAAGGCTTCGCTTGATCCCCACATGGGCGGTGCGGGCGCAAAAGTCAACCTGCGTGGTCAATTCCGGTGGCGTCCGGCGGTGCTAAAATGCTAGGACCGTAGTCCGACGGACGAAGGGCGAGACGATGCGCAACCCGATCATCAAACGCTGCGAGGCGATGGGCCTGCGCATGACAGGGCAACGCCGGGTCATCGCGCAGGTGATTCACGACAGCGAAGACCACCCCGATGCCGAAGAGATCCTGACCCGCGCCAGCGTGATCGACAGCGGCATCTCCATCGCCACGGTCTACCGCACGGTGAAGCTGTTTGAGGAAGCGGGCATTCTCGACAAGCTGGAGTTCGGCGATGGCCGGGCGCGCTATGAAGACGCGCAGCGGGCGCATCACGATCATCTGATCGACGTGAACTCAGGCGAGGTCATCGAGTTCGTCGATGCGGAAATCGAAGAGCTTCAGGAACGGATCGCGCGCAAGCTGGGTTACAAGTTACAGGGCCACCGGATGGAACTCTACGGTGTGCCGATCAAGAAGGATGACCCATGACAGAACGTGACCGCCCTTTGCTGGCCGTGTTGATCGACGCCGATAACGTGCCCGCAAAACATGCCTCTGCCATCATGCGGGAGGTCACGACGATTGGGGAGCCTGCCCTGCGCCGGGTCTATGGTGATTGGTCGAACGACCACCTCAAGGGTTGGAAAGCCCCGATCCGCGAGTTGGGTCTGGTGGCGCATCAAGAGACCGCGAACACCAAGGGCAAGAACGCCAGCGACATCGGGCTGGTCATTCAGGCGATGGACATCCTGCACAGCCGCCGTTTCGACATCATCGTGATCGTTTCCTCCGACAGCGATTTCACAGCCCTGGTGAACCGCCTGCGCGAGGATGGGGTGACCGTTATCGGCATCGGCGAGAAGAAGACCCACGATTCGCTGCGCAATGTCTACAACCGCTTCATCCTGATCGAAAACCTCGACGAGGTAGAGCCCGACACCCCCTCGCGGGCCAAGGCCAAGGTGGGCGATGCCCTGCCCCTGTTCAAAGCCGCGATGGACAAGATCGACACCGAAGACGATTGGTATAACCTCGGCCAGATCGGCCAAACCATTCAGGCGGCGCATCCCGATTTCGACAGCCGTACCTATGGCCATGGCAAGCTGAGCGCCTTGGCCGCCGACCTCAAAGCCTTGGAAACGCGCAAAGATGGCAACCGCTTGATGGTCCGCCTAAAAAGCTAACGCCGGATCACTCGGCGGCGCGCTGCTCTTGCCGCGCCACACGGGCGAGCATGGCGGGCAACAGCAGGCTCAGCACCACCAGACGCATGATGTGGCAGGCGGCCACGAAGCCCGGCACCACCGCCAGCACGGCGCCAAGGGCGATCATCGTCTCTAGCCCGCCGGGTGCGAAGGCCACCAGCACATGCCCCAGCGGCATGCCAAGCGCCCAGGCCACCGGCACCGCGCCGAGGCCCGCCAGCCCCACCGCAACGCCCGTGATCGCCAGCCCCGCGCCAAGCCCGCTTGCCAGACGCGCAGGCGTGATGCCGGAAAACCGCGTACCGATGAGGCTGCCGAGCACGAGATAGGCGACAAGGGTCAGCCAGCCCGGCAGAACGCCCGTCTCCAGCTCCGTCAGATGCGCGATGGCCGAGACCACCATCGCCCCCATCAAGAGCGGCGCGGGCACGGAAAGCCGGGCAAAGATCATTCCCACGACGACGGAGACGCCGATCATCACGAGGATCGACAGCAGGCTCATCCCCGCGCCCGCAGGGGCGATATTCCCGGTCATGTCGACGCCCATCAGCAAAGCGGCGAAAGGCACGACGATGGTCAGCGCCAGAAGCCGGACCGACTGCGTGATCGAAATGCGCGGCATGTCCGACCCGCTGTCGCTGGCAATCGCCATCACGAAACTCAGATGTCCGGGGGCCGAGGCCAGAAGCGCGGAGCGCGCGTCAAAGCCAAAATACCGCGCGAGCATCCAACGGCAAAGCGCCATGATCCCCCAAATCACCCCGGTCATAAAGACAAAGGCCAGTGGCCAGCGCAGCATGGCGTTCACCGCATCTTGGTTGAACCCTGCCCCCACGGCGATGCCCAGCACGACAAAACAGGCATCCCGCAGCCGCGGATCGACCGCCGTGCGCACCCCCATCAGGCCTAAGACACTCACCGCGATCACCGGGCCAAGCAGCATATAGACCGGCGCATTCAGCCACCAGAACAGCAGCGCACCAAAGGCCCCGGCCGCAAGGGTCAGCACTGTGTCGCGCGGGGCGAGCGAGGGGATCGACCATCTCATGCGATAGGGCTAGCACTCCGGTAGAGCCTGCGCCAGTGCCACACGCATGACGCGCATCGCGCGCCCTTGCCCTTTCGTCGCAAAAGGTTCATGGGCGACTGGCAATACCACGGGATGAAGGGGCGTGATCATGGACAATCTGCGCGGCGCGATGCTGATGGTGCTGGCCATGGCCGGATTCGCGGTCGAGGACATGTTCGTCAAACTGACGAGCGATGCGCTTCCCGTCGGTCAGATCATCGCGCTTTTGGGCGCGGGCGGCGGGGCGATCTTCGCCGTGATCCTGCGCATTCAGGGAAAGCGCCTGTTCTCTGCCGATATGCTGACGCAGCCGATCCTGCTGCGTGCCGTGGGCGAAGTGCTGGGCACGCTTTGTTTCGTCACCGCCATCGTGCTGACGCCGCTCTCTTCGGCCTCGGCTATTTTGCAGGCGACCCCGTTGGCCGTCACCCTCGGTGCGGCGCTGTTCCTTGGCGAGCCGGTCGGCTGGCGCCGCTGGAGCGCGATTGTCGTGGGCTTCCTCGGCGTGCTTTTGATCGTGCGCCCGGGGCTGGAGGGGTTCAATGCGCTGTCGCTCTTTGCCGTGGCCGGTGTCATCGGCCTCGCTTTGCGCGACTTGGCGACACGCAAAGTTCCCAAAAGCATCAGTTCCATGCAGCTTAGCTTTCTGGCCTTTATCGTCTTGGTCCCCGCAGGGCTGATCCTGATGCTGGCCGCAGGCACGCCAGCCGCCATGCCCGGCGGGGCCGAGGTGCTCTATCTCGCCGGGGCGATGGTGATCGGGGTGCTGGCCTATTACGCGATCGTCGCCGCCATGCGCGTGGGCGAGGTGAGTTTTGTCACCCCCTTCCGCTATACCCGGATGCTCTTTGCGCTGGTGGCGGGGATCGTGGTTTTTGACGAATCCCCCGACACGTTGACGCTGGTTGGGGCCGCGGTCATCATCGCCTCGGGGGTCTATACCCTGCTGCGCGAACGCAAAATCACCCCCCGGCCCCGCCGTGGTCTTTCCAAGCCGGGCCTGCCGGGGTAAACCGCCACAAACCCGAACATGAGGACAAAGCCCATGAGCACGATCATCGACATCCACGCCCGCGAAATCCTCGACAGCCGGGGCAACCCGACGGTCGAAGTCGACGTTATCCTCGAAGACGGCACCATGGGCCGCGCCGCTGTCCCCTCCGGTGCCTCGACCGGCGCCTATGAGGCGAACGAGCGGCGCGATGGCGACAAGTCGCGCTATCTGGGCAAAGGCGTGCTCGAAGCCTGCGCCGCCGTTAATGGAGAGATTGCCGAGGCGCTCGTGGGGGTCGAGGCGACGGAACAGGTCGAGATCGACGAGATGATGATCGAACTCGACGGGACCGAGAACAAATCCCGCCTCGGCGCCAATGCGATCTTGGGCGTGTCGATGGCCGCGGCCAAGGCGGCGGCGGACTACTGCGCGCAGCCGCTCTACCGCTACATCGGCGGCACCACCGCACGCGTCCTGCCAGTGCCGATGATGAACATCATCAACGGCGGCGAACATGCCGACAACCCGATCGACATTCAGGAATTCATGATCATGCCGGTCGCCGCGGAGAACATCCGCGAAGCCGTGCGCATGGGGGCCGAGGTGTTCCACACGCTGAAGAAAGAGCTTTCCGCCGCGGGCCTGTCGACCGGGATCGGCGACGAAGGCGGCTTTGCCCCGAACATCAGCTCGTCGCGCGATGCGCTTGATTTCATTCTGAAGTCCATCGAAAAAGCGGGCTACAAACCGGGTGAAGACATGTATCTCGCCCTCGATTGCGCGGCGACGGAATACTACAAAGACGGCAAATATGTCCTCTCCGGCGAAGGCAAAACCCTGTCCAGCGCAGAGAACGCCGACTACCTCGCTGCGCTCGTGAACGACTACCCGATCATCTCCATCGAAGACGGCATGGCCGAAGACGATTGGGACGGTTGGAAGGCGCTGACCGACCTTTTGGGCGGCAAGGTCCAACTGGTGGGCGATGACCTTTTCGTCACCAACCCCGCGCGTCTGAGCGATGGCATCCAGCGCGGCGCGGCGAACTCCATGCTGGTCAAGGTCAACCAGATCGGCACCCTGACCGAAACCCTCAAAGCGGTCGATATCGCGCATCGCGCGGGCTACACCAACGTCATGTCGCACCGCTCGGGCGAGACCGAAGACGCCACGATTGCCGACCTTGCAGTCGCCACCAACTGCGGCCAGATCAAAACCGGCTCGCTGGCGCGGTCCGACAGGCTGGCGAAGTACAACCAGTTGATCCGTATCGAAGAAATGCTGGGCGAGACCGCTCAATACGCGGGCCGCTCGATCCTGCGCGGCTGATGTCGGCCCTCACCATCCGCCCTGTCACCACCGCTGCGGACCTCGCGGCGGTGGTGGACCTCTGCTGGGCCTATCGCGACTTTCTCTATCACTTCGGCCCGACCGAACAGCGGATCGTCGAGACCTTCTACCCCCAAGAGAAATACAGCGCCCTGATGGCGCGCCTGCCCGAGGAACACGCCCGCCCGCGCGGCATCATCCTCTTGGCGGAGCGGGATGGCATCCCCCTGGGCTGTGGCATGTCCCATGCGCTGACCGAGACGGAGAGCGAGATCAAACGCGTCTTCGTCACCGATGCGGCCCGTGGCACGGGAGCGGGTCGGGCGATCTGTCAGCGCCTTGTCGATCAAGCGCGGGAGGACGGGTTCGAGAAGGTCTATCTCGACACTTCCGTAGGCTTCGCCCCTGCCCGCGCGCTTTATCGGTCGCTCGGGTTTGTTGAGCGCGGGCCCTATCAGCCGATGCCGGATTTCACGCGGGATGCGATCTGTTTCTTCGAGATGCCGCTGAGGGATGTGGCCGCGCCAGCGGAATAACGCAAACGGGGCGGCCAGATTGCCGCCCCGTTTTTCATTGCTGCGCGGTTTACCCGGCGAAGAGTTGTAAGAACTTCTGCTTCGAATACCCCAGCTTCAGCGCCCCACGGTCCGACAGGCGCGGCGCGATGCGCATGCGGATGATGTCCCGGTCGGTCTCAAGGGCTGCGTTGAGGCGCAGAACCGCGTCGACCTTGCCGTTTGGCCCCGGGGCGACCTCTTCGATCATGCCGACCAAGACACTGTCTTTGCTCCAGACCGGCGCGCCGATGAGGGTCGCGATGTTGATCGGCCTTGGTGTGGTGGCACTGTTGTCGCCGCCGATGGTCGCCCGGCCTGCAGTCGCTGTAGGGGTGCTATCGGGGTCATCTGTCCCGCTGTGGCCGCTGCCCCCGCCGACCGAGACGCCAGCTCCGGCCCCCAGACCGTCACCGCCGCCCACCGAAGCGCCGACGCCTGCGTTCACACCGTCGCTCCCGCCGACCGAAGCACCAACCCCGGCCCCGATGCCATCACTGCCGCCGACCGAAGCACCAACCCCGGCCCCGATGCCGTCACTGCCGCCAACCGAAGCGCCGACACCGACATCCGCGCCGCCATGGTCGCCATGGCCCCCGACGCTGACCCCAACCCCGAGGCCGATTTCGGCCTGCGCCGCGGGCGCGAGCATGAGCGTCACTGCCGTAGCGGCGAGGCTGTTTTTGAAAGCACCTGTGTGAAAGATAGTCATAGCGAATCTCCTTCTCTAAGCCGGTCGAATGCCTTCGACCCTTAGCCCCCACAGGGAACCTACGCGGGAAGTCGGAACGATGTTTCAAGGAAATTGCGCTATAGTTGTATTTTTTGCAACTTTGTTAGCAAGTTGGCGCTCTTGCCGATATGACGGCATAGCCGCTGCACGCTGGGGCCTTAAAATCCTTCTTCGGCACCTTTCCGTCAAAGTTAGGCAACGCCCCGTTCACCTCACTCCCGGCTGACGGTGCCCCCGCCAACGGCGGCGCGGACGCCTGTCGTGCCGGGGCACGAGGTTGGAAGCCCGCGCGCCACGCGTACTGCCAGATAGGCAAAGGCCTGCGCCTCCAGCATATCGCCATCGAGCCCGATCTCCTCCACCGGGGTGACGGGGCAATCGAGGCTTACATCCAACATTCGCATCAGCACCGGATTATGCCGCCCGCCGCCCGTCACATAGACGCGTTCGGGCGAGGCTGGGCAATGCTGCATCGCCTCGGCCACGCCAGCGGCGCACATGGCGGTGAGGGTGGCGCAGGCATCGGCATCGGAGAGCTCACCCACAAGAGCCACCATCTCGGCAAAATCATTCCGGTCGAGGGATTTGGGCGGCATGCGTGCGAAATAAGGCTCGGCCAGAAACAGCTCCAAGGCGCCCTGCTCCACCCTGCCCCGCGCGGCGAGCTTGCCGCCTTCGTCGTAGTCTTGGCCAAGGCGGGTCTGCATCAAATCATTGATCGGCGCATTGGCGGGGCCGGTGTCAAAGGCCAGCAACGCGCCGTCCTCCTCCGGGCGGGCCACGCGCGGGTCGACCCATGTCAGGTTGCCCACGCCGCCGAGGTTCAGGAAGGCCACCGGCCCTTTTTGCCCGGCGTAGCGTGCGCAGGCGTGGTGAAAGAAGGGGGCGAGCGGTGCGCCCTCGCCGCCCAGTTCAACATCGGCGCTGCGGAAATCCCAGACCACGGGCAGGCCAATCTCTCGCGCCAGCAGCGCGCCGTTGCCGACTTGCAGCGTGCCCTGCATGCGTGGGGCGTGGGCCAACGTCTGGCCGTGGAACCCTATGAGTTCGACTTCGGCCTCATCCTTCAGCAGATCGGCGATAAGCGCCAGATGCGCGGCCTCCACCGCCTTGGCTGCCTCCTCAACCTCGGCCCCGTGCCACTTGCCGAACCCCGCGGCGATCACGCGCCGCTCATCGGCGGAATAGCTGCGATAGTCGCTGCGGCCAAAGCCTGTGATATCCTGCCCGTCAGTGCGCAAAATCGCGGCGTCCACCCCATCGAGAGAGGTGCCCGACATCATTCCCAAAGCCGTCACCACTTTGGTTCCGGCATCTTGCCTGTGCTTGGCCCTATTCATGGCCTTTTCCTTTGCCGCTCGTGCGCATATAGATTGCCCCGCAATACAGTTTTGAGGCAAGTCACCATGACATACCATCCCAAATCGGAGTTCATCCACACGATGATGCAGCGCGGCTTTCTGGCCGATTGCACCGATTATCAGGGGTTGGACGAAGCCCTGCTGAAAGGCGCGGCCCCGGCCTATGTGGGCTATGACGCCACGGCCAAATCGCTGCACGTGGGGCATCTGGTCAATATCATGATGCTGCGCTGGCTGCAGAAATGCGGCGGCAAGCCGATCACCCTGATGGGTGGCGGCACGACCAAGGTGGGCGATCCGTCCTTCCGCTCGGACGAGCGCCCGCTGCTGACGCCCGAGGCGATCGACAACAATATCGAAGGCATCCGTCAGGTCTTTGCCCAATACCTCGATTACAGCGAGGGCGAAAATGGCGCCTTGATGCTGAACAACGCGGAATGGCTCGACGGGTTGAACTACCTCGAATTCCTGCGCGACATCGGGCGGCATTTTTCGATTAACCGGATGCTGAGCTTTGAGAGCGTGAAGTCCCGTTTGGACCGCGAGCAGTCGCTGTCTTTCCTTGAGTTCAACTACATGATTCTCCAAGCCTATGACTTCATGGAGCTGCACCGCCGCTATGGCTGCATTCTCCAGATGGGCGGGTCGGATCAATGGGGCAATATCGTCAACGGCATCGACCTGACCCGCCGGGTGATCGATGGGGAGGTTTACGGCCTGACGTCACCGCTCTTGACCACCAGCGACGGCAAGAAGATGGGCAAATCGGCGGGCGGTGCAGTCTGGCTCAATGGCGATATGCTGAGCCCTTATGAGTTCTGGCAGTTCTGGCGCAATTGCACCGATGCCGATGTGGGCCGTTTCCTCAAGCTCTACACCGAGCTGCCGGTCGATGAATGCGACCGTCTGGGCGCGCTTGCCGGATCCGAGATCAACGAGGCGAAGGTGCGTCTGGCCAATGAGGTCACGGGTCTCCTCCACGGGGAAGAGGCCGCCCGCAACGCCGAAGCCACCGCGCGCGAAGTCTTTGAAAAAGGCGGTGTGGGCGATGACCTGCCCACACTGACCCTGTCGGCGGCTGATGTGGGCGATGGCGTCTCCATTGTGCAACTGCTGGTGAAATCGGGCCTTGCGGGTTCCGGCAAAGAGGCCAAGCGCCTGATTGCCGAGAATGGCGCGCGGATCGACGACCAGCCGCTCACGGATGCGGGCATGATGCTGGACGCAGGCGCGCTGTCCTCTCCGGTTAAACTCAGCGCGGGCAAGAAGCGCCACGCGCTGGTGCAGGTCGGCTGATCTCTCACGGGGCGGGCTTCGGTCTGCCCCGTCTTCCCCACTCCCGCCGCCCTACAGCCGCCGCAACGGCATCCCTTGCATGGGGTGAGACTTCGTGCTGAACTGAACAAGTGTTCATATCGGGGGGAGCCATCATGAAACTAGACAGTACAGCCGCCATCGTCACCGGGGGCGCATCGGGGCTTGGCGAAGCCACCGCGCGCTATTTCGCGTCGCAGGGCGCGCAGGTCACCCTGTTGGACCGTGACGCTGCCCGGGGCGAAGCCATCGCGAAAGAGATCGGCGGCCACTACGTCTTGACCGATGTAACGGATGAGACCTCGGTGCAGGAAGCGGTGGACTATGCCCAAGAAAAGATGGGCTGGATCACCGCGGCGGTGAATTGCGCGGGTATCGCACTTGGGATCAAAACCACGGGCCGCGACGGGCCGCATCCGCTCGACGCCTTTCAACGCACCATCGACATCAACCTCGTCGGCAGTTTCAACGTGGCGCGGCTGGCGGCGGTGGCCATGGCCAAGAACACCCCCGAAGACGACGGCGCGCGCGGGGTGATCATCAACACCGCCTCCATCGCCGCCTTCGACGGGCAGAAGGGCCAAGCCGCCTATGCTGCCTCCAAGGGCGGGATCGCGGGCATGACCCTGCCGATGGCGCGGGATCTGGCCAAGGAAGGGATTCGCGTGATGACCATCGCGCCGGGCATCTTCAAAACGCCGATGCTGGCCGGGCTGCCGGAAGAGGTGCAGGCCGAATTGGCCAAGGATGTGCCCAACCCGCCGCGCCTTGGCGATCCGGCGGAATACGGACGGCTGGCCGGGTTCATCGTCGAAATGGGCTATCTCAATGGAGAGGTGATCCGCCTCGACGGCGCGCTCAGGATGCGCTGATGCCGCTGCAAAACCGCGTGCAACCTGATGGGGAGATCATCGCCCACCCGGCGCGGGGCAGCTTCATGGGCAACCGAGGCATCCTGCATGACGAAAACGGACTGCACCCCAAACGCCGTTGGGCGCATCAGAATTGGGTTTGTTGTCGGCTCAGTTTCAAGGGGCGTCGCCGCAAGCTTATGGCGCCCCGCCATTATACCGAGCTGTTCTTTCTTGATGAGGCCGTGGCCTTTGCCGCCGGTCACCGCCCTTGCGCGGAATGCCGTGCCGCGGATTATCGACGGTTTCGCGCGGGTTGCGACCTCGCCGGCCCCGCCGCGGATCTGGACCGTCAGTTGCACGCCGAACGCGCCGTGCCGCGCGTTTTTCGTCAGCGCCGCCATGGGGATGTAGAAGCACAGAACCTGCCCGACGGCAGTTTCGTCTTGGATCACGACGGCCAGAGCGGCGTGCTTCTCGGCGATGCCCTTCACCCCTATGCGACGGAGGGCTACGGGGCCGCGCAGCGACGCCCGCAGGGCCGCGTTACCCTGCTCACCCCGCCGAGCATCGTCGCGGCATTCCGCAACGGCTACCGCCCGCAGATCGCTCTGGCAGAGGCGCGGGGTTAGCCCTGCGCCTTCTCCTCCAGCGCCATCCACTCTTCTTCGGCGTTAGAGAGCTTTTCATGCCGCTGCACCAGCGCATCGGTGGCTTTCTGAAACTTCACCGGCTCACGGGTGAAAAGCTCTGCATCGCTGAGCAGTTCTTCGAGCTTGCCGATCTCCGCCTCCAGCCGCTCGATCTCAGCAGGCAAGGCTTCGAGCCGGTGTTTTTCGGTAAAGCTGAGCCCGCCCGCGGATTGCTTTTTCTCCGCTTTCGGCTCGGGTTTGCTTGGCTTGGGTTTAACCACGCTTTGGGCGAAATCATCCTGCCCGCGCTGTGCCAGATAATCGGACCAGCCGCCCGCATAGACCGTGGCGCGGCCATCCCCTTCCATCGCGATGGTGGTCGCCGCCACGCGGTCGAGGAAGTCACGGTCGTGGCTGACCAGCAGCACGGTGCCGTCATAGGTGCCCAAGAGTTCCTGCATGAGGTCGAGCGTCTCGACGTCGAGATCATTCGTCGGCTCGTCGAGCACCAAAAGGTTCGAGGAGCGCGCCATGATCTTGGCCAAGAGCAGCCGTGCCTTTTCGCCGCCCGAAAGCGAGCGGACCGGCGCGCGGGCCTGTGCTTCATCGAAAAGGAATTCCTTGAGGTAGCCGACCACATGTTTCGGCTGACCCCGCACCAGCACCTGATCGGCCTTGCCCGAGACGCGCATTTCGGGATCGCCGGTCAGGCTGTCCCAAAGGGTCATGTCGCCGTCAAGCTGCGCGCGCGCCTGATCGAACAGCGCCAGTTCCAGATTGGTGCCGAGCTTGATCTCGCCCGCGTCGGGCTGTTCTTTGCCGATCAGCATGTTCAAAAGCGTGGTCTTACCCACACCATTCGGCCCGACCAACGCAATCCGGTCGCCGCGCTGCACCGTGATCGAGAAATCGCGCAGGATCTGTTTGTCGCCGAACTTCTTGGCGATGCCGCTCGCTTCGATCACCTTGCGGCCTGACTTCGGCCCAGCCTCCAACGCCATGGCCGCCGTGCCCTGCCGTTTGATCTGCGCCGAACGTTCGGCGCGCAACTCTTGAAGCGCGCGCACCCGGCCCTGATTGCGCTTGCGCCGGGCCGAGATCCCCTCGACCGCCCAACGCGCCTCGGCCTTGATCTTGCGGTTCAGCTTGTGGCGCTGCATGTCCTCTTCTTCCCAGACCTGATCGCGCCATGCCTCGAACCCTTCAAAGCCGATGTCCTGACGGCGCACGGTGCCGCGGTCGACCCAGAGGGTCGCGCGGGTCAGCTCGCGCAGGAAGGCGCGGTCGTGGCTGATGATGACAAAGGCGGTGCGGGTGCCCTTTAGCTCGGATTCGAGCCATGCGATGGCTTCGATGTCGAGGTGGTTGGTCGGCTCGTCCAGCAGCATCAGTTCCGGCTCTTCGGCCATCAGCCGCGCCAGTGCCGCGCGGCGACGCTCCCCGCCCGATGCGGTGGCCACAGGGCGCGCCGGGTCAAACTTCAGCCCCTCGCCGGCGCGTTCCACCTTATACATCTCACCCGGATCCAGCCCATGGGCCGCGAAGTCGCCAAGCGTCTCAAAGCCCGAGAGGTCCGGCTCCTGCTCCATATAGCCGACCGAGACGCCGGGCCCGGCCACAACCGCCCCGCTGTCGGGCTCTACCAGCCCGGCCATGACCTTCATCAGCGTCGATTTGCCCGAGCCGTTGCGGCCCACCAAGGCCAACCGATCGCCGGTCTGAACCACGAGGGAGAGGTCTTCGAAAACAGGATCGCCACCAAAGGTCAGCGAAATGTCGGTGAGTTGTAAAAGGGGTGCGCGTGCCATGCCTGCCAGCTATCTTTCGGCGCGGGCAAGGTCAATGTCCAAAGGCGGTGCGGCTTCAGGCCAGCGCCCGCAAAAGCCGCGCGCGGTTGGGCGGGATCCCGGCGATCTCCAGCCCGGTGAAGACATGCAGCGTGCCCATTTGCCGGTCGATCACGGCGTGATCGCTGACCCAACCGCCCATCGCCAGATAGCTGCGCAGCAGCGGCGGGATTTGCTGGCGCGCGCGCCGGGGATCGGGGCTGTGGCGCTCGCGGGCATAGGGGTGGATCTCAGCCGCCCTGACGCGGGGGCGCCATTCCGCGGGGGCAAGATGCTGTTGTTTCAACAGGGCAAAGGCATCGCGGTAGCGGGTCGGATCCGTGCCCGTGAAAGAGGAACAGCCAAACAAAAGCGCCGCGCTGCTGTCATCGACTTCCCGCACCAATTGCCCCCAAGCGAGGCGCTGAATGTCGTGGTCTTGCCATTCTGGGTGGATACAAAAGCGGCCCAGTTCCAGCATGGCGCCTTGCGTGCGCCCCAGACGGCTCAGATCGTAAAACTGTGCGGCATAGCTCTGGGCCAGCTCCGCGCCCTGAAACAGGGTCAGGCGAAAGCAGCAGACCAATGTGCCGCTGTCGCGATCCTCTATCAGAAAATGCCGCGCTGCCGCGTCGAATGCATCATGGTCGACGGTCCCGGTCTGAAAACACTGCGTCCGCAGCGCCTGCGCCCGGGTGATGTCCCCGGGCGTGAGGGCTTCGCGCGTCAGATATCGGCCCGGGGGCGCTTGGGTCATCTGCGAGGTCGCCTTCGCTTATCCGCGGCCCTGCCCCGCTGCCGGGGCATGCCAAGGGGAACTTAGCTGCCGAAGGCCGACGGGCTGAAGCGGCCAAGGTTGCCCAGAAGCTGGCGCAGGAAGGTGTTGTCGGCCACAGGCGATGTCGTCACGCGGCGCGACAGCGGCACGACCTGCCCGCGTTCAAGCCCGAAGCGTTCGACATTCGACACCACACCGGCTTCATTGAAGCTGACGGTCACCACCTCACGCTCGATCTCTTTCGGGGCCATGAAGCCGAGCGCGCGTTTGCGCATCTTAACGTAATAGTAACTATCATCGCTCAAAACACCCGAAACCGTGGGCACACCGATCTTCTGCGCGACGCTTTCTTTGGTATCGCTGCCCACAACGACCTGCTCAAGCTGGTCTTGCGGCGGCACATAGCCGTGGTTCTCATACTGCGGGCTACAGGCGGTCAGAAGAAGTGCAAGGCCCATACCCGCGATCCGGAGGTGCGTCTTGCCGGTCTGTTTGGTTTTGCGCATTTGGTCTGCCCTCTTGCCCTGACGGATTATGGCTTTTATTTCGCATACACCAAGGCACCCCAAGTGTACAAGAAACGAAAGTCGGATCTCATGTCGCGCAAATCACCTACGCCAACCGCTCTTCGGGTCGCGGACCTGTCCCAGACGGAGCCAAACGCGTTCGCGCTGCGCCCTGAGGCGGAAGCGCTGGCACAGATCGCCGAGGAACTCGATCTCTCGGCCCTGCGCAAACTTAGCTTTTCGGGTAGCATCAAACCGCTCGGCAAACAGGACTGGCAGCTGGACGGGAAACTGGGCGCGACCGTGGTGCAGCCCTGCGTCGTCACGCTTGAGCCAGTGACCACGCGGATCGACGCCGATATCACCCGCCGTTTCATCCATGATTTCGAACTCCCCGAAGAAGAGGAGGTCGAAATGCCCGAGGACGATACGACAGAGCCTTTGGGACAATGGATCGACCCCGCGCAGGTCATGATCGAGGCGCTGGCGCTGGAAGTGCCGGAATATCCCCGCAAAGGCGACGCCGAACTGGGCCAGATGGTTCATGCCGAACCGGGGCAAAAGCCGATGACGGACGAAGACGCGCGGCCCTTTGCGGGCTTGGGCGCGCTGCGCGATGCGCTGAAGAAAGACGAAACCTAAGGAAACAAGCGGAAAACCGCGGAAATTCGCGCTTGCATCGCGCCGGTTTCGCGTTATTTTGCCGCCCTCACCCGAATTAAGGTTGGACATTGCGCGGCTGCGGCCCTAAAGCGTCGTCACGCCCGAAACGGGGTCCGAATTGAAACACGGTTGCGGCCTGCTTTGCCAAGTCAGCAACCCCGAAGGCAAAGGCACCAGACATGGCTGTCCAACAGAATAAAGTATCCAAATCCCGCCGCAACAACCGCCGCGCTCACGATTCGCTCTCTGCGGCGAACCCGAACGAATGTTCGAACTGCGGTGAGCTGAAGCGCCCCCACCACATCTGCGCGGCTTGCGGTCACTATGACGACGCCGAAGTTGTCGCCCTGACCGAAGAAGTGGACCTGGAAGACGACGCAGCATAAGCTGCGGTAGTTTTTAAGGTTTTCTCTTAGGCAGTGAGGCATTCGCACTGATGACGGCCCAGCCCGATCACCCCAACGCGAAAGCCGGACACACCCTGATCTCGGTCGACGCGATGGGGGGTGACGAAGGCCCGGCAGCAGTTGTTGCCGGGTGTGCGCTTTCTGCGACAGCAAATCCCGATATCGGTTTTATCCTGCATGGTCCCCGTGATCAGTTGGAGCCTTTGATCGCCAAACGTGGTGAGTTGTCGGGCCGTTGCGAGATACGTCACGCCACGGATGTCGTCACGATGGACGACAAGCCCAGCCAAGTCGTGCGCACCGGCAAAGACAGTTCCATGTGGTCTGCCATCGAATCCGTGCGCAGCGGAGAGGCGGCTGTGGCTGTCTCTTGCGGCAATACCGGCGCGCTGATGGCGATGTCGATGATACGGCTGCGCAAATTGCCGGGCGTGAATCGCCCTGCAATTGCCGTGCTCTACCCCTCTTCCAACCCGCAGGGCTTCAACGTGATGCTCGACGTGGGCGCCGATGTGCGCGCCGACGCCGATGATCTGTTGCGTTTCGCGCTGATGGGCACCTCCTACGCCCGCAACGGTATGGATTTGCAGCGCCCCCGCGTGGGGCTGCTGAATGTCGGCACCGAAGAGCATAAGGGCCGCACCGAACTCAAAGAAGCCTATGATTTGATTCGCGCCCAAGGTGATGCCACCGGGTTTGAATTCGTCGGTTTCGTTGAGGGGGGCGATATCTCGGGCAACCGCGCCGATGTCATCGTGACCGATGGGTTCACCGGCAATGTCGCGATCAAAACCGGCGAAGGCACGGCCAGTATGATTGGCGACCGGCTGCGCGAAGCGTTCAAATATTCGCCCCTATCGCGGCTGGCCTCGCTGCTGGCCTATACCTCTCTGCGCCGTCTCAGCAAAAAGATCGACCCGCGCCGTGTGAACGGCGGTGTCTTTCTGGGTTTGAACGGCACGGTGGTGAAATCGCACGGCTCCGCCGATGCGACCGGCATCTCCGCTGCGATCAAACTCGCCGCGCAGTTGTCGCAGAATAAATTCAATGACAAGCTAGCCGCTCGCGTCGCCGCGACGCTGCCAGCTGAGGAGTCCGTCAAATGAGCCTGCGCGCCGTTGTCACTGGTTGTGGCCACTACCTGCCCGCCCGTGTCGTGGAAAATGCCGAATTTGAAGCGACCCTCGACACGAATGACGAATGGATCCGCTCGCGCTCGGGCATCGAACGCCGCCACTTCGCCGCCGAAGGTGAGACGACCTCTTCCATGGCCAGCGCCGCCGCGCGCAAGGCGCTTGAAGACGCGGGGCGCGATGTCTCTGATGTCGACGCGATCGTCGTGGCCACTTCCACCCCCGACCTGACATTCCCGTCGGCCGCGACCATGGTGCAGGCCGAACTGGGCATGACCAATGGTTTCGCTTTTGACGTGCAGGCGGTCTGCGCGGGTTTTGTCTATGCGCTGGCGAACGCCAATGCGCTTATCGTTTCCGGTCAGGCGCGCAATGTGCTGGTGATCGGGGCCGAGACTTTCAGCCGCATCATGGATTGGACCGACCGGTCGACCTGTGTGCTTTTCGGCGACGGCGCAGGCGCGCTGCTGCTTGAGGCGCAAGAAGGGCAAGGCACGCCCGAGGATCGCGGGATCCTTGCGACTGACCTGAATTCCGACGGGCGCTACCGCGAGTTGCTCTACGTCGATGGCGGCGTCAGCACAGGCACCACCGGCTATCTGCGGATGCAGGGCAATCAGGTGTTCCGCCATGCGGTGGAAAAACTCGCCGCCACCGCCAATACCGCGATGGACCGCGCCGGTGTCAGCGCCGAGGATGTCGATTGGATCGTGCCGCATCAGGCGAACATCCGCATCATCCAAGGCACCGCCAAGAAACTAAGCCTGCCGATGGAGCGCGTTGTCGTGACCGTACAAGACCACGGCAACACCTCTGCCGCCTCGATCCCGCTGGCGCTGTCGGTGGGCCGTGAGCGCGGCCAGATCAACAAGGGCGATCTGATCGTCACCGAAGCCATCGGCGGCGGTCTGGCTTGGGGTTCTGTTGTCCTGCGCTGGTAAGTCCCTGAGCTAACGCGGAAAATCTCTGCCGAATCGTGCTCGATCCGGGCATTGATGTTGACTCTAAAAATCTGAGCAGCATATGCTATTGGAAAGCATGGGGGATATAATGCCGAACAAGACATTGACGCGCATGGATTTAAGCGAAGCTGTATTTCGTGAGGTCGGTCTTTCTCGCAATGAGAGTGCTCAGCTGGTCGAAGCCGTGCTTGAGCATATGTCCGACGCTCTGGTCGACGGGGAACAGGTCAAGATTTCCTCTTTCGGCACTTTTTCGGTACGCGACAAGACCGCGCGTGTGGGCCGTAATCCGAAAACCGGCGAAGAGGTTCCGATCAACCCGCGCCGGGTGCTGACCTTCCGCCCCTCGCATCTGATGAAAGACCGGGTTGCCGAAGGCAACAAGTCCTGACCCATGGTCAAATCGCCGGACGCTTTTCGCACCATCTCCGAAGTCGCTGACTGGCTCGGTATCCAAGCCCATGTTCTGCGGTTTTGGGAGAGTAAGTTCACCCAAGTGAAACCCATCAAACGGGCGGGCGGGCGGCGCTATTACCGCCCCGCCGATATGCTGCTGCTTGGTGGGATCAAGAAGTTGCTGCATGACGATGGGCTGACCATCAAAGGCGTTCAGAAGATCCTACGTGAGGAAGGGATGACCCATGTCTCCTCCCTCTCCGCCCCGCTTGATGAGTTGGATTTTGTTGAGCCGCGCCCTGCGCCGAAGCCCGACATTATCCGCCCTGAGACCGGTGTTGTTCTGAACTTTGGCGCAAAGACGGAAGCGCGCGGGGATGAGGTGAACGCTGAGACGGTCGACACGCGGCAGGAGAACACGGCGGAGGTAGAAGAGCCCGCCCCTGCGACAGCTCAGCGCCCCTCGCCCATGCCGCCCGCCGACGATCACCCACGGGCCACTCCCGATCCGCTGGCACCCTCTGACAGCAACACGCCCGACGCGCCGCAACTCCCTGCGTCCGAAGCTGAGCCCGAAGAAGAACCCGCGCCGGAACCTGCATCGGAGACCGGCCTGCCCGAGTTCGTCAAGCGCCCGCTGGCGGCTGAGCCGGAGGAGACCGCAGAGGTTTCGCCCGCCCCCGCTGAAGCCGAGGCAGAAGACCCCGAAGACGACAGGCCGAAACCCGCGATCATCGACCTGCCCGATTTCACCCCAGAAGCCGATTTTCCCGCCCGTCCGGGGCTGCTCAGCGTAGGTGCGCGTGTCCATCGCCTGCCCCGCGACGTGCAACCGCAGGTCGCCGGTCTGCTGCTGGATCTGGCTGAATTGCGCGCGCGCATGGCCGCAGAAGCCGGCGCGGAAACAAATTTCTAATCGCGATGAAAAGATTGGCAATTCCCTCTTGCACCCCCTGCGAGATCGGGTATGAAGCCCACGTAGTCGGGCTATGGCGCAGCCTGGTAGCGCGTCCGTCTGGGGGACGGAAGGTCGCAGGTTCGAGTCCTGCTAGCCCGACCAACCGACTACAACAAAACGCCCGCGCCGGTAACGCGCGGGCGTTTGTCATTTAAGAAGGCCGCGCCCGATGCCCAATGCGATGAACGGGGTGCTCCCCAACCAGCAGATTGCAGCGATGATCGAAAGCGGCGCCATTGCCGCCGATCCCGCGGTCACCTCTGCCCAGATCCAGCCCGCCAGTCTTGACCTCCGCCTCGGCAGCGTCGCCTATCGCGTCCGCGCGTCTTTCCTTGCCGGGCATGGGGCCAAGGTCTCGGATCGTTTGGCGGAGTTCGAGATGCACCGCGTCGACCTCAGCGAAGGGGCCGTGCTGGAAAAGGGTTGCGTCTATGTGGTGCCGCTGATGGAGCAGTTGGCGCTGCCCGAGGGTGTCTCTGCCGTGGCGAATGCCAAAAGCTCCACCGGGCGGCTGGACCTGCTGACCCGCACCATCACCGATGGTGGCACCGAATTCGACCGCATTGCGCCGGGCTACACTGGCCCGCTCTACGCCGAGATCTGCCCGCGCTCTTTCTCGGTGCTGGTGCGGCCCGGGATGCGGCTCAATCAGATTCGTTTCGGCAGCGGGGATGCGACCCTCGACGACGACGCGCTGCGCGCGCTGCACGATAAGACACCGCTCGTTGACGGGACCGCCGTGATCGATGAGGGCTTGGGCTTCTCCGTCGATCTACGGCTGCCCGGCACCAGCCTCGTCGGTTACCGCGCGAAGCCGCATGCCGGGGTGATCGACCTCGACAAGATTGGCCATTACGATCCCGCCGCCTATTGGGAAGAGGTGCATAGCACCAACGGTCAAATCATCCTCGACCCCGGCGCGTTCTACATCCTCGTCAGCCGCGAAGCGGTGACGATCCCGCCTGCCTATGCCGCTGAAATGGCACCCTATTTGGCGATGGTCGGAGAGTTCCGCGTGCATTACGCGGGCTTCTTCGATCCGGGCTTTGGCCATGCCGAGGCGGGCGGCGCAGGCTCACGCGGGGTGTTGGAGGTGCGCTGTCACGAGGCCCCCTTCGTGCTGGAGCATGGGCAAGTCGTGGGCCGTTTGGTCTATGAGCATATGGCGCAGATCCCAAGTCAGCTTTACGGCGCCGACATCGCGTCGAACTACCAAGGTCAGGGGCTGAAACTCTCGAAGCATTTCCGCACCGCGTAAAGACGCGGCGCCGGTCAATCCTCGAACAACTCGCTCTGCCCTTCGGTCGCTTCCGGCTCGTCCTCGCCATCGCCGACGGTGGGCAGCAGACCGGCAGGCGGACGGTTCTCCAACAACCCGGCAGAGCGCAGCTCTTTCAGCCCCGGCAGATCCCGCGCGCTTTCCAGACCGAAGTGATCCAGAAACTCCTGCGTGACGACAAAGGTCACCGGACGGCCCGGGGTCATCTTGCGGCGGCCAAAACGGATCCACTCCATCTCAAGCAACTGGTCCACCGTGCCCCGCGACACCGATACGCCGCGAATCTCTTCGATCTCGGCGCGGGTGACGGGCTGGTGATAAGCGATGATCGCCAAAGTCTCGATGGCGGCGCGGCTGAGCTTGCGGGTCTCGACCGTTTCCTTATGCATCAGGAAACCAAGGTCCGGCGCGGTGCGAAAGGCATAGGCATCGCCCACTTTCATCACCTGCACGCCGCGCCCCTGATACCGGTGCCGCAGGAAGGCCATCGCCTCGCCCACGTCTGAGCCGCGCGGCAAACGCTCTTCGAGTTCGCGCAGGGTGATCGGCTCGGAACTGGCGAAAAGCACGGCTTCGATCATACGCTCCTGCTCGGCGAGCGAGGGCGCGTCGAACAGTTTCTTTTCTTTGGTTTCAATCTCTTCCGACACGCATCAATCCTTCTTGCGCAGTTGGATGGGGGCGAAAATCTCTTTCTGCCGGATCTCCATATGCCCCTCTTTGACCAGTTGCAAAGAGGCGGCAAAGGTCGCTGCCGTGGCCGAGCGGCGGCGCTCCGGGTCGCTTTCCCAACCTTCGGGCAAGTAGCTGTTCAGATCGCCCCAATCGCCCGCATAGCCGATCAGCCCGCGCATGCGGTCCAGCGCCTCCTCCATGGTGAAGACCTTGTCGCGGTCCATCACGAAGGGGCGAAAATCCTCTCGCGTGCGGGTGCGCGCATAGCCCTGCATCAGGTCCAACAGGGTCGCGGTATAAGTGACCTTTTTGACGCTGGTGATCTCTTGGGTCTGGCCGCGGGCAAAAAAGTCCCGGCCAAGCTGATCCCGCGCCATCAGACGCGCGGCGGCGTCGCGCATGGCCTGCAAACGTTCCAGCTGGAAGGCCAGATGCGCGGCCATTTCCTCGCCCGATGGGCCCTCTTCGGTCGGGTCTGGAGGCAGCAGCAGACGCGACTTCAGGAAAGCCAACCACGCCGCCATGACGAGGTAATCCGCCGCCAGTTCCAGCCGCAACTCCTTGGCCCGTTCGACAAAGGCCAGATACTGCCGCGCCAGTTGCAGCACCGAGATCTTGCGCAGATCGACCTTTTGCGTGCGGCTCAGCGACAGCAGCAGGTCAAGCGGCCCTTCATACCCTTCGACATCGATGATGAAGGCTTCGGCGGCCAGCCGGTCGGCCACGGTGCTGCCAGCCCCGCCCCGGTCTTCCTGAAATGTCGTGTCAGCCATGCAATGTCCCGCCCAGAAGCGTCTCAAGCTGGGCGCTGAGGGCGTCGATGTCAACGTCATCGGGGGTTTGCCGCGCATCCATGGCGCGCAGGGCGCGGGTCTGGGCGGCGGGGGTCATCTCGCCCGCCGCTTCGGCCACGGCGCGGCGGTCTTCGAGCGGGCCGTTGCAGAAAAGTGCCACGTCACAGCCCGCCGCGATGGCGGCGCGGGTGCTTTCCGCCGGGGTCATTTGCAGCGCTTTCATCGAAATGTCGTCGGTCATCACGAGGTTGTCGAAGCCGATCTCTTCGCGGATCAGCCGCATCACCTCGGGCGACAGGGTCGCCGGGGCATTGTCCAGCGCGTCATAGACCAGATGTGCGGTCATCCCCATCGGCAGGTCGCGCAGGCTGCGGAACGGGGCGAAATCGACCGCCTCCAGATCGATCCGGCGGGCCGCAACACGGGGCAGATCGTGGTGGCTGTCAAGCGTCGCGCGGCCATGGCCGGGCATGTGCTTCATCACCGGCAAGACCCCTCCGGCCAGTAGCGCATCCGCCACGGCGCGGCCAATCTCGGCCACCTGCCCCGGCGTTTCACCGTAGCAGCGGTTGCGCAGAAAACGGTGGGTGTCCGGCCCGGCCACATCGATCAGTGGGGCGCAATTGCTGTCGACCCCGACGCTGTGCAGCTCATGGGCGATGATCCGGTACATCAGGTAAAAGGCTTGGCGCGCTTGATCGCCGGCGCGGGCGGCGAGGTCCATCGGCGGCAGCCAATCGCGCCATTGGGGGGCGCGCATGCGCTGCACGCGGCCGCCCTCTTGGTCGATGGTGATCACGGCCTCATGCCCCGCCGCCTCGCGCATCTCTTCGCAGAGCGCGCGCAGCTGGTCGGGGCTGTCGATGTTGCGGGCGAAGAGGATAAAGCCAAAGGGCCGCACGTCCCGAAAGAACGCCTTTTCCTCGACGCTCAGCCGATGGCCCGTCGCGTCGAGGATCGTGGCGCCGAAGGGGCGCATCAGCGCATCACCACCGGGATGCAATCCGCGTTTTCAGCCACGAGGGCCGAGCAGAAGCGGCGCGCGTCGGCAATGTCGTTAAAGCCCATGGCGCGCAGGCGGTAGAAGACCCGTCCGCCGCTGGTGGCCTTTTGCACGACGCGGCTCTTGCCTTCGAGATAGGCACCGAAACGGCCCTGCAAACGGTCCCACTGTTCGCGCGCCACCTCGGGGCTGTCAAAGGCGCCAAGCTGGGCCATGCGGGTGCCGGCGGGCAGCGATGCGGGATCGACTTCTTGGGTGGCCGCGGCCACTGGATTTAGTTGCACGGCGGCGGGTGTCACCACGGCACCGCCCGCCGGACGGCGGCGCGGACGCAGGGAGTTGCGCACGCCGGGCGCGTTCAAAACGGCCTTGACCACCTTGGGCTGCACGGAGGTATCGGCCAGCGCCATCGCCACGGCGGCATCGACAGGATCGCCAGCGGCGGCCTCCTCACCGGTGAGCGGTGCCACGCCATTGGTCAGTTGCGCCACGAGGTCTTGCACATTGCCCGAGCGGATCGCTTCGGAGGCGTCGAGCAGGTCGCCGTCATCCTCACGCGCCACGGCTGGGGTCGCCGTACCTTGTGTCTTTGCGGCAACCATTGCCACTTTGACGGGCTGGTCTTCGTCTTGCAATTCGATCTGGCGCGGCGCGAGACGCAGCTCATCCGCCGGGCGCCCGGCGCTGCCTTCGGCGGCGACAACGTTCACCGAAAGCCCCTGATGGCGGGCCAATTCGCCGCCCGGCTCCTCGGGGCGCACGCGCATCTCGCCTTCTATCGCGCGGACCACCGGGATGCCGGTCACGTCGCGGACAAGCAGTTTGTAGCCCCAAACACCGATCCCCGCCACCAGCGCCAAGGACACCACGGCGCCCGCGATATTGGTGAGCGTTGTCAGGGTCTTGGGCGCGCTGCCCACTGCGTAGCTATGCGCGGAATCGGGCGCATAGCCCGCCGTCGTCGGGGAAGACGTGAAATCTGCCATCTCTGCCTCTTTGCCCGGCGTGATACATCGCCACGCGGGTCTGGTCATGGGGTTGCCTGTTTTCGGCGCGCTGGTGCGGTTACCGCATCTCCTGCGCCGGTGTGACCCCGAGAATACCAAGACCCGCCGCAATTACAATCGCAACGGCACGCGACAGGGCGATTTTTGCCTGCGAGGTGGCCGCGTTCCCTTCTTGCAACGCGCGCAAGCCATCCTCGGACCGGCCCAAGTGGTAGAGGCTGTGGAAGTCGGAGGCCAATTCATAGAGGTAGAAGGCCACCCGGTGCGGCTCATTGCTGCGCGCGGCGGTCTCGACCAAACGGGGCCATTCGGCAAGCTTGCGCAGCAGGCCGATCTCGGCCTCGTGGTCGAGCTTGGACAGGTCCGCGTCCAGCAGCGTGGCATCCGCCACCTCGATCCCCGCCTCTTCGGCTTTGCGCAGGATCGACGCGACCCGGGCATGGGCGTATTGCACATAAAATACGGGATTCTCGCGGCTCTGCTCCAACACCTTGTCGAAATCGAAGTCGAGCATGGCGTCGTTCTTGCGCGTCAGCATGACAAAGCGCGTCACGTCGGGGCCAACCTGATCGACCACATCGCGCAGGGTCACAAAGGTCCCTGCCCGTTTGGACATCTTGAACGGCTCGCCGTTCTTGAAAAGCTTCACCAGCTGCGTCAGCTTGATATCGAGCGGCACATGACCGTCGCTGAGCGCCGAAACCGCCGCCTTCATCCGTTTGACATAGCCGCCATGGTCCGCGCCAAAAACGTCGATCAGCATGTCGAAATCGCGGCTAACCTTGTCGTAGTGATAGGCGATGTCGGGGGCGAAATAGGTCCAAGACCCGTCGGACTTCTTGACCGGACGATCCACATCGTCGCCATGTTCGGTGGATTTAAACAGCGTCTGTTCGCGCGGTTCCCAATCGTCGGGCTTCTTACCCTTCGGCGGCTCCAACACGCCTTCGTAGATCAACCCTTTGGCTTCGAGCGAGGCGATGGCCGCTTCGATCTGACCCGTGCCATAGAGCGATTTTTCGCTATAAAACACGTCCATCTCGACACCCAGTGCCGCCAGATCGTCGCGGATCAGGTTCATCATCGCGTCGGTTGCAAATTCGCGGATATCGTCCAGCCATTCGCTTTCCGGCTGATCGACCAGCTTGTCGCCGTACATCTTGGCCAGCGCCTCGCCCAGCGGGATCAGGTAGTCGCCGGGATAGGTGCCATCGGGGAAGGCCACCTCTTTGCCATTGGCTTCGAGGTAGCGCAGATAGACCGAACGGGCGAGCACATCGACCTGCGCACCGCCGTCGTTGATGTAGTATTCCCGCGTCACGTCATAGCCCGCGAAGTCCAGCAGGCTCGCCAGCGCATCACCAAAGACCGCGCCACGGGTGTGGCCCACATGGAGCGGCCCCGTCGGGTTGGCCGAGACATATTCAACGTTCACCCGCTGACCGGCGCCAAGGATCGCGCGGCCAAAGTCGGTGCCTTGGTTCAGCACCTGACGGGCCACGTTTTGCCAGACCGAAGGTGCCAGACGCAGGTTGATGAAGCCCGGCCCCGCCACTTCGGCAGAGGTGATGCGCGGATCGTTTTGCAACTGCGCGGCCAGTGCTTCGGCGATGTCGCGCGGCTTCATGCCCCCAGGTTTGGCCAGCACCATCGCGGCATTGGTGGCCATGTCGCCATGGGCCGCGTCACGCGGCGGCTCAGCGGTGATCGGGTCAAAGTTCAGGGTCGCAGGCAGGGCTTCCTGCGCGACCATCTGTTCCAGCGTCGCAATGATGAGATGGCGAATTTCGGCAAATAGGTTCATGTCGGGTATCCTTGTTCCCCGCCCGTTTATCATGTGCGGGGGTGCAGTCAATCAAGCGTCGGGCCGTCGCGGCACAAGTTGGGGAGTGGCGTTTGAAGCGGCGCGTTCAGCCGAGGTCCAAACGCCCAGATCGGAGCCGTCGACCCGCTTCGGAGCCGAGGAACAGCGCGCTTTCCGCTGCAAGCTCTGCCTGCCCCTCGGGCACGGTGATGAGGTGGAAATGCAGCCCCCGCGGCCCGAACACCTTGTCGAGCGCGGCATTGGCCGCTTCAAACCCGCCGATCATGGCATGCCCGGCCAGCGCCAATGGTTGGCTTGGCCGCGAAAGAACAGTCACCACCGCCCCCTGCCCGGCCACCAGACCCCGGCCCAAGGCACGCATCATGGCTGAAAGCCCGCGGATCTGCGCATCCGTGCCTTTGCAGCAATCGTCGGGGTCGAGCGGCATCAGGTTCAGCACCATATGCAGCGGCGTGCCGCCCCAATTGCGGTGCAACGGCTCAAACCGCGCGACAAGATCGCCGGCCAGCGCCAGCGCTTCGACACGTTCTGTCGATTGGCTCATCAACCGCGCCAGCACCGAGGGATCGCGGTCCATCGCCACGACTTCCGCCCCCAGATCCGCCGCGCGTTTGGCCACCGCAGGCCCCGGCGCTTGCCCCGCCGAGAGGATCGCGAATGTCGCGTCACCGGCCAGACTTTCCGGCAGAACGGGGGTTTGTATCATGTCATCTCACCTATGGATCATCAAAAGAAGACTACCATGCCGCGAAGACTAGCGGAAGCTGCGCAGGTCGCTGTCGAAGAGACGCGCGTGTTCTTGCAAGGCGAAACGGTCGGTCATGCCCGCAATGTAATCAGACACCATCCGCGCCAGCGTGGTTTCATCCTCTGCCGCCTCGATCGCCGCCGCCCAATGGCGCGGCAAGAGGTTGGGCTGGGACAGGAACAGCGGGAACAGGTCCTCGACCACCTTGGTCACCTTCTCGCGATTCTCCATCACCGAGGGGGCGCGATACATGCGGGTGAAGAGAAACTTGCGGATCTCGCGCAGGTCTTGCCAGACGGGGTCTGAGAAACGGATCACCGGGCGGCCCAGATGGCGGATGTCGTCAGGGGATTTCGCCCCCGAGTCTTTCAGCAGTTTGGCCGAGGTTTCGATCACATCGCCGACCATCACCCCAAAGACCCGCCGCAGCGCCTCGTGACGGCGGCGGTAGCTGTCGGTCTCGGGGTAGAGCCGGTCAACCTCGGCATAGGCGGGGCCGACCATGGGCAGTTCGGCGATCTCACTTTCCGTAAACAGCCCTGCGCGCAGACCGTCGTGCAGGTCGTGGTTGTTATAGGCGATGTCATCGGAGAGCGCGGCGACCTGCGCCTCGGCGCTGGCATGGGTGTGCAGTTCAAGATCGTGCCGCGCGTTGTAATCGGCCAGCGCATGGGGCACCTCGCCCGTCACCGGCCCGTTGTGTTTCGCGATGCCTTCCAGCGTGTCCCACGTCAGGTTTAGCCCATCGAATTCGGCATAGTGCCGCTCCAGCGTGGTGACGATCTTGATCGCCTGCGCGTTGTGATCGAAGCCACCGTAGGGCTCCATCAGCTTGTGCAGCGCATCTTCGCCGGTGTGGCCAAAGGGCGTGTGGCCCAGATCATGGGCCAGTGCCACCGCCTCGGTCAGCTCGCCATTCAGACGCAGCGCGCCTGCGATAGTCCGCGCGACCTGCGCCACTTCGATGGAATGGGTCAGACGGGTGCGGAAATAGTCGCCCTCATGCTCCACAAAAACCTGCGTCTTATGTTTGAGCCGCCGAAAGGCAGAGGCATGAATGATCCGGTCCCGGTCCCGCTGATAACAGGAGCGAAAAGTGCTTTCCTCTTCCGGCACCAACCGTCCCTTGGCGGTGTCCGGATCAGAGGCGAATTCTGCGCGCATCGCGGCTGGTCCTCTCTCGCGGTCCTTGTGACCTGTCCTTGTACTTTCTATATGTTAGAGGAACACGAAAGAAAACCGATGCATCGGAGCCCGCAGATGAACCTGCCCCCCAAAGTCACCCCCCGCGCCTTTGAACGCCTCGCCGAGATCGGGGCCGCTGACGAAGGCAAGGCCCTGCGCATCGCTGTCGAAGGCGGCGGCTGCTCGGGCTTTCAATACGACATCGCGCTGGACGAGCCCGCCGAAGATGACCTCGTGCTCGAAGGCAGCGGTCAGAAGGTGGTGGTCGATAGCGTCTCCCTGCCGTTTTTGGCCGACGCCGTGATCGATTTCACCGAAGAGCTGATCGGCGCGCGCTTCACCATCGAGAACCCCAATGCGACGGCGGCCTGCGGCTGCGGCACGTCCTTTTCGATGTAAGTTTTCGGGCGCGTTTAACCGCGCGCCCGGGCGAACCCCTCGAAGAATTCGTCGAAATAAGGCCCGGCGCGTTCGGCGCGCAGCAGGGTCGCGTGGCTCTCCGGGCAAAGATACGACAGCACATGCGGGCGCATCTGCCCCCAGTCGGCCCGGCGGTTTGCGCCCATGTCGTTGAGGCAAGCCGCCAGCGGGCGCAGGGCCCCTGCCCCCTTTCGGCTTTTGTGAAAACGCAATGCGCCTTTTGGGATATCGGTGGATCGCATCGAGCGGCCCGCAATCTGCATGGCCCAGCCGGTGACAAGCCATTCGTGGTATTCGTCCTGCAAAGGCACGCCTTCGTCAGCGTAGACCTTCATGACACGGTGGCTGGCGGCAATGGCATCCTCCCACAGGGGGCTGGGGGCCTGCCCGGCAAAACGCAACGCGGCGCAGACCTCGGCCAGCAGGTCCATATCTTGATCGAGAAAAGCCAGCAGCCCCGTGAAATGCAGGCTTTTCAGCGCGGCCTCCGGCAGGTCCGGGAGCCGGCGGCCATAGTTTGACAGGTAAAAAACGATATGGGTCAACTCATAGGCCGCCTTGCGATTGGGCATGGCGAAGGTGGCACTGCGGGCGATAAAATCGCGCAACCGTTGACCGAGCGCCCCGTCCTCCACCCGCGGCCCCACACCCCGACGGCGCAGCAGACGGCGTGCCTCGGCCCGTTGCAGATCCGACAGCTCCGCCCCCTCCAGCCCTGCCCGCGCAACCTTGGCGCAAAGGGCCGCGCCGTAGTGCCGAGGCAAACCGAGGTCTTCGAGATCGAGACAAATCGACAGGATGAAACGGTAATACTGAGGAAAATCGCGCAGCAGGTTCCGGCAGCCCTGATGGAAGGCCGCGAGCGGCTGAAGCGCCGCGGTGTCGAGCGTGGCCCCCGTGCTCGCCAGCGCCCCGAGCAGTTCGGCGTTTTCCTTCAGCCAAAAAACATCCCCCTGCGCGCGACGCCCTTCTGCGAAGGCTTGGATCAGCCGGGCCCTTTGAATGGCCGGGTCTTGGCTTTCGTCAGATCTGAGCAGAACAACATTGGTCATCGCATGGCCTCCGACAGGGGGAACGGCGGGCGACAAAGCCGCCCGCTTGAAAGGGCTTCAGCCACTGAAGGGCAGCACCTCAGCCGGGGCGAGGCCAGTTGAACAGGTCGACGCCGCCGCCTTGCGTGATGCTGCTGCCGTCCTGCTGTAACCCAGTGGTGAAGATCTCGACCCCTTCGCCCAACAACATGTCACCGCCCCCACGGTTGAGGCCGGTGGTGAAAAGGCCAACACCGGCGCCGAGCGCCATTGGATTGTCCTATGTCTGAGGGGCTGTTACTGGGGCAAAGTCGCGTGCAAAAAGAGCGGTCATCGTGAGGTCCTTTCAAAGGGTTTTGCAATTTAAAGATGTAGTTCTTCGACTGACGCACGTTAAGCGTGTTGATCCAAGCATTTTTCGGCTAACGCATTGTACTGAAACACTTATCCACATTAAGGTAGCGCCACAGTTTCACCTTAATTCTCAATTTCTCTTGCGCCCTGTGGAGAAAAAGAAATGCCGCCCACAGGGCAGGATAGAGACAATACGGGCAACCGCCTCGCGGAATTTCTATAATAGCGAGAAATCTGACCCGAGAATCACCTTAAGCGCGCAAGCCTTTCCCTTGCTCCGCGACGCCAATTGCGCGATAGCAGTCGGACGTCGAAAGAGGGCCGGATATGAAGATCGCGAGTTTCAACATCAACGGTATCAAGGCCCGCGCGGCGGCCCTTCCCGATTGGCTAGACGAGGCGCAGCCGGACGTTGTCGTGCTGCAAGAGATCAAGTCGGTGGATGAGGCTTTCCCCCGCGAAATGCTCGAAGAGCGCGGCTATAACGTCGAAACTCACGGGCAGAAGTCCTTTAACGGTGTGGCGATCCTGTCGAAACTCCCGCTTGAGGATGTGACCCGCGGCCTGCCGGGTGATGATGCCGATGATCAGGCACGCTGGATCGAAGCAACGGTTGTGGGCGACGATATGGCGCTGCGGGTCTGCGGGCTCTACCTGCCCAACGGCAACCCGGCGCCGGGGCCAAAATATGACTATAAACTCGCGTGGATGGCGCGGCTGCAAGCCCGTGCCGAAGCGCTTCTGGCCGAGGAAACGCCCTTCCTTATGGCGGGGGATTACAACATTATCCCGCAGGCCGAGGATGCTGCCAAACCCGACAGCTGGCGCGAAGATGCCCTCTTCCGCCCCGAGTCCCGCGCCGCGTGGCGGCGGCTGGTGAACCTTGGCCTCACGGACGCCTTCCGGGCACGCACCCAAGGGCCGGGGCATTACTCCTTCTGGGATTATCAGGCGGGTGCGTGGAACCGCAACAACGGCATCCGCATCGACCACTTCCTATTGTCGCCCACCGTGGCCGACCGGCTGCGCGATTGCCAGATCGACCGCGACGTGCGCGGGCGCGACAAGCCGTCGGATCACGTGCCCATCTGGGTCGAACTGGATATCTGAGGTCAGGCCTCCAGTTCGGCATCCCAATAGAGGAAATCCATCCAGCTTTCATGCAGATGGCCGGGCGGGAATTTGCGCCCCATGTTGCGCAGCTCTTCGGCGGCGGGTTGCCGCGGCGGTTTGCGCAGGGCAAGCCCCGTGCGGTGCAGGGGCCGCGAGCCTTTGCGCAGGTTGCAGGGGCTACAGGCGGCGACCACGTTTTGCCAGCTTGTCACCCCACCGGCGGCGCGCGGCACCACATGGTCAAAGGTCAGATCGCCCTTCGCGCCGCAGTATTGGCAGCGGAATTCATCCCTCAGAAATAAATTAAAGCGCGTGAAGGCCACGCGCTTTTGAGGTTTGACATAGTCTTTGAGAACGACAACCGAGGGGATCCTGATCACCGTAGAGGGGCTGCGCACCACCTCGTCATATTCGGCGACGATCTCGACCCGGTCGAGCCATTTGGCCTTTACCGCCTCTTGCCATGGCCAGAGCGACAGCGGGTAATAGGATAAAGGTCGGTAATCCGCGTTGAGCACCAGCGCGGGGTGGTGTTTGAGCGCCGCCGGGTGGCGGGTAAATTCGGTCCTGAAATCGCCGTCCATCTGGTCGCGTCCTCTGCCCGTTTTAGTCACTATATCTCGCGGTTTCTCTCTGGCAAGACAAAGGTGAACCACTAGATGTCGCCGATTTTGCCCAAAGATTACGACAGAGGCGTGACAGATGGGCAGAGTTTGTTAACCTTGTGGCATGTCGAAAAGCCCCCTCCCCGATGCGCCCGCCCCGCAATCCCTGCTCGAAGCCGCCGTCTATGCCGATGATCTGGACGCGGCGCGGGGGTTTTACCGCGACATTCTGGGACTGAAACTGTTTCAGGAGGTGCCGGGTCGGCATATGTTCTTCGCGCTCGGCCCTTCGGTCTTGCTGGTCTTCAACCCGACCGCCACGGCACAGCCGCCCGGCAATCCGAAAATGCCTGTGCCGCCCCATGGCGCGCGCGGCCCGGGGCATGTCTGCTTTGCGATGAAACGCGATGAGATCGCCACGATGGAGACGCGGCTGCGGGCCGCCGGGGTCGAGATCGACACCAGTTTTGATTGGCCCAACGGGGCGCGCTCGCTCTATGTGCGCGACCCCCGCGGGCAATTCGGTTGAGTTCGCCGAACCCTGGCTTTGGGACGAGTTGAAGGGTTAAAGCCCCAATTTGTCGCGCATGAAGGCGAGCGCGACGCTCAGCCCATCGGGCGCGATGCCATGGCCAGTGCCCTTCATCACATGGGCGTAAACGTCTTGCCACCCCGCCTCTTGCAGCGCTTCGGCGGCCTGCGGCAAGGATTGCGGCGGCACCACGTCATCGGCATCGCCATGGACCAGCAGCACCGGCGGTTTGACCTGCGCCTCTTCGGCCAGCGCTTCGGGGTTGAGCAGACGGCCCGAGAAGGCCACGATCCCCGCCACCGCATCTTCGCGCCGTGGGGCCACATGCAGCGACATCATCGTGCCTTGGGAAAAGCCGAAGAGCACGACCTGTTCGGGCAACACGTCTTCGTCGACCATCAGCGCGTCGAGGAAGGCGTCGAGGTCTTCGACCGCGCTCATCATGCCGCGCATCGATTCCTCTTCGGATGATCCGTCGATCCAAGGGATCGGGAACCACTGATAGCCCATCGGCGCACCGGCGCAGGCCTCGGGCGCGTCGGGTGCGACGAAAAGCGTGTCGGGCAAATGCTCGCTCAGCGGATCGGCAAGGCCCAGCAGATCGGCGCCATTCGCGCCATAGCCATGCAGGAACACCACCACCGACCGTGTGGTGCCAGAGACCGGCGCGCGGCGCTCGGCGTTCAAAACCCGTGTCATGACAATCCTTCCTTTTGTTTCAACACCCGGTAGTAGGCAAAGAGCAGCCGCGCCGCAACCGACCGCCAAGGTGACCAAGCGACGGCCATGGCGGAGAGGTCTTTCGGGCTAGGACGGGCAGGCAGATCGAAAAGCCCCCGCGCCGCCTCTTGCAGCGCAAGGTCGCCGCTGGGAAAGATATCGCGGCGGCCAAGGCAGAACATCACATAGATCTGCGCCGTCCATGGCCCGATGCCCGGTATCTCGACCAGCGCGGCGATGGCATCGTGATCGGGCAGCCCGCGCAGCGCGTCGAAGTCGAAATCACGTTCCGCCAAGCCCAGCACATAGCGCGCTTTGGGGCGGCTTAGCCCTGCGGCGCGCAGGCCGTCGTCACCGGCGCGCAGGACGATTTCGGGCCGATCCAACCCCGCCGTGACAAGCCGCGCATAGATCGCGCGGGCCGAGGCCACGCTCACCTGTTGCCCCACGATGATGTCGAGCAGCCCCGCGAAGCCGGGCGGGCGCAGGCGCAAGGGCAGCGGCCCGGTCTGGTCCAGCGCCATAGCGAAACGCGGCTCCCGTTCGGCCAGCCATGCCGCGCCCTCGGCCACATCGGCGTCGCAGGTGATCGGGCGCGCGAGGCTCACAGCTGTGCCACCCAATCTAGCATCGCGTCGAGATCGGTCAGACAAGGTGCGCCCTTTGGCAGTGGCGGTCTGTCGATTAGGATCACCGGCAGGCCGAGCGACAGGGCGGCATCGACTTTCGGGCGGCTGGCCTGCCCACCGAGGTTGCGGCAAATCAGTAGGTCGACGCCGAGGTCGCGGAACAATGCCGTTTCACTCTCAACGGTGAACGGCGGCTCGCCAAAGATCAGATCTACAAAGTCAAAGGGTGCGGCGCGGTCATGGCGGCTCGTCTGTCGCAGCATGAGCCTCGCGCCCTTGAACGGTTGGAACGCTGGCAGGCTGGCCCAACCGGTCGCGGCAAAGACGCGGGCAGCGGGCGGCACGGCACGGGCGGCGGCCGCGACATCCGGCACTGAATTGAGCAGCGGGTTGTCCAGCGGCCAGAGGGGCCGCGAAAAGCTGACGAAGGGTTTGCCCAGAGACGAGGCGGCGGCATAGCCTGCATGGCTCAGCCCCGCATCGAACCCGTGGCTGAGATCGAGCACCGCGTCAAAGCCCGCCATATCGCGCCGCAGCGCCGCGGCATCCCCGGCATCGCGCATCTCATAGGCCACCGGCATCGGATTGTTGCCGCGCGGCGCCTCCGTCAGCCAAGCGGTGACCCGGTGCCCGGCCTGCGTCAAGGCACGTGCAAGCTGCCGCGCTTCGGCGGTGCCAGCGAGCAAAAGAAGGGTCAGCGAAGGGCGATCGGGGGCGGTCATCGGCGCGATCATCGGCGAGCTTGCCGCCGGGCGCAAGCGGGATCGGAGCCGCAAAAACCGCTGCCGGGCTTGCCCTTACCCAAGGGCAGGGCTACCCCTTGGCGGGAAGTGAGGAATTCAGACATGATCGACGACAGACGCGCACGGCGCAACGTAGCGGTGCTGGTGGCAGCCCAGGCCTTTCTCGGGGCGCAGATGCCGATGATATTCCTTGTCGGAGGTCTCGCCGGGCAGTCGCTTGCGACCAATGTCTGTCTTGCCACCCTGCCGATCTCGATGATCGTTTTGGGCTCCATGCTTTCGGCCACGCCGGTCTCGGCCATCATGCAGCGCTATGGCCGCCGGGCGGGGTTCTTTCTGGGGGCCGCGGGCGGTGCCTTGGGCGGCGCGGTCGCGGCCTACGGGCTTTATCTGGCGTCCTTTCCTGTTTTCCTGCTGGGGTCGCTCCTGACGGGCATCTATATGTCGGCGCAGGGCTTCTACCGTTTCGCCGCCGCCGATACCGCCTCGGATGATTTCCGGCCCAAGGCGATCTCCTATGTCATGGCGGGCGGTCTTGTCTCGGCCATCATCGGGCCGCAGCTTGCCACGGCCACGTCGATGAGCCTCGTGGTGCCCTTCCTTGGCACCTATATGGCCGTGGTGGCGGTGAACCTTATCGGGGCGCTGCTGTTTCTCTTCATCGACATTCCAAAACCGCCGATCCCGGCCCATGACGCGCCCAAGGGCCGCAGCCGGTGGGAACTTTTGACCACGCCGCGCATCGCCGTTGCGGTGATCTGCGCCATGGTGTCCTATGCCTTGATGAACCTTGTGATGACCTCGACCCCGCTGGCGGTCGTCGGCTGCGGCTATAGCCAAGACAGCGCGGGCTATGTGGTTACCGGCCATGTGCTGGCGATGTTCGCGCCTTCGTTCTTTACCGGCCATCTGATCAACCGTTTCGGCGTGGAGCGGATCATGGGCCTTGGCATCGCGATCCTTGCCGCCGCCGGGCTGGTCGCGCTTCAGGGGGTGGAACTGGGCAACTTCTTTGTCGCGCTGATCCTGCTTGGACTGGGCTGGAACTTTGGCTTCATCGGGGCCACCACCATGCTTGCGGGCGCGCATGAGCCGCATGAGCGCGGACGGATGCAGGGCCTGAACGATCTGCTGGTGTTCGGCGGCGTGACCGTGGCCTCGCTGGCCTCGGGCGGGCTGATGAACTGTTCGGGCGGCACGGCGCAGGAAGGCTGGGCGGCGGTGAACCTTGCCATGGTGCCCTTCTTGGTGCTCGCGGGCGGGTCGCTGATCTGGCTGGTGCTGCGCAGCCGCAAGGAGACGCAGCTGAGCTAAGCGCCTACCAGCGCGACGCCATGGCCCGCAGCGCGAAATGGCGGCGCGGGTCAGGCAGCGCGGCTTGGGAAACCTTTTCCGGCGCATCCACCGCGGCCCGCAACACCGGACCCGCATGGGCGGCAGGCAGCAGCGCCGCGCGCGCCGCCTTGGGGATCCTGCCCCGATTGGCACGCGCCGATTTCAGCCGGTCAAGCGCCCCCTTGGCGAGGGCCGAGACCCCCTCTGCCGTGCCGTCCAACAGCGGCACGCGGCCCGCCTCTTCCAAATTCGGAATGGCACAGAGCCATGCGGCGATCCCAGTGGCATAGGCCGCATCGCGCACGACCGCTTCATCCGTCGCCCCAAAGCGGCGGGCGGCGACCCACATCAGATGGCCTGCGGTCTGGTCGATATAGCGCTCGAAATGCGCGGCATCCTCGAAGGGGTCTTTGTAGATGTCCCACCGCCGCGCGGCGACGAGTTCATCGAGCAGTTCAGCATCCTCCGGCGCGAGCGCACGGGCCAGCGGCGTGGTCACCTCATGCCGCCGCACCGGGCCGTCCTTGGCGATCTCTTCCAGCGCGTCGCGCCACCATTGCAGGCGCATCTCGGCGATCATCGCCTCTTGGGTGACCCATGGGGCGCGGGCAACTTCGACGTTAAAGGCATAGAGCGGGAAGAGCAGCTTGCGCGTCTCGACGGGGGCGGCCATGGCGGCGCGAAAGCGCCAAGGGTCGGCGCGCTCTACCATGGCGGCGCAGGCGTTCAGATCGGCGTCAAAGGTCATGTGGGGCGTGCCACCGTCAGAAGATAGCCGAACTCATCCCGATGCGCGCGCCAGCAGGCGATCTCCGCCTCGGCGGCATCGAGCACTTGAGCCAAATCATCATCCGCAGCGGGGCGCAGCTTTTCGATCCGCGCCTCCAAGGGGGTGTAGTAATTCTCCCAAGCCTCATCCGACAGGACACGGGTCGCCACGACCTCATAGCCCGCCGCGCGGACCCGCTCGGCAATGCCGTCTGCATCGCTCATCGCGGGGTAGTCCGCCCATTGCGCGCGGGCCTCTTCCGACGGGCTATCCGTCAGCCAGCAGGGTTCGGAGAAGGCCACCACACCGCCCGCGCGCAGCGACTTGCGCCAGCGGGTCAGCGCCTCGGTCACGCCAAGGAAATAGACCGCACCGGCGCACCAAATGAGATCATATTCATTGGCGATCGCGGCCATATCGGCCCGCAGCAGGGTAACATTGCCATCGGCCACAAAACGGCCCCGCGCGGTGTCGACGAAATGCGCAGTTTGATCGAGGGCCGTCACATGGCCCTGCGGGATCGCCGCGCGGAGGGCGCCGATGTCGCTGCCGGGGCCGCAGGCCACATCGGCAATCTCGGCCCGAGCGGGCAGATCGACCTGATCCACCGCCCAGCTCACATCCGCAGGCTCCCCCGGCCCTTCGCGTGGTAAATCGCGGTGGAGGGTGAAAAAGGCGGTCATATCATCTGTCATTGGGCGCGGTCCCGGATCAATTTCCAACGTATCGCATCAAGCAGCGCTTCGAATGAGGCGTCGAGTATGTTGGCGCTGACGCCCACGGTGGACCAGCGCCGCCCCTGCCCGTCTTCGCTGTCGATGATGACGCGGGTGGTGGCTTCGGTGCCGCCTTGGGTGATGCGCACCTTGAAGTCAACCAGACGCATGTCCTCCAGAAGGCTGCTGTATTTGCCCAAGTCCTTGGCCAGCGCCTTGGACAGCGCGTTGACCGGGCCACGGTCCGCGCCATCCTCGTCCAGCGATTCCGAGACCGAGAGCCGTTTTTCCCCGTCCACATCAATGACCACGACCGCTTCGGAGAGGCTGACCATCCGGCCTTCGGCATTGCGGCGGCGTTCGACGGTGACGCGGTAGCGCTCGACCTCGAACAGATGCGGCAACTGGCCCATCACGTCGCGGGCCAGCAGCTCAAAGCTCGCCTGCGCGGTGTCATAGGCATAGCCCTGCGCCTCGCGGTCCTTGACCACCTCCAAGATCCGGCCAAGCGCAGGGTCGCCCTTGGCGACCGAAAGGCCCGCATCGCTCAGCCGTTTGCGCAGGTTGGATTGCCCGGCTTGGTTCGACATCGGAATGACGCGCGTATTGCCGACCAGCGCGGGGTCGATATGCTCATAGGTGCTGGGGTCTTTGGCGATGGCGCTGGCATGCAGCCCCGCCTTATGTGCAAAGGCCGAAGACCCGACGAAGCCCGCCTGTTTCATCGGCACGCGGTTGAGGATCTCATCCAACATGCGGCTGGTGCGAGTCAGACCGCGCAGCGCGTCATCGGTGACGCCGATCTCATAGCGGCTGGCATAGGGCTCTTTCAGCAGCAGGATCGGGATCAGGGTGGTCAGGTTGGCGTTGCCACAACGCTCCCCCAGCCCGTTGAGCGTGCCTTGGATCTGCCGCGCGCCCGCGTCAACGGCGGCCAGCGTGCAGGCCACGGCGTTTTCGGTGTCGTCGTGGGTGTGAATGCCCAGATGATCCCCCGGGATGCCCGCCGCGATCACGGCGCGGGTGATGCGGCCAATCTCATCGGGCAGCGTGCCACCATTGGTGTCGCAAAGCACGATCCAACGCGCGCCCGCGTCATAGGCCGCGCGGATCGCTTCCAGCGCGTAGTCGGGATTTGCCTTGTAGCCGTCAAAGAAATGCTCGGCGTCGAAGAGCGCCTCCCGCCCTTGGGCGACCAGATGGGCGACGGATTTGGCGATGTTGTCGGTGTTTTCCGCCAGGGTGATGCCAAGGGCGGTTTTGACGTGGAAGTCGTGGGTCTTGCCGACGATGCAGACGGATTTGGTGCCCGCGTTGAGCACGGCGGCCAGCACGTCGTCATTCTCAGCCGACATGCCCGCGCGTTTGGTCATGCCAAAGGCGGTGAGCCTTGCCCGCGTCGGCGGGGCGGCGTCGAAGAAGGCGCTGTCGGTCGGGTTGGCCCCAGGCCAGCCGCCTTCGATGTAATCCACGCCAAGCGCGTCGAGCGCGCTGGCGATCTGGCGTTTCTCGTCGGTGGAGAACTGCACGCCTTGGGTTTGTTGCCCGTCGCGCAGAGTGGTGTCGTAGAGGCTGAGGCGCGCGCGGGTCATGAGAGATTGCCTCCGTCCGCGTCACACTCCCGTTCGTGCCCGCGGCACGAACAGCGCCCGACCGCCCCCATGGGCGGGCGCTTCGCTTCCGCCCGCGGTCGAACACCGTTCTTGGGACGGCGACACATCACAACAACCCCTCCAACTGGCTCCGATCAAAGCCCGGCGGCGGCGTCAGCTTCACCCCGTCCTTGCTCATCTGCACCTCGATCCCGACCGAGATCAGCGCTTTCTTAATCCGGTCCACCTCGGCGAAATCCTTGGTCTCCATCGCAGTGGCACGGGCATCGCTGAGGAAGGCTTCGATATCGGTCAAGTCCAGCGCTTGTACCGCAGCCCATTCGGGGATCAAATCATCCAGCAGCCCCAGAAGCGACAGCGCCCCGCGCAGCCCCGCCGTATCGCCTGCATTTGACAGACGGTGGCATTCGGTCAGCGCCCCGTGGGTGTTGAGATCATCGGCCAAGAGCGCCACCAGTTCGGCGCCCGGCGTCGCGGCCTCGGCCTCTGCCGCCTGAAGATACCATTTGCGCAGGGTCTTTTCGGCCTCCTCGCGCTTCTTCTCGGTCCAGTCCATCGGCTTGCGGTAATGGGTCGAGAGCATCACGAAACGGATGACCTCCCCCGGCACGCCTTGGTCCAGCAAATCGCGGACGGTAAAGAAGTTGCCCAAGGACTTGGACATCTTCTTGCCCTCGACCTGCAACATCTCATTGTGCAGCCAGTAGTTGGCGAACCCGTGGCCCGCGCATTTCGATTGGGCGATCTCATTCTCATGATGCGGGAATTGCAGGTCGATGCCGCCGCCGTGGATGTCGAAACGCTCTCCCAACAGGTCGTGCGCCATGGCGGAACATTCGATATGCCAGCCCGGACGCCCCTCGCCCCAAGGGGAATCCCAGCCGGGGGTGTCTTCGTCCGAGGGCTTCCACAGCACGAAATCCATCGGGTCTTCCTTATAAGGCGCCACCTCGACCCGTGCACCAGCGATCATATCGTCGACCGACCGGCCCGAAAGCGCACCATATTCGGCATATTTGCGCACCCGGAACAGCACATGGCCCTCGGCCTCATAGGCGTAGCCCTCATCCATCAGCCCGCGGATCATCGCGACCATTTGGGGGATATACTGCGTGGCACGCGGCATGTGGTCGGGCTCCAAGGCGCCCACGGCGGCCATGTCGTCCAGATACCACTGCGTCGTCTCGGCGGTGATCTCTCCGATGCTGCGCCCGCTCTCTGCGGCGCGGGCGTTGATCTTGTCGTCCACATCGGTGAAATTGCGCACGTAAGTCACATGCTGCGGCCCATAGACATAACGCAGCAAGCGGTAGAGCACATCGAACACGATCACGGGCCGTGCGTTGCCCAGATGCGCCCGGTCATAGACGGTGGGGCCGCAGACATACATCCGCACATTCTGCGCATCGATCGGGGTGAAATCCTCTTTCTTCCGGGTGGCGGTATTGTGCAGCTTGATCGTCAGGTCACGGGTCATGGGCAGGCGTCCTTGCGCGGGTGTGACGCGGGCTTGGCATAGTTTTGTCAGAATGGGAATGACGTGAACAGCGGCCCGCGAGGATGTCTCAGCGGGTAATGCAGCAAATAATGAGCGTTGCGGTGTTCATGACCGGGTTGTAGCAAGCGCGCCGCCCTGCGCCAAGCCCCTTGTCCGGTTAAGTTTTATGCAACCCTGCCTTCCGCCTTGCCGGCGCGGATTGACAAAGCCCCAAGGCTCTGCCCCCTTGTGCGGAAAATTTCGGAGGCATCATGGATAGATCATCGCGCATCAAAGGGGTTCTGGCCGGAGGGTCCGACGGCTGGGAAGTGTTTCACAAATCGCGCGCGATGATCGCGGCGGGGGTGCCGGTGATCGAGCTTACCATCGGCGAGCATGACATTCGCACCGCCGCCCCGATCCTGCAAGAGATGCACCGCAGCGCGCTTGGCGGACATACCGGCTATGCCGCCGTGCCGGGCACCGATGCCCTGCGCGACCGGATTGCAAAACGCGCCGAAGAGCGGACCGGCGTGCCGACGACGCGGGACAATGTGGTGGTCACCCCGGGCGGGCAAGCGGGGCTTTTCGCGGCGTTCATGGCGGTCTGCGACCCCGGCGATGCGGCGCTTTACATCGACCCCTATTATGCCACCTACCCCGGCACCCTGCGTGCTGCCGGGGCACGGGCCGTGTCGGTCGAAGCGCGGGCCGATCAGGGGTTCTTGCCCCGCAGGGCGGATCTGGCGGCAGCCGCCGAGGGCGCAAAAGCGCTGTTGATCAACACGCCCAACAACCCGACCGGCCTGATCTATGGCCGCGAAACCTTGGAAGAGATCGCGCAGGTCTGCCAAGAACGCGACCTCTGGCTGGTCTCGGATGAGGTCTATGACACGCAGATTTGGGAGGGCGCACATCTCAGCCCCCGCGCCCTGCCCGGTATGGCGGAGCGAACGCTGGTCATCGGCTCCATGTCGAAATCCCACGCGATGACCGGCAGCCGCTGTGGCTGGATTATCGGGCCCGAAGACATCATCGCCGACCTGATCGACCTTGCGACCCATACCAACTACGGCGTGCCGGGCTTCATTCAGGACGCGAGCGACTACGCCCTCGCCCAGGGCGCGGCTTTTGAGGAGGAAATCAGCGCCCCCTTCGCCCGCCGCCGCGCGCTGGCGCAACGGGTCTTGAGCACTCAGAACGTGGTGCGTTCGGTGCCCTCGCAAGGGGCGATGTATCTGATGCTGGATGTCCGCGCTACGGGCCTCAGCGGCAGCGAATTTGCCGATGCCCTGCTGGAAGATCAGCAGATCGCGGTGATGCCGGGCGAGAGTTTCGGCGCGGCGGCGGCGGGCCACGTGCGCGTGGCCATGACGATCGAAGACAGCGCGTTTGAGGCGGCCTTGCGCGACCTCTGCCGCTTTGCCGAAGGGCGCGCCAGCCGCGCCGCGTAAACAAAAAAGACCGGCCTCCTTTCGGAAGCCGGTCCTTCATCAAAGCGGGTCATCCCGCCAAGACAGATCAGAAGCGCATGGAACCCCGCAGGGAGATCGTGGTCGCGTCCAGATCTTCGCCTGTGCCGCCTACGTCATCGAATTTGTGCTGCAGCACTTCGCCACCAACGGTGTAGCGGTCAGTCACTTTATAGGTGACGCCCAGACCGGCGAAGGGGCCAGTTTCATCGCCAACGCTTGTGTCGGCACGGGCTGCACCGGCTGTTGCATAAACCAGTGTCTTACCGAAGTCGTAGCCAGCCTTGACCTTGGCGCGTGCCACGGAGTCCACATCGCCTGCGCCGTTGCCCAGATCGATGTCGGTCTTGTCGTAGTCAAGTTCGCCACCCAGAACGAATTTGCCGAAGTCATAGTCGTAACCGGCGTGGAAACCGTAGGACGTGTCGTCGCCGTCAAGGTTGCCGCTGTCGCTGTCGACGTCGGTCTGGCCGACCTGAAGACCGGTGTAGAAGCCTGTCCAGTCGCCATCAACGGCCACGGGTGTCGGCGCCGGTGTGAAAACCGGTGCTTCAACGGTGGTGTCTTCCAGCGAACCGGCTGCTGCTGCACCCGCGAAGGCGCTGGATGCGATCAGGGCGATGCTGGCGATTGTTGTCGTGCGTTTCATGTTCTGCTCCTTAAATACAGGTGACCCCGCGATCCTCGCCGCGGGGTCACTCACGCAACGCCCCATTTAGGGTTGGGTTTCAGTTTTTTCACATCACAGAATTGCGATGCGCTGATTGTCGCACATTTGCAACATACCCTCGGCTAGTGGCCGCTTAAGTTATGTATCATGTGTCGAATTGGTCGTCGCTCAGACGTGTTTTATTATGTGAAATCAGTCGGTTGATACCGCAACACGAATTCCCGACCGTGTTTGCCCTCACCGCAGCGAAAGTTCCGCCAGAGAAACGACCCCGAGACAACTGCGCAAAAGAGGCTCCCCGATCGAAAACCACTAAAACGCCCCCGGCCCCGCGCCATTCCCTCACGGTAGACCCCGTCCGAGGCTTGCTGTCACCACTGAACGCGTTATCTGCTTGTATTGTCAGCAAGAAGGAGCAGGCCCCACCCCATGTCTTGGATCACCACCCATCTGGAAGTCGTCATTATCGTGATCCTGACGCTGCTGGCGGCGATCGTGATCTTGCAACAACGCCGCACGCCGCAATCCACCGCCGCTTGGCTGTTGTTCATCATCGTGCTGCCTTGGGTCGCGGTGCCTTTGTTTCTTGCGCTCGGCTTTCGCAAACAATCCTCGCGCTACACGCAGGTGCATTTTCTGAAAGGCGATACCGGCGGCCCGCCGCCCCGCCCTGTGCATACGCTTGACGCGACGATGCAGTATTTCGGCCTGCCCGCCGCCGTCCATGGCCAAGACCTGCGGCTCTTGGGCGACCCGACGGCGGCCCATGAAGCGGTGATGGCGCTGATCCAAGGGGCCGAGAAACGGCTCGACGTGCTCTTTTACATCGTAGCCAATGACGACACCGGGCGCATTTTCGTCGACGCGCTGACCGAACGCGCCAAGGCGGGCGTGAAAGTTCGGCTGCTGATGGACCGTTTGGGCACCCTGCGCGGCCCGACAGCCGCCCTGCGCCGCCTGCGCGACGCGGGCGGCGATGTACGCTTCTACTCTCCGCTACTGCAACTGCCGGGATCGGGCCATCTGAACCTCCGCAACCACCGCAAAATGATCATCGCCGATGATGCGCGGGTCTTTTCCGGGGGCATGAACATCGGCGCGCATTACCTCGGGCCTGCGGCCTTGGAGGATGGCTGGACCGATCTGGCCTTTCTGCTCGAAGGGCGCGCGGTGCAGAGTTTCGGCGATGTGTTCCGCTCAGACTGGGGCGTCGCCAGTGGGGAGGCTTTGGACCCGGCCCCCTCGGTCGCGGCCCATACCGGCGGGACGGCAACGGTGCAGCTCGTGCCTTCCGGCCCCGATATCGCCGAAGACCCGCTGCATGACGGACTGATCCGCGCAATTCACCTGGCCGAGGCGCGGATTTGGCTGGTGACCCCCTATTTCGTCCCGACCGAAGCGCTCGGTTCGGCTTTGACCACCGCGGCCCGGCGGGGCGTGGATGTGCGGGTACTGGTCCCCGAACGCTCGAACCAACGGATGGCCGATTTCGCGCGGGGCGCCTATCTGCGCGATCTGCATGAGGCGGGGGGCCATGTGCTCTATTACCAGCCTGGCATGATCCACGCCAAAGCCGGGATCATCGACGACATGGGGCTGGTCGGCACGGCCAATTTCGACGTGCGCAGCATGTTGCTGAATTTCGAGGTCACGCTTTTCGTCTATGACGCGGCCTCGGTCGCGAAGCTGCATGATTGGTTCGAACATCTCTCCGAGCATTGCGCCATGGAAAGACCGCCAAGCGGGATGTTCCGCAAGGTGGCCGAAGGGCTGTTTCGTCTGGGAGCGCCCGTCCTATGATCCCCGCCGTCGCCCCGCAATCGCTGCGCATCGTGAGCTATAACATCCGCAAGGCCATGGGCACCGACCGGCGCCGCGACCCTGAGCGGATCATGCGGATCATCCGCAGCCTGCATGCCGATGTGGTCGTGCTGCAAGAGGCCGACCGCCGCCGCGCGCCGCGCCCCTCGGCCCTGCCGCTCGACCGGGTCGAAGAGGTGACGGGCCTGCGCCCTCTGCCCACGCCGAGCGACGTGAGCATCGGCTGGCATGGCAATGCCGTTCTGGTCCGCCCCTCGGCCAAGATCGACAGGGTGGCGCATCTGACCCTGCCGGGGGTGGAGCCGCGCGGCGCCATGGTCGCCGACCTGCATATCGGCGCGCGCCAATTGCGCGTGATCGCATCGCATCTGGGGCTGCTGCGTCCGTCGCGCAAGGAGCAACTGAGCGCCATGATCGCCCATCTCGACGCCTGCGCCGCCTGCCCGACGTTGATCGCGGGCGACCTGAACGAATGGTCGCAAAAGGTGGGGCTCGGGCGTCTGGCGAAACGGTTCACCATTCATGCGCCGGGCAAAAGCTATCACGCGCGGATGCCCGTGGCCTTCCTAGATCGCATCGCCTTGGACCAACATCTTACTGTGCGCCAAGGCGGTGTGATCGAGACGGCCCAGACCCGCCGCGCCTCGGACCATTTGCCGATCTGGCTCGACGTGGCGCATCGCTAGACGCCCTCACCCCGTGGCCCAAGCCAATTCGCCCACCATCATGTTGCAGGCCTGTTGCGGGGTCGAGAAGGCGACCTGCATATCAAAGGCCATGCGCACATCCGCCCGCGCCTTTGCAATCGTGGCATCCGTCGCGCCAAGCCGCCGGGCAGTGGCAATGTTCTGGTTCGCGTCATGTCGCAGCTTCCGCACGCTTTCATAGCCGCCCGCAAACCCCGCACATTGTTTCGCCGTCAATTCCGCCGCCGCCGCTTTACGCGCCGCGGCCTCCATCGGTGAGGCCGGAGGCTCCACACAGCCCGCCAGCGATCCGGCGAGAAATCCCAATATAATAAGACGTTTCATCAAATTCTCCCTTTCACGACCTTGATAGGGAGAGACTGGTTTAATTTTGGTTAACGCAATCTGGATGGCAGCGCGGAAATTAACCCTTTCGCGCAAGTATGGCTGAGGCGCCCCGGCAGCCTCGTCGGGGCGGGCCTTGCGGCCCTGCCCCTGCGCGCCCCTTTCGGGGCACATCTCATCAGCTACAACCCGAGGTGCCCCCGCAGGTGTTGCACTTCATGCAGGTGCCGTTGCGAACCAATGTGTAGTTACCACATTCACCGCAGGCTTCGCCCTCATAGCCCTGCATCTTGGCCTTGGCCCGCGCATCAAGGCTGACCGCGCCAGTGCTGACGGAGGTCGAGGGTTGCACCGCGACCGCCACGTCGCCGCCGCTCACTTGGGGCGCGTAAGCGGTGCTCGGCTCGACGCCCTGCCCGCCTTGCAACACCACCAACTCTTGCGGCAGCCGGTTGCGCAGATAGCCGGTGGAGCTGATTTGCTTGAGTACCTCCAAGGACTTATTCGCGGCCCCCTCGCTCAACTCGCTGACGTTCGAGAGGTTCTCTTCCTCGCCCCGGCCCAGATCGTCAAAGGTCGCGCCCTCGGGCTTCACATGTGCCAGATCGGTGCGGTCGAGGTAGCTCACCGCCAATTCACGGAACACATAGTCAAGGATCGAGGTCGCCTGTTTGATGCTGTCGTTGCCCTGCACCATGCCCGCCGGTTCGAACTTGGTGAAGGTGAAGGCGTCAACGAACTCCTCCAGCGGCACGCCGTATTGCAGACCGACCGAGACCGCGATGGCGAAGTTGTTCATCATCGCCCGGAAGCCCGCGCCTTCCTTGTGCATGTCGATGAAGATCTCGCCCAGCTTGCCGTCCTCATATTCGCCGGTGCGCAGATAAACTTTGTGACCGCCCACGTTTGCCTTCTGCGTATAGCCCTTGCGGCGCTGCGGCATCTTCTCGCGATGTGATTTGATGATCTCTTTGACGATCACCTTCTCGACGATCTTCTCGGCCAACACGGCGGCCTTCTCATGCGTGTTGCCGCTTTCCAGCGTCTCGGCAGCGTCTTCGTCGTCCTCCACGAGGGCTGCGGCCAGCGGCTGGCTCAGCTTCGAGCCGTCGCGGTAGAGCGCATTGGCCTTGATCCCGAGCGACCAGCTCAGTTCATAAGCCTTCTGGCAGTCCTCGATCGTCGCATCATTCGGCATGTTGATCGTCTTGGAGATCGCCCCCGAGATAAAGCTCTGCGCCGCTGCCATCATGTGGATGTGGCTGTTAACCGAGAGATAGCGCTTGCCCTTCTTGCCGCAGGGGTTGGCACAGTCGAAGATGTCGTAATGCTCCTCGCGCAGATGCGGCGCGCCTTCGAGCGTCATGGTCCCGCAGACGTGGTCATTGGCCGCTTCGATATCGGCCTTGCTGAAACCGAGGGAGCGGAGCAGATCGAAGGTCGGGTCGTTCAGCTTTTCGGTCGGAATGCCCAGCACCTGCGTGCAGAAGGCTTCGCCCAGCGTCCATTGGTTGAACACAAAGCGGATGTCGAAGGCCTGCTTTAGCGCGGCGTCGATCTTGGCCAATTCATTGGCGCCAAAGCCGTGCCCTGCCAGCGTGGTGTGGTTGATCGCGGGCGCATTGCCGATGGTGCCATGGCCGACGGCATAGCTGACGATCTCTTCGATCTGGGCCGAGCCGTAGCCGAGTTTTTCCAGCGCGGCAGGGACGGATTGGTTGATGATCTTGAAATATCCACCCCCGGCGAGCTTCTTGAACTTCACCAGCGCGAAGTCAGGCTCGATGCCGGTGGTATCGCAGTCCATCACCAGACCGATGGTGCCGGTGGGCGCGATGACCGAAGTTTGCGCGTTGCGGTAGCCATGGGCTTCGCCCAGTTTCAGCGCCTCGTCCCAGCAGGATTTGGCGATGTCGACCAACCCTGCCTGCGGGCAGTTGGCGTGATCCAGCGGCACCGGCTTGACCGACAGCTTCTCATAGCCGTCAACTTTCCCATAGGCGGCGGTGCGGTGGTTGCGGATGACGCGCAGCATGTGCTCGGCGTTCTTGGCATAGCCCGGAAAGGCGCCCAATTCGCCCGCCATCTCAGCGGAGGTCGCATAGGCGACGCCGGTCATGATCGCGGTCAGCGCACCGCCCAAAGCGCGGCCCTCGTCGCTGTCATAGGAATAGCCCATGTTCATGAGCAAGCCGCCGATATTGGCATAGCCCAGACCCAGCGTGCGGAAGTCGTAAGACCGCTGCGCGATTTCCTTGGAGGGGAACTGCGCCATCATCACGCTGATCTCCAGTGTCACGGTCCACAGGCGCGCGGCATGCATGTAGTCCTCGACCTGAAAGACCCCGTCCTGAAGGAAGGTCAGCAGGTTCATCGAAGCCAGATTGCACGCCGTATCGTCAAGGAACATGTACTCCGAACAGGGGTTCGAGCCGCGGATCGCACCGTCTTCGGGGCAGGTGTGCCAGTCGTTCACGGTGTCGTGGTACTGGATGCCCGGATCGGCGCAGGCCCATGCGGCGTGGCCGACCTGATCCCAGAGGTCGCGGGCGCGGACGGTCTTGACCACCCGGTTCTCAGTGCGGCTGATCAACTCCCAGTCGGCATCCTTCTCAACCGCCTTCAGGAAGGCGTTGGTGACGCGGATCGAGTTGTTGGAGTTCTGGCCCGAGACGGAGTTATAGGCCTCGCTATCCCAGTCGGTGTCATAGGTCGGGAACTCGATGCCGGTGTGGCCCTGCTTGGCATAGTCCAGCACGCGTTTGACGTAAGTCTCGGGGATCGCGACCTTCTTGGCCTCGCGGATCGCCTGTTTCAGCGCGGCGTTCTTCGTGGGGTCATAGGCATCCGCTTCGGCCCCGTCCCATGCCTTGATCGCGTCGAACAAAAGGTTGAGCTTCTGCTCGTGCATCTTGGAGCCGGCGACGATGGAGGCCACCTTCTGCTCTTCGAGCACCTTCCAGTTGATGAAATCCTCGATATCGGGGTGGTCGGCGTCGACGATCACCATCTTGGCCGCCCGGCGGGTGGTGCCGCCGGATTTGATGGCGCCAGCGGCGCGGTCCCCGATCTTGAGGAACCCCATCAAACCCGACGACTTGCCGCCGCCCGACAGCTTCTCGCCCTCTCCGCGGAGCGATGAAAAGTTGGTGCCCGTGCCCGAGCCGTATTTGAACAGACGCGCCTCGCGGACCCAGAGGTCCATGATGCCACCGTCGCCCACCAGATCGTCGCCGACGGACTGGATAAAGCAGGCATGCGGCTGCGGGTGCTCATAAGAGGATTTCGACCGGGTCAGTTTGCCGGTCTTGTAGTCGACGTAGTAATGCCCCTGCGCCGGGCCATCGATGCCGTAGGCCCAGTGCAACCCAGTGTTGAACCACTGTGGGCTGTTGGGGGCGGCGCGCTGGCTGGCCAGCATGTGGCGCATTTCGTCGTAGTAGGCGCGGGCGTCTTCCTCGGTCGAGAAATAGCCGCCCTTCCAGCCCCAATAGGCCCAGGCCCCGGCCAGACGGTCGAAGACCTGCTTGGAAGAGGTCTCTCCACCCATCTCGGCGCCCTCTGCGGGCTCGGAGCGCCAGAGGAACTCGGGCACGTCCTTTTCCTTCACCTTGCGGGTCTTGCTGGGCACGCCGGCCTTGCGGAAATACTTCTGCGCAATCACGTCGCTGGCGACCTGGCTCCAGGACTTGGGCACTTCGACGTTGTCGAGCTTGAACACCACCGAACCGTCAGGGTTGCGGATCTCTGACACCGTGGTGACAAAGTCCAAATCCGCATAGGCATCCTGCCCGGCCTTGGTGAAATTCCGTTCAATCTTCATCGTCGCTGCCCTTTTTCAAACTCTCAAAATCCTGAGCCGACATGCCCACGGCAGGCCGTCTCACCCCTATGTGCTGGCAGTTTGAACAAAGCTTCCCCGCGCCACCTGCAGACGCAAGCGGCCCGAAACCGATGAAATCGCTGGTTCTATACTCTGTCCCCGCCGCCGAAGCGCCCGTTGCGTTAACCACAACATATTGTGGCGCTTTACTTGACCCCCACAAACTGACGTAGATCGCACTAATTGGTCAACGGTTTTTTTCGGAATTATTTCGGGGCGGGCAGTTGACCGAAGCCCCCCGATTTGCCCCGCGCCCTACCCCAGTGATTCAGCCTCAGGATATCCCCAAAGATACCCGCAAGCCCGACTGGCGGGCGCCTTTGAAATAATCCATTGCCGGGGCCGGGTTAGCGGAGGTGTTTGAGAGATTGGTTGAATTCATCCACAGCCCAAGACCACCCACCGGGCGACAGGCCGCCGAAAGTGGGCTATGTGCCACGATCACCCGGCCCAAGCCCCCTGCCCCATGTCCGCATCAAGAACCGCGGCAGAATCATCACGATCTCGGCGCGCACAGGCGCAAACTGCCAATGCGGCGGCGGCAGCTACTATATCTTGTGCAGAATGAGGATAGGACAACGGGCGCACCTCAACCAAAGCGGGAAGCGCTACACCAGCGATGTTGGAAGAAAATGGTCGGAGCGAGAGGATTCGAACCTCCGACCCCCTGTACCCAAAACAGGTGCGCTACCAGGCTGCGCCACGCTCCGACTGGGGCTTCTTTAGCCATAAGCCCGCCAATTGAAAAGCCCCGATTGACCTTAAAATTGGAAAATCCGCGAAGTCTTTAGCAGGGCCAAGCCGGAGCGTTCCCGGCAAAGGCCGGATGGCGGATTTCGCTGCCTTCGGTGATCCCAAGGCGTTTCGACAAGCCGCCGTTAATCTCCAGCACCGACAGCAAATCGTCGCCGCCCGGGATCGGTGTTTCGTCCAGCGGTTTGGCGGAGTGGCGGATCTTCTGCACCACACCCCTTTCGTCGATGAACAGCAGGTCCAGTGGGATCAACGTGTTGCGCATCCAGAAATTCAGGGGCTGAGGTCTTTCGTAGATAAAGAGCATCCCCGCGCTCAGCGGCAGTGAACGGCGGTGCATCAGCCCCGTGGCGCGTTCCGCCGTGTCATCAGCCACTTCGACAGAGAAGCGGGCCTTCCCCCACTCCCCGCGGAGCGTCACGGAATCGATACGGCAAACCTCGGCCACCGCCGCGCCGGTCAGCAACAAGCCAGCCAGTGCCGCCCCTGCCATATGCCTTGCCAGTCGCCTGACCTTTAGCCGTCTATCACCGCGTCCCATGAGCTTACCTCCGCCGCCAGATGGCCCCGATCGCCAACAATCACACGCATGGCAAGTGCTTCGCCCGGTTGCAAATCACAAAGTCCGGATTGGCGCAGCACGTCGATATGCAAAAACACATCTTCCGCGCAGCCAAAGACATTTGCAAACCCGAATCCCTTGGCCTTGTCGAACCATTTGACACGGGCGGGCTCAAACTCGGCGGTGGCCAGTTGCTCAGGATCGAAACCGGCGAATTCCACCACGGCGGCGGGCAATTCACGGGGCGCCTCGACGGAAAGCACTTCGACCGCCTGCGCCCCGCGCTCGGTCTGTTGGACGCGCACCGCCACCCGCGCCCCATCCGCGACAGAGCTTTGGCCGTAATTGCGCAGGACGTTGACGTGCAGCAGGATGTCCGCCCCGCCCGCATCCGCGACGACAAAGCCGAAGCCCTTGACCGGGTCGAACCATTTGACCACGCCTTCGAGGGGGTCATCTATCGCCGCTGGTTCCGCTTGGGTTTCAGACACATCTTTCATGGGGTATCGCGCCGTCAGATCAGGGGTTGAGCCGGGTCACGGCCCAGGGTGCCGCGACATCTGCGCGCCGCCATTGGAAACGGTCATGCAGGCGAAACTCGCCATCGGCCCAGAATTCGATTTCCAACGGGGTGATCCGGTAACCGCCCCAGAACGGGGGGCGCTCAGGGTTCACCCCCTTTTGCGCGGTCACCTTGGCCACCTCGGCCATCAGCGCACCGCGGCCCGAGAGCGGCTGCGATTGGCGCGAGGCCCAAGCCCCCAGACGGCTTTTGAGCGAGCGCGAGGCGTAATAGGCATCGGCCTGCGGCCCGTCCTCGCGGCTGATTAAGCCGCGCACCCGCAGCTGGCGGCGCAGGGATTTCCAATGCATGACAAAGGCCGCCTTCCCCGCGCCGTCAAGTTCCTGCGCCTTCTGGCTTTCGTAATTGGTGTAAAAGACAAAAGCCTCCGGCTCGATCTCTTTCAGCAGCACCATGCGGGCGTTGGGCAGACCTTGCGAATCTACCGTGCTGAGCGCGATGGCATTGGGATCATTCGGCTCGGTCGCCTCTGCTTCGGAAAGCCAACGCTGCGCAATTGCAAAGGGATCATCCCCCGCAAAAATACCAGTCCGCGTCTCCATTCGGCATCTCCTTCAGAGTGCTTTGCCTGTCACCGGTTCTACACCGGGGCCCGATCTCTTCGGTATGGCATTTGTTAACAATCGGCAACTCAAAGGACAACCTCACCCGATTTCCGACAGTTAGCCGCCGATCTTATGGCAAATCTCGGGGGTGAAGGCGCCTGTGCAGTCTTGATGGTAGCGCTGCAATCGCCTAGACCAAGACAACCTGAACGGAACATAGACAAGAACATAGACAAGGCGGCGGAATGGGAAACGAACTGATGCAGGGCAAGCGCGGGCTCATCATGGGGCTGGCGAATGACAAATCCATCGCATGGGGCGTGGCCAAGGCACTGGCCGATGCGGGGGCGGAACTTGCTTTTTCCTACCAAGGCGAAGCGCTGAAGAAACGCGTCGGCCCGCTGGCCGAGCAGCTTGGCAGCGACATCGTTCTGCCCTGCGACGTGGGCGATGAAGCATCGATCGACGCGCTTTTCGAAAGCCTGAAAGAACGTTGGGGTGAGTTGGATTTCATCGTTCACGCCATCGGCTTTTCCGACAAGGGCGAGCTGCGTGGCCGCTATGTCGACACCAGCCGCGGCAATTTCGCCATGTCGATGGACATCTCGGTCTATTCCTTCACCGCCGTGATGCAGCGCGCCGAGAAGATGATGTCGCCCGGTGCCAGCGCGCTGACGCTCACCTACTACGGCGCCGAGAAGGTAATGCCGCATTATAATGTGATGGGGGTGGCCAAGGCGGCGCTGGAGGCGAGCGTAAAATACCTCGCCGAGGATCTGGGCAAGGACGGCATCCGCGTCAACGCGATCTCGGCGGGGCCGATCAAGACGCTGGCGGCTTCCGGCATCGGCGACTTCCGCTACATCATGAAATGGAACGAGTATAACTCGCCCCTGCGCCGCAACGTCACCACAGAGGACGTGGGCAAGGCCGCGCTGTTCCTGTTGTCGGATCTGGGCAGCGGCACCACGGGTGAGAACCTGCATGTGGACGCGGGCTATCACGTCGTCGGCATGAAGGCGGTTGACGCGCCCGACATGTCCAAGGAATAAGCCGCCCAAATTAATTCGCGCGGGTGCCCGCGCCAGCTGCTGCAAAGGACCACCATGACCAAATCCAAGGACGCCTCGCGCCTGCCCCATGAAAAGGGCTTTCACATCTCCTGGGATCAGATCCACCGCGACAGCCGCGCACTAGCGTGGCGGCTGGACGGTCTGGGCCCCGACGATGGCGCTTGGCGTGCGGTCGTGGCAATCACTCGCGGCGGCATGGCGCCCGCGATGATCGTCGCGCGCGAGCTCGACATCCGCACCGTCGACACGATCTCGGTCATGTCCTACCACTCGGGTGGCGGCGCCGCCGACCAACGCCGCGAGGCGAAGGTGCTGAAATCCCCCGATGCCGAGATGATGGGCGACGGCACTGGCATCCTGATCGTCGACGACCTTGTCGACAGCGGCAAGACCATCGAACTGGTGCGCGAGCTTTACCCGCAGGCGCATTTCGCCACCGTCTATGCCAAGCCCGAGGGCGAGCCGCAGGTCGATACTTTCATCACCGGCGTGAGCCAGGACACATGGATTTTCTTCCCGTGGGACATGGCCCTGCAATATGTCGAACCCTACCGCGGCAAGGACTGACCGGCCCCGCGCCAGCTGCCCTGCCCCTATCTGACCGGATACCCCCATGACGCTTCCGCGCACCGCCACCACTTTCTTTCCTCCGGTGATGGAGGCGCGGCGCTGGCTCGACGGGGTCGACTTCCCGACCGACCGCTGATCAATGTCAGCCAAGCCGCGCCCGTCAATCCGCCCCCCGAAGGGCTGCGCCGGGCCATGGCCGAGGTCACGCTGAACAACGATGAGGCGCATCTCTACGGGCCGGTGCTGGGCCTGCCGGAGCTGCGCGCCGAACTGGCGCGGCAGACGGCCGAAAAATACGCGGGCGTGGTGACCGACGAACAGGTCTGCATCACCTCCGGCTGCAACCAAGCCTTTGCCGCCGCCATCGCCACGCTCTGCGGCGAGGGCGACGAGGTCATCATCCCGACGCCGTGGTACTTCAATCACAAGATGTGGCTCGACATGAGCGGCGTCACCGCGGTGCCGCTTCCCGTTGAGGCCGACATGCTGCCCGACCCCGAGAAGGCCGCGGCATCCATCACCCCGCGCACCCGGGCCATCGCGCTGGTCACGCCCAACAACCCCGGCGGCGTGGAATACCCTGCCGCCCTCGTGCAGGACTTCTTTGACCTCGCCCGCCGCCACGGCATCGCGCTGATCCTTGATGAGACCTACCGCGACTTCCACAGCCGCCCCGGCGCGCCACACACGCTGTTCCGCGACCCCGATTGGCATGACACACTCATCCACCTCTATTCTTTCTCCAAAGCCTACCGCCTGACCGGCCACCGCGTCGGCGCGCTGATCGCCAGCCGCGCACGGTTGGCCGAGGTCGAGAAGTTCCTCGACACCGTCGCCATCTGCCCCGCGCAGATCGGCCAACACGGCGCGCTTTGGGGGATGCAGAACCTCAGCGCATGGCTTGCCGAAGAACGCGAGGAAATCCTCACCCGCCGCGCCGCCATTGCCGACCTGATGCCCCGGCTTGAACCGCTGGGCTGGGAGCTTCTGGGGCTGGGCGGCTACTTCGCCTATATGCGCCATCCTTTCAGCGTTTCTTCGGCTGATCTGGCGCGCGATCTGGTGCGTGACGCCGGCGTGCTCTGCCTGCCCGGCACGATGTTCCAGCCCGAGGGTGACGCCCGCGGCGAAAGCCAGTTGCGCATCGCCTTTGCCAACCTCGACGCCGCCGGTCTAAAGGTGCTTTTCGACAGGCTTGCAGCCCTGCCACGCAACGCATAGACAGGTCCGAAATCAACGAGGGACCGTGTCATGGCCAAAAAGGGCTTCAGCTTTTCGAAAACCGCCGTCTGGGCCTTGATGGCCCTTTTGATCTTGGGTCTGGGCGGCTTTGGCGCGATCAACCTCAGCGGCAATCTGCGCAGCATCGGCACCGTGGGCGACAAGTCGATCTCGGTCGATCAATATGCCCGCCAGTTGCAGCAGGAAATCCGCGCGATCGAAGCCCAAACGGGGGAGAGCCTGCCCTTCGCCCGCGCCCGAGAAATGGGGCTGGACCGCGCCGTGCTGCAACGGATCGTGCGCAACCGCGCGCTGGACCACGAAGCCGACGAAATGGGCATCTCCATCGGTGATGCCACCCTGCGTGATGAGATCGTGGCGATCTCGGCCTTCCAAGGGATCGACGGCAATTTCGACCGCGAAGGCTATCGCTTTGCCCTTCAGCAAAGCGGGATGAGCGAGGCCGAGTTCGAACGCTCGATCCGCGAAGAAGCCGCGCGCGGCCTGCTCCAACGCGCCATTCTGGGCGGCGTCTCCATGCCCGACACCTATGCCCGCACGCTGGTCGACTATGTCGCCGAAGAGCGCAGCTTCACTTGGGCACGGTTGAGCGAGGATGACCTCGACGCGCCCCTGCCCGCCGCCACCGAAGACGAATTGCGCGCCTATTACGACGCCAACACCGATGACTTCATGCTGCCCGCCAGCAAAAGAATCACCTACGCTTGGCTCGCTCCCGAAGACCTGCTGGACGAAGTCGAAGTGCCCGAAGAAGAACTGCGCGCCGAATATGACGCCCGCAGCGACGAATACGACCAGCCCGAGCGGCGTTTGGTCGAACGTCTGGTCTTTGCCGATCAGGAGGCCGCAGACCGCGCTGCCGCAGCGCTTGAGGTCGACGGCACCACTTTCGAGGCGTTGGTCGAAGAGCGCGGCCTTGCTCTGGCGGATGTCGATCTGGGCGATGTCGCGAAATCCGATCTCGATGACGCAGGTGATGCGGTATTCTCCGCCGAAAGCGGTGATATCGTAGGCCCGCTGCCCAGCTCGCTTGGTCCGGCCCTGTTCCGTGTGAACGCCATCCTTCCCGCGCAGCATGTGCCTTTCCAAGAGGCCCGTGACGTGCTGGAAGAGACCCTCGCCATCTCCCGCGCCACCCGCGCTGTCGAAGCCCGCGCGCAAGAGATTGACGACCAGCTTGCCGGGGGTGCCACGCTCGAAGACTTGGCCCAAGAGACCAAAATGCGCCTTGGCACCATCGACTGGACCCAAGACAGCAGCGAGGGCATCGCCGCCTATGGCGCCTTCCGCGAGGCCGCGGCGGGGCTGAGTGCCAATGACTTCCCGCAGATCGATCAACTCGAAGACGGCGGCATCTTTGCCATGCGTCTGGATGAGACCAAAGAGGCGCGTCCCGAACCTTTCGAAGAGGCCCGCGACGCCGTTGAGACCGCATGGCGCAACGCCCAAATTGTCGAGGCGCTGACCGAAAAGGCCGAGAGCCTGACCGAGACGCTGGCCGAAGAAGGGGGTTTTGAAGCCGCCGGTCTTTCGCCGCAGCTTGGCGAAGGGCTGACCCGCAGCTCCTATGTCGACGGCACGCCGGACGATTTCATGGATCAGGTCTTTGACCTCGACGAAGGCGGTGTGGCCGTCCTGCCTGCAGGCGATAGCGTCGTGGTTCTGCGCGTCGATGCCGTGACACCGGCGGGCGAAGACGACCAGACCCAAGCGCTGATGGACCGTCTGTCGCAGCAGTTGGATCAGGCGCTGGCCCAAGGTCTTTTCGATATCTACAGCAATGCCGTCATGCGCGACGCCGATCCCCAGATCGACCAGCGCGCGATCAATGCCGTGCATGTGAACTTTCCCTGATAGGCAATTTTGATGGCCCTGACCCCGGATTTCGATAGTTTCGCCCGCGCCTATGAGGCGGGCGAGAATCAGATCGTCTACACCCGCCTTGCTGCCGACCTCGACACGCCTGTGTCCTTGATGCTGAAACTCACCGGCGCGGCGGAGAATGCCTTTGTGCTGGAATCCGTCACCGGCGGCGATGTGCGCGGGCGGTATTCGATCATCGGTATGAAGCCCGATCTGATTTGGCGCTGCCGGGGCAAGACCTCCGCACTCAACCGTGCGGCGCGCTATGATGCCGATGCCTTTGAGGATATGCCCGGTGACCCGCTGGACCGTCTGCGCGACGTGATCGCGGAATCGCGGATTACCCTGCCCGACGATTTGCCGCAAGCCGCCGCCGGGCTCTTTGGCTACCTCGGCTATGACATGATCCGGCTTGTCGAACATCTGCCCAATGTGAACCCCGACCCTCTGGGCCTGCCCGACGCCGTGATGGTACGCCCTTCGGTCGTCGCGGTCCTCGACGGGGTCAAAGGCGAGGTGACCATCGTCTCCCCCGCTTGGGTGTCCGAGGGCCAAACCGCCCGCGCGGCCTATGCCCAGGCCGCCGAGCGGGTGATGGACGCCGTGCGCGATCTGGAACGCGCCATGCCTCAGACCTCCCGCGATTTGGGAGAGGCCGAAGACGCGCCGGAACCGGTCAGCAATTTCACCCGCGATGGCTATAAATCTGCTGTGGAAAAGGCGCGCGACTATATCAAGGCGGGCGATATCTTTCAGGTGGTCCCAAGCCAGCGGTGGGCCCAAGGTTTCACCCAACCGCCCTTCGCGCTCTACCGCAGCTTGCGGCGCACCAACCCCTCGCCCTTCATGTTCTATTTCAACTTCGGCGGCTTCCATGTGGTGGGTGCCAGCCCCGAAATCCTCGTGCGGGTATTCGGCAACGAAGTGACCATCCGACCCATTGCAGGCACCCGAAAACGTGGTGCTACGCCGGAGGAGGATCGCGCGCTGGAAGCCGATTTGCTCAGCGACCCCAAGGAGTTGGCAGAACACCTGATGCTGCTGGATCTGGGCCGCAACGACGTGGGCCGGGTTGCCAAGATCGGCAGCGTGCGCCCTACGGAGGAGTTCATCGTCGAGCGTTACAGCCACGTCATGCACATCGTCTCCAACGTGGTGGGCGAGTTGAAAGAGGGCAAGGATGCACTCGACGCCTTTTTTGCCGGAATGCCTGCCGGCACCGTTTCCGGCGCGCCAAAGGTTCGCGCGATGGAGATCATCGACGAGTTGGAGCCCGAGAAGCGCGGCGTTTATGGCGGCGGCGTGGGCTATTTCAGCGCGGGCGGCGACATGGACATGTGTATCGCCCTGCGCACCGCCGTGGTGAAGGACGAAACGCTCTATATCCAAGCAGGCGGCGGCGTGGTCTATGACAGCGATCCCGAGGCCGAATTCATGGAAACCGTGCATAAATCCGGCGCAATCCGCCGCGCGGCTGCGGATGCGTCGCGGTTCGGCGGCAAAGGCAACGGCTGACCATGGCCCCCCGCGCGCCCTTCCAGATCGCGGGGCATTCCGTCGCCCCCGGCAGCAGCCTTGCCGTTGATCTGCCCGTTTCGATCCTGCCGGATCACACGCCGGTGCATCTGTCGCTGGAAATCTTCCACGGCAAACGGCCCGGGCCGACGATGTTCGTCTCCGCCGCGGTGCATGGGGATGAGGTGATCGGCGTCGAGATCCTGCGCCGCCTGTTGCGCGCGCCGCAACTCTCGGCGCTGCGCGGCACACTCATTGTAGTGCCTGTCGTGAACTCCTTCGGCTTCCTGAACCGCTCGCGCTACCTGCCAGACCGACGCGATCTGAACCGCTGTTTCCCCGGCTCGCCCACCGGCAGCCTCGGCGCGCGGCTGGCGCATATCTTTCTGCAAGAGGTGGTGCTGCGCTGCGACTTCGGCATCGACCTACATTCGGCGGCGATCCACCGCACGAACCTGCCGCAGGTGCGCGTCTCTCCGGCGGATAAGGTGATCCAGAAAATGGCGCTGGATTTCGGTGCGCCGGTGGTGCTGACCTCCCCGTTGCGCGACGGGTCGCTGCGGGCGGTCGCCGCGAAACAAGGCACACCGATCCTGCTCTACGAGGCGGGTGAAGGGCTGCGCTTTGACGAGATGGCCGTGCGGGCCGGTCTGGCGGGCATCCTGCGCGTCATGCGCGGGCAAGACATGCTGCCCGCCAAGGGCATCGCCCGCGCCCGCAGCGCGCCCTATATCTGCACCGCTTCCCATTGGCTGCGCGCCCCCGCAGGCGGCCTGCTGCGCACCTTCCGGGCCGAGGGGGAAACCGTCGCCGAGGGCGATCTTCTGGCCATCGTCTCGGACCCATTCGGCAAGGAGGAGGCCGAGCTTCTGGCCGATGCGCCCGGCATCCTCATCGGGCGGGCGATGCTGCCCATCGTTAACGAGGGCGATGCGGTCTTTCACCTTGCCAAACTCGGCCCCCGCGCGGCGGAGGCGACGGTGGATGAACTCGCCAGCCAGTTGGAGGAAGACCCGCTCTTCGACGAAGACGAGATTATCTAGCGCCAAGGCGCCCCCCGCGCGGGGTCATTCCTCGCGCAGCAGCACCGCCGAGATCGGGACCAAGGCCACATCGCTCGCGCGGTCTTGCAGCCCCCAGAGCAACAGGGCGGAGACGGTATCGGGGCGCAGGCGGCCCAGCATGATCACAGCACCCTCCTGCCCCGCTTTGAAGGCCGCTTGATCCAGAAAACGCCGGATCACCCGGGCTGACTGGTCCTTGCTGTCAAAATCGCGAAACACCGGATCGGCAGGCACACCCGCCTTGCGCGCCAGCTTGGGCATGGTGTTAAGCCCCTTGTCCTGCGTGACCAACCCGTGGCCTGATTGCGCGAGGATATCGGTCACCTGATCGGCCAGCGCGCGGCTGCCTTGGAAGCCGCTTTCGGTGCCTTCCAACACCCCCACCACCGGGCCAATCTGGTCGAGCGTGGCGCCAAATGCGGTCTCGGCATCGCTGGGCTGCGCGCCCTGCGGCAGGTCGACCATGGCCAAGACCTCGAACCCAGCCTCGCGGTAGGTTTCCACCCGCTCGGCGGCATCCGGCAAGGTGCTATCGACGGCGAAACTCAGCGGATAGGGAAAGCTGCGCAATGCGGCCAACCCGGCGCTGCCCGCGGTGACCGAGGTGCCATCGTCGATCAACACCACGCTCATCAGCGGCTTGCCCTCGGGCAAGTCCACGGCGAGGCTGTTGGCCACCACGGGGCGCGGGTCTTCATTCACGATTTCGTCAGCTTCAGCGGGCTCTGCCACCGCCTCTGCACCGGGGCGGTTGATCACGACGCCTGTATCTCGCTCGGTCAGGCTGGTCGCTGGTGTACCGATGGCCGGGCGGCTGTCTGCTTCGGTTTCAGTGGGGTCTGGGGTGACTTCGGTAACCTCCGTCTCTTTCAGCGGCGCAGGGCTCGCCCCCCCGATGTTTTCCGGATCAGGCACCGGGGAAGACAGGTCAGCCTCAGCGGCCTCCGCCTCACCGCGAGGCACGTCTTCGATCGCTCCGGATTCAGCCTCCGGCTCTTCAACCACGACCTCTTCCGCCGGCAGGGTGATCGCCTCCTCCTCTTCGACCTCCGGCGCGGCCATGCCCTGTGGCGCGTCAAAGGCCCCTTCAATATCCGCCACATCCGGCGCGGGCGGCTGCGCGGGTTCGGTGCTGATCGAAAGCTCATCCGCCGCGGGCGGCGCATCAGGCGCTGTGGCCTGCGGATTGGGCATGACAGGCTCTTCCGCGCCAGGCGACATCGGCGTCTGCCCCTCGGGGGCCGCGGGGGTGCTGAGCCCCTCCGCACCGCCAGTCTCTGGCAGGCTGGCGGAGGTCTGTGTGTCGGGGTCGAGCGCGGCGAGGCTGTCTTGCTGCGGCACATCCGCGCGCGGCGCGGGGGCGTTCAACACCGGCGCGCTATCGCGGCTGCGCGCCCGCTCGCCTGCATCCGTCACGTTGATCCGCGCTGGCGCGGGGCCAGATCCGGGCGCATCGCCCACCTGCGGCGGCAGCGGCAAAGGCATCATCAGCGACACCGCACCGGCCACACCGATGCTTGCCACACCGCCCCAAATCAGCCCGCTCAGAACTCCGCGTGCCATCTGCGCTACTCCTGCTGTCTGCGCCATGGCCAGAAAGCCCGGCGTTCCCCTCAATTGGCTTGCCCCAAACTCTTGACGATGGGGTTCAAGCCTGAACATGTATGCGAAAACCTATACCGCGCTCCGGCGCGGTTTCTCCAGTCCTAATACAAAGAAATGCCTGCCTGTGCTGCTGCTCATCGATAACTACGACAGCTTTACCTATAACTTGGTCCACTATCTGGGCAGCCTCGGGGCGGCTGTGCAAGTGCACCGCAACGACGCGCTCAGCGTGGACGAAGCGATGGCCATGAACCCCGCCGGTATCCTGCTGTCTCCCGGCCCCTGCGACCCCGACCAAGCGGGAATCTGCCTAGAGCTGACCCATGCCGCCGCCGCCGCGCGGGTGCCGCTTCTGGGCGTCTGCCTTGGCCATCAAACGCTTGGCCAAGCCTTCGGCGGTAAGGTCGTGCGCGCGGATGATATCGTGCATGGTAAACTGGGCCAGATGCAGCACGACGGGCGCGGCGTTTTCGCCGGGCTCCCCTCGCCCTTCGGGGCCACGCGCTATCACTCGCTGGTGGTCGAACGCGCGAGCCTGCCCGATTGCCTTGAAATCACCGCAGCGCTTGAAGATGGCACCATCATGGGCCTGCAACACCGCGAGTTGCCGCTACACGGCGTGCAATTCCACCCGGAATCGATCCGGTCCGAGCATGGCCACGCCCTGTTGCAAAACTTCCTGAACGAGATGAAGGTCCCGGCATGAGTAGCGCGCTGAAACCCCTGCTGGATGCCGCCGCGAACGGGCCGCTGACCTCGGATCAGGCCGTTGAAGCCTTTGAAATTCTGTTCGAGGGCGAAGCGACCCCCAGCCAGATCGGCGGGTTCCTCATGGCGCTGCGCACACGGGGCGAAACGGTCACCGAATATGCCGCCGCGGCACAGGTCATGCGCAGCAAATGCAACGCCGTCCGCGCGCCCGAAGGCGCGATCGACATCGTTGGCACCGGCGGTGACGGCAAGGGTACGCTGAACATCTCGACCGCCGCCGCCTTCGTGGCTGCGGGCGCAGGCGCTGTCGTGGCGAAACATGGAAACCGCAACCTCAGTTCGAAATCAGGTGCTTCCGACGCGCTGTCGCAACTGGGGATCAACGTCATGGTCGGCCCCGCGGTGGTCGAGCGTGAATTGGCCGAGGCCGGTATCGGTTTCATGATGGCGCCCATGCATCACCCTGCCGTCGCCCATGTCATGCCGACCCGGTCCGAACTTGGCACCCGCACGATTTTCAACATCCTCGGGCCACTGACCAATCCGGCAGGGGTCAAACGGCAGCTGACCGGCGCCTATACCCGCGATCTGATTGAACCGATGGCGCTGACACTCAAGCAGCTCGGCTCGGAAAAAGCATGGCTTGTGCATGGCTCCGATGGCACGGATGAGCTGACCATCACCGGCGTCAGTTGGGTCGCAGCACTGGAAGACGGTGTCGTCAACCTGCGCGAATTGCACCCCGAGGATGCGGGCCTGCCGGTCCATCCGTTCGAGGCAATCGCCGGGGGCGAGCCTGCCGAAAACACCAAACATTTCAAAGCGCTCCTCGACGGGGTTCCATCAGGCTACCGCGACGCGGTGCTGCTGAACGCAGCCTCTGCTTTGGTGGTGGCCGACGTGGCCCCGGATCTGAAAACCGGCGTTGAGATGGCCCGCGAAAGCATCGACAGCGGCGCGGCGCGTGACCGGATCGAAAAAGTGGCGCAGATCAGCCAGTCGGCATGACGCCTCCCAGCCTCACCGCCCTTGGCGCATGGGCCGAGCTGCCCTTTTTTGCCGAGGATTGGCCACGTATCGCCGAGCAGCTCGCCGTGGATACGAGGGTGATCCTACCGCCCGCCCCGCAGATATTCGCCGCACTTGAGCATCTGCAACCGTCAGCTGTGGAGGTGGTGATCCTTGGCCAAGACCCCTATCCGACACCCGGCCACGCCCATGGCTATGCCTTCTCAGCCGAGCCGGATGTGCGCCCCATTCCCCGCTCCCTTGTCAATATCTTCAAAGAGTTAGACGCCGATCTTGGCGCATCACCGCAAGACCCAGACCTGCGGTTCTGGGCCGATCAAGGGGTTCTACTGCTCAATAACGTGCTGACCGTTCCGGCGGGCTGCGCGCATGGGCACGCGAGGCTCGGATGGCAAAAGTTGACCGCTCAGGTGCTCAACCGTCTTTCTGATCGCCCCCGCGCCTACCTGCTTTGGGGGGCGCATGCGCAAAAGGCGGCGGCAGAGGTCGATCCGGCGCGCAACCTGAAGATAGAGACGCCGCACCCTTCACCGCTGTCAGCAAGGCGCGGCTTCTTCGGCTCACGCCCCTTCAGCCGCGTGAATGACTGGTTGCAGGGCCAAGGCAAGCCCGGCATACATTGGACAAAGCCGTGAGGAAGCCATGACCGCCACAATTCTTGAAAAAATCAAAGCCTATAAGCTGGACGAAATTGCCGCTGCCAAGGCCGAAAAATCGCAGGCAGAGGTCGAAGCTGCGGCCCGCGCGGCCCCGCCAGTCCGCCCCTTCGCGCAGAGCTTGCACAAAGCCTCCCGCGAGGGCTACGGCCTAATCGCCGAGATCAAAAAAGCCAGCCCCTCCAAAGGTTTGATCCGCGAAGATTTCGAACCCGCCGCCCTCGCCCGCGCCTATGCCGCAGGCGGCGCGACCTGCCTCTCGGTCCTTACCGACACCCCGAGTTTTCAGGGCGCGAAGGAATTCCTCGTCGAGGCCCGCGCCGAATGCGATCTACCGGTACTGCGCAAGGATTTCCTTTACGATCCCTATCAGGTCGCCGAAGCGCGCAGCCTTGGTGCCGACTGCATCCTGATCATCATGGCCTCCGTCTCTGACGCGCAGGCCGCGGAACTTGAGCAAGCCGCAGATGAATGGGGCATGGACGCGCTGATTGAGGTTCATGACGCAGAGGAACTCGCCCGGGCCGAAAAGCTCAACAGCCGCATGATCGGGATAAATAACCGCAATCTCAACACCTTCGAGACCTCTCTTGATGTGACGCGCCAACTGTCAGAGGCCGTCCCTCACGACCGTATGCTGGTCTGTGAATCCGGCCTCTACACCCCAGCGGACCTCGCCGATATGGCTGTCTACGGCGCGCGCTGTTTCCTCATCGGCGAAAGCCTGATGCGGCAGCAAGATGTCGAACAGGCCACCCGCGATCTGCTCGCCAACCCGCTCGTTCCCGGAGGGATGTAATGGCGCTCACCCATTTCGACGCCGAGGGCGACGCCCATATGGTCGATGTCTCGGGGAAAGCCGTGACTTCGCGGGTGGCTAAGGCTGAAAGCTACATCAAGATGGCGCCGCAAACGCTTGATATCATTACTGAAGGCCGCGCCAAGAAGGGGGATGTTCTGGGGGTCGCACGGCTTGCCGGGATTATGGCGGCCAAACGGACGGCAGACCTGATCCCGCTTTGCCATCCTCTGCCGATCACCAAGGTGAGCGTCGATCTGACTCCCGACGCCGCACTCCCCGGCATTCGCATTCTCGCCACTGTCAAAACCACTGGCCAAACCGGGGTTGAGATGGAGGCCCTCACCGCGGCCTCCGTCACCGCCCTCACCGTCTATGACATGGCCAAAGCCGTGGATAAGGCGATGGAGATTGGCGGCACGCGGGTCGTTCTGAAAGATGGCGGTAAATCAGGCCGTTACGAGGCGACATGATCAGCGTCGAAGCGGCTTTGGAAGCCGTCCTGAACCTTGTCGCTCCTTTGGAAACCGAAGAAGTTGCGCTGCGGGCCGCCAATGGCCGTGTCTTGTCGCAGCCCGTGCGCGCGCAGCGCAGCCAACCGCCCTTTGCCGCTTCCTCTATGGACGGCTACGCCCTGCGCCGCGCCGAAGTCGAACCGGATGCGATGTTCAAAGTCGTCGGTGAAGCCGCGGCGGGCCATGGCTATGCGGGTACGCTGCGGGCCGGACAAGCCGTGCGCATTTTCACCGGCGCGCCGGTGCCCGAGGGCGCCGATTTTGTGGTGATCCAAGAAGATGTGACCCAGCGGGGTAACCTTATCACCCTCGGCCACAGTATTGATGACAAAGACAATATTCGCCCCGCTGGCGGAGACTTCACCAAAGGCGAATACCTAATCGCCCCGCGCATTTTGCGCCCTGCCGATGTGGCGCTGCTGGCTGCGATGAACGTGGCACAGGTGCCTGTCACCCGCAAACCCATCATCGCGATCCTCGCCACCGGGGATGAATTGGTGCAGCCCGGTGAAAACCCCGGCCCCGACCAGATCATCGCCTCCAACAGCTACGGGCTCGCCGCGATGTTCGAAGAGGCGGGCGCCGAAGTGCGCATGCTGCCCATCGCGCGGGACACGACAGCATCGCTCAAACAGGCCTTCGCCCTGGCCCGCGGCGCGGATTTGATTGTCACCATCGGCGGCGCGTCGGTGGGCGATCATGACCTCATCGCGCCCGTGGCGGCTGAGCTTGGCATGGAGCAGTCTTTTTACAAGGTCTCGATGCGCCCCGGCAAGCCGTTGATGGCAGGTAAGATCGGTGATGTCGCGATGATCGGGCTGCCGGGAAACCCAGTTTCCGCAATGGTTTGCGGTGCGATCTTCGTGTTGCCTATGCTGCGGCGCATGCTCGGGCTGACCGAAGTCCATGCTGTCATACGCGAAGCCCCCCTTGGACGCGAGATTGGCCCGAATGGGCCGCGTGCGCATTACATGCGCGCCCATCTTCGGGATGGCGCACTCCAGCCGGATGATCGGCAGGATTCGTCTCTTCTATCCGTGCTCGCGCAGGCTGATGCGCTGATGATCCGCCCGCCTAATGAACCGGCGCGCAAGGCGGGCGATTTGCAAAAGTACATCTTGATTTAACGCCAACCCACGGTTGACACAAAACAAGAACATCCCTAGAACAAAAGCAATAAAAGCTTCAGGGGCCGCGCGATGCTGACCAAAAAACAACTCGATCTGCTTTCTTTCATTCATCAACGCGTGCAGCGCGACGGCGTGCCGCCCAGCTTTGATGAGATGAAACTGGCGCTCGACTTGCGGTCGAAATCCGGCATCCACCGGCTGATCACGGCATTGGAGGAGCGTGGCTTCATCCGCCGCCTGGCCCACCGCGCCCGTGCGATCGAAGTGGTCAAGCTACCCGAGAGCCTAGGCGGTGCGCCCGGTTTCGCCCCCCGCGTGATCGACGGGGATCGGCCCGACGCCCCGCCGCCGCCTGCGGCGCAACCGGTCACCGCGCATCACGCGTTCGATGTGCCGGTCATGGGCCGGATTGCTGCCGGTGTCCCGATCGAGGCGATCTCCCAAGTTTCCCATAGCGTTACGGTGCCCGGCGGGATGATCGCTGGTCAGGGGGAGCATTACGGCCTCGAAGTGCGCGGCGACTCGATGATCGAGGCGGGTATTAACGATGGCGATATCGTGGTGATCCGTGAAACCTCCGTCGCCGACAATGGTGATATCGTGGTGGCTTTGGTTGAAGATCAGGAGGCGACGCTGAAGCGTTTCCGCAGACAAGGGTCTTCGGTCGCCTTGGAAGCCGCTAATGCCGCCTATGAAACGCGGGTGCTGCCTTCGGACAAGGTGAAGGTTCAGGGGCGACTGGTCGGGTTGATCCGCACCTACTGACGCTGCGAGCGGCTGTTCCACAAGCGTGCCCCGGCGCGGTCTTTCGCGGTGGTGACTTCCCAACCCTGCGCTGATTTATTGAGCGCGATTGCACCAGTTTTCCGCAGCCGCAGGGGATCGTAGACTTGGCAGCCCCAATCTCGGTCGGTTGCCATATCGGCGGACGCGACCACGACATCCTCGGGCTGGCAGCCGCTGAAGGCGGCGACCGCCCGTTTTCCTGACAAATGGATGATACCTGCCTCTTGGCCCGCCCATTTTTGGGCAGCCACGGCTTGATCCGCCCCATCGCCATCATTCTCCAGCCAATTGCGCGCGACGAAACCTGCGGCTTTGTCTTTGCTGAGCGCCCGGCCCGCCGGCGTCATGACACCCACAAGCGTTCCCGTGTCGGCGATGAGCACGTCAGGGCGTGTGGTTCCTTGCCAGAGGGCGAAAGACAGCATGATCGCGGGCAAGCCGAACCAACGTAGATGACCTTGCCACAGGACGAGCCAGAGAAACCCGAGCGACAAGAGCGGCAGCACCCATCCCCCCGGCCCCGGCACGAAGCTGCGCGCGCCGGGCAGATGCGCCACCACATCCGCGACCGATAGGATCCAATCAAGGCCCAGCCCCATCGCCCAAAGCGGTATTCCTTCACCGCCGAAGGGCGCAAGGATCGCCGCCAGCACGGCGGCGGGGATGACCAAGACCCCCATCAAGGGGACTGAGAGCAGGTTCGCGACCAATCCATAATGCGCGATCGTGTTGAAATGCGCGGCGGATATGGGCGCGGTGGCGATGCCTGCGACGGCGGAAGAGATCACCACCGCGGCAACGGGGCGGAGGCGTTTGGAAATGACCTCACCTTCGAAATCGCGGATCCAGCCAAAGACGGCGACGAGCGCCGTTGTTGCGGCGAATGACATCTGAAACCCCGGCCCCATCAGCGCCTCGGGCCGCAGGGTCAGGACGATGATGCCCGCGATGGCGACAGCGCGCAGGGAGATCGCCCGCCGCCCGATTATCAGGGCGCATAGCGCCACGGCGCACATGACATAGGCCCGCTCGGTCGCGACATTTCCGCCTGACAGCGCGAGGTATCCGGTGGCGGCGATCAGAGCGGCCCCCGCGGCGATGCTTCGGCTTGGCCAACGGGTGGCGGTGACCGGATGCAACGCGAGAAGCAGGCGCGCTGCGCCGAAGACAACTCCGCTGAGCAACCCCATATGCAGGCCCGAGATCGCCAGTAGATGCGCCAAATTACTGCTGCGCAGGTCTTGCAGGGCGTCTTGCGAAATGGCGCTGCGGTCGCCGGTGGTGATGGCGGCGGCGAAACCGCCGATATCGCCGGGAAGATGGGCGCGTACCCGCGCGGAGGCCGCCATGCGCAATCGAAAGAGGATCAGCGGGATGCCCCCTTCCAAGGGGTCCGCAATGCCTAGGAGCGGCACGCGGGTGTAGCCCACCGCGCCCAACTCGGCAAACCAAGCATGGCGCTGAAAATCAAAGCCGCCCGGCTCGACCGGGCCTGCGGGTGGCGACAGATGCGTCGTGGTCATCACCTGCATGCCGGGCCGTGGCGTAATTGCGCCGGGGAGCGTCGAATGGAGTGAGACGCGCACCCGGGGCGGCGTGCGCGCGGGCGGCACCCGATCCAACCGGACCTGATCGAGCGTCACGCGGGGCGCGTCGGACTGGCTTCGGTCAAGCGCCACGACACGCCCCTCGACCGGGCCATAGTAGCGCCAGCCAAGAACCGGGGCCGCCACCGAATGCGCCCGAAACGCCGCCAGCAGCAGTCCCAGCAGGACCAAAGCCGCGGCGACAGCAAAGGGGGCCGTGACCTCAGGCAGCGCCCGCGCGACGACCGCCAGCACGACCACGACACATGCGACCGCCGCCAACATCACCCCCGAAGGCTCCAACCGCAGCGAAAAATACCAGCCGATCCCCAAGGCGAGGCAGACCGGCACCCAGCAAAACAGATGCCCGCGCTGGCGCAGCATCACGGCGCTGAACTGGTTCCAAAGGCCCATGCTTGCCCCCGCGGATCGCACTGGGTAGACAGGCGTCAAATCTTAGGACCGGGATGGTTACCAATTGGTAAACGCCGCTCCGAACACCATATCTCTGACCGAAAGGCCCTCCGCCATGAACGCCCCTGTTGTGACCCGTTTCGCCCCTTCTCCCACCGGGTTCCTGCATATCGGCGGGGCGCGGACCGCCCTGTTCAACTGGCTCTATGCGCGTGGCCGGGGGGGTAAATTCCTGCTGCGCATCGAAGATACCGACCGCGCGCGTTCCACCCCCGAAGCGACGGCGGCGATTCTGCAGGGCATGTCGTGGCTCGGCCTCGATCATGATGGCGAGATCGTGAGCCAGTTCGAGAATGCCCCGCGCCACGCGGAAGTCGCGCAGGAACTGCTGGCCGCCGGCAAAGCCTATAAGTGCTTCGCCAGCCAAGAAGAAATCACCGCCTTTCGCGAGGCGGCCAAGGCCGAGGGGCGCAGCACGCTCTATCGCTCCCCTTGGCGGGATGCCGATCCGGCGAGCCACCCGGACGCGCCTTATGTCATCCGCATCAAGGCGCCGCTGGAAGGCACCACTGTAATCCGCGATCAGGTGCAGGGCGATGTCACCATCCGCAACGACCAGCTCGACGATATGATCCTGCTGCGCTCGGACGGCACGCCGGTCTATATGCTGGCCGTGGTGGTGGACGATCACGACATGGGCGTGACCCATGTGGTGCGCGGCGACGATCACCTCAACAACGCCGCTCGCCAGATGATGATCTATGAGGCGATGGGCTGGGACGTGCCGGTTTGGGCGCACATCCCGCTGATTCACGGCGCGGATGGCAAGAAGCTGTCGAAACGTCACGGCGCCTTGGGTGCGCAGGAATATCAGGTGATGGGCTATCCCGCGGCGGGCATGCGCAACTACCTCGCCCGTCTGGGCTGGAGCCATGGGGATGACGAATTCTTTACCGATGCACAGGCGCAGGAGTGGTTCGATCTGGACGGGATCCGCAAAAGCCCCGCGCAATTTGACCTGAAAAAGCTGGAAAACCTCTGCGGTCAGCATATCGCACAGGCCGATGATGCCGCGCTGCGGCGCGAGATCGAAGCCTATCTTGAAGCGGCAGGAGAGCCCGCGCTGACCGAAGGTCAGGCCGAGGGGTTGGAACGGGCAATGTATTGCCTCAAAGATCGCGCGAAGAAGTTCCCAGAACTGCTTGAAAAAGCGGCCTTTGTCTTGGCCGATCGCCCGATCACGCCAGATGAGAAAGCGGCAAAGAATCTCGATACGGTATCCCGTGGCATACTGTCGGAATTGACGCCGCAATTGCAAAATGCTAGCTGGAACAAAGAGACGCTGGAGGAGGTACTGAACGGCTTTGCTGCCGCGCATGACACCAAATTTGGCAAGCTGGCGGGGCCGCTTCGGGCGGCCTTGGCTGGCAGGGCAGTCACCCCATCGGTTTTTGACATGATGTTGGTGCTGGGGCGCGATGAGACCCTTGCCCGACTGACGGACGCCGCGGCCTAAGTTTTGGTTCACCACTTCTTTGGGCGGCAGGTATAACTGAACGGGACAGCCCCATATGGGGCTAGGCCCAGACGGCGGGGGCATCTCCGCAGCCTACATTCGGGAAGGGATTTCATGACCAATAACAATAAAACCGCAACGCTGACGATCGACGATCAAAGCTTCGATCTGCCGATTCACAGCCCCACTGACGGGCCCGATGTTGTCGATATCCGCAAGCTCTATGGGCAGGCGGGTGTCTTTACCTATGACCCGGGCTTCACCTCGACCGCGGCTTGCGACAGCACGATCACTTTCATTGATGGTGACAAAGGCGTGCTGCTGCACCGGGGCTACCCGATTGAGCAGCTGGCCTCGAAGTCGCATTACCTCGAAGTCTGCTACCTGCTGCTTTATGGTGAGTTGCCCTCCCCCAAGGCGCTGGAAGATTTCGAGTGCTTGGTGACCAACCACACCATGCTGCACGAGCAGATGATGAACTTCTTCCGCGGCTTCCGTCGCGATGCGCATCCGATGGCGATCATGGTGGGTGTGGTTGGCGCAATGTCGGCCTTCTATCACGACAGCACCGACATCAACGATGAGCACCAGCGCGAGGTCGCCACGATCCGCCTGATCGCCAAGATGCCAACGATCGCGGCGATGGCCTATAAATACACCATCGGCCAGCCCTTCGTCTATCCGCGCAACGATCTCGACTATGCGTCGAACTTCCTGCGCATGTGCTTTGCCGTTCCGGCCGAAGAGCATGAGGTCAACCCGATCCTTAGCCGCGCGATGGACCGGATCTTTACGCTGCACGCCGACCACGAGCAGAACGCCTCGACCTCGACCGTGCGTTTGGCATCGTCTTCCGGTGCGAACCCCTTCGCCTGTATCGCCGCTGGCATCGCCTGCCTCTGGGGCCCGGCGCATGGTGGCGCGAACCAAGCCTGCCTTGAGATGCTCAAGGAGATCGGCACGCCAGATCGCATCCCTGAGTTCATCGCCCGCGCCAAGGACAAGAACGACCCCTTCCGCCTGATGGGCTTTGGCCACCGCGTCTACAAGAACCACGACCCGCGCGCGACCGTGATGAAGGAAAGCGCCGACGAGGTGCTCGAACTGCTGGGCGTAGAGAACAACCCGATCCTTCAGGTTGCGAAGGAGTTGGAGAAAGCCGCGCTGGAGGATCCGTATTTCGCGGAAAAGAAGCTCTTCCCGAACGTGGATTTCTATTCCGGCATCATCCTCGAAGCGATGGGCTTCCCCACGTCGATGTTCACCCCGATCTTCGCGCTGGCGCGGACCGTGGGCTGGATCTCCCAGTGGAAAGAGCAGATCAGCGATCCGCAGCTCAAAATCGGCCGTCCGCGTCAACTGTACCTCGGCGAAGACAAGCGCGATTACGTCGATATCGAGAACCGCTGAGGCGACCTTCATACACCATGCAAACGCCCCGGATTTCCGGGGCGTTTCGCGTTTCTCCCGCCACTGCCCACAATACCTATGATTGAGGTTGTTGACCCTAGGGCAACAATGGACCCGCCGGTGGGGCGACTGATTCCGCGCGCCCGAATCGCGAAAACCGGTGCCCTTATATGCTCTGTCAGCAATGGCGTGAAAAATCAGTGAATGTTTCCAAGCGTTTTGCCGGACGCGAAACACCGGAGCCGAAAATACGGCCAAATTACGGCACTGTTTCGCACCTCGTGACAATGCACCCGCCCCGCTTGACGGGATTCCCCCCGCGGCGGTAGCCTCCTTTCACGATGTCTTTTCGGGGTGGGAAGGGCATCATTGTGGCACTGCCGAAGGGGTTCGCTCTTTCGCAGTCCGGCCGGCGTCCACCCCATTGTAGACGCCCAGCAGTACAGCCGGGCCGCGACGAGAGGATGCAGGATGACCGCAACGGACCGGACCAAAGGGCTTCGCTGGGATTGCGCCACCGGTCTGACGTCGGCGAAGGCCGACGATGTCCCCGGCCCTCAGGGTGCGCTCGTCCCCGATACATTGCATGACTGCGACCAGATCGCCGTGGTCTATGACAAGGGCCAGACCCCGCCGCGCATCACCATCGCGCAGGTCTCGAACTCGGTTCACACGGTTTTGGCGGATGGCGTCGCTGTGGCGGTGGTGGCGCGGGCCAATGGCCCGGCGCCTTCGGCCAGCGATGTGCTGCTGGTCGAGCGGAGCTGCTAGCGCTCAGCGCCCCTGAAACTTGGGGCTGCGCTTTTGGGTAAAGGCCGTCACCCCCTCGGCGAAGTCCTGCGACTTGCCGCAGCGGCCCTGCGCTTGGGCCTCCAGCGAGAGTTGATCCTCAAGCCCATTGTCCCATGACGCGCGGATCGCCTTCTTGGCCTCGGCATAGGCAGCGGTCGGGCCGGCGGCCAATTGCGCGGCCTTGGCACGCCAATGGGCATCGAATTCCGCGTCCGGCACGGCCTGCCAGATCATCCCCCAATCATCGGCCTGACGGGCGGTGATCTTATCGGCAAAGAGGGCCGCCCCCATTGCTTTGGCCATGCCCATCTGCCGTGGCAGCGCATAGGTGCCGCCCGCGTCGGGGATCAGACCAATGCGGGTGAAAGCCTGCATGAAATAGGCGCTCTCGCTCGCAAAGACGACGTCAGCGGCCAGCGCGATATTCGCCCCTGCCCCTGCCGCCGGGCCGTTCACGGCGGCGATCGTCGGCACCGGGCAGTTGTTGATGGCGCGCAGCAGCGGTGCGTATTCTTCGCGCAGCGTTTTCTCCAGATCGGCCACGCCGCCCGCCCGATCGGCCAAGTCTTGGCCCGAGCAAAAGGCACGCCCGGCCCCCGTCAGAACCACGACCCGCGCCGCGCGCCCGCCTTCGGTCACCGCATGGGTCAGCTCCGCCCGCATCTGGGTGGTGAGCGCGTTCATCTTATCGGCGCGGTTCAGCGTGATCAGCGCGACATCGTCGGTCAGCGCATAGGTGATCGTTTCATAGTCCATCTTGCTATCCTCGATTGCTTGGCCGCAGCATATCAAAGCAATGTGCCGCTGCCAGTGCAACGGGGCGTCAGCGGTCGAGAATATCGCGCAGGCGGGCTTCTTCTTCTGCCGAGAGGGGCGCTTCGCTTGGGGTTTTGCTGCGGGCGCGGCCGCGCAGATAGATCACGCCCAGCCCCCCGGCCAGCAAGAGCATCAGCGGCCCCGCCCCCCAAAGCAGCCAATTGGCCCCCGTCGCCTGCGGGTTCAGCAGGACATATTCACCGTATCGGTCGACGATGAAATCCACCGCCTCCTCATCGCTGTCGCCCGCCACCAGCCGCTCGCGCAGCAAGATGCGCAGGTCACGCGCAAGGCTCGCGTTGCTCTCATCAATGCTTTCGTTCCGGCAGACAAGGCAGCGCAGACCTTGGCTCAACTCCCGCGCGCGGGCCTCCAACGCGGGATCGTCGAGCACTTCGTCAGGCTGCACCGCCCAGAGGGGGCTGGCGAGCAGGGTCAGGATCAGCAGCAGCCGTTTCATTCCGCAGGCACCCCCGTCGGTTGCTTGCGCGCACCCGCCGCGACCCGGAAGCGCCGGTCGCTGAGGCTCAGAACCCCGCCAAGCGCCATGAGCGCGCAGCCGATCCAAATCCAGTTGGTCATCGGCTTGATATAGGTCCGCACGGCCCAGCCACCGCCGTCCTGCGCATCGCCGATCACCACATAGACGTCCCGCGCAAGGTTATAGTCGATCGCCGCCTCGGTCGTCGGCATCTGCGCGACGGGGTAGAACCGCTTTTCAGGCCGCAGGGTCGAGATTACCGCGCCGTCCTGCGCCAGCGTAATCTCGGCCATGGTGCTGAGGTAGTTCGGCCCCCGAACCTCGCTCACATCCCGCAGGGTCAGCGTGTAGCTGCCAACGTCAAAAGGCGCGTCGATCCGGGCCACGCGGATGTCATCCACGGCCCAAGCCATCAGCCCCGCGATCCCGGCCATGGTGACGCCCAGCCCGCCATGCGCCGTGGCCTTGCCCCAATCCGCACGCGGCAGGCGGCGCAACCGGCGCAGCTTGCCCGGGCCGCGCCCAAGACGTTGCATCACATCCACCACGGTGCCCATCACCAGCCATGCCCCAAGGAACAGGCCCACAGGCCCCAGCAGGCCGCGCCCGGTCTGCATGGCAAAGGCCAGCCCCCCAAGTGCCAGCGCCAGCAGGAAGACATAGCGCAACGGGTAGAGCGCGCGCATGATCTTGGCCCGTTTCCATGGCATCGCGCTGCCAATCGGCAGGATCAGCCCGAGCGCTACCATGAAAGGGGTAAACGCGGCGTTAAAGAACGGCGGCCCGACGCTGAGTTTCCGGTCCAAAAACATCTCAGCCACCAGCGGCCACATGGTACCGACGAAGACCACGAAACAGGCCACTGCGAGCAGCAGGTTGTTCACCACCAGTGCCGTCTCACGGCTCAGCAGAGCAAAGACGCCTTTCGCCTCCAGCGCCGAAGCGCGCAGCGAATAGAGCACCAGCGCCCCACCGGTAAAGACCCCCAGAATGGCCAGAATAAAGACCCCGCGCTCGGGGTCGTTGGCGAAGGCATGGACGGAAGTCAGCAGGCCAGAGCGCACGATGAAAGTCCCGATCAGCGAAAAGCCGAAGGCGAGGATGGCCAGCAGGATGGTCCAGCTTTTCAAGCTCTCGCGTTTCTCGACCACGATGGCGGAATGCAGGAGCGCCGCCGCCAAAAGCCAGGGCATGAAGCTCGCGTTCTCAACCGGATCCCAAAACCAGAAACCGCCCCAGCCAAGCTCGTAATAGGCCCACCAAGACCCAAGCGCGATGCCGATGGTCAGAAACACCCAAGCCGCCAGCGTCCAAGGCCGCACCCACCGGCCCCAAGCCGCATCCACGCGCCCCTCGATCAGCGCCGCCACGGCAAAGCTGAAGGCCATGCTGAGACCGACATAGCCGAGGTAAAGAAACGGCGGGTGGAAGGCCAAACCGGGGTCTTGCAAGAGCGGATTCAGGTCTTGGCCGTCAAAGGGCGGCGTGCCCATGCGCAGAAAGGGGTTCGAGGTGAAAAGGATGAACGCCAGAAAGGCCACCCCAATCGCCGCCTGCACCGAGAGCACCCGCGCGCGCAGCCGCGGCGGCAGGTTGCCGCCAAACCACGCGGCCATCGCCCCGAAAAGCGCCACGATCAACACCCAAAGCAGCATCGACCCTTCGTGATTGCCCCATGTGCCGCTGATTTTATAGAGCATCGGCTTGGCGGAATGGCTGTTGGCCACCACCAGTTGCAGGCTGAAATCCGATGTAACAAAGGCCCACATCAGCGCGCCAAAGGACAGGGCGATCAGGATAAATTGCGCCGCCGCCGCCGGTTCGGCCACCGCCATCCAGCCCGTGCGGCCCCGCCAAGCACCCCACATCGGCACCACCATCTGTACAAGCGCGACGCCAAAGGCGAGCACAAGCGCGAAATGTCCAAGCTCTGTAATCATGGGCCGGACTATAGGGGGCCGAAGCCCCCTAAGCCATGGCAAATCAAACGTGAAAAACGGTCAATCGGTCGCAGTCAGGCGCGGCTGCGACGCCAAGCATCAAGGGCCGCATTCTCCGACGGCGCAACCGCGGCGAGGGCCAGACGGCTGTCGGCACCGGTGTCGGCCACCTGAGGGCTGTCGGCGCGCATCTCGCGTAAGGCTTCGATATTCTCGACCACCTGCGGCACCCGCGCGATGGAGCCAACGATGGCACGCTGAAACTCCTGCGATTTTACCTGCTGCCGCGCGCCGAAATAGAAAGAGACGATCACCCCCAACAACCACCAAAGCGGCTCGGGCACCAAGGCGATCCCCTGCATCCGTTCGGCGAACCATAGCGGATTGACCATGGCGGTTACGAACAGGCCGAGCGTGCCGAGCGCCAGCATCGGGCGCGGCAGCCGGTTGACCCCATCCATGAAGTGGTCAAAGCTACCTTGCCGCGCTTGCGCGAACTCGGCCCAATATTGCGCCATGGCTTGGCCCTGCACCGCATGGGCGCGCTGCGCCCCGGCCTCGGCATTCTCGCGGAACACTTCGACCGTGTCGCGGATGACGTTCCGCTCACCGCCGAAGATTGTCGTGAAGATACGTTCGATCAGCCCCATTGTGCCACCCTCCGTGCGAAATCGGCGTCGCTCATGTGATACCGCGGGGCGATGAACTCCTCCGCGCGCCGGATCCAGCCGCCCTTGCCGCCTGCCCGGCTGCGCGCGTATTTGCGGCTGGCGGGGCGGCGGTCGGCAAGGCGGAAGTAGTAGTTGCGCCGCGCGATTCCGTAAGCATCCACCAGATGATCCGGGGCGGCCTGCCAGGCGGCATGTGCGGCGCGGATCGTCTGCGGGCCGATCGCCCCGTCAACGGCGATGTCCTGCCCCATCTCGCGCAGCAGGCTTTGCAGGATTTTCACCGCGTTGCTGCCAGCGTTGACATACATGTCGAAAACGCTCGGCTGCAAAGGCGCGGGCAGTTCGGCGATCCGCGGCGCGTTGAAGTAATGCCGGACAAAGATATCGACCGCCTGCGCGCGGCCAAGGCGGCGCACATCCGCCACATCGACCGCCCCATCGCCGGTCAGGTCCAGCCCCAAGCGGCGCATGGTATGGATCGTCACCCCGTATTTCGTCGCCCCGCCGGGGTCGTCGGGGTCATTCACAAAGCCGCCCTCGCGGGCGACGATGGCGCTGGCGATCTCACGCACGGACTGCATCGCGGCTCTCCTGTTTTGCATGCAAACAGGCTCCGCCGGATTGGTTAACCGATGCTCACGCCCCCGCGCGTTGCGCAGCCATTAGCCTTCGGATTCGCGATAAACACCCTGCTCTTTCAGCGCGTCCGTCACTTCCTTGGGCATGTAGGTCTCATCATGTTTTGCAAGGATTTCAGTGGCTTCGAACACGCCGCCGACATAGCTGCCGGTGCCGACCATACCTTGGTTTTCTTCAAAGAGATCCGGCAAAACGCCGGTGAAAACCACCGGGATAGAGGCCCCGCCATCGGTCACGGCAAAGCTTATCTGCTCCCCCTGCCCGCGCTTGAGCGACCCTTCTTCAACCAACCCGCCGATGCGGAACACCTCTGTCGGGCCGGGCGGCTCGGCGATGACTTGGCTCGGGGCGCGGAAATAGTTGATCCCGTCACGCAGCGCATAGCCGATCAGTGCGGTCGACAGGACCAAGGCCACCGCCGCCACGGCGATGATCTGGATCCGGCGCTGTTTTTTGAGGCTCTTCATGGGAAAAGCGGGGCCATCATCAGCCCCTCGGTTTCCGGCAGACCCAGCATCAGGTTCGCGTTTTGCAAGGCTTGCCCGCTGGAGCCTTTGGTCAGGTTATCCAGCGCCGCGACCACCGTTGCCCGCCCGGTCTGACGGTCGGCCACCACGCCGATATGACAGAAGTTCGAGCCGCGCACATGCCGCGTGCTGGGCGCCTCGCCGAAGGGCAGCACCTCGATAAAGGGTTCATCGGCATAGGCTTTTTGCATTGTCTCATAGATCACCTGCGCATCACCTTTGACATAGCAGGTCGCCAGAATGCCGCGGTTCGCAGGCACCAGATGCGGGGTGAATTGCACCTGCACGGGCCGTCCTGCAAGGGCTGAAAACTCCTGATCGAACTCCCCCAGATGCCGATGCGTGCTGCCAAGCGCATAGCCGTGATAGCCCTCGCTCAACTCCGCATGCAGCAGGTTTTCCTTGAGCGAGCGGCCAGCACCGGAAACGGCACATTTCAGGTCCAGAATGATATCGTCCAAGTCAATCGCCCCCGCCGCGATCAGCGGGCGCAGCGCAAATTGCCCCGTGGCCGCATTGCAGCCCGTCCCCGCCACCAGCCGCGCGGCGGCAATCTCTTCGCGGTAGAATTCGGTGAGGCCGTAGACAGCCTCTTTCTGCTGCTCAAGGGCAGCATGTTCATTGCCGTACCACTTGGCATAATCCTCAGGGTCGCGCAGGCGGAAGTCGGCGGAAAGATCGACGATCTTCAGGTCTTTCGGCAGCGCCGCGATCACCTCTTGGCTGGTCTTATGCGGCAATGCGCAAAAGCACAGGTCAATCTGGGAAAAATCGATTTCATCAATCGTGACTAGTGTGGGCAGATCGAGATGGCGCAGATGGGGAAAGACCTCGGCCATGGTCTGGCTCGCCTTGGAATTTGCGCCCAAAGCCTTGATCTGCATAGAAGAATGGCCAGCGATCAGCCGGATGAGTTCTGCCCCGGTATAGCCGGAGGCGCCAAGAATGGCGATGTTTTGGGTCATGGTATGTCCCCTTGTTCGGAACGAAATGTAATTGGAGTTCAGGCGGCAGTGAATGTGATCTGTCGTCGCAGGAACTGCGTCGCGCGGTCGCTTACCCGGGCGGGATCACCGGTGGTAAGAAAGGCCGCCTCGCCACTGCCGATCATATCGGGATGCCGCTCAAGGTAATCGGCCAAGGAGTCCGCCACCAATTCGGCCTGACTGAAGACTTTGACCTGCCCGCCCAAAGCCGCCTGAAAGGCGTCCTGCATCAGCGGGTAATGGGTGCAGCCAAGGATCGCCGCATCGGGGCTGGGCATCTTGCGCTTCAGCGCGTCGACATGGCTGCGCACCAGCGCTTCGGCAAGGATCATGTCGCCTTCTTCGATGGCATCGACCACCCCGCCGCAGGCCTGCGCCTCAACATCCACACCGATGGCGCGGAAAGACAGTTCACGCTGAAACGCGCGGCTTGCCACCGTGGCGGGAGTGGCGAAGAGCGCCACATGGTTGACGGCCACCTCGCGCGGGGGGGAGTTGTCGCCCCACTGCCGCTCGGTCATCGCTTCGATCAAGGGCACGAAAACCCCCAGCACCCGCTTGTCGCGCGGGATCCACCCCTCTTGCATCCGGCGCAGCGCGGCGGCAGAGGCGGTGTTGCAGGCAAGGATCACCAGATCGCAGCCCGCATCGAACAGCCGCTGCACGGCGGCGCAGGTCAGCTCATAGATGTCATCGGCGTCGCGCACGCCGTAGGGCGCATGGGCGCTGTCGGCGAGGTAGACAAAATCCACCTCCGGCAGCCGTTCTTGCACCTTGTTCCAGACGGTCAGCCCGCCCAGCCCCGAATCGAAAATACCAACTGCCATGGTCTGTCGTCACCTGTCGGCTCTATGCCGTTCCTCAAACTCGTAACCGAGGCCCAGATATTGGCTCGGCTTTGGTGACAACTCATAGGTGGCTTTGCGCAGGAAATCCATCATCGCTTTTGCGTCCCCTGCGAGCGGGTCGAGCGTGGTGCGCGGGATCGGGTCGCCGATAGCCACGCGCACGGGCGTATCGACGCGGGCGCGGAACTCTTTGATCAGCAGGCCCATGCGCAGGTTGGCGTGCAGGTGACTGGCGATTTGGAACAAGCGGCTGGTGTGGCCGTCAAAGTAGATCGGCACCACAGTGGCGTCAGACTTGGCGATCATCCGCGCCGTGAAGCTGCGCCAGCCGGGGTCCATCGGCTGCGAAAAGGGCCGCGCGGCGGTGCTGACGGTGCCCCCGGGAAAGATACCAATCGCCCCGCCCTGCGCCAGATAATTCAACGCGGTCCGGCGGGTGGCGAGGTTGAGCGCCAGTGCGGCGCGGTCTTCGGCAAAGCTGATGGGCAGCAGATGATGCGCCAGATCCGGCGCTTGGCTAAAGACCGCATTGGCCATGATGCGAAAATCGCCGCGCGTCTGGCTCAGGATATGGCCCAGCATCAGCCCATCCAGAATGCCGTAAGGATGATTGGCGATCAGAATGATCGGCCCCCGCGTCGGGATATCCGCCAAAGCGCCGCGCATCACGTCCAGCGTCAGACCACAGCGCTGCACCATCGCATCGAAAAATCCCAGCCCCGCGGCCAGATCGTCTTCGTAGCCTTCGGCCCGTTTCAGCAGGGAGACGCGGCCGGTGGTGTTTTCCATCAATCGGATGAGCGCCCTCCCGCCCCGGGTTCGGGCGGAATGGGCATAGCTTATGTCACGGGCGTAGGTCACATCTCGGCCTCAGGATCGTCTTGGCGGACACTTTAGGGCAAAGATGTAACAGCGGTATTACTCCGCCGCCTTGGCCGTGGCCGTGCCGCCTGCGCGGATCACCGCCAGCAGTTCTTCGCGCCGTTTCGCGGCCTTCGCCTCATTGGCTTGTTTGACCGGCCCGAAGCCGCGGATTTGCAGCGGCAGTTCGGCCAGCGCCACGATGGCGTCGCGGGTCTGGTCGGTCAGCTTTGGCAGCACCTCGGCCATATCGGCCTCATATTGCTTGATCAGCGCACGCTCCATTTTGCGCTCGGCGGTATAGCCGAAGGGATCGAGCGGCGTGCCGCGCAGCCCTTTGAACTTCGCCATGACCCGCAGCGGCCCTTCCAGCCACTGGCCGAACTCACGCTTCTGCGGACGGCCATTCGGCCCCATCTTCGAGATTAGCGGCGGCGCCATGTGAAAGGTCATATTGAAGTCGCCATCGAACTGCGCGCGTGCCTTGTCGCGGCTGGTGATCAGCAGGCGGGCGACCTCGTATTCGTCCTTGTAGCTCAGGAGCTTATGATACCCCAAGGCCACCGCCGCTTTCACGTCACGGTCTTCGATACCGTCGAGCATCTTGGTATAGCGTTTGGCCAGCCCCTTGCCCTGATACTCGGTCAGGTGGTTCTCGCGGAACGCGATCTTCTCGTTCAGCGATTTGGGCAGTTCCACCACGTTGTCAGGCTGGCTGACCGCTTTGGCATCTTCGGGGTTAAGCACGGCCCAACGGCCAATCTCAAACGCGCGTTTGTTCCGCTCCACCGCCGCGCCATTCATCTCGATCGCCTGCATTAGGCTTTCAAACGTCAGCGGCAGCAAGCCCCGCTGCCATGCGGCACCGAAGATCATCATGTTGGAGAAAATCGAGTCGCCCAAAGTCGCCTTTGCCAGATCGGAAGCGTCGAACATCGCCACGTCATCCTTCAACCGCGCCTCAAGCGCGAGGCTCAGCCGGTCGTAGGGCATCTGGAACTCGGTATCGCGGGTGAAGTCGCCGGTGATGATCTGGTGCGAGTTGACCACGGCCCCGGTGCGCCCGGCGCGGGTCAGCCCCAGCGTCTTATGACCGGCGGACACCACCAGATCGCCGCCGATGAGCGCATGCGCTTCGCCGGTGGCCACACGGATCGCGCTGATGTCCTCGGGGCGTTCGGCCAGTCGGCAGTGGATATGCACCGCACCGCCCTTCTGTGCGAGGCCGGCCATCTCCATCATGCCCGCGCCCTTGCCGTCCAACTGTGCCGCCTGCGCCAGCAGCGCGCCGATAGTCACGACGCCGGTGCCGCCCACGCCAGTGATGACGACGTTATGGGTGCCGTCGATCTTGGGCAGGTCGGGCATCGGCAGGTCGGGAATGCTGAGATCGGTAGTCGGGTCCTTGCGGATCTTGGCGCCTTCCAGCGTCACGAAAGAGGGGCAGAACCCGTCGAGGCAGGAGAAATCCTTGTTGCACTGCGACTGGTCGATGGCGCGTTTGCGGCCCAACTCGGTCTCGTTCGGCACCACGGCCACGCAGTTCGACTGCACGCCGCAATCGCCGCAGCCCTCGCAGACGTCCTCGTTGATGAAGACGCGCTTGTCGGGGTCCGGGAACAGCCCGCGCTTGCGGCGGCGGCGCTTCTCGGCAGCGCAGGTCTGGATGTAGACAATAGCGCTGACGCCCTTGTGCTTGCGGTAGGCCTTTTGCACGTTCGGCATCTCGGCCCGTTCGTGGATTTCGACACCCTTGAAGCGTGTCAGGTCTACGTCTTCCTTCTGGTCGTAGACAACCGCGACGTTCTTCACGCCCATCGCCTTCAACTCTTCGACGATGCGGTAGGCGTCAAGGTCGCCTTCGTTGTGCTGCCCGCCGGTCATGGCAACCGCATCGTTGTAGAGAATCTTGTAGGTGATGTTCGTCCCCGCCGCGATGGCAGCACGAATGGCCAGCACGCCGGAGTGGTTGTAGGTGCCGTCACCGAGGTTCTGGAACACATGCTCGGTATTCGAGAACGGCGCCTCCCCGATCCAGTTCGCGCCCTCGCCGCCCATATGGGTAAAGCCCGTGGTCTCCCGGTCCATCCACTGCACCATATAGTGACAGCCGATGCCCGCATAGGCGCGCGAGCCATCGGGCACTTTGGTCGAGGAGTTATGCGGGCAGCCGGCGCAGTAATACGGCAGACGGGCCGCGATATCCTCGGCATTGTCCGAGCGGCGCGCTTGGTTGAGCGCCTCAAGGCCTGCGCGGATGCCATCGGTCTCGCGGCCCTCCTCCAACAAGATGCCGCCGATCTTCTCGGCAATCAGGATCGGGTCGAGCGCGCCGCGCGTCGGGAAGAGCTCTTCGCCATGCTCCATGCCCGCGCCACCCTTGTGCCAGCCGTAGACGCGGCGGTGGGTGTCGTTGAACAGCGCTTCCTTGATCTGCACCTCGATCAGCTTGCGCTTCTCCTCGACCACAACCACCAGATCGAGCCCATCGGCCCAGTCATGGAAGCCCTGCATGTCGAGCGGGAAGGTCTGGCCGACCTTGTAGGTGGTGATGCCGAGCCGCTCGGCCTCATTCGCGTCGATGTTCAGAAGGCTCATCGCATGCACGAGGTCGAGCCAGTTCTTACCCGCCGCGGCAAAGCCGATCTTGGCGCCGCGCTTGCCCCAGACGCGCTTGTCCATCTTGTTGGCATGCGAAAACGCCTCGGCCGCGAAGCGCTTGTAGTCGATCATCCGCGCTTCCTGCAGATGCGGCGTGTCGTTCAGCCGAATGCTGAGGCCGCCGTCGGGCATGTCGAACTCAGGGAGCACCAGCTTCATCCGGTTCGGATCGCCGTCGACCACGCTGGTGGCCTCCACGGTGTCCTTCATGGTCTTGAGACCGACCCAGAGACCCGAGAACCGGCTAAGCGCCCAGCCGTAGATGCCGTAGTCGAGGATTTCCTGCACACCGGCCGGGGAGACCACGGGCATATAGGCATCGACCATGGCCCATTCGGATTGGTGCAATACGGTAGAGGATTCGCCGGTATGGTCATCCCCCATGGCCATCAACACACCACCATGGGGCGAAGTGCCCGCCATATTCGCATGGCGCATCACATCGCCGGTGCGGTCCACGCCCGGCCCCTTGCCGTACCACAGGCCGAAGACGCCGTCGTATTTCCCCTCCCCGCGCAGTTCCGCCTGCTGGCTGCCCCAAAGCATGGTCGCCGCGAGGTCTTCGTTCAGACCCGGCTCGAAGCGCACGTTGTAGTCAGTCAGGAACTTCTGCGCGCGCTGCATCTGCAGGTCCACGCCCCCCAGCGGGCTGCCGCGGTAGCCGGTCACATAGCCCGCGGTATTGAGCCCCGCCGCCCGGTCGCGCGCCGATTGCATCATCATCAGGCGCACAAGCGCCTGCGTGCCGTTCAGCAGCACCGGGCTTTTATCGAGGTCGAAACGGTCGTTGAGTGAAATCTTTTGCGTCGTCATGGCGGGCCCTCCCTAGCACGTCAGTCTTGCATGATTGCCCGGATTATAGGTCACAGTTACTGACCTGTATAGCAGTTATTCCGCAACGGCGGTCCCGTAGGCGACGGTTTGTGCTGTTTTCTCCCGGCTATTAAGGTAGGAGAAAGGCTGGGCAAGGAAAGTACGGGCCATGGATTGGGACAAACTCAGAATTTTTCACGCCGTGGCCGATGCGGGGTCGCTGACCCATGCGGGGGACAAGCTCAACCTGTCGCAATCCGCCGTCAGCCGACAGATTCGCGGGCTGGAAGAGCAGCTTAACACCAACCTCTTCCACCGACATGCGCGCGGGCTGATCCTGACCGAACAAGGCGAGCTTTTGTTCGACGCAACCTCCGCCATGGCCAAACGCCTCGACGCCGCCGCGGCGCGCATCCGCGACAGCGAAGAAGAGGTTTTTGGCGAGCTGCGCGTCACGACGACGACCGGCTTCGGCACCCTTTGGCTCGCCCCGCGCCTGCCCAAACTCTACGAGCAATACCCCGACCTCAAAGTCGACCTGATGCTCGAAGAACGCGTGCTCGACCTGCCGATGCGCGAGGCCGACGTGGCGATCCGCATGAAGGAACCGAGCCAGGCCGATCTGGTCCGCAAACGGCTGATGTCGGTGCGCATGGGCCTCTACGCCAGCCCGGAGTACCTCGAGAAACACGGCACGCCCGCGCGTATGGAGGATATGACCGATCACCGGCTGATCTGTCAGAACACCGACAGCGATCAGGTCGGCGCGGGACTGCAACTCGTCAAAGAGCTGATGATGTACGACCTGCGCTCGCTCTTGACCGTGAACAACTATTTCGGCGTGCTCCAAGGCGTGGTGCACCACCTTGGCCTCGGCGTGCTGCCCAACTACCTGATCCAAGACTTCCCCCATATCGTGCAGGTCATGCCCGATATCGAATCCGCCGAGGTGCCGGTCTACCTCGCCTATCCAGAAGAGCTGCGCCAATCCAAACGCGTCGCCGCCTTCAAGGATTTCGTTCAAGAAGAGATCATTACCTACCGCAAGCAATGGCGCGAACGGGTGGAGGGCGAAGGCTAAACCGCAGCCCATGGCCAGCCATGCAATAGGCGCATATCGGCCATGATGCCTTGCCATGTTAATTAGCCTTGATTTGAGCAGCCCTGCCTCCTATTTCACCATCATGAAGATTGACAGCCTGAGGGCGCGTCGCTTCATACCTCCCTGTTGGACTTGGCCGAGCTTTTAGCTCGGCCTTTTTTTTGGCGCGTCGCCTTCTTTCAGCCCGCAGGCGGCCAAAGCCACTTCCCCCCCGGCATTTCCCCTTGTATGAGGGCGCAAACGCGCCAGCCGGGGAATTTCCATGCAAGATCCAGCCATCACGCCCGACCTCATCGCCAGCCACGGGTTCACGCCTGAGGAATACGCCGAGGTCGTCAACATCCTCGGGCGCGAGCCGAACTACACCGAGATGGGTATTTTTTCGGCCATGTGGAACGAACACTGTTCCTACAAATCCTCCAAGAAATGGCTCCGCACCCTGCCCACCGACGGCCCCCAAGTGATCTGCGGCCCGGGCGAGAATGCGGGCGTGGTCGACATCGGCGATGGCCAAGCGCTGGTCTTTAAGATGGAAAGCCACAACCACCCCTCCTACATCGAACCCTACCAGGGTGCGGCGACCGGCGTCGGCGGCATCCTGCGCGATGTCTTCACCATGGGCGCGCGCCCCATCGCGGCGATGAACGCGCTGAGCTTCGGCCGCCCCGATCACCCCAAAACACGCCAGCTTGTGCACGGCGTCGTCGAAGGCGTCGGCGGCTATGGCAACTGTTTCGGCGTGCCAACCGTTGGCGGCGAAGTGCGTTTCGACAAAGCCTATGACGGCAACTGCCTCGTGAACGCTTTCGCGGCAGGCTTAGCGGATGCCGACAAGATCTTCTACTCCGCCGCCTCCGGCGTGGGCATGCCCGTGGTCTACCTCGGTGCGAAAACCGGCCGCGACGGCGTCGGCGGCGCCACCATGGCCAGTGCCGAATTCGACGACACCATCGAAGAGAAACGCCCCACCGTTCAAGTCGGCGACCCCTTCACCGAAAAGCGCCTGATGGAAGCCACGCTCGAGCTGATGGCCACCGGCGCCGTGATCTCGATCCAAGACATGGGTGCTGCGGGCCTCACCTGCTCTGCCGTGGAAATGGGCGACAAAGGCGGTCTCGGCGTGCGTCTCGACCTTGAAAAGGTTCCGACGCGCGAGCCGCATATGACCGCCTATGAAATGATGCTCAGCGAAAGCCAAGAGCGCATGCTCATGGTGCTGCGCCCCGAGCTTGAGGCCGAGGCCAAAGCCGTCTTCGACAAATGGGACCTCGACTTCGCCATCGTGGGGGAAACCCTCCCCGAAGACCGCTTCCTCATCTGTCTCGATGGTGAGGTCAAAGCCGACCTGCCGCTGTCGAAACTCGCCTCCACCGCGCCCGAATACGACCGCCCTTGGGTGGAAACACCCGCCGCCGCCGCGCTGACCGATGCGCCCAGCATCGACCCGATCGAAGGCCTGCGCGCCCTGATCGGCTCCGTGAACCACGCCTCGAAAGACTGGGTTTACGAACAATACGACACGATGGTCATGGGCGATACGGTCCGCCTGCCCGGCCTCGGCGCGGGCATCGTGCGGGTGCATGGCACCGACAAGGCGCTGGCCTTCACCTCCGACGTGACCCCGCGCTACGTCAAGGCCAACCCCAGCGAAGGCGGCAAACAGGCCGTCGCCGAAGCCTATCGCAACCTCTGCGCGGTTGGTGCCAAACCGCTGGCGACGACCGACAACCTCAACTTCGGCAACCCCGAAAAGCCCGAGATCATGGGCCAGTTCGTCGGCGCCATCAAAGGGATCGGCGAGGCCGTGGGCGCGCTCGACATGCCCATCGTTTCCGGCAATGTCTCGCTCTATAACGAGACCGACGGCAAGGGCATCCTGCCCACGCCCACCATCGGCGCGGTCGGCCTGATCGACAGCCTCGACCAAGTCATCAGCAACCAATTGCGTGAGGGCCATGTGGCTCTCCTGATCGGCACGACTGGCAGCCACCTCGGCCAATCCGCCCTGCTCGCCGAAGCCTTCGACCGGGCCGAGGGCGACGCCCCCCATGTCGACCTCGCCACCGAACGCCGCCACGGCGAATTCATCCGCGCCCAAGCCAGCCAAATCTCCGCCTGCACCGACCTCGGCGACGGCGGCCTCGCCCTCGCGGCCTTTGAGCTGGCTGAAACCGCAGGCATCGGCGTGGAAATCGAAAGCGAAGACACCGCCACCCTCTTCGGCGAAGACCAAGCCCGCTACCTCGTCGCCTGCACCGCCGACGCCGCGGAAACCCTGATCGCCGCGGGCAAGGAAGCGGGCGTACCGGTCACCGCCGTCGGCGCCTTTGGCGGCAACAAGATCAGCTTCGGCAGCGCCTCCGCGCCCCTGTCGGACCTGCGCACGATCTACCGGACCACTTTCGCCCAGACCTTCGCCTGAACCTCTGGTTTCGGAGCCGCCCTTGCTTGAGACCAAACGGTCGCGCGCAGGGCGGCGGGGCAGGCTAAATCGCCGAGGGGCCCCTTCAGGGGATACGGCTATTTCGATTGAACCGACGACAGGCGGGTGACAGGCCGGGATCAATCAAGGGTGGGTCCGAAACCCCTCTGGTTTTGGAGAGACCCGCAGCCCTCCGCCTGCCCCTCATTGGCTAAACCTCTGCGTTCAACCCCGCCAACATCCGCGCCTTCTCCCCCGCATCATCGGGGCGCGAGATCGCCTCGGCCAGCGCTTCCAAAGATGCAATCGAATGCCCGGCGCGAAAACTATCGACATGGGGCAGCATCGCACGAATGCCCGCTGCCTTGGGCGCGAAACCGTCCCAGCGAAGCAGCGGGTTCAGCCAAATGACCCGCCGCGCGGTCAGCTGCAACCGCTGCATCTGCCGCGCCAATTCCGCCGGGTCGTCCCGGTCCAGCCCGTCGGTGATCAACAAGACCACCGCCCCCTGCCCCATGACCCGCCGCGACCAGTCTCGATTAAAGGCTGCCAGCGCCGCGCCGATACGCGTGCCGCCCTCCCAATCCTGCGCCTGCGCCCCCGCCGCGGCGAGCGCCGCATCCACATCGCGGGTGGCGAGATGCCGGGTGATATTGGTCAGCCGGGTGCCAAAGGTGAAACCATGCACCTGCGCCCAGCCTTTGCCCCTGCGGTTGGCCACCGCATGCAGAAAATGCAGGATCACCCGGCTGTATTGGCTCATCGAGCCGGAAATATCGCACAGCACGACGAGGTTCGGATAGCGCGCGCGCGGTGTCTTCCGATAAAGCCGGTCCGCCTCTCCACCCCGCCGCAGCGCTGCTTTCATCGTGCGCGCCATGTCGATCCGCCCCCGCGCCGCCGCCACATTGCGGCGGCTTGGCATCGGCGGCACCGGCAGGTCGAGCTTGGCCAACATCCGTTTCGCCTCGGCCATTTCCGCGAGGCTCATCTGTTCGAAATCTAATGTCCGCAACCGTTCCCGCGCGGACATGGTCAGGCTTGCATCCACCTCGACGAGGGTCTCCTCTGGCTGAGGCGCGTCCTCCCGCTCCGGCGCCTCGGCCCCGTCCAACAGGGCCTCTGCCGCGCGTTTCTCGGCGGGCGTGGCGGGGCGATCCTCTTGCACGCCGCGGATCGCGGGCAGCATCGCGGCCATCATATGCTCCAAATACCGCGGGTCACGCCAATAGAGCCGGAATATCTGCGCAAAGACCCGCGCCTGTTCGGGGCGGCTTACGAAACAGGCGTGGAGCGTCCAATAGAAATCACGGCGGCTGGTGAAGCCCACGGCAGCGACGGCCTCCACCGCCTCTACCACCCGCCCGGGACCGATTGACAGCCCCGCCCGGCGCAGGGCGCGGGCAAAATGGGTGATATTCCCCGCCAGCTTGGGGTCGTCAGGCAGGTCCAAAGGTAGGTCTTCGGCCATCGCGCTCAGGCAGGCGCCAGCGATGCGCGGGCCTGAGCGAGAATGCGCGCCGCCTCGGAGCCTTGCAGCTTGGCGATGTCATCTTGATACTTCAGCACAGCCCCCAGCGTATCGGCGATAACCTCGGGGCTGAGCGTGGTGACATCCAAGGCCAGCAGGCATTTCGCCCAGTCAATCGTTTCCGCCACGCCCGGCTTCTTGAACAGATCCTCGGTCCGCAATTGCTGGACAAAGGCCACCACCTCGCGGCTAAGCGCCTCTGCCGCCTCGGGCGCGCGGGCGGCAAGGATCGCCATCTCGCGCGCCACATCCGGGTAATCGACCCAGTGGTATAGACAGCGGCGTTTCAGCGCGTCATGCACCTCACGCGTGCGGTTCGAGGTCAGGATCACAATCGGCGGCTCGGGCGCGCGGATCGTGCCAAGCTCGGGGATGGTCACCTGAAAATCGCTCAACGCCTCCAACAAGAACGCCTCGAAAGGCGCATCGGTGCGGTCTAACTCGTCGATCAGCAGCACCGGGGCGCCGTTCTCATCCGGGCGCAGCGCCTGCAACAGGGGGCGTTCGATCAGGTAGTCGTCACTGAACAACTCCTGCGTCAGTGCGCGCCGGTCAGCGCCGCCGCCTGCCTCCGCCGTGCGGATCGCCACCATCTGAGCGGGAAAATTCCATTCGTAAACCGCGCTGGAGGCGTCGAGCCCCTCATAGCATTGCAACCGGATCAACCGCCGCCCCAGAGCGGCGGCCAGCGCCTTGGCGATCTCGGTCTTGCCAACGCCCGCCTCGCCCTCCAGAAACAGGGGCCGCCCCAGCGTGAGGCTCAGGAACACCACGACCCCAAGCGCGCGGTCGCAGACATAGCCCTCAGCGCTCAGCATCTCTTGGACCGCGTCGATCGTATCAATGTTTTTCATGGCCCCAGTGGTGCATTCCCACCCCGCCCCGTCAAGAGGGCAGACCGCGCGGCGGCAGATTGACGGGATTTCCCCGCGCTGGCATAGTCCCGTGCAATAAACGACGGCTTCCGGCAACAAGGGGGCCACAGGGGCGGATATGGGACAGAGCATTATCATCGCGATCCGGCGCGGCGGGGTCTGACATGCGCATCACCGCTGTCACCTGCGTCAAGAACGAAGGCCCGTTTTTGCTGGAATGGATCGCCTTCAACCGGGTGGTCGGGGTCACGGATTTCCTATTCTACTCGAACGATTGCAGCGATGGCACCGATGCCCTGCTCGACGTGCTTGCCCGCCACGGTATCGTCACCCATCTGCCCAATCCGGCCACCAATCGAAACTACCAGATGCAGGCGCTCAAGGATGCGCGGCGTCACCCCATCGTCACACAGGCCGATTGGGTCTGGATCGCCGATGTGGATGAGTTTCTGAACATTCATGTCGGCGACCACCGACTGCCCGCCCTGATCACGGCCTGCGGCAACCCGCAGGCGATCTCGCTGCATTTCCAGTTCTTCGCCAATGGCGGGGTCGAGGATTTCACCGACGCCCCCGTCATCGCGCAATTCACCCATAGCCATAACCCTGATATCTGCTGTGCGGATACGGCGATTGAAGTTAAGACCTTGGTCCGGCACGACTTTCCCTTGGGCTACTACGGGGCGCACCGGCCCTTCCACGACGACACGAAGCATCAGCCGCATTGGACCGATGGCGCAGGCCGACAGGTGCCTAAGCCCTTCCGCAGTGCCGCCACCAAACGGCGCATCCGGGCCTTTCCCGCCCGCGGTGCACGGCGCTTTGCCACGCTGAACCACTACGCATTGCGCTCGCTCGACAGCTATCTGGTCAAGAACGACCGTGGCGACGTGAACCGCGAACACCGCGCTTTTGACGACAGCTATTGGCGCGACCGGAACGATGCAGCTTGGGAGGATCGCTCGATCCAGCGCTACCTGCCCGCCTTGAATGAAGAGATCGACCGCCTAAAAGCGCTGCCCGGCGTCGCCGATCTGCATGCCGCCTCCGTGGCGGCCCACCGCGCGCGCCGCGACGCGCTGCTGACCGATCCCAGCTACCGCGAAATGCAAGCCCAACTGCGCGCAGCCAGCCCGTTCTGCGCCGCCGAGGCCCGGATCCGCGCCGAGATCGGCCTCACATGACAGGGCCGCGGATCGTCAACCTCGGCCTGCCCAAGACCGGCACCACCACGCTCACGGATGCGCTGCGCCACGCCGGGCTCAAGGTCGCGGACTGGCGCATCCGCAAGGGCCAAAGCACCTCTCCCGAGATCACCGGCGCGCATGTAGGGCGGATCATCTATGCCGACTACTTCGCCAGTGGCGACCCGCTGGCGCGGCTGCATGAGTTCGACGTGATCAATGAGATGAGCGCCGTGCGCCATGACCGCAGCCTTTGGCCACAGACGGATTGGGGCGTGCTGAACGCCATCCAGCACCACCACCCCGAGGTCAAGTTTCTACTCTCGCACCGTGATCCGGCCAGAACGGCCAACAGCATGATGCGCTGGAATAATCTGGGCCGCCGACGCTTGCCGCAAGCCGATGTGCCGGGGCTGCCCCGCGGCTTTGGCCGCGACGAGGCCGAGCTTGCCCGGTGGATCGAAGGGCATTTCGCCTTCTGCCGCCGTGTCTTTGCCGGTTGTGCCAACTTTCTGGAGTTCGACATCGAAGACACCGAGGCGCGCGACAAGATCGCAAATTATCTTGAGATCGACTTGCCGTGGTGGGGCCAAAGCAACACCGGCAAAGCGGAGGCCGAGTGATGCGGCTGACCCTCTTCATCGGTCCGACCGAACGTGCTGCCGCCCGGCTGCGCAACATCCTGCATCAGCAAAAGGACGCGTTGCTTAAACAGGGGGTTCTAGCCGCCGATTGGAACCACGTCCGCCTCTATGCCGCTTGCGCCGCCCCGGAAGCGGTGGGGCTGCTACGGCACCGCCGCGGCTTGGACAGCCCCCTGATCGGCACCACCCTGCGCGATGAATTTCACGCGCTGATCCCCCATGAGCTGGCCGCGACCCGCGCCGATCATGTGGTGCTGAGCGCGGCGCAACTGGGCAATCTGCTGTCCCGGCCCGAGGAGCTGCGCGCCCTACACGATCTGCTGCGCCCCTATTTCGACGACATCCGCGTGGTCGCCCATCTGGATGAACAGGCGCGGACGCTGGTTGCGCATTACGGCTTTGCCGTGGCCGAAAGCCGCCGTCACCCGCTAACGCAGGAACTGGCCTTGGCCGAGCGCGACGACTGGTGGCATGGCGCGCTTGCCCAGAGAGAGACCGCCCCGGATTTCGGCCTTTTCCCCGAGGTGCAAGCCCCGCCCTTTTGGCTCGATTATCAAGCACTGCACGCCCATTGGGCCGCCGCCTTCGGAGCCGAGAACATCACTTTTCGCCCGCTCGACCTGCCCCATCTTATGTCAAAGGCCGGGGCCAGCGAGATCACCGAGAGCTTGGGCCTTTCCACGCCCCTCGGCCCCGTCGCTCCCGGCCGCGCCCTCGCAGCCCTGCCCGCGCCTTGGCTGATGCGGATGCGGCAGTTCAACGATGTGCTGATCCGCTATCAACAGGCCCATGACCTCGCCTGCCCGCGCAGCACATGGAGCCAGATGTTGCAGGCGCTGCAAATCGGCGGCCCCGTGATCAAACCCGGGAGCCTGGCCGCGATCTCTGACCATTTCGCCCGCGACAATGCCGCGCTCATCGCCCGTTTTCCCGCGCTGGATCAGGCGCTTGCCCCCGATGCGCCCGAGGCTGCTTGGCAAGAAGCCGACCCCCAGTTCGGCTTTCGCGCCACCCAATACCTCGCCGCCTTCGCCCACCGCATCCGCAGTACCGCGACCCCGCTCGCGCAAAAACGCGCAGATGCCAAGGAGGCCCGCCGCTCCGCGGCGATGTTCGAGGCGCTATTGCACGATCCCGACGCCCCCGAAGAGACACGCGCCGCCAATGCCCGGCTCCTCACCCGGCTGAAGGTCAACCACGAAACCATTCTGCGCGGCCCTTTCCGCCCCCACAACGGCGCAGCCCCTGCGGGCGAAGACGAGCCCGCGCCCGCCTATACCGCCGTGCCCCCGCGCGCATTGCCGCCCGGCAACAGCGGCAATGTCATCGTCGCTTGCATGAAAAACGAAGCGCCCTATATCGTCGAATGGGTCTCCTATCACCGCGCTGTGGGCTTTGATAACTTCCTGATCTACACCAATGATTGCAGCGACGGCACCGATGCCGTTTTGGGGCGTCTGCAAGACATGGGCATTCTCCAGCACCGCAACAACGACGATTGGAAAGGCAACTCCCCCCAACAACACGCGCTGAACCAAGCGCTGGAGGAACCGCTCGTCCGCCAGGCGGAATGGATCGCGCATATCGATGTGGACGAATTCGTCAACATCCGCACCGGCAACGGCAGGCTCGAAGACTTCTTCGCCGCCGCCCCCGAGGCCACGAATATCGCGATGACGTGGCGCCTCTTCGGCCACAACGGTGTGACCGCCCTGTCGGAGGCCCCCGTGATCGGCCAATTCGACCACTGCGCGCCAAGCTTCTGCCCCAAACCCCATACCGCATGGGGGTTCAAAACGATGTTCCGCAACCTCGGCGCCTATGCCAAACTCTCCTGCCACCGACCAAACAAATTGGACGAGGCCTCGGTGCCCGAGGTCAAATGGGTCAACGGCGCGGGCCGCGACATGACGCGCGACGCGCTGCGCAACGGCTGGCGGTCCTCGCGCAGCAACGTCGGCTATGATCTGCTACAGTTGAACCATTATGCCCTCCGGTCAGCCGACTCCTTCCTCATCAAACGCCAGCGCGGGCGCGCCCTTCACGTCGACCGCTCCATCGGGATCAACTATTGGATCCGAATGGACTGGAACGACCACCGCGACCTGTCGATCCAGCGCAATTTGCCCCGCCTGCGCGCCGAGATGAACCACCTCCTCACCGACGCCCAACTCCGCAAACATCACCAAGCGGGCCTCGACTGGCACCGCGCCAAGTCCGAAGAACTGCGCCAGACACCGGAGTTCCGCGATCTCTACCGCCAAGCGCTTAACATCAAGTTAACCGCAACCGAACGCGCCGCCTATGCCCTTGCCCTTAATATGGAAAGCTGACCCGTGACACAGGCCGCGCCCCCGTCTGAACCCAATTTCATCCACTCCCGCGGCATGAAGTTTCCCGACGATCCGGCGATCCTGCGCGGGCGGGTCCGCAAGCTGCTGCGACAGAACGCCTATGAAGCCAAGGAGAGTGAGGCCGCGCTGCGCGTCGTCCGCGAAGGCGACAGGGTGATCGAACTAGGCGGCGGGGTTGGCTATATGTCGACGCTGGTGGCCAGCAAACGCAATGTTGCCTTGGTCCATAGCTTTGAGGCGAACCCCAACCTCATCCCCTATATCCGGCGGGTCCACGCAGCCAACGGCCTGTCCAACGCCCATGTCACCAACGCGATCCTCGGCCCCGCCCCCGGCAAGGCGGATTTCTATGTGCGCGACCGCATCCTGTCGTCTTCCCTGACCCGTTTCAAAGACGAAGACCCACCTGAAACCCATCAGATCGACGTGCTCGACGCGGCTCAAGTCTTTGCCGACCTCACCCCAAGCGTTTTGATCTGCGACATCGAAGGGGCCGAGGTCGATCTGATCCCCAATCTGCCCCTCGAGACCCTCCGCGCCGCGATCATCGAATTGCACCCGCAATGGATCGGCCCCGAGGGCGTAAACAAGGTCTTCGCCGCCTTCATGCAGGCGGGCATGGCCTATTATCACCGGGGCTCGCACAATAAAGTCGTGGCTTTCCGCCGTAGTTGGTGACGCCCCTTCCCTAGCCGCGCCCCCGGAAAACCGTCACATTCTCTTCAATTTCTCACGGATTTTCCGCATTTTCGCCCTAATATCCGGCTACACCCAGCTGAAACGGCGGTTCTGCCCCGCCCCGACAAGCCCGAGGATGCCCGATGCCGCGCGAGACGCCCACGATCGAAAGCTCACTGGCCGATATGCCCAAGCGCAAATGGCTGCGCGCGATTGAGGCCGTCGCCGAAGAAGATGGCTATTTCCAATCTCTGGGTAAAAGCCACTTCTCCGCCTTCATCGAGCGTGAGACGACCCTGCTCGTCACCTTCGAAACCTACCAAGGCATGCATGCGCTCTCTGACAAGGCGCAGCCCTTGGGCTGGGACATGGTGCGCAATCACGATTGGTCGCATCTGTGCCTTGCCAGCGACGGAGACACATGGTTCCGCGCCGAAGAGGTCTATGCCTATTTCGACCGGCTGATTGACGACGGCTTCTTCGACGAATTCGATCAAGTGCTCTTCTACGGCGCGGGCCCCTGCGCCTATGCTGCCGCCGCCTATTCCGTGGCCGCCCCCGGCGCGGCAGTGGTGGCGATCCAACCGCAGGCCACGCTCAACCCGCGCATCACCGAATGGGATGACCGTTTCGCCGATATGCGCATCCTCGATTTCACGTCCCGTTATGGATATGCGCCCGATATGCTCGACGCCGCCGAACGGGTCTTCGTCCTCTATGACCCGCGCGAGAGGCTCGACGCGATGCATGCGGCGCTCTTCACCCGTGCCAATGTCACCAAATTGCGGATGCCCTTCATGGGCGATGCGCTGCAAACCGACCTGCTAGAGATCGACCAGCTCGACCCGCTGTTGCAAGCCGCCGCCGAGGGCACGCTGGACGCAACCCGCTTCGCCGCCCTCTACCGCGCGCGGCGCGATTACCTGCCCTATCTGCGCAACCTCAGCCAAGCGATCAACACCCAAGGGCGCGAACTGCTGCTCGAAGCGCTCTGCGCCAATGTCTCGGCCCGGATGAAAGCCCCCCGCTTTGCCCGCCGCCTCGAACGCATCCGCGCCAGACGCAAGGCCCGTGTGGCCGAGGCCGCGACCGCCACCGGATAGGTTTTCAATCTGGCGCGCGGCCCCGCGCTGTGCTAGCCCCGCGCCCATGACACAAAGCCTCACGATCCGCCGTCCCGATGACTGGCACCTGCACCTGCGCGACGGCGACATGCTGCGCGCCGTGGTCCCGCACAGTGCCCGCGATTTTGCCCGCGCCATCATCATGCCCAATCTCGTGCCCCCCGTTGTGACAGGCGCCCAGGCCGCCGCCTACCGCGACCGGATCATGGCCGCCCTGCCAGAGGGCGCGGATTTCACGCCCCTGATGACCCTCTACCTGACCGAGGAGACGGACCCCGACGATGTCGCCCGCGCCCATGCTGAAGGGCTGATCCACGCCGTCAAACTCTATCCCGCAGGCGCCACCACCAACTCCGCCAGCGGCGTGTCGAACTTCGACAATGTCGCCCCGGTGCTCGACCGCATGGCCGAAATCGGCCTGCCCCTTTGCACCCACGGCGAGGTTACCGACAGCGAGGTCGACATCTTCGACCGCGAAGCTGTCTTCATCGACCGTGTGCTCGACCCGATCCGCCGCGCCCACCCCGCGCTGCGCGTGATCATGGAACATATCACCACCGCCGAGGCCGCCGACTATGTGCGCAGCAACGCCAGCGGGCTTGCTGCCACGATCACCACGCACCACCTCGTGATCAACCGCAACCACATCCTCGCCGGTGGCATCCGCCCGCATTATTACTGCCTGCCGGTCGCCAAACGCGAGACCCACCGCCGCGCCCTGCGCCAAGCGGCCACCTCCGGCGATCCGCGCTTCTTCCTCGGCACCGACAGCGCGCCCCATACCGATGGCGCGAAACTCCAGCCCTGCGGCTGCGCGGGCTGCTTCACCGCCCCCAACACGATGTCCATCCTCGCTCAAGTTTTCGAAGAAGACGGCGCGCTCGACAAGCTCGAAGCCTTCACCTCGCTCAACGGCCCTGCCTTCTACGGCCTCCCGCCGAACGAAACACAGATTACCCTGCGCCGCGAAGCCCCGAGCCATCCGGTCAGCATCGACACGCCCGCTGGCCCGGTCACGGTCTTCGACCCCGGTTTTGATCTCCACTGGACCACCTGATCTTCATCCTTTCTTAAATACCGCTCCGACCTCTCCCCACCCAAGGACGCCTGCCATGATCCCCACCAGCCACCCAAGCCCCCAAGAAATGGCCCGCCTCACCGCGCGCATGTTGCTGGAGATCGGCGCGGTGCATTTCAACGCGGAGGAGCCCTTCACGCTGGCCTCGGGACTGCCGTCGCCCACCTATATCGACTGCCGCAAGCTGATCTCTCACCCGCGCATCCGGTCCACGCTGATGGATTTCCTCACCGTCACCGTCATGCGCGACGCGGGCTTCGAGGCCTTCGACAATATCGCCGGGGGCGAGACGGCGGGCATTCCCTTTGCCGCCATGGTCGCCGAACGGATGGCCCTGCCGATGACCTATGTGCGCAAAAAGCCGAAAGGCTACGGTCGCAACGCGCGGATCGAAGGTGAGATGACGCCGGGACAGCGCGTGCTGCTGGTCGAGGACCTGACCACCGATGGCGGCTCGAAACTCAGCTTCGTCGACGCGATTCGCGAAACAGGGGCGACCTGTGCCCATACGGCGGTGATCTTTCACTATGGCATCTTCCCCCAGACCGAAAAGACCCTTGGCGACCATGGCGTTACGCTCCACGCGCTCTGCACATGGTGGGACGTGCTGGCCGAGGCCCGCGCCCAAGGGGCCTTTGACGCCGCCACGCTGACGGAGGTCGAAGCCTTCCTGAACGCCCCGCGCGATTGGCAGGAATCCCGCAAAAGTTAACCGAATTTTCGCAAGATGTTGACCGAAGGCCCCACCACAAGGCAAAATGTGGTGGGGCCTTTTGTCGGTAAAGATATCCACAAAAGATACAATTTGCGCCGGGCGAACCCACTGGCTATGAGGTCCATCTGGGTAGAAATGGGTGAGGTCATGAACGAGATTACATCGCTGAACGCGAACCAATTGGCCGTGCAGGCACCGGAATCGATGCCGCATTCGATCGAGGCCGAACAGCAGCTTTTGGGCGCGATCCTGACCAACAATGACGTCTACGACCGTGTCGCCTCGGTCATCGGGCCCAAGCATTTCTACGAGCCGGTCCACGCCCGCATCTTCGACATCGCGGCCCAGCGGATCGCCAAGAACAACCTCGCCTCCCCGGTCACGCTCAAGGCCTTTATGGAGGACGATGAGGGGCTGAAGGAGCTGGGCGGCCCGGCCTATCTGGCCCGCCTTGCCGGTGCGGCGATCAGCGCCTTCGCTGTACGCGACTACGCGCAGATGATCTATGACCTCGCCGTGCGCCGCGACCTCATCCAGCTCGGTCGCGACATTTCGGCCAAGGCAGCACAGGTTGATGTCTCTTCCGAGCCGCGCGAGCAGATCGTCGAGGCCGAGCAGGAGCTTTACAAGCTGGCCGAACAGGGTCAGGTCGAAAGCGGTTTCCAATCCTTCCTCAAGGCCGTCACGGATGCGGTCAACGTCGCCAATGCCGCCTACCAGCGGGATGGCGGCCTTTCCGGCGTCTCCACCGGGCTTATCGACATGGACAAGAAACTGGGCGGTCTGCACCGCTCGGACCTTCTGATCCTTGCGGGGCGTCCTTCGATGGGTAAGACCTCGCTCGCCACCAACATCGCCTTCAACGTGGCCAAGGCCTACAAGCGCGGGATGAAGCCCGACGGCACTGAGGGTGCTATCGACGGCGGCGTCGTGGGCTTCTACAGCCTAGAGATGAGCGCCGAACAGCTTGCCTCGCGGATTCTGTCGGAAGCTGCCGAGATCCCCAGCCACCAGATCCGCTCGGGCGACATGACCGAGGCCGAGTTCCGCCGTTTCGTCGATGCCGCCAAGGCGCTCGAGGCCTGCCCGCTCTTCATCGACGACACGCCTGCCCTGCCGATCAGCCAGCTTGCCGCCCGCGCGCGGCGCCTGAAGCGGACCCACGGGCTCGACGTGTTGATCATCGACTACCTCCAGCTCGTGCGCGGCACCGGCAAATCCGAGAACCGGGTGAACGAAATTTCCGAGATCACCATGGGCCTCAAGGCCATCGCCAAGGAACTCGACATTCCGGTGATCGCCCTGTCGCAGCTCTCGCGTCAGGTGGAGAGCCGCGACGATAAACGGCCGCAGCTCTCGGACCTTCGGGAATCCGGCTCGATCGAACAGGACGCCGACGTGGTGATGTTCGTGTACCGCGAGGAATACTACAAGGAACGCGAGAAGCCCGGCGATCACGAGCTCGACAAGATGGCGGTCTGGCAGGAAGAGATGGAGCGTCTGCACGGCCGCGCCGAGGTGGTGATCGGCAAGCAGCGTCACGGGCCCATCGGCACGGTTGACCTCAGCTTCGAGGGCAAGTTCACCCGCTTCGGCAACCTCGTGCAGCCTTGGCAGCAGGGCGGCGGGGACGATCAGGAGTTTTGAGGGCTGGCGCCTTCCGTTTCCCCTGACCAGCGATCTTAAAGAACTTAGGGCCATCGCCTGCCCGCGGGTGGGCGATGCAACAGAAGTTCGGTACCACTTTATCCTTCAACCATGATGTGCGTTCCGCGAGGTCTCACCCAGCCTCGCCAAATCGCCTACCCGGTCGCACCAAAGGTGCGCCGATCATAATCCGGCACGCCTCCGGCGTGACAGGGCGGGCAGGCGATGGCCCGGCGCCTGCGGCTTGATTCCGGGCTGCGTGGCAACCTCGACTGGTGCTTTTGCCGCCATGATCGGTCTTAAGGAACGCCATGCCGAACTTCACCTAGTGGCCCCCCTTTCGCCAAGCAGGCTATGGCCCGGCGCCTGCGGCCTGATTCCGGGCCCGGTGGCAAAAGGGCCCGGCAACGCTACCGGGCCCCAGCCTCACTCAGCCGCCGATTTCACCTCATACACTAACCCCTTGGCGGTCCCCTCCGGAAAACCCCGCCAATAGCTGTGGTCCTCCTTCTCGGTCCCATCCTCCTCGACCGACCAGACGCCGTCGTTCGAGTTCTCTACCAGATCGAGATACGCCGCCTTCTCACTCTCACCCTTCAAATGACTGTCCATCCACGCGGTCACGAAATGCTGGGCGATGTTGTTCATCCGCGCCGTATCCCAGACCGCGTCGGTGTAATGCTCGGAGATGTTGAAGCCCTTGTCTTCGCTGAAGTAATAGGCCTCCTCCGGCGCCGGCATGGGCGCGCCCGCGTTGTGGCCCGCGTTCATGTAGGTCAACAGCGCGCGGTCTACGTTCGAGGTGTTCTCCCAGATCGCCCGGATGCCGTTTTCGTAGAGCGAGGTATCGTCCTGCGAGCCTGCGATAAACAACATCGGGATCTGCACCCCGGCCAGCCCCTCGGCATCCCAGAAGCCGCGGTTCATGCCCCAAGGGCCGAAGGCCACGGCGGTCTTGATGCGCGGATCGGGCAGCGCGTCATGCGTCTCGGAGCCCGCCTGATGAATGCCCAGCGTTCCATGCGGCCCGCCCCATGTATAGCCGACCGACGTTTCCGTCACCCCGCCTCCGGCGGTGATGATCGCGCCGTAGCCGCCCATGGAATAGCCGATCAGACCGGTGTTCTCGGCATCATAGAGCCCCGCGAAGTCACCGCCCTCCGCGGCCTTCTGCGCCATCTGCTCCAGCACGAAAAGCTGGTCCAGCGAGCGGTTCACCAGTGTCGAGCCAAAGGCTGCCTGCGTGCGGTAGGTGCTGTCGGTATGGTCGATCGAGGCCACGACATAGCCCTTGGAGGCGAGGTTCTCTGCCAGATGCGACATGAGGTAACGGTTGCCCGGATAGCCATGGCTGATCAGCACCAGCGGAAAGGTCTCGCCCTCTGCCGGATCGACGTCGCGCATCGCTTGGCCCTGCAACGTGACCTCGGTGGTGCCGTCGCGGAGATAAGCCTTGAAGGCGGTCTCGCCCTCCGCCCCCTCGGCGGCGGGGTAATACATCTCCACCGTCAGCGGCCGGTCATAGCGCGGCACCTCCTCAGGCTTGTCGGCGGCGGGGTCGATGGCGAGGATGTCGATCTGGTCGGGGTTGACCATCTCCAGCGTGCGCACCCCCACGGCATGATCGCCATAGGCCGCAAGCTCGGGCGCATTCGGCAATTGCCGGTCGATCCGGTTCTCCGCCTGCGCCGCGCCAGCGGTAAGGCCCGCGGCAAGCAGGGCTGTGGTGGTCATATGTCGGTGCATGGTTCGTCCTCCCTTGAATTGGGCCAAGCCTACCCGCGCCACGGGGACAGGCAAGCGCCCTTCGGGTAACGTTACGGAAGTTTCACACCTACCCCCGCGCGGCGCGGGCCACTTCGGCCTCGCTCAGCCCGTATTTCCCAGCGAACCGCGCTCGGGCGGCCAGCAGTCTTGGATCGTCGGGCTGCATCCCCAAGGTGCGGATGAAAGCCACCCGCTGCTGCTGTTTCAAAGCCTCGGTGTCGATATCGGTGCCCATGGCCCGGTCGATGATCTCCCCGCCCGGGCTGACGTGGAACCACTTGTTGAAGTCGCGAAAGTGATGCTGATTGTGCAGCCGGGTAACATGCCGCTCCACCGCCGTTTTCGGCACCGTGAGATGCGCCGTCATGTGAAACCACTCATAGCCCAGAAAGGTCAGCACCCCGCCCAGAGGCACGATCGCCGTGGCGATCCAGATGCTCGCCTCGACCCCCAAAAGCGCCGCGATGCCCCAGACCAGAAGGAAATTCCCCACGAGCATCGGCAGCGCGACCCAGAGCGGCACGAAGAACAGCCCGTGATTGGTCGGGAAGTCATGGTGCCCGTAATGCGCGCGGTACAGCAGATCAAAGGCCCATTGCCGCTTGGGCGGGGCAAGGTGAAAGACATGCCGGTGCAGGTTGTATTCATTGAGCATCTGCGCCGCGACCCCCAGCGGCACCAGCGCCCAAGACCACAGCGGCGCCCCCCAAAGCATCGCAACAAAGGCCACCACAGCGGCCAGCGCCATGAGCGACACGCCCGCATGGCCGAACATGATCTTGATCCGTGACATCCGCCTGACCTCCCCATCCTGCGCATCCGGTAGGCAAAACTGTAACAAATCCCCCGCCTGCCTGTCGCGCATGACGTTAGGTGCCCTTGGCCGCTTGACCTCCCCCCTCATTCCGGCCCACATCCGCGCATGAGCAAAGCGACCCTGACCATCGACCTACAAGCCATCGCCGACAATTGGCGCGCCCTCGACCGTATGACAAAGGCCGAGACTGCCGCCGTGGTCAAAGCCGACAGCTATGGGCTGGGCGCCGCCCGTGTGGCCAAGACATTGGCCGAGGCCGGGGCGCGACAGTTCTTCGTGGCCCTGACCGAAGAGGGCGTGGCCCTGCGCCAAGCCTTGGGCGAAGGCCCGGTGATCAATGTCTTTTCCGGGCATATGCCGGGCGATGCAGAGGCGATTGCCGGTGCCGCGCTGACGCCGATGATCAACTCGACCGAGCAACTGCTGCGCCAGCTAGAGACCCTGCCCGGCCATGCTTTCGGCATCCAACTCGACAGCGGGATGAACCGGCTGGGGATGGAGCCTGCGGAATGGGCAGCCCTGCGCGACATCGCGCTGAGTCAGAACCCCAGGCTGATCATGTCGCATCTGGCCTGCTCGGACGCGCCGGATCATGAAATGAACGATGCGCAACTGCGCAGTTTCAGCGACATGACCCAAGGGGTTGAAGTGCCGCGCTCGCTCTCCGCCACGGGGGGCATTTTGTTGGGGCCGGAGTATCATTTCGACGTCACCCGCCCCGGCATCGGTCTTTACGGCGGGCGCCCTTTCACAGAGGCGCGGCCCGTGGTCACCCTCGACGTACCAGTGATCCAGAGCCGCAGCGTCACCCCCGGGGAGACTGTGGGCTATGGCAACACATGGACGGCGGAGAGCACCGTCAAGATCGCCACCGTGGCCGCGGGCTACGCCGACGGCCTTCTGCGCGCGATGGGCAATGCGACCGGCACCGCCTGTTTCCAGCATGAGGGTGTTACCCTGCCCATCCTTGGCCGCGTCTCAATGGACCTGATCACGGTAGATGTTTCTGCATTGGAGGAGGTGCCCGCGACCTTGCAACTGCTGGGGCAAAGCCAAGGCGTTGACGATTTGGCGGATTGGGCGGGCACGATCGGCTATGAGGTGCTCACCTCTTTGGGCGCAAGATATGCGCGAAACTACGCCGGTTAGGTCGGCGATTTTCCCCGCGTCGCAGCACGCCGCCGCGAAAGATGCTGCGCGACTCACTGCCATTTCCCCAGGGTACGCATCGTCCCTGCCCTGCGCTGCCGATCACGAAATTGCACTGCGCAGGCGCAAATAACTTCCGAAAAACCTGCGGTTGTGCCATAATCTCGGCAAAACTACGTTAAATCCTCAGCATAATCCCGCAGGGAATGGGAACAAAGAAGGATAAGGAGGCGTTGGTCGGCAGAAACTTGCTTAGTAGCTCTTCCAGGGGGGAGAAAGTATGTCCCAGCTTCGTTCCTTTGCCTACCTCATTCAATTCGCCTTTCAGCGGCTCGCCGTTGTGGTTTTTGCCCTCGCCGCGCTTGCCCTTACGGGGGCCAGCTTCATGGCGGCCCTTGGCCTTTGGAATTGGATCAGCCTTGATCTGCAATACGGCGGTGAGCCTGTCGAAAACGCCGGGATGTACGCCCAACTGGCGCTGACCGTCCTTGCCGTGGGCCTGTGCTTTTTCCTGCCCACCAACCGCCGTGTCATGCAGCTTGAGACCTCGCACCGCCAATTCAATGTCGGCATGCAGGACGTGGCCCGCGCCTATGCCGCCGTGCACGCCGCCGACCGGGCCGAAACCTTTCAGATGAGCTCGGAATTCGATTCCGTGCGCGAACGTCTGGCCTATCTGCGCGATCATCCCGACCTCGCCACGCTGGAGCCTGCCGTGCTGGAAATGGCCGCTCAGATGAGCCACGTGGCCCGCGATCTGGCCGAAGTCTATTCGGATGAGAAACTGGCCCGTGCCCGCAGCTTCCTCAAGCAGCGTCAGGAAGAGGTCGAACTCTTCAACAGCCGCCTCGATCAGGCCAAAGCGATCTCGACCGAGATGAAACATTGGTTGCACGAAGTCGAACTCGAAGAAAGCGTCGCCGTGGCCCAGCTTGAGCGTCTGCGCGAGGAAATGCGTGAGATCATGCCAGAGCTTGGCCTTGAACGTGTGGTCCAAACCGAAGCACCCGAGCGCAAGCCTGAGACGACATCACTCGACAATATCGTGATCGACCTGCCGCCCAAAGCCGCTGAGTAATGCCAGCGGCGGCATCCGGCCCATTGGGTTCCCCCCCCGGGATCATCACCCAAGGGCCGGATGCTTTTCCTTTGACGCCATCGGGCACCTGCGCGAAAAGGACCCATGGCCAAATCCTCCTCCAGTTTTTCCTGCGCCGAATGCGGCGCGAAACATTCCAAATGGTCCGGGCGCTGTGACGCCTGCGGCGCGTGGAATTCCATCGTCGAAGACAAAGGCATCTCCGCAGGCCCGCCCAGCAAATCCTTGGGCGCAAGGCGCGGCTCTGCCATTGAACTCACCGATCTTGCCACACAAGAAACCCCGCCCCCGCGCGCACAGTCGGGCATTGCGGAGTTGGACCGCGTGTTGGGCGGCGGGCTGGTGCCTGCTTCGGCGATCCTCGTGGGCGGCGATCCCGGCATCGGGAAATCAACCCTCCTGCTGCAAGCCGCCGCGCATTTCGCCAACTCCGGCCTCAAGACGATCTATGTCAGCGGCGAAGAAGCCAGCGCGCAGGTCCGCATGCGCGCGCAACGTCTGGGCCTTTCCGAAGCGCCGGTGAAACTGGCCGCGGAAACCAACCTGCGCGACATCCTAACCACGCTCGAGGCCGAGCGCCCGCAGCTTGCCATCATCGACTCGATCCAAACCATGTGGGCCGACAACGTCGAAAGCGCGCCCGGATCGGTCAGTCAGGTCCGCGCCGCGGCACATGAGTTGACCAGCTTCGCCAAACGCCGCGGGGTCGCGGTGATCCTCGTGGGCCATGTCACCAAGGAAGGCCAGATCGCTGGCCCCCGCGTGGTGGAGCATATGGTCGACACCGTGCTCTATTTCGAAGGTGAGCGCGGGCACCAGTTCCGCATCCTGCGCGCGGTGAAAAACCGCTTTGGCCCGGCGGATGAGATCGGCGTTTTCGAGATGACGGGCGGCGGTCTGTCAGAGGTGATCAACCCCTCGGCGCTGTTCTTGTCGGAACGCGGACAACCCTCTCCCGGTTCGGTCGTCTTTGCGGGCATCGAAGGCACCCGGCCTGTCTTGGTCGAACTTCAGGCGCTCGTGGCCCCCTCGCCCCATTCCCAAGCGCGCCGGACGGTGGTGGGCTGGGATTCGGGCCGTTTGGCGATGATCCTCGCGGTCTTGGAAGCGCGCTGCGGGATTCCTTTCGCGGGGCTGGATGTCTACCTCAATGTGGCCGGTGGTATGAAGATCTCCGAACCCGCCGCCGATCTCGCCGTGGCCGCCGCGATCCTCTCGGCGCGGGAAGACGCGGCCCTGCCCGCCGAAACCGTTGTTTTCGGTGAGATTAGCCTCTCCGGTGCGCTGCGCCCCGCCAGCCAGACGGAAAACAGGTTGAAAGAGGCGCAAAAACTTGGTTTTACGAGCGCTATTGCACCGCGCGGCGGCAAGGCTGTGGGTGTGACCGGAATTGCGCTGAATACGATGAGCGATCTGACCGGATTTGTTGGCGAAATTTTCGGGGCGGGCTGATCCCCCCTTAGACGAGGGCGAGAACGCGCATGGACGGTTTTACCATTATTGACGGGGTGGTCGCGGTTGTCATCGTGCTATCGGCATTGCTGGCCTATGGCCGTGGGCTGGTGCGCGAGTTGATGGCGATTGTCGGCTGGATTGCAGCGGCTGTGCTGGCCTTTCTTTTTGCGCCGCAGGTCGAACCGCTGGTGCGTGAACTGCCCTATGTAGGCGATTTTTTGGCCGATAGCTGCGAATTGTCGGTGATCGGTGCCTTCGCGCTGGTCTTTGCCGCGGCGCTTATCGTGGTCTCGCTCTTCACGCCGCTCTTCTCCTCGCTCGTGCACCGCTCAATGCTGGGCGGCGTGGACCAAGGGCTTGGCTTCATCTTCGGAGTCGTGCGCGGCGTGCTGCTCGTCGCGATTGCCTTCTTCGTCTACGACACCGTCATCACCGGTGAGCGGACCACAATGGTCGAAAACAGCCGCTCCGCCGCCGTATTCTCGCGCTTCACCGGCCAGATCGAAGAAAAAGACCCGCAAGAGGCGCTCGGCTGGATCACCAACCGCTATGAGGCGCTGGTGGGCAAATGTAGCGCCTAAGGCCTTCATAACCTCTTAACACAATCCTTTTAGACAGGCGGCCAGAGCATAATGGCCGCCTGTTTTGCGTTTGGGCTGGGCAGGTTACGGGGGCCGCCTCCTTGGCGGGCAATGCGGCGCTTTATCCTGCCTCATGCCCCCCGCAGGCGACATGCGGGGTGACAGCCGCTTGCGAAGCCCCTACATAGGCAGCGACCTCACCCGGATTCGGAGTTGCCCCGTTGTCCAAGCACATGCCGCCCGCCCATCCCTTTGACACTTCCTATCTGCGCGACAGCGGAGATGAGGATAAACTGAAGGAGGAATGCGGCGTCTTTGGCGTGGTTGGCGTTGCCGATGCCGCCACTTTCGTGGCCCTTGGCCTGCACGCCCTCCAGCACCGTGGACAAGAGGCTGGCGGCATCGTCAGCTACGATCCCGCCGCCGGTTTCCAATCGGCCCGCCGCTTTGGCTATGTCCGCGACAACTTCACCTCGCAGGATGTGATGCAGACCCTGCCCGGCGAGTTGTCCATCGGTCACGTCCGCTATTCGACCTCTGGCAACAAGGGCCCCACCGCGATCCGCGACGTGCAGCCCTTCTTTGGTGAGTTCGCCATGGGCGGAGCCGCGATTGCCCATAATGGCAATATCACCAATGCCAACGCCCTGCGCCGTGAGTTAATCGAGCGGGGCTCGATCTTCCAATCCTCATCCGACAGTGAGTGCATCATTCACCTGATGGCCCGATCCTTGCAGCAAAACATCCCCGAGCGGATGGAAGATGCGCTGCGCCGGGTCGAGGGGGCCTTTTCGGTCGTTGCCATGACACGCACCAAGCTGATCGGCGTGCGCGATCCGCTGGGCGTGCGCCCGCTCGTGCTGGGCCGTGTCGGCGATGGCTGGGCGCTGAGCTCGGAGACATGCGCGCTCGACATCATCGGCGCGGAATTCGTCCGCGAGATCGAACCGGGCGAGATGGTGGTGATCACCGAGAAAGGGGTCGAAAGCCATTTCCCCTTCCGCCGTGTCGCCTCGCGTTTCTGTATTTTTGAGCATGTCTACTTCAGCCGCCCCGACAGCATCCTCGGTGGTCGTTCGGTCTATGAAACGCGTGAGAATATTGGCCGCGAACTGGCCAAGGAAAGCCCGGTGGAGGCCGATCTCGTCTGCCCTGTGCCTGATAGCGGCACCCCGGCGGCGATTGGCTATAGCCTTGAATCCGGCATCCCCTACGCGATGGGCATCATCCGCAACCAATACATGGGCCGGACCTTCATCGAGCCGACCGAGCAGATCCGCAACATGGGGGTCCGTCTCAAGCTCAACGTCAACCGCGCGCTGATCAAGGGCAAGCGGGTGATCTTGGTCGACGACTCGGTGGTGCGCGGCACGACATCGCGCAAGATCAAAGAGATGATCCTCGACGCGGGCGCGAAAGAGGTGCACTTCCGGATCGCCTCCCCCCCCACGGCTTGGCCCTGTTTCTACGGCGTCGACACCCCGCAGCGCGAAAAGCTACTGGCGGCGACCATGTCCGAGGATGAGATGCGCGACCACTTGCAGGTCGACAGTCTCAAGTTCATCTCGCTCGACGGTCTCTACCGCGCGGTGGGCGAAGCCGAAGGCCGCAACGCCGACTGCCCGCAATATTGTGACGCTTGTTTCTCGGGCGACTACCCGGTGACCCCTGCCGATCAGGTTAAGGAAGGTTTCCAGATGAAGCCCGCCGCCGAGTAACCCGCCAGACGGATCAAACCAAAGCAAAGGCCGCGCCCGGTTCCCCGGACGCGGCCTTTGCTTTTCCGCATTGCGCAGGGCAGCTTAATTCTGCGCCGCAGGCTCCGCCGCGTCATTGGCGCTCTCGGTTGCGTCATCCACGGCATCGCTGATCGCCTCCCCGGCGGCATCCACGCTGCCTGCGATTGCATCGGCGGCGTCTTCGGCGGCGTTGGTCATATCTTCGGCCACCTCGGGCGCATTTATCGCCTCAGAAGCTTCGATGGCCACTTCTTGCGGCCCCTTGCCGGTGAAAAGCATATAGCCCGCCAGCGCAATCAGCGCCGCCACAACCAACCAGACCAGATTCTTCATTCCATTCCCCTTAATCTACGCCCCGCGAGGTTAAAGATTTCCCCCGGGGCCGCATAGCCGTGAATTGCGCCACATTCGCCCCAGATCAAGGGTAAATCGCCGCAAACCCCACGCATAGCGTGATTTTGCGACTTGAAGATGCCCCCTCGCGGGTTTACCTTGCATTCTGGAATTAGGTAACAATCAAAGGACCATCACCATCGCTCGCAGACCTCATAACGCGCCGCCCCAACGTGACACCGGCCCGCGCGTCAACGACAAGATCCGTGCCTCCGAAATCCGCCTGATCGGTGCAGATGGCGAAAACGTCGGCGTCGTGACGCCGCAGCGTGCCATGGAAATGGCCGACGAAGCCGGCCTCGACCTTGTTGAAATTTCGCCCAATGCCAAGCCGCCCGTGTGCAAGATCATGGATTTCGGCAAGTTCAAATATGAACAGCAAAAGCGCGAGAGCGAAGCCCGCAAGAAACAGAAGATCATCGAGATCAAAGAGGTCAAGTTCCGTCCCAATACGGACAAGAACGACTACGATGTGAAGATGCGCAATGTCTTCAAGTTTCTTGAAGGTGGCGACAAGGTGAAGGTTACCCTCCGGTTCCGTGGCCGCGAGATGGCGCACCAGAACCTCGGTCGTGAGCTTTTGGAGCGCGTCGCTGCCGACACCAAAGAGATCGGCCGGGTGGAGAACTTCCCCAAGATGGAAGGCCGCCAAATGGTCATGGTGATCGGGCCGCTGCCCAACAAGTGATCAGCTCAATCGGGTCCGCATGACGGGCCCGACTGGCACCTTCACCATCCAAAAACGCAAAACGCCCCCGGATCGCTCCGGGGGCGTTTTCTGTTTGGGGTGTTTGTCTGCTTAGCGCAGCAGACCTGTAATGTTGCGCACCACGGCACGACGGTTCGCAGGTTCCGCCGACGTGGTCGGCACGCGCAGCTGGCTCTCGCCATAGCCCTGCGTGATCAGGTTGGCGGGCGGCACATCAAAGTACTCGGTCAGCGCCAGAGCCACGGTCTCCGCGCGGCGGTCCGACAGGGCGAGGTTATAGCTCGCATCGCCAACCGCATCGGTGTGACCTTCGACGAGGATCACGGTGCGCGGGTCCTTCTGGATCAGGTCACGCAGTGTGGTGCCGATATTGGCAAGCGCGCGGGCCTGTTCAGGCTGGATCGCGGCGGAGCCAGTGGGGAAGCGTACGGCATCGAGTTCCAGTTCCGGCGCAAGCGAGCGTACCTCACGGATTTCACGCACCTGACGCAGGGAGAATGTCCGCCCCTGATCGTTGCGCATCTCAGCTTGCAGCGCCTGACGGAGCGCGGCTTCGTCTTGGGTGCTGGCGCGCTGTGCTTGCTGGGTCTGCTGAACCTGCGGCAGATCGTTCACGACAACTTCGCGCTCTTCCACGAGGTCATCTACCAGCACATATTCACGGCCCTGCGCATCGAAGTTCGTCCGGCGCAGCACGGTGCCATCGCGCGAGCGGATAGTCTCGACCCGGCTGCCGTCGCTTTTGGTCACGATGGTCCGGGTGGAGCCGTCGTCGAAAGTCTGGGTCTGCACCTCGTCACCGGGGCGGCGAAGCAGAGCGTTATCGTCCTTCAGCACGCGCAACTCGCCAGTGTCGTCCTGCACGACCACACGGTCACCGGAGCGGCTGACGATCTTCTCACCATTGTTCAGAACCGAGCCGACAGCCACGGCCCCAAGGCCGAGCAGCAGCGCTTTTTCGAAGTCCGACATCCCGCTGTCTTCGTCCTCAGCGGCGGCGGCATCGGCTTCGCCTGCGGCAGTCACTTCGGTTTCGAAGTCTTCGTCCGAGCTGCGCACGTCTTCTTCGGTAACTTCTTCGGTCACGACTTCGGCGTCCGCATCGCTTTCGGCAGCAGCGGCGGCGGCGGCGGCAGCTTCACGCTCGGCGCGGCGTTGCTCACGGCGCTCTTCGCGGCGTTCGGCACGGCGGGCTTCGCGGCGCTCTTCACGGGCTTGGATCTGCTCTTCGGTCAGACCGGCGTTGTCTTCCTCGCCGACTGCTTCGCCGCTGGTTTCGGCTTCCATTTCGGCCTCGGCTTCTTCCGAGGTCTCGACCACAGTCTCATTGGCTTCCGCGTCAGTCGCAGCTTCGGCGTTTTCGTCGGTTTCTACGGTTTCGGTCACCTCGGCATCAGCTTCAGCGGTCGCTTCGGCTTCAGCTTCCACGTCCTGCGCGGTCTCGGCCTCGGCGTCGTCTTCAATCTCGGCCTCGGCCTCAACCTCGACTTCGCTTTCCTGCTCGGCTTCAACTTCCGATTCGGTCTCAACCTCTTCCTCGACTTCGACCTCGCTCTCAGTCTCGGCGGTCATTTCGGCTTCGGCCTCTGCGGCTTCCGCTTCCGCTTCGCTCGCAGTTTCCTCTGCCGCCTCGGCTGCGGCTTCAGCCTGCGCCTCTGCTGCATCGGCGGCCTCTTCGGCCTGTTCGGTCACGTCGTTCACAGCAGCGGCAGCAGCGTCACCCGTCGCTTCAACCGCGCCAGTTGCCTGATCCAGCAGCGAACCCGCCTCGGCTTCGGTTTCCGCCTCGGCCTCGACCTCTGCTTCACCTTCCGCTTCGACTTCCGCCTCGGCCTCACCGCTCAGCCCGGCCATAACACGAAGCTCTTCGGCACTCTCTACCGTCTGATCGTCGAATGCGCAGGGGAATTCGGTCGCTTCGCCCACGGGGCCGCATTCATTCAGATTTTGCTCCTGCGCAAAGGCGCCATGCGGGAAAGCCAAGGCAAGGCTCAGACCCAGCGAAGTCGTAGATCTCAGTAGGTTTTTCATTTTCACGTCCTCATCATTACGGGAACGCCGTTCGGGCAGCGCTTGTCACCCAACGCATGATGGGGGCGCTGGTTCCGCTATCCAATATCAAGAGCTTACCCCATGAAAATACCGCGCCCCCTATAAGGACGCGGCAAAGGTTTACGCTGCTGTTATCGGCTATCAGGCGATGGCGGCCACAGCGCGGCGGGTCATCACGCCGCACAAATGGGCGCGGTAGGCGCCGCTGCCGTGCAGATCGCTGATCATGTCACCCGCGTCCAGTGTCAGCCCCTCCAACGCCTCCGGCGCGAACCGTTCCGACAGGGCAGTTTCGGCTTCACTCCAGCGGAAGACACCGTCGTTCGACGCACCCGTGATTGCCACGCGCACCCCATCGCCGAGGCGCGCGACATAGGCCGCGACCAGCGGGAAGCGCGAGGCGGGCTGGATGAATTTCTCGTAATGCGCGGCCTCAGGGATGGGGAAACGGACGCCGGTGACGATCTCCCCTTCCTCCAACGCGGTGGTGAACATGCCTTGGAAATAGTCATCCGCGGCAATCTCGCGGCGGTCGGTCTCAATCGTCGCGCCACTGGCCAGAGCGCCCGCCGGGTAGCAGGCAGAGGGGTCGTTATTGGCGAGCGATCCGCCGATGGTCCCCCGGTTGCGCACCGCCGGGTCGCCGATCCGTGCGGCGAGGCTGGCGAGCGCCGGGTAGCTCTCCGCCGCCTCGCGCATGACCGTGGCATGGGTCGTGCCGCCACCGATCCAAAGCGCGCCATCGCGCATCTCAACCCCTTTGAGCGCATCGATCCCCGCCAGCGACACCAGAACCGAGGGCATCGCCAGCCGCGCCTTCAGCGTGGGGATCAACGTCTGACCGCCGCTGAGCGGTTGCGCATCCTCCTGCCCCACAGCCTTGACCGCATCCGCCACGCTGCTGGGGCGCTCTACTTCGAAATCATACATCTTTCATCCTTCCCAGAGGCCGCCCGAGCGTCGCCTCTTTTCTCAAACCAATCTTCAGCAGGCGCTTAGCCATTCATCGCCTCCCAGACCCGCGCGGGGCTGACCGGCATGTCGATATGGCCGATGTCCTTCCCGCCCGCGCGCATGGCGTCAAGCACCGCATTGACCACCGCAGGCGGGGAGCCGATGGCCCCCGCCTCCCCACAGCCTTTCACGCCCAAGGGGTTGTGGGTGCAAGGCGTCTGGCAGGAGTGATCCACGTCATAAAACGGCAAATCGCTTGCGCGCGGCATGGCGTAATCCATGTAAGACGCGCTAAGCAGTTGGCCGTCCTCGTCGTAGGCGCAGTTCTCCAACAGCGCTTGACCGATACCTTGGGCCAGACCGCCGTGGACTTGGCCCGTCACGATCATCGGGTTCACCACATTGCCAAAATCATCCGCAGCGGTGAAACGTTCGACGGTGACATGGCCGGTTTCAGGGTCCAACTCGACCTCGCAGGCATAGGCCCCCGCCGGATAGGTGAAGTTCGACGGGTCGTAAAAGGCGGTTTCCTCAAGCCCCGGTTCGATCACTTCCAACGGGTAGTTATGCGGCACATAGGCGGCAAGCGTCACATCGCCCCACGCCACGGATTTATCCGTGCCCGCAACGCTAAAGGCCCCATCCTTCAACTCGATATCCCCTTCCGAGGCTTCCAGAAGGTGGCTTGCGATCTTCTTGGCTTTGGCGATGATCTTTTCGGTCGCGCGCACCATGGCGCTGCCGCCCACCGCGAGCGAGCGCGAGCCATAGGTGCCCATGCCCATCGGCACCTTGGAGGTGTCGCCATGGACGATCTCGACCATATTCTCGTCGATGCCGATCATATCGGCCACCACCTGCGCGAATGAGGTCTCATGCCCCTGCCCGTGGCTGTGGCTTCCGGTCATCACGACCAGCCCGCCGGTGGCGTTGACCCGCACCGTCGCGCTTTCATAAAGCCCCGCGCGTGCGCCGAGTTGGCCCACAAGGTTCGACGGCGCAATGCCGCAGGCCTCGATATAGCAGTTCACGCCAAAGCCGCGCAGCTTCCCCTTCGCCTCACTCTCACGGCGCCGGGCTTCAAAACCCGCGTGGTCGGCGATCTCTTCGAGCTTGTCCATCGTGGCGTTGTAATCGCCCGTGTCATATTCCACCGCCACCGGTGTGGCATAGGGAAACTCCGTCACGAAGTTCTGGCGGCGCAGTTTGATTGGATCGACCTGCAACTCATGCGCGGCCTTGTCGATCAAACGCTCCAACTGATAGGTCGCTTCGGGCCGACCGGCCCCGCGATAGGCATCTACTGGCACGGTATTGGTAAAGACCGCCTTAACGTTCACGTAGATCAGCGGCGTTTTGTAATTCCCCGCCATGAGCGTGCCGTGCAGCCAGGTCGGCACCGAGGGCGCGAAGGTCGACAGATAGGCCCCCATATTGGCATAGGTATCGGTGCGCAGGGCGGTGAAGTTATTCTCCGCATCCAGCGCCAGTTCGATTTTGGTGACATGGTCGCGGCCATGGGCGTCGGACATGAAGGCTTCCGAGCGGCTTGAGGTCCATTTGACCGGACGCCCCACCGCCTTGGCCGCGAAGGTGCAGAAGGCCTCCTCCTGATAGTGAAAGATCTTGGTGCCGAAGCCACCGCCCACGTCAGGGGCCACCACGCGCAACTTGTGCTCGGGGATGCCCAGCACGAAGGCGCCCATCAGCAGACGGATCACATGCGGGTTCTGGCTGGTGGTATAGAGCGTATGCTCCCCGTCCGAGCGGTTGTAATCGCCGATGGCCACGCGCGGCTCCATCGGGTTGGCGACGAGGCGGTTGTTGACCAGTTCCAACGTGGTGACATGGGCGGCCTCGTCAAAGGCTTTGTTCACCGCCTCCTTATTCTCTTCCACGAAACCCCAGTCGTAGCAGAGGTTGCTGGTCAGGTCGTCATGCACCTTGGGCGCATCGTCTTTCAGCGCGTCTTTCATGTTCACCACGGCGGGCAACTCGTCAATATCGACAACAATCGCCTCGGCGGCGTCACGGGCCTGCGCCAGCGTCTCGGCCACGACGGCGGCGATGGGCTCGCCCACATGGCGGACCTTTTCATGGGCCAGCACGGGGTGTTTCGGCTCCTGCATGGGTTGACCGTGTTTGTCGGTCACCTGCCAGCCGCAGGGCATCCCGCCCACTTCGGCGAAATCTGCGCCGGTGAAAACCTTTAGCACGCCGGGCATGTCTTCGGCGGCAGAGGTATCGACCCCGGTCAGCCGCCCATGGGCCACATCCGAGCGCAGGAAAAACACATGGGTCTGGCGGCGCAGGTTGATGTCATCGGTATAGCGCCCCGCCCCGGTGAGAAAGCGCACATCCTCCCGTCTTTTGCTGCTGGCCCCAATACCGCTCGTCGGTTCAAAATCCTTTGGCATAATATCCTCCCGTTTGGTGGCGGTGCGATGCACCTGATCCGTCACGCGGGTTCCGGTTCTGGCGGTCCTCCCTCCGCCATCACCGGTCTGCTCAGCGCGACACTGCTTCCAACGTTACTCTGCCGCCAGCGCGCTGACCTCTTGGCCGCTGGCCGCCATGATCGCTTTGACGATATTGTGGTAGCCGGTGCAGCGGCAGATGTTGCCGTCAAGGTAATGGCGCACCTCGGCCTCCGAAGGTTTCGGGTTTTCCTTGAGCAGCGCCGCCGCCGACATCACCATGCCCGGCGTGCAAAAGCCGCATTGCAGCCCGTGGTGATCTTGAAACGCCTGTTGGATGGTGCTGAGCGTGCCATCGGGGGCCGCCTGCCCTTCAATGGTCTCGACCTCGGCGCCATCGGCCTCGACCGCGAACATGGTGCAGGCTTTGACCGCATTGCCGTTCACATGCACCACGCAGGCGCCGCATTGGCTGGTGTCGCAGCCCACATGGGTGCCGGTCAGTTCCAGATCATCGCGCAGGAAATGCACCAGCAAAGTGCGGCCCTCGACCTCTCCCGACGCGGGTTTGCCGTTCACGGTCATCTTGACCTGTGTCATGTTCTTCCTCCCAGTCTGACGCTTGTTGAGATCAGTTAAGCACGACAAGCCCTAGTTGAGAACATATATTTTCCTAAGGTTTTGCCTCAGCCGTTGCCCGCGCTTTTGCCGGGGCTGCGCGGCTGCGGGCGCGTGGGGATCTCTTTCAGCAAGCCGCCCACCCCCATCGCCGCGATATCCGCGCTGGTGACGGGAATGCCGCAGACCAGCCGCGACAGCACCCAATCCGCCCCGTTCAGCGCGGGCGAACGGGCGCAGCCCGGCAGGCCGATCACCGCGCGGGCGCCAAGTTGGCCGAGAAAGAGCAGATTGCCCGGATCGACCGGCATACCAAAGCGCGTCACCTCGCCCCCCGCCGCGCGCAGGGCGGAGGGGGCCACGTCATTGATGTCCGACGTGGCGGAGGCAGTGAGGATCAGGACCAGATCGGTCTCAGCCGCGGCAATCGCCTCGGTCAGCGGGGCGCTGCGATGGGGGACGGTTACGACATCGCGCAGGGTCACATTAAGCGCGGTCAGCCGCCCCTCCACCGCGGCGCGGCCCTTGTCACCGGCGCCGCCGGGCACGTCGGTAATAATCAGCGTGGCATCGCGCAGCACAGGCGGCGCGAGGCGCAAGGCGCCCTCTCCCGCCGCCGTGCAGGCGGCCGCGACTGTGCTTTCAGGCAGGGCGTAGGAGATGATCTTGATTGTCGCCACCATGCCGTTTTCGCCCATCTGCTGATAGGGTGGCACGGTGGCCAGCGTGATCATCGGGTCCACCGCATTGACCGCCTCAAGCGCCGCGCGGTCCATCACCACCACCCCCGGCCCATCGGCCAGCAGGTTCACCCGCCCGGTGAAGGGTTTCGACATCCGCAGGCCCGAACCGCAGAGGCTTTCGGCCAATCGCGCGGCACCTGCGTTCTCATCAATATCACCGGGGTCGAGCCGGGCGACGATCACCTCTTCGATGCCTGCGCCTTCCAGCGCTGCGATATCCTCTTGGGTCAGCACGCGGCCTTTGCGCAGCCGCCCCTGCTCAACGGCGACGGAATGGGCCAGCGTCGCGCCCAAAGCCGCGCTCAAAGGGACCGGGCCAAACCTCATGGGCGGCGCAGGCTTTGGATCATCTGGGCAAGGATCGACACGGCGATTTCAGCCGGGCTGGCCGCGCCGATATCGAGGCCGACCGGCCCGTGGATACGCGCCGCCTGCTCTGCCGCCACACCTGCTTCCGCCAGCCGATCAAGCCTGCTGGCCTGCGTCCGGGTCGAGCCGAGCGCGCCGATATAGAAAGCCTCGGACCCGAGCGCCACATGCAGCGCCGGATCGTCGAGTTTCGGGTCATGGGTCAGCAAGACCACGGCGGTACGCGCGTCAACACCGATCTCGCGCAGGGCGGCATCGGGCCAATCGTTCACCACTTGGCAATCGGGGAAACGGGCGGGTGAGCCGAAAGCCTCCCGCGGGTCGATGACGATCGGATCGAACCCCGCCTCTGTCGCCATGCGCACCAGATGCTGCGCGATATGCACGGCGCCCACGATCACCAGCCGCAGCGGCGGATTGTGGATGGCGATGAACCGCCCGGTTTCATCCTCCACGCCAGAGCGGTCGCGGCGAAAGCGGTCATCATGCCCCGCCTCTGTCAGCCGACGGTCGCTGCCGTCCAACGCCACCTCATAGGCCACCGACTTACGGGCCGCGCGCCTTGCCACCAACTCGCGCAGCATCTCGAGGCTCAGCGCCTCCGGCCCCACCGGCTCCACCAGCACCTTGATCGTGCCGCCGCAGGCCAGCCCCACGGCAAAGGCATCACCATCGCTGACGCCATATTCCAACAGCCGCGTGCGGCCATCCTCCAACGCCTCCAGAGCCTCGACCACCACGGCCCCTTCGACGCAACCGCCCGAGACGGACCCCATCATCGTGCCGTCGCCCGCCACCGCCAGTTGCGCGCCTGCGCGGCGGGGGGCGGAGCCCCATGTTTCCACCACCGTGGCAAGGGCCACAGGCTCTCCGGCCTCGGCCCAGTCGAGCGCTTGTTCGGGGATCCGGTCCATCGGTTGTCCTTTCAACGTGAGGGCGCAAAGTGTGTCGCAATAGGGGCAAAGGTCAATGGCCGATCCGGCCTTCGGCTTCGCCTTGCACGCCGTGGCCTGCGGCACTACATCTAGCCCAAGCACTCACAACAGCCGGAGCCACCCCATGCCCATGCAAGCCAGCGAAATCGAAGACCTGATCCGCGCGTCCTTTCCGGATGCCAAGATCACCGTCGAAGGCAATGATGGCGTGCATATGGCGGCCATGGTCGTGGACGAAAGCTTTCGCGGCATGAACCGGGTGCAGCAGCAGCGCGCCGTCTATGCGGCCCTCAAGGGCAAGATGGACGGGTCAAACGGCGAATTGCACGCGCTGGCGCTGACCACCCGGACCCCGGACTAACCATGTGGGGCTGGGTCGCTGCGGCAGTCGTGAGCGGGATCGCCGCCACCGCCTATGCCCAGCACCGCGCCCGGCGCGGCCAGCATGTGCCGCTGTCGCAGCGCCAGCCACCCCGGCCTGAGACCGGCAAGGTGCCGCTGGGGATGGAGGCGCTGGATTTGGATGCCGTGGCCCGCACCGCGCGGCGCAACGAAAGCCTAGAGCGCGGGCATACGAATTGGACCAAGAAGCGGGGCGGCTTTTTCCTTGGCGGGGCCGAGGTTGAGGTCAAACCCTGGGCCGACGACGAAACCTATGCGCGGCGCTATCACGCTGCGTTCAAGAAACCAGATACGAAGGACGAATGACATGAGCGATGCCGCAAGCCAGATTAAGGAACAGATCACCGAGAATGACGTGGTTCTGTTTATGAAAGGCACGAAAGAAATGCCGCAGTGCGGCTTCTCCAGCCGCGTGGCCGGAGTGCTGAACTACATGGGCGTGAACTACAGCGACGTGAACGTGCTGGCGGATGAGAACCTGCGTCAGGGGATCAAGGATTTCTCCGACTGGCCGACCATCCCGCAGCTTTACGTCAAAGGCGAATTCGTCGGCGGCTGCGACATCATCACCGAGATGACGCTGTCGGGCGAATTGGACACCCTGTTCGACGAGAACGGCGTCGCCTTCGACAAGGAAGCCGCCGACAAGATCCGCGAAGCCAACGGCTAAGCCGGGCGCCCGCGTCAAACAAAACACCCCGGAGCGGTTTCGCGCTCCGGGGTGTTTTTGTATGTAAGGCCGGGGGGCAGCTCAGTCTTCGATGGCCGAGATCATATCGACACGGCGGCCATGCCGCCCGCCTTCGAATTCGGTGTCGAGAAAGGCATCCACGATCTCAAGCGCCAGACCGCCGCCGATCACCCGCGCGCCCATCGACAGCATATTCGCGTCATTATGCGCCCGGATCATCTTGGCCGAGAAGGTGTCGCTGCACACGCCGCAGCGGATGCCTTTGACCTTGTTGGCCGCCATCATGATGCCCTGCCCCGTGCCGCAGATCAAAATGCCCAGATCGAATTCCCCCGCCGCGATGCGCCGTGCAGCGGCTTCGCCATGTTTGGGGTAATCGGTGCTTTCCGCCGTGGCGGGGCCGATGTCTTCGACAGTGAACCCGCGTTCGGCCACATGGCGCGCGATGTCTTGGCGCAGGGCGATGTCGGCGTGGTCACTTGAGACGATGATGCGGGGTTTGGTGGTCATCTGAGGGCGTCCTGATTTTGCGTCACGGAGGGTCGCCCCGTTGGGGCGCGTTAGGTGGTCGCGCCGTAGGGGCGCGTTAGGTGGTCGCGCCGCAGGGGCGCGTTAGGTGGTCGCGCCGCAGGGGTGCGTTTCGCGCCTCCCAGAGCATATTGCAGCCCGCGCCGCAATCCCGCGCTGTTAGTCCTGAGGCAAACAGTCGCTATAAATCGGGGTCATCCCGTCGCCCGCCCCTGCCCGCCAAGCCAGCGAAGCACGGCCCTGATGCTCCCACCACTCATAGCCCGCACCGTCCGAAGGCCAGCCATAGCGCGCGCCAGAGGCGGATGGCAGGCGGCGCAACTGGATCAACCGCCCCTCGACATAGAGCACTGCCACGCCCGGATCGGCATCGGGCACATAGACCACCGGCACCGAAACGCCGCGCTCACAAATGTAAGTAACGGCGGAGGTTTCGGCCCCCGCGGGCGCGGCCCAGAGCAGCGCGCAAAAGGCTGCCCTGAGGACCCGCCTCATTTGCCCGCCTTCTCCTCGATCTCGGCGGCCAGCGCCTCGGCCCGGGCGGCGATTTCAGCAAGGGTGTCTTTCACCCCCTGCGGCACCACCGGCACTTCGATCCGCTCAGGCTCGACCTTGACGTTGCGCAGGCTGGTGAGTTCGGCCTCACGCTCGGCCAGTTCCGCGCGCAACTCTGCGATGCGATCCTCGACGCTTGCGGTCTTGTCGGCCAGAAGCAGGCCCGCCATCAGCAACATCCGCGCCTCGGGCATGCGGCCCACCTGATCGCTCAGCACGCGGGCTTCGTCGTCCAGCATCTTGGCGGCGGATTGCAGATAGCTTTCTTCACCTTCCTGACAGGCGACCTCGAAATGGCGGCCGCCAATGGTGATCCGTACCTCGGGCATCAGTCGGCCCCTCCTGACTTGGGTTCTTCTTCGGCGCTATCGTCTTGCGCAGTTGTCTCGGGCGCGGGCGCTTCGGCTTTGGCCTCTGCCCCCGTTTCATCCGCAGCTTCAACTTCCGGCTCGCCTTCTTCGACCAAGGGGGCCAGCGCGGTCAATACCGCGTCGATCTCGGCCATCTCGATCGCGCGGGTGGCGCGCAGGCTTTCCAACTCGGCAATCACGGCGGTGTCGATCAGCTTGGGATCGGCCAGCCCCTCGGCATTGGCCAGCCGCAACTGCTCACAGGCCGCCGACAGCTGCTCATTCGCCTGACGCAGACGCTGCACGTCCATATCAAGCTGGGTCACCCGGTCGTTGTTAAAGTCCATCTGCGCACGCAGGTCGTTCAATTCGTCCTGATGGCTTTCCTTCAGCGTCTTGACCCGGTCGGTCAGCTGAGCGTTGGCTTGCCGCTCCTCTTCCAAGGCCTGCACGATATCTTCATCCGGTTCTGCGGGCGCGGCGCTCAGCCGGTCCACCCCCTTGGCCATCTGGTCCATCGCGGCCGTGATGCGGCGCTGATAGTCTTCAAGTTCACTCATCCGCATGAATTCTCCTCACTCGTCCTGCTCTCTCGGCGGCGTTTTCGCCTGCCGTGCCCCGGGCTGCGCCCTGTTGCGGCGGCCCGTCCCGCAGATAGCGCGCGCCCCGCCCAATGTCACGCGCGCGAATCGCCCGTATCAGCCGGTTTTCGCAATCCTAGCCAAAGCGCGCTCAAATTGCGCCCCCCCTTTCGTTTCAGCGACTTGAGCCGCCAAGTTCACTCTGGCCCGCGCTACGGGTCGCGCCGGACCCGCCCGCGCACCCCAGTTGTGCTTGAACTTTGCCCCATCGCTGGTATGCACGAGCCCAATCTGCCACAGCCCCAAAGGAAGCCCCCGTGGATCTGACAGCCCTCGCAAGCGCAAACCCCGACCACTGGTCCAAGGCCACCGCCATTCGCGCGCTGACCCTCGATGCCGTGGCCGCCGCCAATTCCGGCCACTCCGGCATGCCGATGGGCATGGCCGATGTGGCCACCGTCCTTTTCGAAAAGCACCTGAAGTTCGACGCGTCCAACCCGCTTTGGCCCGACCGCGACCGATTCATCCTGTCGGCGGGCCACGGCTCCATGCTGCTTTACTCGCTGCTGCACCTGACGGGCTATGAGCAATTTCCCATCGAAGAGTTGAAGAACTTCCGCCAGATGGGCGCGCGCACCGCGGGCCACCCGGAGAACTTCCTCGCCGATGCGATTGAGACCACCACCGGCCCGCTGGGCCAAGGCATCGCCAATTCCGTCGGTTTCGCCATGGCCGAAGAGATGCTGCGCGCGCAATACGGTGCAAAGGTCGTGGACCATTACACCTATGTCATCGCCGGCGACGGCTGCCTGATGGAAGGCGTGAGCCAAGAGGCAATCACGCTGGCCGGCCGTCACAAGCTGAGCAAGCTCATCGTGATGTGGGACAACAACAACATCACCATCGACGGCCCCGTCACCCTGTCAGACACCACCGATCAGGTCACCCGCTTCAAGGCCGCCGGCTGGCATGTGATTGAGATCGACGGCCACAACCCCGATGAGATCGACGCGGCCTTGACCGAAGCGAAATCCACTGACCTGCCCTCGATGATTGCCTGTAAGACGCATATCGCGCTCGGCCACGCCGCGCAGGACACCTCGAAAGGCCACGGCGCGCTGACCGACGCTGACCAGATGGCCGAAGCCAAAGCCGCCTATGGCTGGACCACCGGCCCCTTCGAAGTGCCCGCTGACGTGAAATCCGCTTGGGAAGAGATCGGCAAATGCGGCGCCGACGCCCGCCGCGACTGGGAAGAGCGTTTCGACAAACTGCCCCGCGCCAAGCGCGAGACCTTCAACCGCGCCCTCGCCCTCGACGCGCCGAAAAAGATGAGCGCGACGGTCAAGGCCTTCAAAAAGCAGATCACCGAAGGCGCGCCCAAGATGGCGACCCGCGCGGCAAGCGAGAAAGCCCTCGAAGTGCTGAACCCGATCCTGCCGGAAACCGTTGGCGGCTCGGCGGACCTGACCGGTTCGAACAACACCAAGACCAGCGATCTCGGCATCTTCGACACCGACAACCGTGGCGGGCGCTATGTCTACTGGGGCATTCGTGAGCACGGCATGGCCGCGGCAATGAACGGCATGGCGCTGCACGGCGGCCTGCGCCCCTATGGCGGCACCTTCATGTGCTTCACCGACTACGCGCGCCCCGCGATGCGTCTGGCGGCCTTGATGCAAATCCCCACGGCCTTCGTCATGACCCATGACAGCATCGGCCTTGGCGAAGATGGTCCGACCCACCAGCCGATCGAACATCTGGCGATCAGCCGTGCCACGCCCAACACCTACGTCTTCCGCCCCGCCGACGCGGTGGAAACGGCAGAGGCTTGGGAAATCGCCTTCACCGCGAAAACCACGCCATCGGTTCTGTCGCTGACCCGTCAGGGCCTGCCCACCGTGCGCCTGGAGCACAAAAACAACAACCTCACCGAAAAAGGCGCCTATGTGCTGGCCGATGCCGAGGGCAAGCGTCAGGTGATCCTGATTGCCACCGGCTCTGAGGTGCATGTCGCATTGGCCGCGCGTGAGTTGCTCCAAGCCGAAGGCATTGGCACCCGCGTCGTCTCCATGCCTTGCATGGAACTCTTCGCCGCGCAGGACGAAGCCTACCGCAAGCGCGTCCTGCCCGGTGGCGCCGTGCGCGTCGGGATCGAGGCCGGTGCCCGTCAGGGCTGGGACCAGTGGCTTTTTGGCGAGCGTGGCAAATACGGCAAGGCGGATTTCGTTGGCATGGACCGTTTCGGCGCCTCTGCCCCGGCGGAAGAACTCTTCGAGCGCTTCGGCTTCACCGCAGAGAACGTGGCAGAGAAGGCCAAAGCGCTGCTCTGATCTGCGGGTCATACAATACCAAAAGGGGGCGACGGTTCATCCGTCGCCCCCTTTTTCATTTACCAGATTAGGTCGCTCTTAAACGGCTGCCTTATGAAACACCTTACGCCAGATCGGCGTCACGATCTTTTCCCCGATTGGGATCAGAACAAGACCAAGCGCCAGACCAAAGATCCCGTCAAACCCTGCCGTGGTGATCCATTCGACGGCCCCTTGGAACTGCGCCGGCACTGCATGACCAACGGTCACGGCGATGTCATGAATCCATTTGTAAGGTGCGGCATAACCCATCTGCTCCAACCCGTGGATGATAATCGACCCACCGACCCAAAGCATGGCCGCGGTCCCGACAATGGTCAGCAGCTTCAGGAACCCCGGCATCCCGCGGACCAGACCGCGGCCCAGGCTCCGCGTCAGGCCAAACCGTCCCCGGTTCGCCATCACAAGCCCCACATCATCCATTTTGACGATCAAGGCGACAGCGCCATAGACCGCCACGGTGATCATAATCGCCACCGCCGCAAGCGTCGCCGCCTCCATCCAAAAGTTGCTTTCGGGGATCGCAGAAAGGGCAATGGTCATGATCTCCGCCGACAGGATAAAGTCAGTCTTGATCGCGCCCGCGGCCTTCTTCTCCTCCAGCTGCGCGGGGTCTTCGACCACCTTCTCCTTATCGGGATAATCCTCATGCCCATGCCCCCAACCCAGCGCATGGGCGACCTTTTCGGCCCCCTCGAAACACAGGTAAGCCCCGCCCAGCATCAAAAGCGGCGGGATCGCCCATGGCGCAAAATTCGCCAAAAGCAGACCCACGGGCAGCAAATAGACCAGCTTGTTGCGCAACGACCCCTTGGTGATCCGCCAGATCACCGGCAACTCACGCTCGGCCTTGAACCCATGCAGATATTTCGGCGTCACGGCGGCATCATCGATCACCGCGCCCGCCGCTTTAGAGCCCGCCTTGGCCGCCTGCCCGATCACGTCATCCACGCTCGCCGCTGCAACCTTGGCGATGGCCGCCACGTCATCCACAAGTGCCAGTAAACCGCTCATTCCATGCCCCTTTTTGCGTGCTGCATCCGAAGTAGCATGTGCAGCCCATCTGGCAAGTCCGAAGCCGATGCGACCTTTACCGCTAACATGCAAGTTTAACGCTAACATATGGAAATCATTTGGTTTTGCCCCTTTCCCCTGACCGCTCCTGCCGGATATAGAACCCGCGACCCCGACATACGGCCCCCCACCCGCGCGGCCCGAGACAAGGAATGCACCATGACCATCAAAGTTGGCATCAACGGATTTGGCCGCATCGGCCGCTGTACGCTCAGCCATATCGCGGCCTCGGGGCGCGATGATATCGAAGTGATCAAGGTCAACGCCACCGGCCCGCTCAGCACCGCGGCGCATCTCATCAAATACGATTCCGTCCATGGCCGCTTCCCGGGCGGGGTGCAGATCGACGACGGCTACATGAACCTCGGCCAAAACGACATCGAGATGATGTCGACCTACAACCTCGAAGAGCTCGACTGGTCCGGCTGCGACGTGGTGCTGGAATGCACCGGCAAGTTCAACGACGGCAACAAGGCCAATGTACACCTCGAAAACGGCGCCAAACGCGTGCTCCTCTCGGCGCCGGGCAAGAACGTCGACAAGACCATCGTCTACGGCGTCAACGATGACCAGCTCGAAGTCTCCGACCGGATGATCTCCAACGGGTCTTGCACCACCAACTGCCTCGCGCCGCTGGCCAAGGTGATGCATGAGGCCGTGGGCATCGAAAGCGGCCTGATGACCACGATCCACAGCTACACCGGCGACCAGCCAACGCTCGACCGCCGCCACAACGACCTCTACCGCGCCCGCGCCGCCGCCATGGCGCTGATCCCCACCTCCACCGGCGCTGCCAAGGCTCTGGGCGAAGTGCTGCCCGCGCTGAAGGGCAAACTCGACGGCACCGCAATGCGCGTGCCCACCCCCAATGTCTCGGCCGTCGACCTCACCTTCCAAGCCAGCCGTGACGTGACCGTCGAGGAGATCAACGCCGCCGCCCGCGCCGCCGCCGATGGCCCGATGAAACGCGTGCTGGCCTACGACCCCGAGCAGAAGGTCAGCATCGACTTCAACCATACCGAGGAAAGCTGCATCTTCGCCCCCGACCAGACCATCGTCGTCGCAGGCCGCACGGTGCGCGTGCTGGGGTGGTACGATAACGAATGGGCCTTCTCGGTGCGCATGGCCGATGTGGCCGTCGCCATGGGCAAACTGGGCTGAGGCTTGCACGGCGAGGATGTGGCTGTAATATCAGGCCATTCCCGGGCCGGAGCCACACCATGACCAATCCCATCGCCATCGTGCTGGCCCTCGTCATCGCCGGGGCGATGGCGGTCGACCTTTATGTCTATGGGGCCGACCATATGATCTATCTCGGCAAGAAACTCTTCGCGCTGATCGAATGGGTGGCCTTCTGGCGGTAACCTTCCCCCAATCGCTCGCCCCCATAGCCAAAAAAAGACGCGGCCGCTAATCAAGCGCCACGCCCCTCCCCTTCATCCTTTTAAAAATACCTCGCAGAACCACGCCTCACGCGGCCCACTCACCACTCCAAACGCTACCTCTGCGAAAACCGCTCAATCAGCACCTTATTCACCGCCGGCGTCACGAATTTACTGACATCCCCATCCAACCGCGCGATCTCTTTCACCAATTTGCTGGCAATCGCCTGATGGGTGGCCTCGGCCATCAAGAAGACCGTCTCGATGGAATCGTCTAGCTGCCGGTTCATACCGACCATCTGGAACTCATATTCGAAATCGGACACGGCGCGCAGGCCGCGCACGATGGTCTGGGCGCCCACGTCGCGGGCACAGTCAATGAGCAGGTTTTCGAAAGGATGCACCACGATCTCGACGCCGGTCTCTTCGGCCAATTGCGCGCACTCCGCTTCGATCAAGGCGACCCGTTCTTCGAGGGTGAACAACGGCCCCTTGTCGCGGTTGATGGCCACGCCGATCACCAGCCGGTCGACCATACGGGCCGCGCGGCGGATGATGTCGATATGCCCCAGCGTGATCGGGTCGAACGTACCGGGGTAAAGGGCTATGCGCATGTAATTGTCCTGCGTATCTGCTGCGTTGCGGCGCAGCCAATCATTTCACCGCCCCAAGCGCAAGTCGGTTAGCGATAGCATTGCCCCGTCGTCAGTCGGCGGGTGCCACAGTTTAAAGGCCGCTTCAGTGGCCCATGATCATGCCTTCAAGAGCCTGTTTCTCCATCGACAGCTCTTGCAATTGTGCTTTGACCACATCGCCGAGGGAGATCAGCCCCACCAACTCGCCGTCCTCCAGCACCGGCATATGGCGGAACCGCCCATCGGTCATCTTTTGCAGAACCGCATCGGACCGGTCATCGCGGCTACAGGTCACCAATTTGCGGGTCATCAGGGTTTCGGCCGCCTGCTCCAGACAGCCCGCGCCCGCACGGCCCAGCTCGCGCACGATGTCCCGCTCAGACAGGATCCCATCAGGCGTCTTGCCATCGGCCGAGATCACCAGCGTCCCAATCCGTTTCTCGGCCAGCATCGCCGCCGCTTCGGAGATCGCCAATCCGGGTTTGGCCGTCACCACCTTGTCATCGGGCTTGGTCTTGAGAATCTGCGATACGAGCATCTGGCGCCTCCTTGGGTACAGGGCAAAGTCACCTCCAGCGTCACCGCGAAATCCTTTTCTGTCAAGCTTTTGGCGCAGCCCGCCCCGAGGCCCGCGCCTCCAGCCGCGCGGTCTCGGTCCGCAGTCCGGTGGCCAGCGCCTCGGCAAAGGCCGCCAACCGCGCGTTGCGGCGGTCATCGGCGTGGCGGATCAGATAGAAGGCGCGTTTGAGGCTCACGGCATCGGTGAGGATGCGCCGCACCCCCTGCGTCGCGGCGAGCGAGAAGTCATGCGCGACCCCAATTCCCCCGCCCTGCTGGATCATCCGCACCTGTACGGATACGGAATTCGACGCCAGCGCCACGCGGCTGATGCCAAGGTCGGCGAGGTAATCCAACTCACGGTCAAAGATCATATCGGGGATATAGCCGACCATCCGGTGCCCTTGCAGATCGCCCACGGCGGTCACCTCAGGATGCTGTGCCAGATAGCTTTCCGCGGCGGCGAGATGGAGGTGGTAGTCCGTCACTTTCTGCACCACCAACCGCCCCGCCGTGGGCGCACTTACCCCGATGGCCATATCCGCTTCGCGCCGGGATAGGTTGAATACGCGCGGCAATGCGATGATCTGCACGTCCAGATCGGGGTTCTTCGCGGCAATCGCCGCACAGACCTGTGGCAGCAGATAGTTCGCCGCCCCGTCGGGCGCGCCGACACGGATCTGCCCCGAAAGCTGATCGCTTTGCACCTGCACCCCGGCGGTGGCCGCGCGCATCGCCTGTTCGGCCCGCTCTGCCCGCTGCATGAGGTCTCGCCCTGCTTCGGTCAGCATATAGCCCTGCGGCGATTTCACGAAGAGGACGGTTTGCAACGCCTTTTCCAACCGCGCCATGCGGCGGCCCAGCGTTGCGGGATCGAGCCGCAGCAGCTTGCCCGCACCAGACAAGCTTTCCTCTCGTGCGACGGCCAGAAACAGCCGCAGGTCGTCCCAATTTTGATCCATCTATCTGCCCCCACACTTTGCAAAAATGCAAGACGGTTTTGCCATCCTTCCTCTGTTCCGGTTCTTTTTGCAAGGCTATCGTGCCGCCAACCATAGAGGAGACCGATCATGCAAGAGATGACGCATTATTTGAACGGCGAACACGTTAAGGGCACCTCCGGGCGCTTTGCCGACGTGATGAACCCCGCCACCGGCGAGGTGCAGGCCAAGGTGCCGCTCGCCAATGGCGAAGAGCTGAACAAGGCCGTGGAATACGCCCTTGCTGCACAGCCGAAATGGGCCGCCACCAACCCGCAGCGCCGCGCCCGCGTGCTGATGAAATTCGTGGCCCTGCTGAACCGCGACATGGACAAGCTGGCCGAAGCGCTGAGCCGCGAGCACGGCAAGACCCTACCCGATGCCGCAGGCGACGTGCAGCGTGGTCTCGAAGTGGTGGAATACTGCATCGGTGCGCCGGAACTGCTGAAGGGCGACTTCACCGACAGCGCGGGCCCCGGCATCGACATGTACTCCATGCGCCAACCGCTGGGTGTCACCGCGGGCATCACGCCCTTCAACTTCCCGGCGATGATCCCGATGTGGATGTTCGCGCCCGCCATCGCCTGCGGCAACGCCTTCATCCTCAAGCCGTCCGAGCGTGACCCCTCCGTGCCGCTGATGCTGGCCGAACTGCTGGAAGAAGCCGGTCTGCCCAAGGGCATCCTGCAGGTCGTCAACGGCGACAAGGAAGCGGTCGACGCGATCCTGCACCATGACGTGATCCAGTCCATCGGCTTCGTCGGCTCCACCCCGATCGCCGAGTACATCTATGCTACCGGCTGTGCCAACGGCAAACGCGTGCAGTGCTTCGGCGGTGCCAAGAACCACATGATCATCATGCCCGACGCCGACCTCGACCAGGCCGCCGACGCGCTGGTGGGTGCGGGCTACGGTGCCGCGGGCGAACGCTGCATGGCGATCTCCGTCGCCGTGCCGGTGGGCGAGGAAACCGCCGACCGTCTGATCGAGAAGCTGGTGCCGCGCATCGAGAAGCTGAAAGTCGGCCCCTACACCGCGGGCAATGACGTGGACTACGGCCCCGTGGTCACCGCCGCCGCCAAGGCCAACATTGAGCGTCTGGTCCAGACCGGCATCGATCAGGGCGCGGAACTGGTCGTCGACGGGCGCGACTTTAAACTGCAAGGCTACGAGAACGGCTATTTCGTCGGCCCGCACCTGTTTGACCGCGCGACCAAGGACATGGACATCTACCAGCAGGAAATCTTCGGCCCCGTGCTGACCTGCGTCCGCGCCAAGGACTACGAAGAGGCGCTTGGCCTTGCGATGGACCATGAATACGGCAACGGCACGGCGATCTTCACCCGTGACGGTGACGCGGCGCGTGACTTCGCCAACCGCATCAACATCGGCATGGTCGGCGTGAACGTGCCGATCCCGGTGCCGCTGGCCTATCACACCTTCGGCGGCTGGAAGAAATCCGTCTTCGGCGATTTGAACCAGCACGGGCCCGATGCGTTCAAGTTCTACACCCGCACCAAAACCGTCACGGCCCGTTGGCCGAGCGGCATCAAGGAGGGTGGCGAGTTCTCCATCCCCGTGATGGAGTGATCCATCACGCCGGCTGCCCCCGCGGCAGTCGGCCCCATTGAACGAGGCCAGCGCCATGCAAAAAGAATTCACCATCGGTATCGAAGAAGAGTACCTTCTGGTCGACAAGGATTCACTGGCGCTGGCCGACACGCCCGCAGGGCTGATGGAGGATTGCCGCAAAGACCTTGGCGATCAGGTCAGCCCCGAGATGCTGCTCTGTCAGATCGAGATTGGCAGCAAACCCTGCGCCACTGTGGCCGAGGCCCGCGACGATCTGCGCCACCTGCGCAGCACCATCGCCAAACATGCCGCCAAACATAACCTCGCCCCCATCGCCGTGTCCTGCCATCCGTTTTCGGATTGGAAGAACCAGGAGATCACCCATAAGGAACGCTACGCCAAGATCGAGAACGAGTTGGAAAACGTCGCCCGCCGCATGTTGAGCTGCGGGATGCATGTGCATGTGGGGATAGAGGGCGATGACCTGCGCATCGATCTGATGCCGCAGTTCTCCTATTTCCTGCCACATCTGCTGGCGCTCTCGGCCTCCTCGCCCTATTGGCAGGGCGAAGACACCGGGTTGGCTTCCTACCGACTTGCGGTGATGGAAAGCATGCCACGAACCGGCCTGCCGCCCCTGCTTCATAGCTGGGGGGAATATGAACGCAGCACGCAGGCGTTGATCGACCTCGACATCATCCCCGACCAGTCGAAAATCTGGTGGGACCTGCGCCCTTCGACACATTATCCCACGCTGGAAAGTCGTATCTGCGATGTGCAACCGCGCCTGTCACATGCGCTTGGGCTGGCGGGGCTGACGCAATCCATCGCCCGCTTCCTGCTGCGCCTGCGCGACAGCAACCTGCGCTGGCGTGAGTATGACCGTTTCCTGATCGAGGAAAACCGCTGGCGCGCGCAGCGCTACGGCGTGAACGAGACGCTGATTGATTTCGGCGGGCCGACCCTCAAACCCTTCGACCAGATTTTCGAAGAGATCATCGGCATGATCGCCGAGGATGCCGAAGCGCTCGGGTGTCTGGATGAGGTCTGCGCGCTGCGGGATGTGGTGAAAGAGGGCACCTCTGCCGACCGCCAGCGCAAAGTCTGGGCCGACGCGCCCGAGGGCCAAGGCGGCGAGGCTGTCGTCCGCCATCTGATCGAGGAATACCACGCCGATCTGTGACGCTTGTTGCGGCTCCTTTCGGCTGATAGAATTAAACAAGTGTTCAGTTCCAAGGACACATGACTTCAGGGAGGAGCCGCGATGGATTTCGCATTGAACGAGGAACAGACCGCCATTTTCGACATGGCCCATGCCTTTGGGCAGGACAATATCGCCCCCCATGCCCATCAGTGGGAAAAGGACGGCACCATCCCCAAGGAGTTGTGGCCGCAGATCGGCGAGCTGGGCTTCGGCGGGCTCTATGTCTCCGAAGAGACCGGCGGCGCGGGGCTCACGCGCCTCGACGCCACGCTGGTTTTCGAGGCGCTGTCGATGGCCTGCCCCTCGGTCGCGGCGTTCCTCTCGATCCACAACATGTGCGCCAAAATGCTCGACACTTTCGCCAGTGACGAGATGAAAGAGCGCGTCATGCCCAAGGTGCTGACCATGGAGACGGTGCTGAGCTACTGCCTCACTGAACCCGGCTCCGGCTCCGACGCCGCCGCGCTCAAAACCCGCTGCGAGCGCAGCAACGAGGGCTACACCCTGAACGGCACCAAGGCCTTCATCTCAGGCGGCGGTTATTCGGATGCCTATGTCACCATGGTGCGCACCTCCGACGAGGGCGCGCGCGGCGTGTCCACCGTCTATGTTGAGGACGGCACCCCGGGCCTCAGCTTCGGCGGGCTCGAGGACAAGATGGGTTGGCGGAGCCAGCCGACGGCGCTGGTGCAGTTCGACGATTGCAAGATCGGGGCCGAGAACCTTGTCGGTGAAGAGGGCAAGGGCTTTAAATACGCCATGGCTGGCCTCGACGGCGGGCGTCTTAACATCTCCGCCTGCTCGCTTGGCGCGGCGCAGACCGCGCTCAACAAGACGCTGGACTACATGGGCGACCGCAAGGCCTTCGGCCAGACCATCGACCAGTTCCAGGGGCTGCAGTTCCGCCTCGCCGATATGGAGATCGAGTTGCAGGCCGCGCGCACCTTCCTGCGCCAAGCGGCGTGGAAGCTCGACACCGGCGCGCCCGACGCCACCAAGTTCTGCGCCATGGCCAAGAAATTCGTGACCGAGACCGGCAGCAAGGTCGTCGACCAGTGCCTGCAACTGCACGGCGGCTATGGCTACCTTGCCGACTACGGGATCGAGAAACTGGTCCGCGACCTGCGCGTGCACCAGATCCTCGAAGGCACTAATGAGATCATGCGCGTGATCGTCGCCCGCGACATGCTCAAGAACCGCTGAGGCCCCCATGAGTGACATCAACATCCGCAAAACGGGGCGCGCGGGCCGCATCACCCTGACCCGGCCCAAAGCGCTGAACGCGCTGAGCTACGACATGTGTATCGCCATCGAGAAGGCAATCGACGACTGGCGCGACGATCCGGAGGTCGCAGTCGTCGTGCTGGATGCGGAGGGCGAGAAAGCCTTCTGCGCTGGCGGCGACGTCGCGCAACTCTACCAGACCGGCAAGGAGGGCGATTACGATTTCGGCCGGCAGTTCTGGGCCGATGAATACCGGCTCAACAACAAGCTGCATGGCTACCCCAAACCGGTGATCTCCTTCATGCAGGGCTTCACCATGGGCGGCGGCGTCGGCATCGGTTGCCACGGCTCGCACCGCGTCGTGGGCGAGACGAGCAAGATCGCCATGCCGGAATGCGGCATCGGACTGGTGCCAGACGTGGGCGGCACGCTGCTGCTGGCGCAAGCGCCGGGGCGGATGGGCGAATACCTCGGCCTCACCGGGGCACGCATGGGGCCGGGTGATGTGCTCCACGCGGGCTTTGCCGACTACTTCGTCCCCGAAACCGAATGGCCCGACCTCATCGCGCAATTGGCGGAGAACGGCGACCCCTTCATCCTCGACCGTGCGGCGACCACCCCGCCCCCGTCCAAACTGGCGGAGGTACAGGAAGAGGTAGATCACCTTCTCGCGCCGGAGACCTTAGAGGAAGTCGAAGTCACGCTCTCCATGTCCGACAGCGAATTCGCCGCCGATACCCTCAAGATCCTGCGCCGCAATTCGCCGCTGTCGATGGCCTGCACGCTTGAGATGCTGCGCCGTCTGCGCGGCCCCGGTATCGGCATGATCCCGGCACTGGAACAGGAATACCGCTTTACTGCGCGGTCACTGGAAAAAGGCGACTTCATCGAAGGCGTGCGCGCCGCGATCATCGACAAGGATCGCAGCCCCAGATGGCAACACGCCGATTGGGACGTACCGCAGGCCGATGTCGCAGCCATGCTCGCCCCCTTGGGCGATAACGAATTGAAGTTGGAGGAAAATTCATGAGCAAACTCACAATCGGTTTCATCGGTCTGGGCAATATGGGCGGCCCGATGGCGACCAACCTCGCCGCCGCGGGCCATACAGTGCGCGGCAATGACGTGGCTGGCACCACCGCCGAAGGAGTCGCCGAAGCCAAGACCATCGCCGAAGCGGTGACCGACGCCGAAGTCGTCATCACCATGCTGCCCAATGGCGCAATCCTGCGCCAAGTCGCCGAAGAAGCTGTCGCCCATATGGCCCCGGGTGCGTTGCTGATCGACTGTTCCACCGTGGACGTTGAAAGCGCGCGTTTCGCGGCAGAGGCGGCGCAGAAAGCCGAGCTGCTCTTTGTCGACGCCCCCGTCTCCGGCGGCATCGGCGGTGCGCAGGGCGGCACGCTCACCTTCATGGCAGGCGGTGCGGAGGCGGCCTTCGAGAAAGCCAAACCGCTCTTCGACATCATGGGTCAAAAGGCCGTGCACTGCGGCGACGCGGGCGCGGGCCAAGCCGCGAAGATCTGCAACAACATGATCCTCGGCGCCACGATGATCGCCACCTGCGAAGCCTTCGCACTCGCCGACAAGCTGGGCCTTGATCGTGAGCGGATGTTCGACGTGGTTAGCACGTCCTCCGGCTATTCATGGTCGATGAACGCCTACTGCCCTGCGCCCGGAGTCGGTCCGCAGTCGCCTGCCGACAATGACTACAAACCGGGCTTCGCGGCGGAGTTGATGCTGAAAGACCTTGGCCTCGCGCAGCAAGCCGCTGAAATGGCCAATGCCGACACGCCCATGGGCGCGCTGGCGAAAGAGCTCTACACCCGCTTCGTCGAAGAGGAAGGCGGCAAGGGCAAAGATTTCTCCGCCATGCTCCCGCGGTTCGAACAGCGCGGATATAAGGGCTAAGCCCCTAACATAACTGACACGGTGAAGTGGCGGCGGTTATTCCGCCGCCACTTTCGTTTCCTTACGCAACATGGGCTTGAGATACTTCCCCGTGTAGCTCTCGGCCACTTCCGCGACCTTTTCGGGCGTACCCGTGGCCACAACACGGCCCCCGCCATCACCGCCCTCGGGGCCAATATCGATAATGTGATCCGCAGTCTTCACCACGTCGAGGTTATGCTCGATCACCACGACGGAGTTGCCTTGATCAACCAATTCATGCAGCACTTCCAGAAGCTTACGCACGTCTTCAAAGTGCAAACCGGTGGTTGGCTCATCCAGAATGTAAAGCGTGCGCCCGGTCGAGCGTTTGCTCAACTCCTTACTGAGCTTCACCCGCTGCGCCTCACCGCCCGAAAGCGTCGTGGCCTGTTGACCGACCTTGATATACCCAAGACCAACCCGCATCAGCGCGTCCATCTTCTCACGGATCGACGGCACCGCGGCAAAGAAGTTCTGCGCATCTTCTACAGTCATATCAAGGACATCTGCGATGCTCTTGCCCTTGAACTTCACCTCTAGCGTCTCACGGTTATAACGCGCGCCCTTACAGGTCTCGCATTCCACATAGACGTCCGGCAGGAAATGCATCTCGATCTTGATGACCCCGTCGCCCTGACAGGCCTCGCAACGCCCCCCTTTGACATTGAAGGAGAAGCGCCCGGGCTTATAGCCGCGCTCCTTGGCCTCCGGCAGCCCGGCAAACCAGTCGCGGATCGGGGTGAAGGCCCCCGTATAAGTTGCTGGATTAGAACGCGGAGTCCGCCCAATCGGGCGTTGGTCAATGTCGATGACCTTATCGAGATGCTCCAACCCTTTGATCGTTTGACACGGCGCAGGCGTCTGTCGTGCACCGTTCAGATTCATCGAAGCGGTCTTGAACAAGGTTTCAATCGTCAGGGTTGATTTGCCGCCCCCCGACACGCCCGTCACGCAGACGAATTTCCCCAGCGGAAAGTCCACCGTCACATTCTGCAAGTTGTTGCCAGTGGCCTTTACCACCTGCAACTTCTTCTTATTCCCCTTGCGCCGCTTCGCCGGGACCGAGATTTCGCGAACGCCGGTAAGGTATTGACCCGTCACAGAATTCGGATCGGCTGCTACCTCTTGCGGCGTGCCATGGCTTATAACCTGCCCGCCGTGCACCCCGGCCCCCGGCCCGATGTCAAAGACGTAATCCGCCTCGCGGATGGCCTCCTCATCGTGCTCCACCACGATCACGGTGTTCCCCTGATCGCGCAGGTTCTTCAATGTATCGAGCAGACGGTCATTGTCGCGCTGGTGCAGACCAATCGACGGCTCATCAAGAACGTAGAGAACGCCCGTCAGCCCCGAGCCGATCTGGCTCGCCAAACGAATGCGCTGGCTCTCACCACCACTTAACGTACCACTTGAACGTGACATCGTAAGGTACTCAAGACCAACGTTATTTAGGAAGCCAAGACGCTCCCGGATTTCCTTCAAAATGGCCCGGGCAATCTCGTTCTTCTGATCGGTCAGATGGTCTGGCACCGTCTTGCACCAGTCGAAAGCCTCGCGGATCGACATCTCGACCACTTTGCCGATATGCAGCAATTCATCTTCACCACCGTCGCGCGGGCCAATCCGCACCGCCAACGCTTCGGGCCGCAGGCGATAGCCGCCGCAGGTGCCGCAGGGGCGGTTATTCTGATAGCGTTCGAACTCCTCGCGCACCCAATTACTATCGGTTTCGCGGTAGCGCCGCTGCATGTTGGGGATGACGCCTTCGAACACCCGCTTCACCTCATAGACGCGGCCGCCTTCGTCATAACGGAAGGTGATCTCCTCCTTACCGGAGCCGTGGAGGAAGACGTTCTGGACCTTCTCAGGCAGGTCTTTCCAACGGGTCCTCTGGTCAAAATTATAATGTTTCGCAATGGCTTCGATGGTTTGCTTAAAGTAAGGTGACTTCCCCTTACGCCAAGGCGCCAGCGCACCATCATAGATCTTTAGGTTTTGATCCGGCACCACCAAACGTTCGTCGAAGAAAAGCTCGACTCCAAGGCCGTCACAAGACGGGCAAGCCCCAAATGGCGCGTTGAAGGAGAACAACCGCGGCTCGATCTCCGGGATGGTGAAGCCACTGACGGGACAGGCAAATTTCTCGGAGAACGTATGGCGTTCCGGCTCACCTTCGCTGGGGGCCGTCTCTAGCACGGCGATCCCATCGGCAAGGTCGAGCGCGGTGCGAAGCGAGTCCGCAAGCCGCGTTTCCAAACCTTCGCGCACCACGATCCGGTCGACGACGACGTCTATGTCATGACGGAATTTCTTATCCAAGGTGGGCGGCTCATCCAGATCGTAGAAGTCGCCATTCACCTTGACCCGCTGGAACCCCTGCTTGCGCAACTCAATGAATTCCTTGCGGTATTCCCCTTTGCGGTCGCGGATGATGGGGGCCAGCAGATAGGCCCGCGTGCCCTCTTCCATCGTCATGATCCGGTCGACCATATCCTGCACCTGCTGGGCCTCGATGGGCTTGCCGGTGGCGGGGCTATAGGGCGTGCCAACGCGGGCGAAGAGCAGACGCAGGTAGTCGTAAATCTCGGTCACCGTGCCGACGGTCGACCTTGGGTTCTTCGACGTGGTTTTTTGCTCGATCGAGATGGCGGGGCTGAGGCCGGAGATGTGATCCACATCCGGCTTTTGCATCATATCAAGGAACTGCCGGGCATAGGCCGAGAGCGATTCCACATAGCGCCGCTGCCCTTCGGCATAGATCGTGTCGAACGCAAGGCTTGACTTGCCGGAACCAGAAAGCCCGGTGATTACAACGAGTTGGTCCCGTGGAATATCCACGTCGATGTTCTTCAAATTATGCTCGCGCGCGCCGCGCACTTCAATATTCTTCAGCTCAGCCATCACATGCCCCTCTTAACGATTTGTACATAGGTGCTGATGCAGTGTTTTCCAACGGAAAAGTGAGAACTAAACAGGAACGTGCCGCCTGCGACGTCGGGCCGCACCGAGGAGAAGATGTGCCACAAGCCCCATAACGAAAGCCCCGCCCGCGAGTAGCGGCAGCGCCGCACCGCCGAAGCTTGCCAGGCCGAAGGCCATGACCGGCGTACCAAGGCTGTTGCCGAGGTTGCCCATCTGCGCCACCGCGCCGTTGGCCTGTGCCTGCGCGGCGGGGCCGGTATTCAGCTGTGCCACAGCGGTGAAACTTGCCCCTTGGATCAGCCCCATAGCCCCTGCAAGCGCCAGACAGGCCAGCGGGGTGCCGGGGGCGAGCCAGAGCCAGACCATGGAAAGGGCCGAGAGGCCAAAGCCCGTTTGGACGACGTAAACCGCTGGCAGGCGGCGCAGCAGGGCCACGCCGATGGTCATCGACACCGCAATGCTGGTGAGCGGCATGGCTGCCATGGTGACCGCCCGCCATGCCTCGGGGAGGTAGGGCGGCAAGACAGTGAGGATAGAGACGAAGCTGAATGTATAGAACAACCACCCCGCCGCCGGGGCGGAGAGGAAGGGTGACCGGTAAATCACAAGGTGATCGCGAAGTATCTGCGGCAGGGAGAAAGGCGGCTGCGCGCCCTCCTCCGGCAAGCTGCGCAGACTGGTGGAGAGCACCAGCGCGCAGCCCGCCATATAAGCCGCGTGAACGGCGAAAAGCGCTGGCACACCCAAGGTCAAAGCGAGCGGACGGCCGAAAAGCGTCAGGACCGCGAAGGCGACGCCAAAGAAGGTGCCCCAGAGGGTCAGGGTAAACCCGCGGTCTTTCACAACGCTAAGCTGCGCGATGAGGGTCGGCGCGGCGACGACGATGGCCAGATGTGACAGCCCTTCGACGACGCGGCTGGCCAGCATCCAACCAAAACCCGGCAAGAACGCCTGAAAAGCCGACACGGCCGCGCCGAGCCAGAGGGCGAAGAGAAGCGCGCGGCGATAGCGGACCCGGGCGACCACCAGCCCCGCCACGACACCAAGGAGGATACCGACACCGCCCACCAAGGAGACCAAGAACCCGAGCGCCGCCCCGGCCTGCGGGTAGATATCCGGCAGCAGGTCGAAGATGACACTCATCTTGCCATATTGCGCAGCCGCCCCCAGCCCCGCGGCCCAAAGCGCAAAGACGCGCAGAAAGGAGGTGTGTTCAGCCATCTGCCCTCAAGCCTTTTGAGCCAGCGCCCATGCGCAGAGCGGCATCTTGGGGTCGTTGGTCAGATCATCCGTGGTCTTGTCGAAAGCCGGGGGCCAGTCGGGTTCTAGATTGCGTGCGGCGGCGGCGCGGTTGCCCCATTGTTTGGCGGTGATCCGATGCGCCTCAAACCCGGCTTCGATCAGCAGGTTCTTCAGGCCCCGGGCGGACCAACGGGAGTTGTCATTTGGGGCGGCATGAAAGGGGATGAAAAACGGCACGGCGATCCAGAAATATCCCCCCGGCCTGAGCATCTGTTGAACATGCCCCAAGGCCGTAAAGGGCCGGTCGAGATGCTCCCAAACCTGATTGGCGAGGATCAGATCGAACTGCCGCACGGCACCGCTCGCAGGATCGGTGAAGGGACCTACGCAGATGTCATAGGTCGGATAGGCGAACTGGGTGTAGCTCTTGAACGTGAACCGTTTGCCGAACTTGCCGGAGATCTCGGCGGCATCAAGCGTTTCAGGGTTCAAACGGTCAATCATCCGGCGGGTGCTGCGGTGCATGACGACACGGTTTAGGCTGACCACGACATGGCTCCCGACGGTTTGGCCGAAGTGCGACGGGGCAAGTCGCGTTGGGCGCGCCCTGCCCCGCGCGCTTTACATATGAATCACGCGGTCGAAAGCGTCGAGCACGGATTCATGCATCATCTCGCTGAGCGTCGGATGCGGGAAGACGGTGTTCATCAGGTCTTCTTCCGTGGTCTCCAACTGGCGGCCCACGACATAGCCTTGGATCAGCTCCGTCACCTCGGCCCCGACCATATGCGCACCCAGAAGTTCGCCGGTTTTGGCGTCGAAGATGGTTTTCACCAGCCCCTCAGGCTCCCCCAAAGCCACGGCCTTGCCATTGCCGATGAAGGGGAAGCGCCCGACCTTAATGTCATAGCCCTGCTCTTTGGCCTTCGCCTCGGTCAAACCGACGGAGGCGACTTGGGGGTGGCAATAGGTGCAGCCGGCGATGCTTTCGGGTTTGACGGGATGGGGTTTCTGGCCCGCGATCAGCTCGGCCACCATGACGCCCTCGTGGCTGGCCTTATGCGCAAGCCAAGGCGCCCCCGCGATGTCGCCGATGGCAAAGAGCCCATCGACCCCGGTGCGGCAATATTCATCCGTCACGACATGGGTGCGGTCAACCTTGACGCCGAGCTCTTCCAGCCCCAGCCCTTCGGTATTGCCGACGATGCCAACGGCTGAGATCACGGTGTCAAACCCAAGCTTCTCGACCTTGCCGTCCCGTTCGATATGGGCGGTGACCTTGTCGTCCGCACGGTCGAGCTTCTTGACCGTGGCCTTTTGCATGATGGTCATGCCCTGTTTTTCGAATGCCTTTTTGGCGAACTTCGAAATCTCTTCGTCTTCGACAGGCAGCACGCGGTCCATCACCTCGACCACCGTGGTATCGGCGCCAAGGGTGTTGTAAAAGCTCGCAAATTCGATGCCGATGGCACCGGACCCGATAACCAGTAGTTTCTTGGGGTCGTGCACAGGTTGCAGGGCGTGGCGGTAGGTCCAGACGCGTTTGCCGTCTGCCTCTAGCCCCGGCAATTCACGGGCCCGTGCGCCGGTGGCCAGCACGATGTTCTTGGCCGTCAACTCCTCGCCGCCCTTGTCGGTTTTGACGGAGACTTTCCCCTTCGCGGGGATCGAGGCTTCGCCCATGAAGACCTCGACCTTGTTTTTCTTCAGGAGGTGTTTGACCCCGCCTTCCATCTGTTTGGCCACGCCGCGCGAGCGTTTGACCACGGCGGCAAGATCATAGTCGATCTTATCCGCCGCCAGACCGAAATCCTTGGCCCGGTGCATCAGGTGGAACACTTCGGCAGAGCGCAACAGCGCCTTGGTGGGGATGCAGCCCCAGTTCAGGCAGATGCCGCCGAGATTCTCCCGCTCGACCACCGCGACCTTCAGCCCAAGCTGGGCGCCACGGATCGCGGCGACATAGCCGCCCGGCCCCGCACCGATCACGATCAGATCAAAGGATTTGGCAGCCATGGCAAGGACCTCGCGTTAGGGTTTGCAAATATAGTTTACCGCTAAACCATATTTGCAATCGCCACAACCACGCGTGTTGCCCCGGCCTACCCAAGGCTCAGGCCGCTTGAAGTTCCGCGCGCAGGTCCTTGACCGTCCGCCCATAGCCGCCCGCGTCGAGATAGGATGTCTCCTGCGCGCTGAAACTGCGTGACAGCGCCTTATTGCGATAGGGAAAACGGCCAAACTGGCGGATCACTTCGCGGTGGGCGCGGGCATGCAACAGGTTGCTGCCGTCGCTTTTCGGCATCCGCCCGCACATCAGACGGACGCAGCGGTCCTGATCGCAGAGGTTCTCGGAATGCATCAGCGGCAGGTAGAAGAACTGCCGCGCGGGCGCCTCAACCCGCATGTCCCACCCCTTTTCGATGGCCAGCTTTGCCGCCGCCAGCGCGGTACGGTCGCTGGAAAACGCCTTGCCCGTGTCGCGGAACATGTTGCGCGGGAATTGATCGGTCAGGATCAGAAAGGCCAGCGCGTCGGTGGGATTGGTCAGCCAATGGTTCAGCTTGCCAGCCTGCGCCTCATCCCAAAGCCCCTCGAAACGCGCGCGGATATCGGCATCCAGCGTTTCGGAACTGTTGTACCATCCGGCCGGACCTACGTCGTCGAGCCAGAAATTTAGTACATCTTGGGGTTCTGCATTTGTGGCAGCCATCCCGCACACTCCTTTGCCGCAATCTGGGCGTTTCGTTAAAGTTAAGAACGTCTTACCGCAAAAGCCTAGTCACGTTTTATGTCATCCGCGACATCGTTATCGCTATCAGGGGCGTTTTTCTCTGCTTCGGCGTTTTCTTGGGCAGCCTCCTCGGCGGCCTCCTGTTCCGTTTCAATGATATATTCCTGCGCGATCTCCACGGCCACGGCAGTGGCCGAGGGGTAGATCGGCACGTAGTTGCCCGTCTCATCGACCGGCACCGCGGCACGCTGCGTCTTGCGGTAGGAGGCATAGGCGGCCAGAGCGGCGAAAAGCACGGCGGTGAACAGGTAAAAGCCCCCCGGCCCAAGCGCCGTGCCCATCATCCAACCGGTGATCACCGGGCCCAGAACCGCGCCCAAGCCGTTGATAAATATCATCCCGCCCGAGGCCGAGGCCATGTCCTCATGCTCAAGAAAGTCGTTGGTGTGGGCCATGAGCAGCGAGTAGAGCGGGTTCGACATGCCCCCCACCAGAAAGGCCGTGGCCAGCAGTATCGGGAAGACATGGCCCAGCGTCATCCCGATGACCGAGCCGATACCGCCGAGCGTGGCGACGATGACGATCAGGCTGCGGCGGTCCATGCGGTCCGAGATCCAGCCGATGGGATATTGCAGGATCACGGAGCCGACGAAGAACATGGCCACGAAAAGTGAAATCTGCCCGACACTCAGCCCGGCTTCGGCGCCGTAAACCGCCGCCATGCCGAACTGCGCGGAGAATACGCCGCCGAGAAGAAACATGCCGACGCAGCCCAGCGGCGAGAAGTCCATCAACTCGCGCAGGCTCATCGGCTTGGTGGTATCAAAAGGCGGTGTCGGGCTAATCGACAAAAGGATCGGGGTCACCGCGATGCTCACCAGCACCGAGGGGATGACGAAGAGCACGAAGCCCGAGGGATCGGCGGTCAGCAAAAGCGCCTGCGCGATCACGATGCCCAGTGTCTGCACGATCATATAGGCCGAGAGCGCCTGCCCGCGGTTTTCGTTCGTGGCGGCGTTGTTCAGCCAGCTTTCCGCTGTGACGTAGACGGCGGAGAAGCAAAAGCCGATCAGCACCCGGCCCAGCGACCAGACGATGGTGTTGGGGAAGGTCGGATAGATGATCATCACCGCCGAGATCAGCGAAGCCAATGCCGCGAAGACCCGCACGTGGCCCACCCGCCGGATCATCCCCGGCGCCATGCGCGATCCGCCGAGGAAGCCCACGAAATAGGCCGACATGACGATCGACATCTGGAAGGTCGAGAAGCCTTCGATGCCGCCGCGGATACCCAGCAGCGTGCCTTGCATGCCGTTGCCGACCATCAACAGGCACATGCCCAGCAAAAGCGCCCATGCGCTTGAAACCACTTGAATCATCAGTCAATTCCTTGTTCGCCCAAGCCCTCCCATGGACGGCATTCGCAGGCTAGTCACCCCCTAGTGCGACATTCAAGCGGGTTTTTGCGCCTCAGGCAGCAGAAGGGAGGAATCGCCGTAGGAGAAAAAGCGATAGCCCTCGCCGATGGCATGGGCATAGATGTCCTTCACCCGCTGCACCCCCATGAGGGCCGAGACCAGCATCATCAGCGTGGATTTGGGCAGGTGGAAATTCGTCATCAGCCCGTCGGTCACGTTGAACTTGAACCCCGGCGTGATGAAGATGTCGGTGTCGCCTTCCCATGCGGTGATCTCACCCTCGCGCGCCGCCGTCTCAATCAGGCGCAGGGCGGTGGTGCCCACGGGGATCACGCGCCCTCCGGCGGCGCGGGTGGCGGCAATCTCTTCAGCGGCCTTTGCGCTAACCCGGCCCCATTCGGCGTGCATCTTGTGTTCCGAGATGTCGTCGACTTTGACCGGCAGGAAGGTGCCCGCGCCGACATGCAGGGTAACATGGCTAAAGGTGATGCCCTTCGCGGCCAGTGCTTCGAGCAGCGGTTCGTCGAAATGCAGCGAGGCTGTGGGCGCCGCGACCGCGCCCGCGTGGCGGGCAAAGACGGTCTGGTAGTCGGTCATGTCCTGCGCATCAGCGGCGCGTTTGGCGGCGATATAGGGCGGCAGCGGCATCGCCCCCGCGGCATTAAGCGCCGCGTCGAAATCATCGCCCGCGCAGTTAAACCGCAGATGCCCCTGCCCGTCTTCCACCGCCTCCAACGTCGCCCGCAGATTGTCGGAAAAGACGACCTCTTCGCCGATCTTCAGCTTGCGCAGCGGCTTGATCAGCGCCGACCAAGTGCCGTCCCCGCGCGGCTCCAACAGGGTGACTTCGATCTTGGCCTGCACCGCCCCTTGGGCCGAGGTGCGGTGGCGAATGCCGCTCAGCCGCGCGGGGATCACGCGGGTGTCGTTCAGCACCAATCGGTCGCCGGGGCGCAGCCAGTCGGTCAGGTCGGTCACGCGCCGGTCGTGCAGCGTGTCACCCTCCGCCACCAGCAACCGCGCGGAGGAACGCGGGTTGGCAGGGCGGGTGGCGATCAGGGTCTCAGGCAGGTCAAAATCGAAATCGGAAAGCTTCATCGGCGCGGCTCCGGGTCTGGCGGCAGGGTCGCTTCGGCGCTTAGCGTTCCTCCGGCACCCGGGCAACCGGATTCGCTTGGCCCTGCACCTGTGGCGGCTGGGGCGGCGGACGGCGAAACAGCTCGCGGAACATGCCGGGGGTGAGTGCCGAGAGCGGATTGACCGAAACGCTGGGGTCTTTCGCGGCCCCCGTGAGCCGGTAATTGAACCCGATCAGCCCCTCGCCCTTGCGGGTAAAGAGCGACCCGATCCCGTTGAACATATAGACCGGAGAGATCACGCCCTGCATGTCGATCAAGCCGCTGTCGAGCGCATAGACCCCATCCATCGACAGGCCCAAGGAAGCGCCCACGGCGCTGGCCTCGGTCAGGGTCAATCGGTTCGGGGTCAGGCGAAAATTTGCCTCCACATCGTCAAAGTAAATCCCATCGCCGTTGAGCTCGTTAATCAACCCGACGACCGAGATGGCATTGACCAGCGCCGCGATCCCCGGCGCGTCGCGAATGGCGACATCGCTGACCGTAAGCTGCCCGTCAAAGGCGCCGCCCGAACCCACGGGCAGCAGGGTGAGCGACAGGTTCCCCCCGACCACCTGTTTCACCAATCCAGCCGAACGCAGCACCCCACCTGCGTCGTCCGAGACCACCCGCACCGCGCTGCGCCCCGCTTGGGGCAGCACCCGCCCCTGAACCGGCGTGCCGCCATTGAGCCGCGCGGTGAATGCGCCGTCCGTCCCCTTGGCGGTGTCGAATGTGCCCGAAAGATCGGTCAGGTAGATCGTGTCGGTGATCTGCAACCGGTCCAGCGCCACGCGCATCGGCGGCCCAGCTTGCCCCTCGGCCCCGCCGAACTCGGCCCGGCGCATGTCGAGCGTGCCGCCGCCCAGCACCACCTGCACCGGGTTGCCCTTGCCCTGCCCGAACAGTTGCAACGGGATATCCAGCCAGTCGCCCCGCCGCAGCCGGTCGATCCGCACCCGGTCCAATGCGCCGCCGGGGGCAAGGTCGATGGAGCCCGCCACCCGCAGCCCCGGCGCGTTCAATTGAAAGGCGTCGATATTCGGCGTCTCGCCCAAACGCCCCGCCAGTCGCAACTCGCCCTTGGTGCCCGGCGCCTTGCTCCATGACAGTTGCGGGACGGAGACGCCCAAACCCGCCAGATCACTTTGCAAGGTGAAGCGCGGCGCTTCGCCCTTCTTGAGGTCCACGGCAATCTGCCCGCGCCCCTCGCCACGAAGGCTCCCGGGGGGCAGTGCCACGCCAAAGGCTTCGAGCCCCGCCGGGGTCAGCGCCACCTGCGCGGTTAGGCGGCTTTCGTCCGAGCCGGGGCCGATCGCCTGCGACCATTCCCCGTCGAAGCCCACGCCGTCGATACGCCCCGCGCCGCCGATGGTTATACGGTCATTGTCGGCGGTGATGGACAGTTTGCTGGCCTGAAGGCTGCGGTCTTTGACCAGCGTATCGGTCGAGAGCGCCAGCAGGTCTCCCGCGAAGTGATAGCGCACGTCTTCGGGCTTGCCGCCCTTTTTCAACGGCAGCGCCAGCGTGCCTTTCAGCACCGCCTCCCCATCCGCGAGCGTCACAGGCAACCCTGCCTTCTCCATCACCCGCATCGGCGGCTGGTTCAGCAGCGACAGCGCCGCGGTCAGGGTGGACCGTGTGTTAAGCCGGATCACCGAAGGGCTGCCGTCTTTCACCCGCACATCGGGAATGATGAAGGAGGATCCATCCAGCGTCACCGCCCCGCCCTGCGGCGCGATGACCTCGCCCACGTCCACCGTGACGACAAGGCGGTTGTCGAGCAGGCTCATATGGCCGCGGCCATCGGTGATATGCGGCAGGGTCTTCAGAAACCGCACCTCGGCCCCGGCATAGTCGAAGGCAACATAGGTCTGCGGCGCCTGCCCCGGTGCCATGCGCAGCGCCAGATCGAGGTTGCGCATCCGGCCCGCGTGAAGGTTCTCATCCAGCCATTTGCGGGTCTTGGGTTTCACCCCCTCGGGCCAGAGCGCCAGCAGGCGTTCGGGGCTGAGCCGGTCCATCCGCCCATCGAGAGACAGGTTCCAGCCCGCCGCCTCGGCCACCAACGCGCCATCAAGGCGCAGGTTGCGGCCCTGATCGCTGATCTCCAGACGGCCCAGTTTCAGGCGAAACGGATTAAGGCTGAGTTCAAAGTCGATATCCGCCTGATCCAAAGCCACCGTTTCGGGGTAGACTTCCGCCGGATTGGCCCGAAGATCGCGCAGACTGAACTGCCCCACCATCCGCCCCGGAATGCCGCCCGGGACATCGCCCAGTTGCGAGCTGCCGGTGATATTGCCCGAGACCCAAGGGCTGTCGAGGGACATCTCGTCAAAGCGAAGCAATTGGCGCGCGGGGTCGTAGCTGAAATAGCTCTGCGCCCCATCGAAGGGGATAGGCTTGGTCTGCGGGTTGGGCTGCAAGACGCCCTTGCCGATCTGCAAAGAGGCGTTGATCGGCGCGAAACGGCCCGTGCTGTCGATGCCGCTGCGCACCGCGCCCGAGATATTGGTCCGCAGCACTTCGAGCCACGAAAAGGCAGGCCCCTGCGCCGCGATGTCGCGCGCATCGACCCCGTCGAAGGTCACGCCAAAGGTCGCGGCATTCTCACCGATTTGGCCGCTGTAATTGGCGGTGAGCGTGGCCACCCCCGCGCCCCCGCTGAGCACCGCGAGATCGGCGGAGAGGTCAAGCGCATCGCCGCTACGCGACAGCCGCAGCCGCCCGCCATCCCCGGTCCAAGCGCGGCCCGCGCGGGCGTCCTCGAACCGAAGCGTCAGGGCGCGCAACTCGACCGAGCGTAGGGCGGAGAGCGCGGGTGCGGCCAGCACCTCGTCGATCTGGCCGATAAGTTGCGGCAGGGTCGCCGCCTCCCGCTCGGGTGGCGCAATCCCGGCCCCGGCGCTCAGGCTCACCCGGCCATCCGCCCCGCGGCGCAGATTGGCCACCACGCCCGATAGCGAAATCGCCCTCGGCTGCGCCACACCGCGCAGCAGGGACCGCATCGACAGGCTGGCCTTGAACTCATTGAAACTGACAATCTCGTCCCCCTCGGGCGTGGTGACAAAGATGTCTTGCAAACGCACGCGGGGGCGCCAACCCTCGTCAACGACGAATTCCATCGCGCCGAAATCCACCCGCGCATGAGGCAGGGCCGAAGCAATCCGCGCCTCGATCCGTGTCTGCACCCAAAGCGGCGCCGGAATCGGACGCCCGGTGAAATAGACCGCCGCCCCGGTGGTCAGCGCCGCCAAGAGCACCAGCACCACAGCCGAGACGATCCCCGCGCGGCGGCGCGACCGGCGGCGCGGCGGCCCTTCGCCATCTGGCGCAGGGGGGCTGGAAAGGGACGGGTCGCGCATCGGGCTCCGGTTCGGATAGGGCGGCTCTCTGGGGCGGCTTTGACGTTGTCAAATCAGATGCAGTATGACAGCCCTGAACGACCCTTCACAAGCCAAAGGAACCGCCCCATGTCGCAGATCGGACCCCAGCCCGGCCAACCGGCCCCGGATTTCACCCTTCCCGTGACTGGCGGTGGCGAGATCACGCTCTCTTCCTGGCGCGGCGCGCCGGTGGTTCTGTTCTTCTACCCGCGCGACGACACGCCCGGCTGCACCAAGGAATCGATCGGCTTTTCCGAGCGTTTGCCTGACTTCGCCGAGGCAGGCGTGCAGGTCTTCGGCATTTCGCGCGACAGTATGGACAAACACGACAAATTCGCTGCCAAACATGCGCTGACGGTGCCGCTTTTGTCTGACACCGATGGCGCGGTGACCGAAGCCTATGAGGTTTGGGTCGAGAAAAATATGTACGGCAAGAAATCCATGGGCATCGAACGCGCGACCTATCTGATCAACGTCGAAGGGCAGATCGCGCAGGTCTGGCGCAAGGTGAAGGTGCCGGGCCATGTGGATGCCGTGCTCGACGCGGTGCGCGGCGCATGATGCCGCTGGCGGAAATGGCCGAGGCGGTGCTGCGCACGGCGGATGGGCGCGAGAAGACGGCGCTGTCGCGGAAATATGCGGCGCAGTGGCTCTCGGCCCGCGAGGCCGGCGAACGCCCCGAAGTGGGCCGCGCCGACCCGCCGCTGCACCCTGCCCGGCCCGCACAGCCCGAGTTGCTCTCGCCCCGCGACGTCCCGCGCCGCCGCCCCGGCACACCCGAGGGCCGCGCGGCGCTGCTCCATGCCGTGGCGCATATCGAGTTGAACGCCGTTGATCTGCATTGGGATGTGATCGCCCGCTTCTCCCATGTGCCGCTGCCCTTGGGCTTTTATGACGATTGGGTCAAAGCAGCTGATGACGAATCCAAACATTTCAACCTGATGTGCGACTGTCTTGAGGAAATGGGCAGCCATTACGGTGCCATGCCCGCCCATGCCGGCATGTGGCGCGCCGCCGAAGACACGGTGGACGATCTGATGGGCCGCCTCGCCGTGGTGCCCATGGTGCTGGAGGCCCGCGGTCTTGATGTGACCCCCGGCATGATCGAGATTTTCCGCAAAGCGAAGGCCGACAGCGCCGTGGCCGCGCTTGAGACGATCTATGCCGAAGAGGTTGCCCATGTGGCCTATGGCAGCAAGTGGTTTCACTTCCTCTGTGGCCGTCATGACGACGACCCAAAGGACCGTTTTCATGCCCTCGTGCGCAAGTATTTCCACGGCGATCTGAAGCCGCCCTTCAACGAGGAAAAGCGCGCTGAGGCGGGAATCCCGCCCGATTTCTACTGGCCCCTGACCGCGGATGGCGGGCCAAGCTGAACCAGGCCTGACGCAGCAAGTGCTTGGTATCGGCGGATTTTTGCCAATTAAAAAGCGCTTTTTCGGACGAATGGGGGAATGCCGCGCAGGCGCGGGTCAATAGGGTTGCCCCATTCGCGGGCACTGGCTATTCACGTTGGGCGCGAAGGGGCCGAGCCCCGCGCACCGACGGGACGGGACAAAGGACGAAAACGTGCGCACACGGATTGCCATCAAGACGCATGCTCTGCTTGAGCATTACTTTCCCGAACGCCGCGTCTTTCTGAAATCCGACAGCGACACACGTTTCATCCGCCTGCGGCCCGGCACGCAAATCCTCGGGCTGGCGGGATCGGCCTTTCTGGTCTCTTGGGCCATCATTGCCACCGCCATCATCTTGATGGACAGCATTGGCTCCGGCAATTTTCGCGAACAGGCCAAACGCGACCAGCGCACCTATCAGGCCCGGCTGAACGAGCTTTCCGCGCAGCGCGACCTGCGCGCCGAAGAGGCGCTTGCCGCCCAAGACCGCTTTAACGCCGCGCTGACGCAGATTTCCGTCATGCAGTCCGAACTGCTGGCCTCTGAGACGCGCCGCCGCGAATTGGAGACCGGGATCGAGGTGATCCAATCCACCCTGCGCGACACGATGAAAGACCGCCAGAAGGCCCGGCTGAAACTGGCCGAACTGGAAGGCAGCCTTGAGAACGGCGAAGCGGGCAGCCTGCGCGCCGATGCCGATCAAGCGCCGGTCGATTTCCTTGCCCAAGCCCTTGCCCGGACGGCAGCGGAGCGTGACAAAGTCGTGGTCGACGCGCAGGATGCGCTTTTGCAGGCCGATGAGATGGCCCAAGAAATCGCCCTGATGCGCGATCAGAACGACGCGATCTTCCGCCAGCTTGAAGAGGCGATGAGCGTTTCCGTCGCCCCGCTTGACAAGATGTTCCGCAGCGCGGGCATGCCGACCGACCGTATCCTCGCTACCGTGCGCCGGGGCTATTCGGGCCAAGGCGGGCCGATGACGCCGCTGTCCTTCACCACCCGCGGCGAAGAGCTGAGCCCCGACACACTGCGCGCGAACAAGCTGCTGGGCCAGATGGACCGGTTGAACCTCTACCGCATCGCCGCCGAAAAGGCGCCCTTCGCGAACCCGGTCAAAAACGCTTTCCGCTTCACCAGCCAGTTCGGCTATCGCCGCGACCCCAAGACCGGCGGCCGCCGGATGCACAAGGGCGTCGACTTTGCCGCCGGGATGGGCACGCCGCTTTATGCGACCGCCGATGGCGTGGTGATTCACGCAGGCTGGTCCTCGGGCTATGGCCGTCTGGTCAAGATCCAGCATGAGTTCGGCATTGAGACCCGTTATGCCCACATGTCCAAGCTGCGCGTGAAAGTTGGTCAAAGAGTCTCGCGCGGGCAACATATTGGTGATATGGGAGCATCAGGACGGGTCACCGGTGTCCATCTCCACTATGAAGTCCGCGTAGGTGGCAAGGCTGTTAACCCCATGATCTATATCAAGGCTGCAAACGATGTTTTCTAAAAGCAAAATCAACGATCCCGCCCCTCAGGATGCAGATGTGTCCAAACCGGCACCCTCCGGTGCATCCTCGGCCCCCGCGCCCTCTAAGCAGAGCGAATTCAAGGCCAGCGCGCCCAAGGCCAAGCCGCCTGCGTCCGTTCTGTCTTCGGACCTGCATGTGACCGGCAACATGAAAACGACGGGCGACGTTCAGGTTGAAGGCACAGTCGAAGGCGACATCCGCGCGCATCTGCTGACCATCGGTGAGACGGCGACGATCAAGGGCGAAGTGGTTGCCGATGACGTGGTGATCAATGGCCGTATCGTGGGCCGCGTGCGGGGCCTCAAGGTGCGCCTGACATCGACCGCGCGGGTCGAGGGCGACATCATCCACAAGACCATCGCGATCGAATCCGGCGCGCATTTCGAAGGCTCCGTGCAGCGTCAGGACGACCCGCTGAACCCCGGCGCGAAATCCGCACCCGCGCAGAAGCCGAACCCCGCGTCCTAAGGTTTCGGCAGGCTGAACATTCGCAGGCGTCGCAGACAATGCGGCGCCTGTTTGCTTTTGGGGGGACAGTTTACGCTGCACCCTGCCCGCTTCGCCAATATCAGTAGTTCGGAATATGCGCCGCGCTGCGCTGCTGGCAGACCACTGGCGATAACGCTCATTTCATCACGGCCTGAGCTGGCCGATGCGTGGAGAGGGCAAGCCCACCCCACGCAATGTTAGTTGGGACGTTACTCGGTCACGGTGACCGTTTTCATCACGTCCGGCGTGCCCACGACGGCGCCGTTCGGGCCGGTGCCGCGCTTGATGGCATCGACCACGTCCTGCCCTTCGGTGACCTTGCCGACAACGGTGTACTGACCGTTGAGGAAAGGTGCTTCGTCGAACATGATGAAGAACTGGCTGTTGGCACTGTTCGGGCTCTGGCTACGGGCCATGCCGACGACGCCTTTCTCATAGGCGATGTCCGAGAACTCGGCCTTTAGGTCGGGCTTCTCGGAGCCGCCCATGCCGGCGCGTGCGGTGTCGCCATCGGCGCGGCCAAACTGCACGTCGCCGGTCTGCGCCATGAAACCGTCGATCACGCGGTGGAAGACCACCCCGTCATAGGCGCCTTCTTCGGCCAGTTCGGTGATCTGCGCGACATGTTTGGGCGCCACGTCTTCGAGCAGGTCGATCTTGACGGTGCCATTGGCCTCGCCCGCGACCTCAATCTCGAGCCCGGTGGCCATGGCCGCCGAGCCGAGAAGCGCGAGAACTGCGCTGGAGGTGGCGATCTTACGCATCTGCGGCCACCTTGACGGAGATCATGCGGTCAGGGTTCGCAGGCGGCTCGCCCCGGGTGATCGCATCGACATGCTCCATGCCGGAAATGACCTGCCCGTAAACGGTGTATTGACCGTTGAGGAAGTCATTGTCCTTGAAGTTGATGAAGAACTGGCTGTTGGCGCTGTCGGGGTTGGCCGAACGGGCCGCACCGATGGTGCCGCGTGCGTGGGGCACTTTGGAGAATTCTGCGGGCAGGTTCGGCAGGTCCGAGCCGCCGGTGCCGGCCGCGCGCAGGTTGAAGTTGTCTTCCATGTTGCCGTTGGCCACGTCGCCGGTCTGGGCCATGAAGCCTTCGATCACGCGGTGGAAGGCGACGTTGTCATATTTCCCGGCGCGGGCCAGTTCCTTCATCCGCTCCACATGTTTGGGCGCAAGGTCGGGCATCAATTCGATGGTGACGGTGCCGCCTTTCAGCTCCATCAGGATGGTGTTCTCGGGGTCTTTGATCTCGGCCATGGGGCAATCCTTTGGTTTGTCTTTGCCAGATACCTAAGGAGCTTGGCCGCGATTGCCAAGCCGCGCATTGACCTGAGGCCAGATAACAGCAAAACACAGCGCAAGAGATTGGATTGGGAGAAGACCGATGGGCTGGAAACCACTGGACGATATGGAACTGGGCGGCAAGCGCGTGCTCTTGCGGGTCGACATCAACGTGCCGGTCGAAGAGGGCCGCGTCACCGATGCCACGCGGATCGAGCGGATTGTGCCCACGGTGGACGACATCCTGTCGCGCGGCGGAAAGGTGACGCTGCTGGCGCATTTCGGACGGCCCAAGGGCAAGGTCGTCGAGGAAATGAGCCTTCGCCAAGTCCTCCCCGCGCTGGAAAAGGCACTGGGCCGCGACGTGGCATTCCTGCCATCGCTGGACGCCGCAGGCGACGCGCAGGCCGATCTGCAACTCATGGAAAACATCCGCTTCTACCCCGGTGAAGAAGCCAATGACGAAGATTTCGCCCGCCAATTGGCCGCGCTCGGCGATATCTACTGCAACGATGCTTTCTCTGCCGCGCATCGCGCCCATGCCTCGACCGAGGCGCTGGCGCGGCTGCTGCCCGCTTGCGCGGGCCGTTTGATGCAGGCGGAGCTCTCGGCGCTGGAGACGGCACTGGCCAAGCCCGAGCGCCCGGTGGGCGCTGTCGTGGGCGGGGCCAAAGTCTCCACCAAGATCGCGCTTTTGGAGAACCTCGTGAACCGGCTCGACGTCTTGGTCATCGGCGGCGGCATGGCGAACACCTTCCTCGCCGCACTCGGGGCCGATCTGGGCAAATCGTTGGAAGAGCCAGACTATTACGACACGGCCAAGGACATCATGGCGCAGGCCGAGAGGGCAGGCTGCCGGGTCATCCTGCCCGTCGACGGTCTGGTCTCGCGGGAGTTCGCCAAGGGTGCGGCCCATGAGGTCGCCCCGCTTGGCCCCGATGCGAAGCTCGCGACAGATCAGATGGTGCTCGACGCGGGCCCTGAGACTGTCGCATTGGTCGAGACGGCCTTCGCCGAACTGCGCACCCTGATCTGGAACGGCCCCATGGGGGCCTTTGAAATTCCGCCCTTCGACACCGCCACCGTCGCCGCCGCTCGGGCAGCCGCCGCCAAGACCCGCGAGGGCAAGCTGACCTCCGTCGCCGGGGGCGGTGACACGGTCGCGGCGCTGAACCAAGCGGGCGTGGCGGATGATTTCACCTATATCTCCACCGCCGGGGGCGCTTTCCTTGAATGGATGGAAGGCAAGACCCTGCCCGGCGTCGCCGCATTGGATGGGTCGGCTGCGTAAAAAGGCGTTTACCGCTAAAAACAACGGGTTTCCCGCAATTGTGGGATTCCCATGACGAATCGCCTGTGGCATACTGGTGTCACGTCCGCCAAGAGACGCAGAGGCAGTACCATGACACGCAACACCCGACCGGCTTTCGGCACATTACTGTTCTTCGCAATCGCTTTCGCGCTGAGCCTGTATTTCACCTTTGCCGCCGTGCAGGGGGATTTCGGCCTGTTCCGTCGGACCGAGATCGTGGCCGAGAACCAAAAGCTGAGCGACCGTCTGGCGGAGGTCCGCGCTGAGGTGGCCCGGATGGAAAACCTGACCCGCCGCCTGTCGGACGACTACCTCGACCTTGATCTTCTGGATGAACGCGCGCGCAAAGTGCTGGGCATGGTCCGCACCGATGAGATCGTCATTCGCTGAGCTTTCGCGGCTTATCGTCTCTTGGCCCCTGCCCTGCGCCTGCGGCCTTGCAATCATACGAAATCTCTGGCCTCCTTCGCCTTGTCAGCCGTGGTGCGCGCACCACGTCACAAAGTCTCTCGCAATCCATTCTGGAATGCGTTAGGGAATAGTTTAACGCTAAACTACTTTTGGCACCTGACCAAAGCCGACGGAGGAGACGTCCATGGCCGCGAGGAAATCGAGCAAGAAACCCAATGTCTCGGCGGAGGAGCTGACCAGCTACTACCGCGACATGCTGCTGATCCGGCGGTTTGAAGAGAAAGCCGGACAACTTTACGGCATGGGGCTGATCGGGGGGTTCTGTCACCTCTATATCGGACAAGAAGCGGTCGTTGTCGGCCTTGAGGCCGCCGCCGAGGAAGGCGACAAGCGCATCACCTCCTACCGAGACCACGGCCATATGCTGGCCTGCGGCATGGACCCCAATGGCGTCATGGCCGAGCTGACGGGCCGCGAGGGCGGTTATTCCAAGGGCAAGGGCGGCTCGATGCATATGTTCTCGAAAGAGAAGCATTTTTATGGCGGTCACGGCATTGTAGCGGCGCAGGTGCCGCTTGGCGCGGGCCTTGCCTTTGCCGATCAATACAAGGGCAACGGGCGCGTCACCTTTACCTATTTCGGCGACGGTGCGGCGAACCAGGGCCAGGTCTATGAGACCTTCAATATGGCAGCACTTTGGAAGCTGCCGGTGATCTTTGTCATCGAGAACAACCAATACGCCATGGGCACCTCGCAGCAGCGCTCGACCTCCTCGGCCGAGATCTGGGAGCGCGGCCGCGCCTTCGGCATCCCCGGTGAGGCGGTCGACGGCATGGACGTGCTGGCGGTAAAAGAGGCCGGTCAAAAGGCCGTGGCCCACGCCCGCGAAAACGGGCCGTATATCCTTGAGATCAAGACCTACCGCTACCGCGGCCATTCCATGTCCGACCCCGCGAAATACCGCACCCGCGAAGAGGTCCAGAAAATGCGCGACGAGCGTGACCCGATTGAATCGGTCCGCACCCTGCTGCTCGAAGGCAACCACGCGACCGAGGATGACCTGAAAGCAATCGACAAAGAGATCAAGAAAATCGTGAACGAAAGCGCCGATTTCGCCAAGGAAAGCCCGGAGCCCGCGCTTGAAGAGCTCTGGACCGATATCTACGCAACCGAAGTTCCGCAGGAGGCCTGAAGCAATGGCAACCGAAATTCTCATGCCCGCCCTCAGCCCCACCATGGAAGAAGGCACGCTGGCGAAATGGCTGGTCAAGGAAGGCGACGAAGTCTCCTCTGGTGACATCTTGGCCGAGATCGAGACCGACAAGGCCACGATGGAATTCGAAGCCGTGGACGAAGGCACCATCGGCAAGATCCTCGTCGAGGAAGGCACCGAAGGCGTGAAGGTGAACAGCCCCATCGCCGTGCTGCTCGAAGAAGGCGAAAGCGCCGACGACATCGACACCGCGAAATCCGCCCCCGCCGAGGATAAGGGCGAAGAGGCTAAGCCCGCTGAGGCCAAATCCTCGGACGATGACCGCGAAGCGCCTGCCGAGGGCAAGAAGCAGCCCGAGCCCGACACCAGCCCCGACTGGCCCGAGGGCACCGAGATGAAGCAACAGACCGTGCGCGAAGCCCTGCGCGACGCCATGGCCGAGGAAATGCGCCGCGACGAGAACGTCTTCCTCATGGGCGAGGAAGTGGCCGAGTACCAAGGCGCCTACAAGATTTCCCAAGGTCTGCTGGACGAATTCGGCGCCAAGCGCGTCATCGACACGCCGATCACCGAGCACGGCTTTGCCGGCATCGGCGTCGGCGCGGCCTTCGGCGGTCTGCGCCCCATCGTCGAATTCATGACCTTCAACTTCGCCATGCAGGCGATGGACCAGATCATCAACTCCGCGGCCAAGACGCTTTATATGTCCGGCGGCCAGATGGGCGCGCCCATGGTCTTCCGCGGCCCCAACGGCGCGGCGGCCCGCGTCGGCGCCCAGCACTCCCAAGACTACGCCGCATGGTTCATGCAGATCCCCGGCCTCAAGGTCGCGATGCCCTATTCGGCGAGCGATTACAAAGGCTTGATGAAGACCGCTATCCGCGACCCGAACCCGGTGATCTTCCTTGAGAACGAGATCCTCTACGGCCGCAGCTTCGACGTGCCGGATATCGAGGATTACACCGTCCCCTTCGGGAAGGCCCGGATCTGGCGCGAGGGCGCGGATGTCACCATCGTCAGCTTCGGCATCGGCATGACCTATGCGCTGGAAGCGGCCGAGAAACTGGCCGAAGACGGTATCGAGGCCGAGGTCATCGACCTGCGCACCCTGCGCCCGATGGACACCGAAACGGTGCTTAAATCCGTGATGAAGACCAACCGCTGCGTGACGGTCGAAGAAGGCTGGCCGCAAGGCTCGGTCGGCGGCTACATAAGCGGCGAGATCATGCAGGAGGCGTTCGACTACCTCGACGCCCCGGTCATCACCTGCACCGGCAAGGACGTGCCCATGCCCTATGCCGCCAACCTCGAAAAACACGCGCTGGTCACCACCGACGAGGTGATTGAGGCCGTGCGCAAAGTCACCTACCGGTAAGGAGCGGATCATGCCTACAGAAATTCTCATGCCCGCCCTTTCGCCCACGATGGAGGAAGGCACGCTCGCCAAATGGCTGGTCAAAGAGGGGGACGAGGTCGCCTCGGGCGACATCCTCGCCGAGATTGAGACCGACAAGGCCACGATGGAGTTCGAAGCCGTCGACGAAGGCACTATCGGCAAAATCTTGATCGAGGAAGGCAGCGAAGGCGTAAAGGTGAACACGCCGATCGCCGTGCTGCTCGAGGAAGGCGAAAGCGCCGATGATATCGACAGCGCCGCCCCGGCCAAAGAAGAGAAGCCTCAGGCCGAGGAAGCGGCCAAAGCCGCCGAAGCTGAGACGCCCGAAGCCGGCTATGGCCGCGGTGCGACGGAGGCGAATGACGCGCCGACCAAGAGCGACGCCAAAGCCCCCGCCGCCCCCAAAGACGACAAGGGCGGGCGCATCTTCGCCTCCCCCCTCGCCCGCCGGATCGCTGCGGACAAGGGGCTGGACCTCACCCAAATCGAAGGCAGCGGCCCGCGCGGCCGGATCGTCAAAGCCGATGTGGAAAGCGCCCAGCCGACAGCTGCCGAGGCCGACAGCCCCGCCGCCGCCAAAGACGCCGCGCCGGTGACACAGCCTGCCCCCGCTGGCCCCTCCTCAGACGCCGTGCGCAAGATGTACGAGGACCGCGAGGTCGAAGAGGTCAAGCTCGACGGGATGCGCAAGACCATCGCCGCGCGCCTCACCGAGGCCAAGCAGACGGTCCCGCATTTCTACCTGCGCCGCGATATCCAGATCGACGCGCTGCTGTCCTTCCGCAGCGACCTGAACAAGCAGCTCGAAGCCCGCGGCGTGAAGCTCTCGGTTAACGATTTCATTATCAAAGCCTGCGCGCTGGCGCTGCAATCGGTGCCCGATGCCAACGCCGTTTGGGCCGGGGATCGCATCCTGAAGCTCAAGCCTTCGGACGTGGCCGTGGCCGTGGCCATCGAAGGCGGCCTCTTTACCCCCGTCTTGAAGGACGCCGACACCAAGTCGCTCTCGACCCTCTCGGCGCAGATGAAAGACCTCGCCACCCGCGCTCGCGAACGCAAGCTCGCTCCGCATGAGTATCAGGGCGGCAGCTTCGCCATCTCCAACCTCGGCATGTTCGGGATCGACAACTTCGACGCGGTCATCAACCCGCCGCATGGCGCAATTCTCGCCGTGGGGGCTGGTGTCAAAAAGCCCATCATCGGCAAGGACGGTGAGATCACGGCGGCAACGGTAATGTCCGTGACCCTCTCGGTCGATCACCGCGTGATCGACGGGGCGCTCGGGGCCCAGCTGTTGAACGCGATTGTCAAGAACCTTGAAAATCCGATGATCATGCTGGCCTAAGGGCTGCACCTCACAAACGAAGAAAGCCGGGGCATGCCCCGGCTTTTTATTGCGATATTGGCATCTGCCGTTATTCGGCGTCTGGCCCGAAAAGATGGTTCATCGACATCGACGGCTGATCGCAACCCGCCTCCCCAACAATCCGCGCGGGGATCCCGGCGACGGTTTTGCAGGCGGGCACAGGCTCCAGCACCACCGACCCCGCCGCGATGCGGCTGCAATGACCGATAGAGATATTGCCCAAAACCTTCGCGCCTGCACCGATCAACACGCCATTGCCGATCTTGGGGTGACGGTCCTCTTCCTCTTTGCCGGTGCCGCCAAGGGTCACCGAATGCAGCATCGAGACGTTGTCGCCCACCACCGCCGTCTCACCGATGACGATGGAATGCGCGTGGTCGATCATGATGCCCTTGCCCATCTTGGCCGCCGGATGGATATCCACGCCAAAAATCTCGCTCACCCGCATCTGGATGAAATAGGCCAGATCGCGCTTGCCCTTGGCATAGAGGTAGTGGCCCACACGGTAGGCCTGCACCGCCTGATAGCCTTTGAAATACAGAATCGGCTGCAACAACCGGTGGCAGGCCGGGTCGCGGTCATAGATGGCCACGAGATCGGCACGCGCCGCGGCGACGAGGTCCGGGTCTTCGGCATAGGCTTCTTCGACCATCTCACGCACGACCATCATCGACATCTCGTTCGACGAAAGCTTGGCCGCGATGCGGTAGGAAAGCGCATTCTCGATCGATTTATGGTGCAGGATACAGGCATGTACAAAGCCGCCGATCAACGGCTCATCACGCACCGCATCCTCGGCCTCTTGCTGAATCTGGTCCCAAACCGGGTCCACTTTCGAGATATTTCTGCGTGTCTGCGCCATGGCACGGGCTCCTTCACTCTGCCGTAAGGGTAGCTCATGCAATAGCGTAGGACCATTTGTAAATCCGCACATGATCAAAATCGTGATAACGCGCGGGCCTATCCGGAAACGGTCAAACCTGTAGTCGGCCCCGCGCCATATGTGGCCGAGACCTGCGCCACCCTCACGTCAAACGCTCCGCTGACGCCATCCGCCGCCCGTGCCGCAGTGCTGTAGGTCCACCGCGGCGTATCGACCAGCACCTCCCGCCGTTGCTCGTTGCCTTCGTAAACGCGTAAGAGATAGCGTTCACTCTCCTCGCCAAGCGGCACCTCCGGCCCCTCCCAAGGGTCGCCGTCGATCCGCGTTCGACGAATCCAGCTAAGGGTGATATCGCCACTGGCCCCAGCCTCGGCCCGCAGATGACAGGGGCTGTAGGGCCGCAGACCATTCCCGTCAAAGGCATGAACCTGATGCAGGTAAGAGGGGTCATCCACCGGTCGCCGCGCAGGCCCGATGCGGTAATGCTGTGCCACACGGCGCAGATGCGGGCTCAGCTCGACCTGCTGTGGCGTCCCGTTCATCAGCACAAAGCGGGACCCGGCGGGCCAAACCTCGGGCATCAACCCATCGCTGCCCGCCTGCCCGCGCAAACGACCCGTCAGCCAATAGGTCATCGGGGCGACAAGCTGCGCCTCCTCAAACTGGAACAACTCCCAACGGTCCGCGCTCCCATCCCCAATGGCGGCAAGGTTCGCCCCATTCAAAAGCGCCTCTCTGCTAACGGACTGAAGGCTGCCGCTGGTTAATTTGACCTCCAGCACCGGCCCCGCGTCAATCAACCCTGGTCGTGCCGCGCTTAGCGGCGTTTGGGTAACGCCCATGATCGACCGGTTCGCCACGATGGCGTTCAGCGCATAATCCGAATCCACGGCAGAGCGGTAGACCGCGACGGACCCCGGCCAAGGGGTCGCCGTCACCGCCAGATGCGGCGCATGGGGCACCTCATCTCCGCGCAAAAGCGGCAGGTCCATGAACTGCGGCAGAACCGGCAGCGGCGGAACGAAGGGGCGCAGCGCTGCAAGTTCTTCATCAAGCGGTGCGGGATCATAGACTTCGGGCTCAATTCGAACGGCGTCGATCAGCAGGGAACCGGCCTGTTCCACCCGGTCGACGCGGTAGCGCCCCGGCCCCTCCGCCCCATCTCCCGGCAGTTCGATCACATCCCCCGCCCCGACAGCCATCCGCGACGGCGGCAATGCCAGCCGCAGCGTCTCACGCGCGACACGCGCTTCGGTCAGCCAGCGTTCGGCCACCTGCCGCCCCTCGCCCCGGGTCAAGGCCATGTTCAGGTCGGTCCCGGTAACCGCATGGGTCGCCTCATCCGCCAGAACCGCCTCTTCGGCAATCGGGTCAAAATCCGCATCGGCCTGAACGAACCGCAGCCGCACACGGCCCGAGACTTCGGCCTCCGCCTCACGCAACTGCTCGGTTAGCCCGCTCAGGTCGGGGTGAACCGCGAGACGATCAGGGTCGAGGGGCAGCGCATCTGCCCCGTCACGCATCCGAAACTGCAAGACCCCATCGCGTTCGATCGCGTCAAAACCATAACGCAGCATCAGCGGTTGCAGCGCGGCCCGCGCCTCGCCAACCTCGGCAACCGTATAGCCGCGCACATAGCCGAACAGCGCGGAGGTATCGAAATGCACCACACCCGCCCGGCGGCAAATTTCGCCCACAACCGAGGCCAGCGACCGCGCCGAGGCGCGCCCGTTCAGCCAGTGGCCACGGCTGTAATTCTCCCCATCGCTCCAGAGATCGACATTGTTGGGGAAGAAGGGAAACGGCCGCGTGTCCCATGCCCAGACGAAGGCGCGCGTCATATCCAGCATCGGCGCGCCATATTCCTCCGAGATCGGGTTATGCGCCGGATCGCGCCAGTAGTCCGAGATCGCCCGCAGATATTGCATCTGCATCAGATCGTCCCGTGCGCCGGTGGAATAATGCGGCAAGGCGCTTTCCGAGCTTTTCAGATCGAGGAACTTGTTGGGCTGGTTCGCCCCTTTGTCGATGGCCGCGCAGCCGTATTCCGTGAACCAGATCGGTTTCGACATCGGCTGCCATTCCGTTGGAGCGGCTTGCCGCTGCCCGCCGATACGGGGGTGGTGCGGGCTCTCCCACCAACGACGCAGGTCTTTGTGACGATACACCCAAGGCTCATCATGCGCGTCATCGGTGATCGGCGTGCGGATCTGCGCGTCGCGGGCCTCGGGCGAATGGTAGTACCAGTCATAGCCCTCGCCGCCTTCGATGTTGGATTTCAGATAGCCGACATCATAGATCGCGGGCCAGTTCTCGCCGTCCAGATGCCCTTCCTCATCGCGCCAATCGGACAGCGGCATGTAGTTGTCGATCCCGATGAAATCGATCTGCGGATCTGCCCATAGCGGATCAAGGTGAAAGAAGACATCGCCGCTGCCATCCTGTGGATGATAGCCGAAATACTCAGACCAATCAGCGGCATAGCTGATCTTGACCTCCGGCCCCAACAAGGCGCGCACCTCGCCGGCCAAGGCCCGCAGCGCGGCCACCGCGGGAAAGCTGTTGCCTGCCGCGCGTATCTGCGTCAGCCCCCGCATCTCCGAGGAGATGCAAAACGCCTCGACCCCGCCTGCCGCGGCGCAAAGCGCGGCATAGTGCAAGATGAAGCGCGACAGGGTCCATTCCTCGGGGCCACTGTAGACGACCGAGCCTTCGCCCACCGCGAAATCCGCAGCCGTGACGGTTCCGAAAAACGCCGCCACCTCAGCCTCTGCCGCCGCCGTACCGCCCGGGCTGCCCGGTCGCCCCGGGGCCACCGAAAGCGTGATCCGTCCGCGCCACGGCAAGCGGGGCTGGTCCTCGGCATCGCTATAGGGGTCCGGGAGCCCGTTTCCTTCGATCTGATCCATCAAGATAAACGGATAGAACATCACCGCCTTGCCCGCTGTCTTCAGCGCGTGAATGGCCTCGACCACCGCCGCATCGGCGGGCGTGCCGCCGTAGATCGGGCGCGCGTCTTGCTGGGTGATCACCTGTGCCGTGCCACGCGTCAGGCCAGAGACTCGCCAAGGCATGTTCTCCCCATCGATATCCGGGTCTTCGACCTTGGGCCGCAGGCGACAGTCGCCGCAGCGCAGATCGCCGCCAAACCACGACACGACGAGAGAGGCCGCTTCCAACCGTGGCAATTCCTCGGTCAAGCTTTCCAACGACACCGCAAAATCGGTCTTAGCGGCGGGCGAGTTCACATTGGCGCTCCACCGGCTGCCGGGGCCGTCGGTGTAATGCACCGGGGTCGTCGCCAGCGCGTATTCCCCCGTGCCGGGGATCAAGGCGACCCCCTGAACACCATAGGCGGGCGCATGCTCCCACCCCGGCGCTTGCGGCTGCTCTGGGCGCAGCACCTCGAAAGAGAACTGCGGCACCCGGTTGCCAAATTGCGCAAGCGGGAGGTCTTCCATCACCACATAGGCCGTGCCGCGATAGGCGGGCGCCCGGTCCGCGCCCTCGATCGCGGCGATGGTCGGGTCAGGCTGCTGGTCCGCGGCGCCTCGGTAAACGCGCATATTCAGATCGTCCGGGGCAATCTCCTCCCCATCCGCCCAGATGCGCCCGACGCTGGTGATCTCCGCTTCGCAAAGCGCGATGGCAAGGCTGACGGTATAGCTGTATTCGGTCGTCTTCGGCGTCGGCGGGCCGCCCTTGCCGCCGCCGCTGACTTGGGTGACCTCTTGGAACTGCGAGGCCCAGATGACATGCCCCGCCAGTCGCATCCGCCCGTAAAGCTGCGGGATCGCCGCCCCCTCGCCCGAGCCTGTCAGGCGAAAGCGATCCACCTTACCGGTCTCGACCGCCTCCCCGCCTTGGCCCAGCAAGCGTTGATCCACCAATCGCCCAAGGCTCGCCCCCACTGCGCGGCCCACCGCGACCGAAGACAGCCCCGCCAGCGTGCCCCCGATGGAGCCGCCAACCGCCGCCCCCGCTGCCGAAAGAACAATCGTCGCCATCAGGAGACCTCCTCAGGAAATACAAATCGCGCCACGATGCGCCGCTGCCATGGCGGGCTGAGCGGGCTTTCCACCACTCCATGCCGCGCATAGGCGTGAATGAAACTGGCGCTGACCCCGACGCTCGCCTGCAGCCCAAGGTGCTTTGCCACCGCGCCCTGCCGCATTCGGAAAAGCAGCACGTCACCGGGGGCCGCATCATCGCTGTCTTTCATCGCCATGTGCCGCAGCGCCGCCGCCCAGAGCCGCTCCTCCCCCTGCGGCTCGGACCAATCCATCGAATAGGCCGGGACCGCCTCAGGCTCCGCGCCAAGCAACTCCCGCCAAAGCCCCCGGATCAGCCCCAGACAATCGCAGCCCGCCCCCTTTGTCGCGGCCTGATGCACATAGGGCGTGCCGATCCATCCGCGGGCGGCCTGCACCAAACGCTCCCCCGCAGCACTCATCGGCGTGACCCGCCGCCATTCGCACCGTCTGCTCGGGGCACCGCCATCATCCAATCCTCCCCCGGCAAATCGGGAAAGCCGCGGTAGTTCAGCAGGTTGTTGAATTTCAGCCGACAGGTCTCCATCCGCTTGTCGCAGCCTGCGGTAAGCCGGACACGGGTGCCCGCCGCCACCGCGCCGCGGATCGGCTGCCAAAGCTCGATCACGCGCTGCCCGTCCTCATGGTAGTCACGTTTGACCATGCCCCAGAGCCCCGCCGCTGGCCCCTCCAGCACATCGAGCCGCCCCCGGGCAAACCAACCTTCCTCGTAGCCCGGGAACGCGGTCCAACGGAAATACTGCGCCTCCGCAATCGTCTCGACCACACGCGTCTCAGCATAGCCGGGTGCGGTGAGATCGAACCGGCACTTGCCATCTCCCAACACCGCCGAACAGGGCTTTTGATAGACCCGCCCCATGGGCCGGTTGAGCGGTTCCGTCAGCCCGCGCAACTCGGCGCGAAAGCTGCCCCCCGCGCGGTGCAACTCACCGATTGAGCCGCGAAATTGCAGCCGCCGCTGCGCGGGCTCCGCCCAGTTCACCAGCCACGCCTGCACCTCGGCGCCATCAAAGCGCCCCTGTTCGATTTCATCCTCGCGGATCGCATCATCGCTGAGCGCGCCAAGCGCCTCTGTGTTATCAACCGACAACCCGCTGGTCTGGTCCAGCGCCCTCGCGCTCAGCCCTGTATCGGCGCGAAAGGTGACCCCGTCGAACATCAGCGGCATGTCGTGGTCGGTAAAGGCAAATACCACCCCATCCGCGCGCGTGACCTGCCAGCAATGGCAGAGCGTCGTCACCCCCTGCGCGATATGGGCTGCAAAGCCCCCGTTCAGCCCCGCCATCAGACCCGCACCTCGATCACCGGCACGTCGGGCACCTGCCCGGCCTGAAAACTCTCGACCGAGACCAGAATTCGGTCGGTATCAAAGCGCACCGGCACGTCGAACTCGAAGCCCGCGAAAATCTCGATCTCAGGGTCGGGCGGATGGGCAAAGGTGATGATCCCGCTCTCTGCGTCGACCTCATATTCGACGCCCTCGCGCAGCGCATCCTGCTCCAGCCCCACGCGCACGGTCCCCGCGACCGGTTTGGTGATCGGACGGCGATAGGACTGCGCCCCCGAGCGGTAGGTCTTGGTCAGTTGAAACGCCGCCCGGACCCCATCCCCATAGCCGATGCTCTGGTCGTCGAAAGCCACCGGAAGCGCCATCTTGCCCGACTTATAATCGGCCCAATCCTTCCAGCGAAACCCGTACATCTGCCCCATGCGCGCCTCAAAAAAGGCGATCAGCACCTGTAGATCGTCGATCGAGCGCATCCCCAACCCGGCGTCATAGACCCGCCGCGAATGGGCCCAGGGCGTGTTACGCTCCTCATGACCATTGGCCAAGCTGACCACATCTGTCTGCCGTTGCGGCCCCCCGACAAAGCCAAAGCTTAGCGACGGGGGAAATCTGACCTCGTGAAACTGCATGATCTGCTCCTTTATCAGCCGCGCGGCCTATCGGTTGCGGTTGCCGGTGCTGAGGGCACGGCTCAACTGTGCGGCAATCTGGCTTTGGCTGCGCTGAAACCCCTGCACATCGGGGGTGGTGATGTTCATCACGATGGTCGTCGCGCCGCCACCCATGCCGCGCACGCCCAGCTTGCCATCCGCCCCTCGCGCCAAGGGCATGATCGCCTCCGGCCCGGCCTCTCCCATCAGCCCCGTGCCGCCGCGCATGGGAAAGGCCGTGGCCGAGGTCACCACACCGCCCTGCGCGAAGGGCATGACCTTACCTTGCGAGAAAGGCGCGCCATCGGCGAAGGGCAATATCCCCTCCACAATGCTGCCCACGCCCTCGCTGATCAGCCCGCCGAAATGGTCCGTCACCGGGCGCATCGCGGCATTGTAAGTCGTGCGGATCATCGATTGCGCCAAGTCGCTTAGCGCGTCCGAGAGTTTGGCCCCGTCAAAGACCACCCCATCAAAGGCCCGCCTCAATCCACGGCTGAGCCCTTTCTCAAGGGTCGCCACGTCTTTGCCCGTCGCGGCAAGCGCGCCGCGCATCCGCCGTAGCTCACCGTCGAACCCGGCCACCAAACCGCTGGTCTGCGCCAGCGTCTCATTCAGCCCCTCGGCCCGGCTCTCAAGGTTCTCGAAATCGTCAAAGTCAGCCATCACCGGCCCCTTTCGTCTCATCTGGATAGGCCGCCATCAGCGCGGCGAGACCGTCGCTCAGCAGCGGCGTGGGGCCAGACTTCGGCCCCAGCATCAACTGCAACTCCGCCGGCGTCAGCGCCCAGAATTGTTCCGGCGGCAGCCCCAATCGCGACAGCCCCACACGCAGCAACGCGGGCCAGTCAAAGCCGCTTGCCGCGCTCACGGCTGCACCGTAAAGGCCCGCGCCAGCAATTCCGCCGCCGCCCGCGCCGCCGCCATCGGCCCGCCCTCGATCTGCGCGTGCTCAAGCGTGGCGGCATCCATCTCCGCCCCACCCCCGCGCAGCCCGGCAAGCAACAGGGCCAAGACATCGCGGCTCGAAAAACGATTGTTTTCAAACCGCTCTACCAAGGCCACGAGGCTGTCGGCCTGCAACGCCGCCTCCAACTCGGCCAAGGCCCCAAGGGTCAGCCGCGCCTCATGACGTTCACCATCAATCACGAGGCTCACCTCGCCGCGCCATGGGTTCGTCATGCTCACACCACCACGTCGGGGGTAAAGATCAGCTCCCCCGCCGATTGCAGGCTAAGTTCAAAGGTGGCCTCCCCATTCAGCGACCCCGCGTATTCCAAAGTGGAGACCTGAAACGGCCCCTGCACCACGCCGAAATCCGGAATGATCACCTGAAAGTCCGGCGTCAGCCCGTTGAAAAACAACTGCCGCGCCCGTTCATCCGTGCCCGCATCGCGAAACACCCCCGACCCGCTGATCGCGGCCGAGCGGACACCGGCACCCGCCAGCAATTCCCGCCAACCGCCGCTGGAATCGAGCGAGGTCACATCCACCGTTTCGGCATTGAAACTCACCCGTTTGGCCCTGAGCCCGGCGATCGTCTCGAACTGTCCGTCGCTGGTCATATCCACTTTGACCAAAAGGTCCTTGCCCGCTTGAACTGCCATCACTGTCTCCTCGCACCAATCTGAAATCTAAAGTCTTATGCGTCCGCGACCCGGGCGCGGAATTGCAGGTCGATCCGCCGGGCAGAGGCCCCGTCGATCCGCCGCGCCGTCGCCTTGAGAAAGGCCATATCGACCACATGCCCGCGGCTAAGCGCCGGTTCCGCCCCATGCAGCAGGTCTGAGATCACCGCCGCGCAGCCCTTCGCCGTGCTGAACCCCGGCGCGCTGGTGACCACCGACAGGGTCAGGCGATGCTCCGCCCCCGCGCCCTGCGGGTCCGACAGGTCCTTCGCCACCTCTTGGCCCAAGAGCACATAGGTCTCTGGCAGGCTCCCCCCCGGCACCGCGTCAAAGACTGCGTCACCGATCAGCGCGGTGACCCCCGGATCGCTCTGCAACAGGTCATAAACCGCCGCCTGCAATGCCCCTGAAAGCGCATAGGTCATACCGCCACCTCCTCATCGGCAAAACAGATCAGATACCGCCCGCCCGCATCGCTTTCGGCCACCGCCCGGATCACGAAGACCCGCGTGCCCTCGCGAAACCGCTGCTCGGGGGTTGGTCGCTGCGGAGCACCTTCCGGCGCCGCACGCACTGTGATCTTGACCCCCATCCGGCTGACGGCCACCCCGCCCTGCGCAGTCTCCCGCCCCGTCCGCGCGCGCACCTCGGCCCAAAGGGTGCCCACGGGCTGCCAGACCTCGCGATGCCCTCCCGCGCCATCGCTCACGCGCTGCGGCGCTTCCAATACAAGGGGCCGGTTCAACTGCGGGCGGCTCATGCCGTTCCCCCAAAGCCGAGGCGCACCCTGCGGTAGCGTTCGATCAGGCTGCTGACGCCAAAGGGCATGCACCCTTCGCCAAGCGCCGTGTCGTCGCGGTATTCATAGTAATGCGCCGCCAGCAGCATCACCGCTTGGGCCAGATCATCCGGCATTCCACTCCAATCGGCGGCCATGCCCGCATCGAAATTGATCAGCGCGGCCCCCGCGCTTGGGATGCGCGGCAGGGCGGCGGTGCTGGCTCGAAGACGCGGCGCTTGCGCATCGCGTTCCAGCCAGTAGCGCTCGGGGTCCACCGCCGTCTCCATCCCGTCCCGCGCCACAAGCGCCAGCCGCACGATCTCTTGCACCGGGGCCACGGGCAAGACCTGCGCCGCGGCATCGCGCCAAAAGGTCAGCGACAGGGCAAAACGCCGAATGATCAACACCTTGCCCGTCCGCGCCTCCACCGCCGCCATCGCCGCGCGCAGGAAGCTGCGCAACACCGGGTCTTGAAGGCCGTCCTGCGCAAAGCCGGTGCCAAGGCGCAGATGCATTCTGAAGGCCTCAACCGGCAAGACCGCATCCGGCACATTTGTCTCTTCGATCAACATCATCGAACGTCTCCAAAAATCGCTCCCGCGCCCCTTGGGGCCATGCGGTTGTTCCCGGACGCGCACCGGTTGCATTGCTCGGTCGGAGGGGAGCAGCTAGACAACGCAACCTCGCAGGCGCACGTCCGGACCGGGGCCAAGTTGCCCCGGCCCCGGCTTCGGCACCGGCTTACGCCAGGCCGAATTTCATCAGCTTGATCGCCGCGAAATCGCTCACGTCGCCGCCGACACGTTTGGTGGCATAGAACAGCACATGCGGCTTGGCGCTGAACGGGTCGCGCAGGATCCGCAGATCGGGGCGCTCGGCCACGGTGTAGCCTGCGGAAAAGTCGCCAAAGGCGATGGCCATCGCATCGGTCGCCGGATCGGGCATGTCCTCTGCCACCAGCACCGGATAGCCCATGAGCCGCGCAGGCTCGCCTGCCGCCAACCCGTCGGACCACAGGAACCGCCCATCGGTGTCTTTCAACTTGCGCACCTTGGCCGTGGTCTTTGAGTTCATCACGAAAACCGCGTTCTTGCGGTAAGCCGCGCCAAGGGCATAGACCAACTCGATGATCGCATCCGCCTCGGGGTTGGCGTTGGTGCCGCTGGGGACATAGCCCAGATTGCCCCAGGTCCAGACGTCGTTGTTGACCGCCGGATGGCTCAGAAAACCGGTGGGCTTGTCGATGCCGTCACCGCTGACAAAGGCCGCCGCTTCGGCCCGTGCAAATTTGTCGGCGATACGCCCCGCCAGCCAACCTTCGATATCAAAGGCACTGTCATCCAGCAGACGTTGGCTCGCCTTGGGCAGCGCGCTCAGCTCATGCAGCGGCACAGTGATCCGGTCGATCTGGGGCGTGTCCGTCTCGGCCTGCGCGCCGCTTTCGGTCGCCCAACCAGCGCCCACATCGGCGTGATCGACCAGTACGTCATAAGAGGTGGCCTCCACCTGCACCACCGAGGCAATCGCGCGGATCGACGCCCCTGCGTTCAGCACAGATTGCACCCGGTCTGCCGTCTGCGGATCCACCAGATAGCCACCATCCGAATTGACCGCCGTCGACATCGATTTGCCATCCAGTTCCAGCCCCCGCAGCCCGTCGTCATCGCCGTTGCGCAGATAGGCGTCAAAGGCTTTCTTATGCGGCGCATCGTGATCGATCGCGCCCCCCAAGGGGCTGCGGGCAGGCAGGGTCATCTTGCGGTCCATCATGGCAATTCGCTCTTCTGATTGTTGAAGTTTCGTATTGATCTCGGCCCGAAAGCCATTGAAGTCACTGACAAAACCGCTCACGGCCTGCCGCACTTCCTCCGCCGGAGACAGGTCTTTGCCCGCCTTTGTGCTCATCTCACTCTTGGTCATCGCTTTTCCTTCGATCTGCTCAGTCAAACTCAGGCTCAGCCCCGCACCATCTCGGCCCGCGCGGCATCAAAGGCCGCCGCCATCTCGCGCAGCACATGACCCACGGCCCTGAACTCCCCCTTCGCCCCGACCCGCGCCAAGGGCAGCATCGGAAAGGTCACCAAAGACACCTCCCAAAGCTCCAGTTCCGACAACAGCCGCAGCCCTTTGGTGGTCTTGCCCGCCTTCACGGTGCGGTAGCCGATGCTGAGCCCGTCGATGGCCCCCGCCTCGATCAGCGCCGCCGCCTCCCGGCCCTTGGCCACAGTGCTAAGGATGCGCCCCTTGACCCAAAGACCCCGGCCATCCTCGCGCACCTCGTCCCAGACGCCGATGGGCTGGGCCGGGTCATGCTGCCACAGCATCTTGACGCTGCGTCCCGCCTTCGCGATGGCCGCAAGGCTCGCTGCATAGGCCCCCGCCTCAACCACATCGCCGCCCTGATCGACCGCGCCAAAAAGGCTGGCGTAGCCGCTGATCTCCAGCCCATCCTCGACCGGCGTCACGCTGCCGAAGCGGGCAAATTTATGCTCCAACCCGCTGCCCGCAGGCACAGCTTCCCCGTTCTCCGGCCAGCCGCCGGAGGCATCCAATTGATAAGTCATCGTATTTTCCCTCGTTCAGCCCGCTACGGCGCCACCGCCAGAAAGGATTGCACCGCCTGCGCCAAGATCACCGCCACCACGCCGTAGACCGTCAGCCACAGCCGCCGTTCCAACCGCTCCATCATCTGCTCGATCCGGTCGAGCCGCTTTTGCATGTTCTCGCGATGCACCGCGCTGAGCGTCTCATGCGCCTGAAGCCGCAACCCCGGCGCGCATTCGAAGCGCTCGATCTCACGCAGCTCAGGCATCATCGGCCTCCGCCGGAAGCCCCAACAGGCTGCGCTTCTCCGCATCGCTCAGAAACGCCGCCGCAGACACCCGCGCCCATTGCGCATCACGCTCCGCCGCCAATGCAGGCACTTGGTCGAGGTCCGGCTTTAAACTCACCGCCGCCCCCAAATACCCGCTCAGCCACTCCGCCAGCGCCGCCGTCACCCGTGTCGCCAAAGGCAGCACTGTCAGACGATAGAACGCCCGATGCGCCTCTTGATAATTTGCGTAAGTGGCATCGCCCTGCACCCCGATCAGCATCGGCGGCACCCCAAAGGCGAGCGCGATCTCCCGCGCCGCACTCTCCTTGGTCTTTTGAAACTCCATATCCGAGGGCGAAAAGCCCATCGGCTTCCAGTCGAGCCCGCCCTCCAGCAGCATCGGCCGCCCGGCATTGCGCGCGCCTTGGTGGTGGCTCTCCATCTCGCTCACCAGCCGGTCATACTGATCCTCGCTCAGCTTGCCCTGCCCCTCGGCCCCCCGATACACGATCGCGCCGGAGGGCCGCGCGGCATTGTCTAACAGCGCCTTCGACCAACGGCTCGCCGCGTTATGCACATCCATCGCCATGGCCGCCGCCTGCATGGGGCTGAACCCATAGTGATCGTCCTGCGGGTGAAAGTTGCGGATATGACAAACCGGCGTCGCCGCACCGCTCGCATCAAAACGGTGCTTGCGCCCGCCCACCGCATATTCATAGGCGACAGGCCAGCCATCCGCCCCCGGCACCACGCTCATCCGGTCCGAACGCAGTACATGCAGTTCTACCGGCAAACCGCTCTCACCGCCCACGGCTTCGACATAGCCATCGCCGCTCAAAAGCATCTGCCCATACAGCGCCTCAAGCATCTCCGCCCGGCCTTGACCCGCATTCGGGCGGCGCATCAGCTCGATCAGCGGGTGTTCCTCGTAGCGCCGCACGCTGTCCTGCACGACCAGCGGCAGCGCCGCCGCAGCCTCGGCAATCAGCTTGACCGAGCGGAACCCCACCGGATTGCCGCAGAACCCGGCGCGCGTCAGGCTCACGCTATCGCGCGGGCTCCAAGCGACACGGCCCGAGGTCTGATAGGCGACGACCGGCCCCGTGGCGGATGCTTTGCGCTCCGCTGTCTCACCTGCCGCGCCACGCCGTAGAAAATCGAATACCATGTCGTCGCTCCTCATTCTGCCCGGCCCCGGCGGCGAAGACCTGCCCCGCATTGCCCGGCGTTGTCAGACTTTCCCCGAAATCCCTTAACGCTGGAGAAACCCACCGTGCGCTGTCCCACGCAACAGCCCGCTCACAGGCTCCGCACCCCCGGGCTGCGCCACTGCGCGGCAGGTTCGATCATCAGCTCATGCAGCGCCCAGACCAGCGCATCGACGCGGTCCGGGCTGCCCTTGCCCTCGTACCCCCGCGCCGTCATCAGACACATCTGATCCTCCAGCGCATCGAGCCCCGGCAAATGGCTCACCCGCCCCTGTTCATAAAGCGCGGCCACAGGCTCCGCCCGCGCCACCTTGCCCCGCGCCGCATGCACGGTCTTGAGCGAGACCAGCGGATCGACCTGTCGCAGGACCTCGGCCACCAACTGCCCGCCCTGATTGACCTCCGCCACCAACCGATCCGCTCCGTAGCGCGTCATCGCCGCAATCGCCGCCTGCGCCCAGCCATTGGGCGTGGCCCCCTGCACCGTGCAATCAGCGAGCACCACCGCCCGCCAATCCTGCGGCGGCCCCTTGGTCTGCGCTCCGACCGCCAGGATGCCGCACTCATCCGAGCCCGCCCCGCTGGTCGTGGCCGGGTCGAGGCCCACCACGATGCGGTCCAACTCCGGCGCCTCTCGCAGGCGCCCCGCCTCCAACAAGCCCGAGGTCCACAGCGCCCCCTCCGCGTCCGCCAAGAGCACACCATCCAACTCCTGCCGCCCCAACCGCGTCCCGCGGTAACGCGCCCGTACTTCCTCAAGAAACGATCCCGCCAGATTGGCCGCATTCGCCTCCGTCGGCGCATGGGTCGTCACCGTCGAAGGCGCGGCCAAAAGCGCCTTCAACACATCCACATTGCGCGGCGTCGTGGTGACACAAACCTGAGGCCGCTCCCCCAAGCGCAGCGCAAACTGCAACTGGTCCCAGGCCTCCTGCCCGCGTTTCCACTTCGCCAATTCATCCACCCAAGCCGCATCAAACTGCGGCCCGCGCAGCCCTTCGGGGTCATGCGCCGTATGCACCGTGGCAATCGCCCCATTCGGCCAGACCAACCGCTTGCGCGTCGCCTCCCAATCGGGCCGCCGATCCGGCGGGCTGCAGGCCAGAATGCCGCTGTCGCCAAAAATCATCACCTCGCGCACCTGCTCGATGGTCTCACCCACCAACGCCACGCGGCTGCACTCCCCAGCATCGAGCGGTCGGCTCCCCTCAACCTTGCTGCGCACCCATTCCGCCCCGGCCCGCGTCTTGCCCGCGCCGCGCCCGCCCATGATCACCCATGTCCGCCAATCGCCCTCGGGCGGCAGTTGGTGGTCAAGCGCCCAAAACTCAAACAAAAAAGGGAGAGCCAGAAGCTCTCCCTCACCGAGTTCATTCAGAAACTGCGTTTGGGTCTGAGCATCGGCGCAGGCGATCCAGCTTGCACCCGATGTCAGCCCGCGCTTTGTCCATGTCGAGGGCATAGCCCCCGCGCGCGATTCCAGTTTGTCGGTTTCGACAGTCATTCAGCGTGTTCTCCGCTTTCAGGCAATGCGCCAGCAGTCCCGCCACTTTGGACGTTTTGCCAGACACCGCAGTTTCCTTGAGTTCCCCCCCGGACCGAGCCTGTTCCGTCAGACCTTCGATTTCCCGGCGCAACGCGCCGATTGCTTCTTGGAGACCGCGCAGGATTTCCGCGCTGTCTTCCGTCTCTTGCTCCGGGGTAATGATCGTCATCGCTTTACCTCTTGTTGGTTATCCCCAACCGAGCAGACACAAAAAACGACCACCGGGTTACCCCGGGGCCGTTCGCCCATGTCCTCTAGCGTGCCACAAGTCCTACGCCAGACCGTGCGCAAAGTCAAGAAAAACTGTATTAACAAGACCTTACAGCACCGCGCGGCAAGGACTTCGCGCAAATAAAAACCCCGCTGTCTCCAGCGGGGTTTTTAGTGGTCTCAGTTTCCGCCGGTTGAGGCATTGCCCGCCGCTTCCGCGCCGCGCTCCGCCTCGATCTGACGCCAGCGTGCAACGTTGCGGTTATGCTCGTCCAAGGTTTCCGCAAAAGCGTGCCCCCCGGTACCATCCGCCACGAAAAAGACGTAGTCCGTCTCCGCCGGTTGCGCTGCGGCCATCAGGCTCGCCCGGCCCGGATTGGCGATGGGCGTGGGCGGCAGACCGTCGATCACATAGGTGTTCCATGGCGTCTCTGCCCGCAGTTCCGAACGGCGCAGCCCCCGGCCCAGCACGCCCTTGCCCTCGGTCACCCCGTAGATCACCGTGGGGTCGGTCTGAAGCCGCATCCCTTGGTTCAAACGGTTCACGAAAACGCTCGCCACCTGCTCACGTTCGGCGGCGACACCGGTTTCCTTTTCGATGATCGACGCAAGGATCAGCAGGTCCTCGGGCGTCTCGATCGGCAGATCGGGATCGCGCGCTTCAAAGGCTTCGGCCAAGAGCACCTCCTGCGCCGCGGCCATCCGTCCGATCACCTCGGCGCGGTCGTCGCCCGGGCGCACCTCATAGCTATCGGGCGCGAGGCTGCCCTCTGCCGGAAGCTCCTCAACCTCGCCGGTCAATTGCTCGACCTGCTTGAGCGCTTCTACTACCTGCCAGCTGGTCACCCCTTCGGCCAATGCCACACGGAACCGCGTGTCATTGGCGCTTGAGATTTCGGTATAGGCTTCGGGAGCTTCTTCCTCACCCGGAGTGAATTCCGCGCGTTCAACAAAACGGCTGGTGACCGGGTCCAACTCACGGACCTGCACGCTCACCCGGTTCACCCCGATGCGATAAACAACCTCAGTGCCGCAGGTGCTGGCCCCGCCTTGGGTCACGATATCCACGATCCCCTGCATCGAGGTGCCGGGCTGAACAAGAAAGCTGCCCGCTTTCAGGCTGCTCGACTTCTCCTCGTAATCCGCGCCCATGCGAAAGATCGCGGGCGAGGAAACCGCGCCCTGCTCCTCAAGGTTCTGGCTGACCTGCCGCATGTTCGAGCCGCGCTCGACCTGCACACAGATCGCCTGTTCCAACGGCCCTTCGGAGACATAGGTCGACTTGCCCCAGAGGATGATCCCCCCAAGCAGAAACAAGCCGACCAACAGAAACGTCACGGCGTTAGAGGCGATATGACGCCACATTTAGCTGACTTTCCCGAAGAGAACCGATGCGTTGGTGCCGCCGAAACCAAAGGAATTGCTGAGCGCCACGTCAATCTTGCGCTCGACCTTCTTGTTCGGCGCCAGATCAATCGGGGTTTCCACCGCCGGATTGTCGAGGTTGATCGTCGGCGGCGCCACCTGATCGCGGATCGCAAGCATGCAAAAGATCGCCTCGATCGCACCCGCCGCACCCAAAAGGTGCCCGGTGGCGGATTTGGTCGAGGACATGGTCACATTGCCCGCCGCATCGCCCATCAGACGCTCGACCGCGCCCAACTCAATGGTGTCAGCCATGGTCGAGGTGCCATGCGCGTTGATGTAATCCACATCCGCAGGCTCCAGCCCAGCGTTCTTCAGCGCAGCCCGCATGGAGCGTTCGCCGCCCTCACCATCCTCGGAAGGGGCGGTGATGTGATGCGCGTCGCCCGACAGGCCATAACCCAGCACCTCGGCATAGATCTTGGCACCGCGCGCCTTGGCGTGTTCATACTCTTCCAGCACCACGATGCCCGCGCCCTCGCCCATGACAAAACCGTCGCGGTCCACGTCATAGGGGCGGCTGGCCTTTTGCGGATCGTCGCCGCGTTTGGTCGAGAGCGCCTTGCAGGCGTTAAAGCCCGCCATGCCGATCTCACAGATCGCCGCCTCGGCACCGCCTGCGATCATCACATCCGCATCACCGTATTTGATCAGCCGCGCCGCATCGCCGATGGCATGGGCGCCGGTTGAACAGGCGGTCACGACCGAGTGGTTCGGCCCCTTGAACCCATAGCGGATCGAGACCTGACCCGAGATTAGGTTGATCAGCGCGCCCGGCACGAAGAAGGGGCTCACGCGGCGCGGGCCCTTCTCGTGCATCATGACGGCGGTATTGGCGATGGAGTTCAGCCCCCCGATGCCCGAGCCGATCAGAACGCCGGTGCGTTCCTGATCTTCCTGCTCGGTCGGCTTCCAACCCGAATCCTCAACCGCCTGCTGGGCGGCGGCCATCCCGAAGAGGATGAAGGTATCAACCTTACGCTGCTCTTTCGGCTCCATGTATTTATTGGCGTCGAAGGTGCCATCGCTGCCATCGCCCAAAGGCACTTCGCAAGCGTATTGAGTCACCAGTTTGCTGGCATCAAAGCCGGTGATCGGCCCGGCCCCGGATTTCCCATCGAGGATCCGTTTCCAGCTTTCTTCCACGCCGTCCGCGAGCGGGGTAACCAAACCCAAACCCGTTACTACAACTCTGCGCATCTCAGTGCCCCTTGCCGATAATGTCTCGGCGAACCTCTTACCCTGCAAAAGCCTGTAGGCACAAGCATATCGGCGGGGGTCCGCAGGCAGAGCGCAAAAACGCCGATGGGTCGAATCTCAGGGGCCTTCGCGGCTCATAAGCTCAGCCCGGCGGGCCGCGCCGGGTCATCAGATGCACCGCACCGCCCGCCGTCTTGACGTCGCGCAGCCCCTGATAGCCAAGCGCCCCCGCGATCCGCAAAGCGGCCTCATTCCCCGCCGAGATCATACAGACCGTGCGGCCCGTGATCACCCGATCAAACCACTCATGCGCCGCCCGGGCGGCCTCGGCCCCAAGCCGCTGGTCTTGGGCCTGAGGGGCCAAGACCAGCCGCGCCTCGGGGTAAGTGTCGAAATCCTCGCCGAGATTGCGGGAGCCAAAGACGAAACCGGTCTGACCCAACATCTCGCGCTGGCGGTGGAGCTGCACCGCCCACTGCCCAAAGCCGGTGATCTGCCAATGGCCCGCGTTGCGCAGAAAAGCGTCCCATGACTGCCCCTTGGGCCGGGGCTGATCGAGGATCCGGTCCGCCACATCGGGCATCGCCCAAATCTCGGCATAGCGCTGAAAATCCTCGGCACGCATGGCGCGCAGGGTCAGTCTGGCGGTGTTGATGGTCGGGATCGTGCGGGACATGGGGTGAATTGCCTTCACGCTTGAAACTTCTTGGCGCAGACATGCGACCTCAGCTCCAAAGGGACAAGCCCACCCCGTTCAGGCAAATAAAAACGGCGTCATTCCGCTAGGAACAACGCCGTTTTCAAAACTCAAATCCGCCGGTTGCCCGGCAAAGCCTTAGGAGGCTTCTTTGATGAACTTGACCGCATCGCCAACGGTCTGGATGTTCTCAGCCGCGTCATCAGGGATCTCGATGCCGAACTCTTCTTCGAACGCCATCACCAGTTCCACGGTGTCGAGGCTGTCTGCGCCGAGATCGTCGATGAACGACGCATTCTCAGTCACTTTGTCCTCTTCCACGCTCAGGTGTTCTACAACGATCTTTTTCACGCGGTCTGCGACGTCGCTCATAATAAGTCCTCATGTCTTCGGGCCATTCAAGGCCCCTTTTGGTTTCCGCCCGCCGGTAATCGGCGTTTGGAGGATGCCCCAAAAGGGGCGGCTATTTCCTTGTTCGCACAAGGCGCAGGGGGTGATCAAGCACCCTCCGTTTCGATTCTGCGCCCCCTTTAGCACATGCGCCGGGCTTGGCAAACGCTATTGAGGCGCAGGGTCACAACATGGCCATACCGCCGTTCACATGCAAGGTGGTCCCTGTCACATAGGCGGCCTCGGGGCTGGAAAGATAGACCACAGCGGCGGCGATCTCGTCCGGGTCGCCCATGCGGCCTGCGGGAATTTGCCCCATGATTCCAGACTTTTGCTCGTCCGTCAGCTTGTCGGTCATGGCGGTGGTGATGAAGCCCGGGGCCACGGCGTTCACGGTGATCCCGCGGCTTGCCACCTCATAGGCCAGCGACTTGGACATGCCCACGACACCCGCCTTCGAGGCCGCGTAATTCGCCTGACCGGGGTTGCCGGTGGCGCCCACCACGCTGGAGATATTGATGATCCGGCCCCAACGCGCCTTCATCATGCCGCGCATCACCCCTTTGCAGAGCTTGAAGGTCGCGGTGAGGTTCACGTTCAGCACCGAATTCCACTCGTCATCCGACATGCGCATGAAAAGATTGTCGCGGGTGATGCCCGCATTGTTCACCAAAATATCGACCGAGCCCATGGCCTCCGCCGCCTGCTTCGGCAGCGCGTCGACCGCCTCCATATCGCTGAGGTTGCACGGCAGCACATGGGCGCGTTCGCCCAACTCGGCCTTCAGCGCCTCAAGCGGTTCAGTCCGCGTGCCGGAAAGACCAACGGTGGCCCCTTGGGCGTGCAGCTTGCGCGCGATATCCGCGCCGATGCCGCCCGAAGCGCCGGTGATCAGGGCATTCTTTCCTGTAATATCGAACATGTCTCTTCCTTTATTCTCTCACGAGGCGCTGTGCCCCGGCGCGGCGAGATGCCACTTTTCTATGTCTTAGGATTCGGGTGCGACCTTCACCTCGTCCGGCGTGCCGATGCTGCGGGTGGCGACACTCTTGTCGATGCGCCGGATCATGCCCGAAAGCGCCTTGCCCGCGCCGATCTCCCACGCCTCTGTCACGCCCTGCGCGGCCATCCACTCGACCGAGGAACGCCAGCGCACACGGCCCGTGACCTGTTCGACCAACAATTCACGAATGCGGGCGGCGTCAGAGACCGCCTCGGCTGTCACATTGGCGACCAGCGGCACGACTGGATCGTTGAAAGTAACCTCGCCCAATGCCTTCGCCATCTCTTCCGCAGCCGGCCCCATCAGCGGGCAATGGAAAGGGGCGGAGACGGGCAGCAGCAACGCGCGCTTGGCCCCGGCCTCTTTCGCCATGGCCACAGCGCGCTCCACCGCGGCCTTTTCGCCGGAGAGCACGTTCTGGCTCGGGTCATTCTCATTGGCGACCTGACAGACGGCCCCTTCGGCAGCGGCTTCGGCCAGTTTCTCGGTCTCTTCGATGCCGAGGCCGAGAATCGCCGCCATGGCGCCTTCGCCCACCGGCACGGCGGCCTGCATGGCCTTGCCGCGGATGCGCAGCAGCCGCGCGGTGTCAGCCAGTGACAGCGCCCCCGCAGCGCAGAGTGCCGAGTATTCGCCAAGGCTGTGCCCGGCCACGAAGGCCGCCTTCTCTACACTGACACCTTCGGCCCTCAGCGCGGCCATGGCAGCCATCGAGGTCGCCATCAGCGCGGGCTGGGCGTTCTCGGTCAGGGTCAGCGTCTCGATGTCGCCCTCCCAGATCAGCTCCGACAGTTTCTCGCCCAAGGCCGCATCGACCTCGTCGAAAACGGCGCGGGCCTCAGGATAGGCTTCGGCCAGATCGCGGCCCATGCCGATGGTCTGGGCGCCCTGCCCGGGGAAAACGAATGCGATGCTCATGGTTGCAGCCTCTTATTAGCGATTTGGCCTGATGTATCGCGTCCCATGCCGTAAGGGCAAGCCTTGCGCCGCACCGCCGGTCTCTGGCGCGGCGGGCATCGGGGCTTGTCGTGGGCGTGAAACCGTGTATACGGGCGCTTCCTTGCACAGCATATGAACCGCGCAGACTCTCGTGGTGGGGAGCAAGGATCAACGCCCCGCCTATGAAATGCGCCTTGATACAAATAGGAGTGCACATGCCGCTTTATGAGCATGTTATGATTGCGCGTCAGGACCTGTCCAACACGCAAGCAGAAGGCCTCATCGAACACTTTGGCACCGTCCTCGCGGACAACGACGGCAAGCTCGTCGACAGCGAGTACTGGGGCGTCAAGACGATGGCCTACAAGATCAACAAGAACCGCAAGGGCCACTATGCCTTCCTGCGTTCGGACGCCCCCGCGACCGCCGTGCAGGAAATGGAACGCCTGATGCGCCTGCATGACGACGTGATGCGTGTTCTGACCATCAAGGTCGACGAGCACAAAGAACTGCCGTCCGTACAGATGCAAAAGCGTGACGAGCGGTCCGACCGCCGCGAACGCCGTTGATCAACGCTTGAACAAAAGGACTTAAATCATGGCTGCAAAACCATTTTTCCGTCGTCGTAAAGTGTGCCCCTTCTCGGGCGACAACGCACCTGCGATCGACTACAAGGACACACGTCTGCTGCAACGCTACATCTCTGAGCGTGGCAAGATCGTTCCTTCCCGCATCACCGCCGTCTCGGCCAAGAAACAACGTGAGCTGGCCCGTGCCATCAAACGCGCTCGTTTCCTCGCCCTGCTGCCCTACGCCGTTAAGTAAGGAGAGAGCACATGCAAGTTATCCTTCTGGAACGTGTGGCCAAACTGGGCCAGATGGGCGAAGTCGTGGACGTAAAGCCCGGCTATGCCCGCAACTACCTGCTGCCGCAGGGCAAGGCGCTGTCGGCCTCCAAGGCCAACGTCGAAGCCTTTGAGGGCCAGAAAGCCCAGCTCGAAGCACAGAACCTTGAGACCAAGAAAGAAGCCGAGAAACTCGCCGAGAAGCTGAACGGTCAGCAGTTCGTCGTGATTCGCTCCGCTTCCGACGCCGGCGCGCTCTACGGCTCCGTCACCACCCGTGACGCCGCCGAAGCCGCGACCGCCGAAGGTTTCTCGATCGACCGCAAGCAGGTCGTTCTGGGCAACCCGATCAAGGAACTGGGCGTGCATGACGTGCGCATCATCCTGCACCCCGAAGTCGACGCCACAATCGAGCTGAACGTTGCACGTTCGCCCGAAGAGGCCGAGCTTCAGGCATCGGGCAAATCGATTCAGGAACTGGCCGCCGAAGAGGAAGCCGCCGCTGAATTCGAGATCTCCGAACTCTTCGACGACATCGGCTCTGCCGCTGACGAAGACGGCGACTCGGACGTGGTGCGCACCCCCGAGGGCGACGCACAGGACGACAGCAACAGCTGATCCGGCCTGTCCGATCTGACATGAAACGCCGCGCGGTCCTCCGCGCGGCGTTTTCTTTTGCGCAGTCCCTCCAACCGCCACGCGCGCGCCTCTGACGCAAACCCCTGCAGAAACAGCGCGATTTATGCTATGATACCTCCATTCAGCATGGAGGATGCCACATGCGTTACATCACCATCACCACTTGGGAACTCGCCGACGGCGGATTACGACGTGGCCCTGCGCGCCATCGAAGAAAAGCGCCTGCCCGCCCTCAAGGGCTTTGGCGCCAGCCGCATCACCGTGGTCCGCACCTCTGAGCGCACAAGTGCCGCAATCACCGAATGGCCCGACAGGGCCACGCGCGACGCCGCCGAACTCAAGATCGACGAGGTCCGACGTTCGGTAAAACGCGAAGATCAGAGCCGCATGACCGGCGAAATGAAAGGCGAAATCGTCACCGACGTTTAAGCGTGGCGGAAAGCCGCGCCTGAGGGTCCAAGGCTTGGGCAAGGGGCCGCGTATCCTGCGCCTGCGCTCTTGCCCGATGGCCCCCTTGGGGCGAACCTCGGGCGAAATAACAAGCCCCGGTGCATCATGCCTCAGACCACACGCCGCATGTTCCTTTCGTTCATCGCCGCCAGCACGATCACCGCGTGCAGCGCTGCGCCCGAAGTCTCCCCCGCGCCGCCGAAGCGCCCCGCTCTGCCCCTGCACCCGAATGAGACGCCCGAGTTGCGGCGCAAGATCAACCACTGGGCCGACTTCTACGACCTGCCGCGCCCATTGGTGCACCGTCTGGCCATCCGCGAAAGCACCCACAACCCTCGCGCCCGCAACGGCCCCTATTACGGGCTGCTGCAGATCCTGCCCGCCACCGCGCGGTCGATGGGGTTCCGGGGCAAACCTTCCGATCTCTTGGACGCCGATACCAATCTGAAATACGCGCTAAAATACCTGCGCGGCGCCTGGCTTTTGTCGGACGGCGACCATGGCACCGCCATCAAATGGTACGCCCGCGGCTACTATTACGAGGCCAAGCGCCGCGGCATGCTTGTGGAAACCGGCCTACGGGACGGGTGATTAATTTTCGGGCTTGCGCGGCCTCTCGCTTCGCCTCAGGTAGGTGTTAATCACGTCAAGAAGGAACGCCGCATGACCCTCCGCCTCAACCGCCGTCACTTCCTCGCCGGCACTGCCGGATTGCTGGCCCTCCACCCCTTTTCTCTCCGTGCCGCGGCCAATCAGGCGCATCTGCGGCTGATGGAGACGACGGACCTGCATGTGCATGTCTTTCCTTACGACTATTACGCCGACAAAGAGGTCGACACCGTGGGCCTTGCCCGCACCGCCAGCATCGTCAAATCGATCCGCGCCGAAGCGACCAATACGCTGATGCTCGATAACGGCGACTTTTTGCAGGGCAATCCGATGGGCGATTACATCGCTTATGAGCGCGGCATGAAAGAAGGCGACATGCACCCGGTGATCCAAGCGATGAACGCGCTTGGCTATGACGCCTCGACCCTGGGCAACCACGAGTTCAACTACGGGCTCGACTTCCTGATGAAATCCCTCGCCGGGGCCGACTTCCCGGTGGTCAGTGCCAATGTCGTAAAGAAGATCGGCGCCAAGCCGAGCGACGATGACACGCTGGTCAAACCCTATGTCCTGCTCGACCGGATGCTGACCGATGGCGCAGGTGAGACGCATCCGATCAAGATCGGCATCATCGGCTTTGTCCCGCCCCAGATCATGAACTGGGACCGCCGCCACCTCGAAGGCAAGGTGCAGGCCCGCGATATCCTCGAGTCCGCCCGCGCATGGGTGCCCCAGATGAAAGAGGCAGGGGCCGACATCATCATCGCGCTGTCGCACTCGGGCATCGGTGCAGCCAAGGAAGAGGATATGATGGAGAACGCCTCTGTCCCCCTCGCCGCGGTGGAGGGGATCGACGCCATCATGACCGGGCACAGCCACCTCGTCTTCCCCTCGGGCAGCTATGCGGACTATCCGGGCGTGGACGTTAGCGAGGGCACGATCCACGGCAAACCCGCCACCATGGGCGGCTTCTGGGGCAGCCACCTCGGCCTGATCGACCTGATGCTTGAGCGTGACGGCAGCGGCTGGCGCATCGCCAGCCACAGCGCCGAGGCCCGCGCAATTTCACAGCGCAACGAAGACCGCTCTGTGATGCCGCTGGTGGAAAGCGATGCCGCGGTGCTTGCCTCCGTCCAACAGGAACATGATGAGACGCTGGCCCATGTCCGCCGTGCCGTGGGCAAGACCGACGCCAATCTGCACAGCTATTTCGCGCTGGTGGCGGATGATCCTTCCGTGCAGGTCGTCTCCAACGCGCAGCGCTGGTATATCGAACAGATGCTGAAGGGGACCGAACATGAGGGGTTGCCGATCCTCTCTGCCGCCGCCCCCTTCAAGGCCGGTGGCCGTGGCGGGCCGGAGTATTACACTGACGTCCCGAATGGGGATGTAGCGATCAAGAATGTCGCGGACCTCTACCTCTACCCCAACACCGCCCGCGCGGTGCGCGTGACCGGGGCGCAGGTGAAAGACTGGCTCGAACGCTCTGCCGGCATGTTCAACCAGATCACCCCCGGCAAGGCCAACCAGCCGCTGCTGAACCCCGAGTTCCCCAGCTACAATTTCGATGTGATCGACGGGGTGACCTATCAGATCGACCTTAGCCAGCCTTCCAAATTCGGTCCCAAGGGCACCGTGGCAAACCCTGAGGCGAGCCGGATCGTGAACCTTGAGTTCGAAGGGCAACCCCTTGATCCCGAGGCCGAGTTCATCATCGCCACCAACAACTACCGCGCCAGCGGCGGCGGGGCCTTCCCCGGCGCGATGGGCGATACCATCGTGTTTGAAGGGCCCGACACCAACCGCGATGTGATTGTGCGCTATATCGTCGAAAAAGGCACCATTAGCCCCCGCGCCGATGGCAACTGGCGCTTCGCGCCGTTGGAGGAAACGAGCGTGATGTTCGAAACCGGGCCAAAGGCGGCGGACTACGTCGATGAAGTGACAGGGGTAGAGATGGAACAGGTAGGCGACACGGAAGACGGCTTCGCGCAGTTCCGGATTACTTTGTGACGTCCCCGGTGCGTATCGGCATCTGACACTGACACAAAAGGCAGCGCCCCTCCTGGGGGCGTTGCAACGATGGTGGCCTGCGGTCGCCCCCATCGCATGAGACCGCTGCGAATTTCCGAGACCTTGCAAATCGCCCCCCGGGGTGCCCTCGGGCGGGACATCGACAGTAGGTTCAGAAATTCTTCACGCCCATCCAGTGTGACAGGCAAAGGCCACGCTTCTCGCGCAGCCCAAACGAAACAAGGGCGACGGTTTCCCGTCGCCCTTGCTCCAAAATCCGATCCGGTAAGACTTATTCGTCTTCCAGCTCTTCAACAGCTTTCTGAAGCTCTTCTTTCGAGATCTCTTTCTCGGTCACCTTGGCCTGTTCGACCACGTGATCGACAACCTTGTCCTCGAAGATCGGCGCGCGCATCTGCTGCTGCATCTGCTGGTTCTGCTGTACGAATTCAAAGAACTGACGCTCCTGCCCCGGGTACTGGCGCGCCTGGTTCATGATCGCTTGGGTCATCTCGGCGTCGGTCACCTGAACGTCGGCTTTCTGACCCAGCTCGGCCAGCAGCAGGCCCAGACGGACGCGGCGTTCGGCCAATGTCTTGTGCTCGTCTGTCGGCTCGATCTCGGGGTGATCGTGGCCTTCCACATCGGGGTTTTCCTCGTGCCACAGCTGATGCGCGATCTGCTTGGCTTCGGCGTCAACCAGCGACGGCGGCAGGTCAAAGCTAACCTCTTTGTCCAGCGCGTCCAACAGGTTACGCTTCATCACGGCGCGCGATGCACCGGCATATTCCGCTTCCAGACGCTCAGCGATCTGACCTTTCAGCGCGTCGAGATCCTCGGCGCCGAATTTCTTGGCCATCTCGTCGTTAACCTCGGCGGCGACGGGCTCTTTCACTTCTTTCACGGTGCAAGCGAAGGTCGCTTCCTTACCGGCCAGATGTGCGGCCTGATACTCTTCGGGGAAGTTCACGACGACGGATTTCTCTTCGCCCGCTTTCACGCCAACCAGCTGCTCTTCGAAGCCGGGGATGAAGGAGTTGGAGCCCAGCACCAGCGGGTAATCTTCCGCCGCGCCGCCTTCGAATTCTTCGCCGTCGACCGAGCCTTTGAAGTCGATCACAACCTGATCGCCATCTTCGGCCTTGGCACCCTCTTCACGGGCTTTGAAGTCCTGCGCGGTTTCGGCAAGGCTTGCCAGCGCTTCTTCGACAGCCGCATCGTCAGCCTTGACCACCATCTTTTCCAGTTCGATCTTGCTCAGATCAACTTCGGGAATCTCAGGCAGTTTTTCGTAGGACATGGAGACTTCGACGTCGTCGCCTTCTTTCCAGTCCTCATTGGTCATCTTGACCTCGGGCTGCATCGCGGGGCGGTCGCCGGTCTTTTCGAAGTGCTCGTTCATGGCACCGTCGATGCTTTCCTGCATCGCTTCGCCCATGATCCGCTGGCCGAACTGCTTTTTCAGCAGCGCCATCGGCACCTTGCCCTTGCGGAAGCCCTTCATCTCGACTTCGGGCTGCGCTTCGGCCAGCTTCTCGTTGACCTTGGCTTCAAGCTCATCGGCGGTGACGGTGATGTTGTAACCGCGTTTCAGACCTTCGTTCAGCGTCTCGTTGACCTGCATGTGTGCTCCATAGGGTAAGGCCGCGCGGCCGGGGCGCGGGCGAAAATTTGTGTCCTTCTATGGGTGTTGAACCGCCTGCGCAAGGGGGTCCGCGGCCCATCGCGCCACATCCGCAGAAATCGCGCCCACCCCCGCCGGGCAGCCCAGTGTCGGGCTAGACTAAAAGCACTGCGACATAAGCCACATAGGCCAGCGCAAAGAGCGCCCCCTGCCCGCGTGTCACGCGCCCGCCAAAGGCGCAGGCGATCAGCGCCACCGTGGCCCCCAGCATCACCCAAATGTCCAGCGTGGCGATCTGCATAGTCACCCCCACCGGCTGGATCAGCGCGGTGATGCCCAGAACGCCGAGGATGTTGAAGATGTTGGAGCCGACCACGTTGCCCAATGCCACATCGCTCTGTCCGCGCCTTGCGGCGATGACCGATGTGACCAATTCCGGCATGGAGGTGCCAACGGCCACGATGGTCAGGCCGATCACCGCCTCGGACAGCCCCACGGCCTGCGCAAGCGCCACGGCGCCGGTGACCAGAAAATGCGCCGAGACAATGGCTAGCAAAAGCCCCCCCAGCAGCCAGACAAGCGCCAGCCAAGACGGCGCTTGATCCGGCAGCGGCTCCATCGCCTCTGCCCCGCTTCGATCGCTGCGAAAGGTGTAAATCAGATAGGCCGCCAGCCCAACGAGGGCGGCGCCCCCCGCAAGCCGATCCACCTGCCCCAGCAGCACAGTGCCGAGGCAGAGCAGGCTCGCCGCCAGCATGACCGTCCCGTCCCGCGCGAAACTACGTCCGGAGATGGCCACCGGGGCGATCACCGCCGCAAGGCCGAGAATCAGCAGGATATTCGCGATGTTCGATCCCACGACATTCCCAAGCGCGATGTCCGGCGCGCCCAGCAAAGCCGCCTGAACCGAGGTCACCAATTCAGGAGCCGAGGTGCCAAAGCCCACCACCGTCAGCCCGATCACCAAGGGCGACATGCCAACCCTCTGCGCCAGCACCACGGCGCCGCGCACCAGATACTCACCACCGAGCACGAGCCCCAGCAGACCACCAAGGACAAACAGAATGTTCACGGGAAAAAAAACTCACCGGCCTCAGACCATCGGGCGCCGCGGAGACCGCGCAGACGCCCGATGCAAATGGGGATGGGCCGGAGGCATTCAAGGCCGCGCGGAAAATTCAGTCCCGCCGCGGCAGGGCGCTCACATGCCCAAGGCTTCTTTGTACATTTCCATCACCGCTTCTTCTTCGGCGATGTCGTCCTTGTCGCGCTTGCGCAGGGCGATCACCTTGCGCAGCACCTTGGTGTCGTAGCCGCGCGATTTCGCTTCGGCCATCACCTCTTTTTGCTGTTCGGCAAGGTCTTTCTTCTCGGCGTCCAAACGTTCGATCCGCTCGACGAACTGGCGCAGCTCATTGGCGGTGACCCGGTAGGTCGCATCGCCTTGGGATTCGACGACATCGGGATTGGTGCTGGTATCGCTCATGGGAAGTCCTCACGGAATGGCTGGCTCTGGCGGGTTTGACTACAGGCTGCACGCCCAGCCCGCAAGCGGGACTTGCCCCCCTTGGCGGTTTGGCGTAGCTCTGCCGCCATGGAAAGCGCAAACACATCTATTTTCGATCTCATGGTCTGGGGCGGCGCGGGTCTGTCCCTTTTGGGATTGCTCGGTCTGGGCTGGTGCATCATCAAGGTGAGCCGTGCAAAACGCGCGCAGCTCGACGATGAGGAGATGCGCGTGGTGCTGCGCAAAGTCGTGCCGCTGAATATGGGCGCGCTGTTTCTGTCCGTGATCGGTCTGATGCTGGTGATCCTCGGGATTTCGCTGGGCTGATCGGCGCGTTTGAACGGCCCGCCCCGGCGGTGCTGGACAGGGCCGCTGCATCTGCTTAAATCGGCCCATGGATATTCGCCAAATCACCCCCCGCTATTTCGTCGCCCCGCAGATCGAGCCCGGTGACATGGAAAGCCTGCGCGCCCAAGGCATCACCCGCATCCTGTGCAACCGCCCCGACGCGGAAGTGCCGCCCAGCCATCAGGCCGCTGCCATGCGCGAAGCCGCCGAGGCCGCGGGGATTGCCTTTGCCGAACAGCCGTTGACCCATCAGACCATGACGCCTGACGTCGTCGCCAAGAACCGCGCCCTCGGCGTGGAGACCGACGACACCGTGCTGGCCTATTGCGCCTCGGGCACCCGTTCGACCATCGCTTGGGCGTTGGGCCAAGCCGGTGAGATGGACAGCGACGCGATCATCCAAGCTGCCCGACAAGGCGGGTATGACCTTGAAAACATGCGCCCCATGCTGGGACAAAGCTATACCTGAGGTCTCTGCCGGTCCCGTTGGGGGCCGGTATTCTACAGGGTCAGTGCGCGCGCGGGCAGTTGCACCCGGAAGGCCGTGCCGGGCACATCCCGCAGGAAACTGATTTCTCCGCCCAAGCGGCACATGATCTCACGGCAGATGGCAAGGCCAAGCCCCGCGCCATCGCCCTCCCCCGTGATGCGCGAGAACTTCTCGAAAATCAGCGCCTCCGACCCCGCGTCGATCCCATGGCCGTTGTCGACGAAATCAATCACCAGTCCCTGCGCCGTCACCTGCGGCGTGATCACCAGTTGCGGGTCAACCGCAGCGCAGTATTTGCGGGCGTTGGTGACGAGGTTGATAAAGACCTGCACCAGCCGGTCGAGATCGCTGGTCAGCACAATATCCTCGGCCTGCGGATCGCGCAGCACCTTGAGCGGCCGCGTGGTCCCCGCCTGCGCCGTGGTCACCGCCAGATCCAGCAGATCGCGCAGGTTGCCCTCGCGCTGGTTCAGCGTCACCTGCCCGTTTTCCAGCACCGAGAGATCCAACAGATCGTCGAGCAGCCGCGTCAGACGGATCGTCTCGCTATGGATGATCGTGGCATAGCGGTTCTTGTCGGCGTCCGTGAGGCCGGGCGCATCGCGCAGGATCTCGGAAAACGAGCGGATCGAGGTCATCGGCGTGCGCAATTCATGGCTGATCTGGCTGAGGAAACTATCCTTTTGCAGCGACAACTGCGTCAGCTTCTCATTCGCCGCGCGCAGCTGCGCTGCCGTCTCGGTCAACTCCCGCGACTTGGCCTCCAACTGGCTGGAATACTCCAGCATCTGCGCGGATTCGTCGGCCACAGCCAGCAGGTCTTGGACCGAGACCGAGGCCCCGCCGACGATCTGCGCCACCATCGCATGGGCCGTGGCCGCCCCGACCGAGGCCGCCAACTCCCGCTCCAGCGCCTGCACGAATCGTGGCGTGGGCTCGGGCAGACGTTGCCCCTGCCCTTGCCGCTCGGCCTCGCGGGTGAAAAACGCCTGCGCCTCCGTTGCGCCCAAGATGCGCTGCGCCATGATCATCAGGTCTTCGCTGCCCGCGACCGAGGCCGTCCACCCCCGCGCCGGGCCGGAATGGTCAAAAACATTAACGAATTGCGCGCCCTGTAGCCGCTCCAACGGCGTGGGGAAGCTAAAGAGGGAGACGACGACGAAAACCAGCGTGTTGAGCGCGAGGCTCCAAACCACCGCATGGACCGTCGGGTCGATCCCCGCGATGCCAAAAAGCGCCTCGGGGCGCAGCCAAGCGAGCCCCCAAAGCCCCTGCTCCAAGGTTGCGGTCGACAGGGCCACATCCGCGCCAAAGCTGGGCAGCAGCATGGTAAAGACCCAAAGCACAAAGCCCGTGCCCAGCCCGCAAAGTGCGCCGGTCCGCGTTGCCCCGCGCCAGAGCACCCCGCCCAGCATCGCGGGCAGAAACTGCGCCACCCCGCCGAAGGAAATCGTGCCAATCGCGGCCAGCGCCCCGCTGCCGCCTGAGGCCCGATAGTAGAGATAACCCAAGCCCACCACGCAGAAAATCGACAGCCGCCGCGCAAGGATGACGATATTGCGCACATCCCCAGACTGCGTCGCCCCATCGCGGCGCAGCGCCAGCCAGATCGGCATGACGATATGGTTGCTCACCATGGTCGAGAGCGCCAGCGTGGCGACGATCACCATCGAGGTCGCCGAAGAGAAACCGCCCAAGAAAGACAGCATCGCCAGCCCGTTTTGCCCTTGGGAGAGCGGCAGGCTCAGCACAAAAAGATCGGGGTTCGCGCCTTCGGGCATCAGGTCTAGCCCCACCACCGCTATGGGCACGACGAAAAGGCTCATCAGCATCAGGTACAGCGGGAAGGCCCAGCTTGCGATCTGCAACTGCCGCTCGTCGTCGTTCTCGACCACCATGACCTGAAACATACGCGGCAGGCACAAAAGCGCGGCCCCCGAAAGCACGGTCAACGCGGCCCAACGGCTGCCCTGCACCTCCCATTGCCCGATGTCGGAGGCGTCGATCCGCGCCAAAGTCTCGCCCAAGCCCCCGGCCAGACCCCAGATGACGTAGACCCCCACCGCCACCAGCGCCAAGAGCTTGACCACCGCCTCCACCGCGATAGCGATGACCACGCCGTGATGCCGTTCGTTTACGTTCAGGTTCCGGGTGCCGAAAAGCACGGTAAAGAGCGTCAGCCCCGCCGCGACCCAAAGCGCCGCCTGCCCCCGGTTGATCACATCGCCCCCCGCCTCGGCCAGCGGCACGTCGGCAGCCGCGAAGATCGACAGCGACAGGATAACCGATTGCAATTGCAGCGCGATATAGGGTGTGACGCCTATCACGGCCATGACCGTTACGACGATCGCCAGCGTGTTGGACTTGCCGTAGCGCGATGAAATTAGGTCCGCGATCGAGGTGACGCGATGGCTTCGCCCGATCCGCACCAAACGCCGCAGCCCCCACCACCAGCCGATCATCACCAGCGAAGGGCCGAGGTAGATGGTCACATATTCCAGCCCCGAGCGCGCCGCATATCCCACCGCGCCGTAAAAGGTCCAAGCGGTGCAATAGATCGACAGCGACAGGGTATAAACCAGTGGCGAGCGCAGCAGCCAGCCGCCCTGCCCGCGCAGGGCCGCGCGTTCGGCGGCGAAGGCCACGATGAACAGCCCCGCCACATACATCAGGCAGACCGCCACCAACTGGTTGAGCGATACCATCAGCGCGGCCCGTCCGGCTGTGCTGCATCCTCACCCGAGGCCACATCCCGCGTCCGCCGCCAGAGCGCCCATGTCCCCAAGATCAGCAGCGCCCAAACCCCGAAAAGATAGCGCAGCGCCACGCTCATCGGGATGGTCGGCGCGGTGGGGTCCGTACTGCCCGCTGGCACGGGCCAAAGCAGCGGCACCATCCACAGCATCAGCCCCAAAAACGGCAACAGGCGCACTGCATCCATCATCCGTCGCTGACGGTAGCCGCGTTTTTCCAAAAAGATCGGCCTACGGGGCATGGCAGGTCAACTGGCGATCAGGTCGCGCACCGCGTCCAGCATCTCGGCATTTGAGAACGGCTTGGTCATGAAGCGGCTGACACCCGCCTTTTCGGCCATGGCGCGGTCCCGGCTTTGGCCCCGCGCGGTCAGCATCAGCACCGGCAACGCGCCGGTTTCGGGGTCACCCCGCAGCTCGTCCAATATCTCGAAACCGCTCTTGCCCGGCAGCATCACGTCGAGCATGACCAGATCCGGCGATGCCTTGCGGATCACCTCCACCGCGCCTGTCCCATTGGCCAAGGTCTCCACACGCCAACCCTCTTGGCTCAGCAAAAAGCGGATGGCCTCGGCGATATTCACCTCGTCCTCCACCAGAACTACGAGTTTGCTCATCGGCAAAAAGTCTCCCCCCTCGGTGTGCGGCGGCCCCGTCTTGCTGCGGTGTCTCGCGCACCGGGGCGAGCATGCATCGGTTTGCCAGCCCTGTCAAAAACTGCCTGCCGCGCGGCCTCAGATCCCCTCGCGCAGGATCGAAGGCTCGCGCCGCGCGCGGCATCCTTCGACCGGGCAAATGCGACAGGTCGCCCCCACCGGCTGCGCAGGCGCTGCCCCCGAGGGCACCGGCAAGAGCAGCATGACCGATTGGCTGAGCGGCGGCGTGTTATAGGCAGCCGCAGCCTGCACTTCGCAGGTGGCAATCGCCTCGAACTCCGCCTGCCCGCGCGCCATCTGCATGACGCGGGATTTCATCACCAGCCCCGGCTGCCCCTGCACCGCAAAGAGCGGCCAAAGCGGGCAGCAGGCGCCAAAGCGCGGCACGGTGAACCCTTCGATCGACTTGGCGAATGTCACGCTGCCAGAACGGTCACAGACCACCAGCCCCGCGCCGAGGTCAGGCAGTGACGCCAAGCGCCGCAGCACCCGGCCCATCGGCTGGTCGAGTGTCCGGGCCAGTTCGGCAGGGTCATGCCCCATCTCCCCCGCCGCCCGCTCCAGCCGCGCCAAGGGTAGCGCCGCTGCATCGCGGGCGATCTGTTGCAACACGCCCGTCGCGATGTGCTGCGCAGCCTTGGTCTTGAGCGTATCGGCCTGTTCGACCAGCGCCGCAATCGCCGCCTGCGGGGCGCACGCCTCTTCCAAAGGGTCGAAACGGTAGTCATGCGCGGCGAGGAAACTCTCAACCTCGGCCTGGGGCGAATGGGCCACCTCGCGGGTCTCGGCGGCATTGTCGAAATAGGTCACCAGCGCCTGCGCGCTGTCGGACAGGCGGCGGCTGTCTTGGTGGATATTGGCGTGAAACCGATCGCGCCATTCCGCTTGCAAACTGTCCGTTTCTGCCAGAATCGCGGCAGTCGACCGGATCGCCGCGGCGGTGCTGAGCAACTCATGCATGGAGGTGGCAAGCTGCGGGTCATGGGCCAAACGATCCGAGAGCGCCTCGACCGTCTGCTCCAATGCCGCGATGCGGCGCTGGCTGTTGGCCAGCACCTTGGCCCAGCCCGGAAACCGCCCCGCGAATTCATCCGCCCGGTCGCTCTCTGGCCCGGTCAGCCCCGCATCCTCTGCCGCCTCGCGCAGGGTGGCGATCAGCGCGGCTTCGGCCCCTTCCGTCAACGCCTGCGGCTCGACCCCAAGCGCGTGGGCGATATTGAGCAAAAGCTTGCCGCCGATTCTGCGCCGATTGTGTTCGATGAGATTGAGATAGCTGGCCGAGATGCCGCTTTGCTGCGCAAGCTCCGCCTGTTTCAGCCCCGCCATCACGCGCCGCTCACGGATGCGGCTGCCGGTCAGCCCCTCACGCATGGGACGGCCCCGCGTGATTTTTCGCCCGTTGTTTCAAGGTCTTTCTGCGCCGCAATATCATATTCTTTACAGGCCCACCGATGCGATTGCGAATATATTTACAAAAAAATCGTTTTGATCAAGCGCCTTATTGATTGGTTTTCATTTTCCGCGCCATAGTTTCTTTGCACTATTGCGTGTTGTGGCATCGGGGGGAGGTTCCGGTGCCGCGACTTACAAAAATGGGAGGACTTCATGTCGTTTACGAAACTGACACGCCGCGGGCTGATCCAGACCGGCGCGGTTGCCGGTGCGGGGTTGGCGCTGCCGACCTATCTGCGCGCGGAAAATCACGCGGGCTTCACCAATGCCCCCACGGGCAGCACCGTGACGCTTGGCTTCAACGTGCCCCAGACCGGCCCCTATGCCGAAGAAGGTCTGGATGAGCTGCGCGCGCAAGAGCTTGCGGTCGAACACCTCAATGGCGGGGGCGACGGCGGCATGATGAACACCTTCAGCTCCAAGGCGCTGAAAGGGAACGGCATTCTGGGCAAGAAGGTCGAATATGTCACCGGCGACACCCAGACGAAATCCGACGCCGCCCGCGCCAGCGCCAAGTCGATGATCGAAAAAGACGGCGCGGTGATGATCAACGGCGGCTCGTCCTCGGGCGTGGCCGTGGCGGTGCAAGACCTTTGCCAATCGGCGGGCGTGATCTTTATGGCGGGTCTCACCCATGCCAATGACACCACCGGTAAAGACCGCAAGGCCAATGGCTTCCGGCATTTCTTCAACGCCTATATGTCCGCCGCCGCTCTCGCCCCGGTGCTCAAGAACGCCTATGGCTCTGAGCGTCGCGCCTATCACCTGACGGCGGATTACAACTGGGGCTGGACCCAGCAAGAATCCATCGCCGCCGCGACCGAGGCGATGGGCTGGGAGACCGTGGAGAACGTGCTGACGCCGCTCGCCTCGACCGATTTCTCCTCCTATATCGCGCCGGTGCTGAACTCCGGCGCCGATGTGCTGGTGTTGAACCACTACGGCGGCAATATGGTGAACTCGCTCACCAATGCGGTGCAGTTCGGCCTTCTCGACAAACAGGTCAACGGCAAGAAATTCGAGATCGTCGTGCCGCTCTACTCCGAGCTGATGGCTGCCGGTGCCGGGGCCAACGTGCAAGGGGTTATCGGCTCGATGAACTGGAACTGGCAGCTGCAAGACGAAGGGTCCAAGGCCTTTACCAAATCCTTTGGTGAGAAATATGGCCGTCCGCCGTCGAACTCCGCGCATACCTGCTACGTGCAGACCCTGCTCTATGCCGATGCGGTGGAACGGGCGGGCTCGTTCAACCCCTGCGCCGTGGTCGAGGCGCTTGAGGGTTATGAGTTCGACGGGCTGGGCAACGGGCCCACGCTCTACCGCGCCGACGATCACCAGTGCTTCAAAGACGTGCTCGTGATGAAGGGGGCAGAGAACCCGACCAGCGAATACGACACGCTGGAGATCGTCGAGCAGACGCCCCGTGCTCAGGTCGAATATGCCCCCGATCACCCGATGTTCGCGGGCGGTGATCTGGGCAAATGCAACCCCGGCGCCTGATCCGCTGACATCAGATGGCGCGCGGGCCTGATCCTGCGCGCCCTTTTTATCGCTGCAAGCGGCCAAGCCGCTTGTAAACGCTTCCCTTACAGGTGGGGACCATGGACGCAATCCTTCTGCAAATACTCAACGGCCTCGACAAAGGCTCGGCCTATGCGCTGATCGCGCTTGGGCTGACGCTGATCTTCGGCACCCTTGGCGTGGTCAATTTCGCCCATGGGGCGCTTTTCATGATCGGGGCCTTCTGTTCGGTCACGCTGCAACGCATTCTGACGCTCAGCGTCGAGACCATCGACGAGACCAAGAAGGATTTCCTCGGCAATCCGCTGAAGGTCAAAACCCCCTATGTCGAACAGTGGTTCGGGCCGGAAACGGGACAGGCGATCATTGATTGGTCGGTGCCGCTGGCGATCCTCTTTGCGATCCCGGTGATGCTGCTCATTGGCTTCATCATGGAACGCGGGCTGATCAAACATTTCTACAAACGCCCCCATGCGGATCAGATCCTCGTGACCTTCGGCCTTGCCATCGTTTTGCAGGAAGTCGTCAAATATTTCTACGGCGCCAACCCAATCCCCACACCCGCGCCCGAGGCCTTTGTCGGCAGCTTCGATTTCGCGCCGCTCTTGGGTTTGGACACGTCTTTGGCCTACCCCTATTGGCGCTTGGTCTACTTTGGCTTTTCGACCCTCATCATCGCCGCGGTCTTTGCCTTTTTGCAATTCACCACCTTCGGCATGGTTGTCCGCGCCGGCATGGCAGACCGCGAAACCGTTGGGCTTTTGGGCATCGACATCGACCGCCGCTTTACCATCATGTTCGGCATCGCCGCCGCCGTGGCGGGGCTTGCGGGCGTGATGTATGCGCCGATCAACTCACCCAATTATCACATGGGCATGGACTTTCTGGTGCTGAGCTTCGTCGTCGTCGTGGTCGGCGGCATGGGCTCTCTGCCCGGCGCGGTGCTGGCGGGGTTCCTGCTGGGAATCCTCGAAAGCCTCGCTTCCATGAATGAAATCAAAAGCATCATCTACGGTATCGACCAGATCATCATCTACGTCGTTGCCATCGTGATCCTGCTGGTCCGCCCGCGCGGTCTGATGGGACGCCGCGGCGTGATGGAGGAATAAGACATGTTCGGACTGGAAAAACGCGATACGCTTCTTTTGGGGGTCGTGATCGTCCTCACGCTCTTCGCCCCCTTCATCCTCAACCCATTTCCGGCGGATTCGGGCCTTGCACAGTTTAACGCGGGCTACCCCGACCTGATGCAACGCTTTGTGATCTTTGGCATATTTGCCATCGGGTTCAACATCCTCTTCGGGCTGACCGGCTATCTCTCTTTTGGCCATGCAGCCTTTCTGGGGGTCGGTTCCTACTCTGCCGTCTGGATGTTCAAACTGCTCAGCTACAACGTCGTGCCCGCGCTGGTGCTGGCCGTCATCATGGCGGGGCTTTTCTCCGCACTGATCGGCTACATCAGCCTGCGGCGCTCGGGCATCTACTTTTCAATCCTGACGCTGGCCTTCGCGCAGATGTCCTTCAACCTCGCCTATTCGGTGCTGACGCCGATCACCAACGGTGAGACGGGGTTGCAGATCTACACCTCCGATCCGCAGTACCTCCAATCCGTCGACGCGCCTTCGTTCCCGAATCTCTTCGGTGCCGCGATGAACTCCTCGACGACGCTGTTCTTCGGCGGTTGGACCTTCACCTTCTCAGTCGGCTACTATTTCTGCGCGGTCTTCCTGATCCTCGCCTTCTATCTGGCGATCCGCATCTTCCGCTCGCCCTTCGGCATGATGCTGCGGGCGGTGAAATCGAACCAGCAGCGGATGAACTACACCGGGTTGAACACGCGGCCCTACACGCTGGCGGCCTTTGTCATCTCGGGCATGTATGCCGGGCTGGCGGGCGGTCTGCTGGCGGCGATGGACCCGCTGGCGGGGGCCGAGCGGATGCAATGGACCGCATCGGGCGAAGTGGTGCTGATGACGATCCTTGGCGGCGCGGGCACTTTGATCGGGCCGGTGCTGGGTGCAGGCTTCATCAAGTATTTCGAGAACATCTTCGCCAAGATCAACGACAACGTGCTGCACGGCTGGTTCGCCTTCATGCCCGACGGGATCGAAGACGCGATGGTCGCGATCATCCACCCCTTCGTCGGCAAGGGCTGGCACCTGACGCTTGGCCTTCTGTTCATGCTGGTCGTGATCTTCCTGCCCGGGGGGCTGGTCGAGGGTGGCCAACGTCTGGGCCGGGTCTTCCGCCGCCGTGACAAGAACGCAGGCTCGGTCGAGGCCGACGCCGCCCAACAGCGCAGCGAAGCCGCGGAATAGGAGAGACATCATGGCCATTCTCGAAGTCAAAAATGTCGGCAAGCGCTTTGGCGGGTTGCAGGCGCTGAGCGATGTAAACCTCAGCGTGGCGGAGAACTCCGTCCACGCGATCATCGGCCCCAATGGGGCGGGCAAATCCACGCTGCTGAACTGTCTGGTGGGCAAGCTCATCCCCGACACCGGCTCTGTCATGTTCGACGGGCAGTCGGTGCTGGGGCGCAAACCCTATGAGATCAACCAGATGGGCATTTCCCGCGTATTCCAAACGCCCGAGATCTTTGGTGATCTGACGGTGATGGAGAATATGCTGATCCCCTGCCTTGCCAAACGCGACGGGGCATTTCAACTGAACGGCTGGTCGCGGGTCGTGGGCCAGCGCGACATGATCGACAAGGCCGAGGAAATGCTGCGCGACATGCGTATGATCGACAAACGGCACATGCCCGCAGCCTCCATGTCGCGCGGGGACAAACGGCGGTTGGAGATCGCCATGTGTCTCGCCCAAGACCCCCGCCTGCTGCTTTTGGACGAACCGACCGCCGGGATGGCGCGGGCCGACACCAACAACACCATCGACCTGCTCAAACAGATCAAGGACGAGCGCGACATCACCATCGCCATCATCGAACACGACATGCATGTCGTCTTTTCACTCGCCGAGCGGATTACCGTGCTGGCCCAAGGCACGCCGCTGGTCGAAGACACGCCCGACCGGATCAAGGGCCACCCCAAGGTGCGCGAAGCCTACCTCGGCGAAAGCCAAGACGCCGCCTGACCCCCTCCCTTTGCCGCAGATCTAGGACAGCATATGACCACCAGCACGCTCGACAAGAACGCCAACCACGCCCAAACCGCCCCCGCCTTCCTCTCGGTCTGGGACATTCACGCCTATTACGGCGAAAGCTACATCGTGCAGGGGGTGAGCTTTAACGTCCATGAAGGGGAGATTCTCGCCCTGCTGGGCCGCAACGGGGCGGGCAAAACCTCGACCCTGCGGGCCATCGCGCGGGTGAGCGACCCGGAGCTGAAACGCGGCGAGGTCTGGCTCGACCATCAGCCGCTGCATAATATGGCCAGCCACCAAGCCTCTGCCGCAGGGCTGGCGCTGGTTCCCGAAGACCGGCGCATCATTTCCGGCCTCACGGTCGAAGAGAACCTCAAACTCGCCCAGATCGCCCCGCCCATCGGCTGGTCGCTCGACCGGCTCTATGACCTCTTCCCCCGCCTGCGCGAACGGCGCCATCAAGAGGGGGTGACCCTCTCGGGCGGGGAGCAGCAGATGCTTGCCATCGCCCGCGCTTTGGCCCGTGACATCAAGGTGTTGCTGCTCGATGAACCCTACGAAGGGCTGGCGCCGGTGATCGTGGATGAGATCGAGAAAACGCTGGGGCTGATCAAAGCGCAGGGCATCACCACGATTCTGGTCGAACAAAACGCGGTGCGGGCGCTGAAACTGGCCGACCGGGCGGTGATCCTCGACACCGGCGGCGTGGTCTTTGACGGCACCGCCGCCGAGGTGCTGGACAACGCGGAACTGCGCGCAGAATACCTCGCGATCTGACCTAAGGTCACTCAGGTCCGGCGCGCGCGGCTGAGGCACAGCCTCTTTCTCGCGCCCCGGACCGCTTTGCGCGACAAAAAACCGATCCTACCCCCTAGACAACAGTTGGCTTTTCATGGCTTTGCCCATGCCCTATAAGCGTGCCAATCAATCGCGCAGCGACGGGCCGCAGGCCTGCCGAAATCTTCGAGGATCCAATGACAAACAACACCCATGACGCTGACGTGGCCTTCATCAAGGCCCTCGCCGAGCTGCTGAACGAAAACGACCTGACCGAGCTTCAGGTGAAACGCGACTATGCCGAGGATGACAGCCTGAACGTGCGCGTCAGCCGCAAGCCGCCGCAGCAGGTCATGGCCGCCCCCCAGCAGCAGTACCAAGCCGCCCCGGCGCCTGCCGCCGCACCGGCGCCCGCCGCTGCCGCCCCCGCTGCTCCGGCCCCTGCTGCCGACGCCGATCCGGCTGATCACCCCGGCGCCGTGACCTCGCCGATGGTGGGCACCGTGTATCTTCAGGCCGAGCCGGGCGCGCCCGCCTTCATCTCCGTCGGGGCCTCGGTCTCCGAAGGTGACACGCTTCTGATCGTCGAGGCGATGAAGACCATGAACCATATCCCCGCCCCCCGCGCTGGCACCGTCAAGCGCATCCTCGTCGGCGACGGCGATGCGGTAGAATTCGGCGCCCCGCTGGTCATTCTGGAATAAGGGCCGGACATGTTCAGCAAAATCCTAGTCGCCAACCGGGGAGAGATCGCGCTGCGCGTCATCCGCGCGGCCCGCGAGATGGGCATCCAGACCGTCGCGGTGCATTCCACCGCCGACAGTGACGCGATGCACGTGCGTATGGCCGACGAATCCGTCTGCATCGGCCCACCCTCCTCGACCCAATCCTACCTCTCGATCCCCGCGATCATCGCGGCCTGCGAGATCACCGGCGCCGAGGCGATCCACCCCGGCTACGGATTCCTGTCCGAGAACGCGAATTTCGTGCAGGTGATCGAAGATCACGGGCTCACCTTCATCGGCCCCACCGCCGAGCATATCCGCGTCATGGGCGACAAGATCACCGCAAAGGACACGATGAAAAAGCTCGGCGTGCCTTGCGTGCCCGGCTCCGACGGCGGGGTCACCTCGCTGGAGGAAGCCAAGCGCATCGGTGAGGAGATTGGCTATCCGGTCATCATCAAGGCGACCGCCGGTGGCGGCGGCAAGGGCATGAAAGTGGCCCAGACCGCAGCCGACATGGAGAAAGCCTTCCAGACCGCCCGCGCCGAGGGCAAGTCGAACTTCGGCAACGACGAAGTCTACATCGAGAAATACCTCACCACGCCGCGCCACATCGAGATTCAGGTCTTTGGCGACGGCAAGGGCAATGCCGTGCATCTGGGCGAGCGTGACTGTTCGCTGCAACGCCGCCACCAGAAGGTCTTTGAGGAGGCCCCCGGCCCCTCGATCACTGCCGAGGAACGCGCGCGCATCGGCAAGACCTGCGCCGACGCCGTGGCCAACATCAACTACATCGGTGCCGGCACGATCGAGTTCCTTTATGAGAACGGCGAGTTCTACTTCATCGAGATGAACACACGTCTGCAGGTGGAACACCCGGTGACCGAGGCGATCTTTGGCGTCGATCTGGTGCGCGAACAGATTCGCGTGGCCGAAGGCCTGCCGATGTCCTTCACGCAGGAGGATTTGCAGATCAACGGCCATGCCATCGAGGTGCGCATTAATGCCGAGAAATTGCCGAACTTCGCGCCCTGCCCGGGCAAGATCACGCAGTATCACGCCCCCGGCGGGCTTGGCGTGCGGATGGATTCGGCGTTGTATGACGGCTATTCGATCCCGCCCTTCTACGACAGCCTGATCGGCAAGCTCATCGTGCATGGCCGCGACCGGCCCGAGGCGCTGGCGCGTCTGGGGCGCGCTCTGGGTGAGCTGATCGTGGACGGTGTCGATACCACCGTGCCACTGTTCCACGCGTTGCTGGCCGAGGAGGACATCCAATCGGGCGGCTACAACATCCACTGGCTTGAGCATTGGCTGGAAACCAACCTCGGCGACGGCTGACATGACATGTCGGATCTGACGCCCGAGATCCTGATCCACGGCTATTCCATCGGGATTTTCCCCATGGCGGAACACCGCGACGACCCGGAAATTTTCTGGGTCGATCCGCGGCACCGTGGGGTGATGCCGCTCAATGGTTTCCACATCTCGCGCTCTCTGGCCCGCGCCATCCGGCGCAGCCCCTTTCACCACACGATCAACCGTGATTTCCAAGCTGTCGTCGCCGGTTGTGCCGACCGCGAAGACACATGGATCAATGCCGAGATCACCGCGCTTTACACCGCACTGCACCGCGCGGGCTATGCCCATTCGCTTGAGGTTTGGGACGGTGACGCGTTGGTGGGCGGTGTCTATGGCGTCACGCTGGGCCGGGCGTTTTTCGGCGAGAGCATGTTTTCGCGCCGGACCAATGCGTCAAAAATGGCGCTGGCAGCGCTGGTGGATCGGCTGCGCCGCGCGGGGTTCATCCTCTTTGACACGCAGTTTCTGACCGATCATCTCGCCTCTCTCGGCGCGGTGGAGATTTCGCGGGCGGAATATCACGCGCAGCTCGATGCGGCGAAACGCGGCAATGCGCGGTTCAGCGCGCCTGAGTTGGACAGCTTTCAGGACGTGCTGCAGCGCATGACCCAGATGTCATAGCGAAAATGCTCCAGCGCGTGCAGCGCGGGGGCCGAGGCGATCATCCAACCGGAAAACAAGGCGCTTTCGCTGCCCTTTTCGGTGATCTCAAGCGCGGCATAGGCATTGGCCGCCGGATCCCCCGCCGGATAGCGGCAGTCGACCATGGTGATCTGCAAATTGCCCAAGGTCAGGCGGTCACCCTTAGCGATCTCCAAATCGGTCGTATCGCCCGAAATCTTGTCCAAGGCACGCAATACACCGCCCGAGGCACTGGCGACCTGCCCCCCTTCTTGAGCGTGAAGCGGCGCGGCCAGCACAAGCGCGGCCAAGAGAAGCTTTTTCATGGGTCCACCCGGATTGCGTGAGCTTTGGGGCCGCGCGGAAGGCGCGGCCAACCGATCATTCAGGCTGCCAGGCCTCATAGTCCTTACGCTCGACAGGTTCGGCGCGGCGCAGCGATCCTGCGGGCGCATAGGCCATGGCGGTGCCGGTCTGATTCTCGACATGGGCCTTTTCCCAGGGCTTATGCGCCAGCGGCTTGTCGGTCGGCGGCTCATCCCATGTGCGGTGCAGCCAGCCATGCCAATCGGGGCTCACGCGGCTCGCCTCGGCTTCACCGTTGAAAATGACCCAGCGTTTGCTGTCATCGGCGTTGCGGTAATAGACGTTGCCCTGCGCGTCTTCGCCCACCTTGCTGCCCTTGCGCCAAGTGAAAAGCTGGGTGTTCAGCGTCTGGCCGTTCCACCACGTGACACTGCGCAGAAGTGAATTGAGAATGCCCATTGAGGTCTCCGTTCCTGTTGCCCGTTATATGCACCATGGAGGCTTGGGCGTCTAGCCTCACCGCGCAGGAGGTTCCACGCGCGGCAGGATTCGTCGCCGAAAATCAGCCATCTGCCGCCGCGCGCAAAAGGGCCGTGCATTCGATCTCAATCCGGTATTTCGGGTCGATCAGCCCGCATTCGATCATCGTCGCGGCGGGCGGATGCGCGCCGAAGGCCGCGCGTAGAAGCGGCCAGCAGGCTTCGAACTCCGCCGCGTCGGGCAGCATATAGGTGACGCGCACCACATGGGCGAAATCACTTCCTGCCTCGGCCAAGGCCGCCTTGATCGTTGCTAGTGCCGCCGCGCATTGCGTTGTCACCTCTGCCCCCTCACCCACGGTGCCCGAGACATGGACCATGCCCCCCGCCACTACCGCGCGGCTGTAGCCGATCTTGTCCTCATAGATACCGCCAGATGAAATGCGCCGCATGAAACCCTCCCCTGAAACGCGAAAGGGCGGACCTGATGGCCCGCCCCGATGACTTTGCCCTACGCGCTTAGCCCGCGCTGGCTGGTTCTTTGCTTTCGCTGTCGGCGTGGATCATCAGCGGCTTGGCCTCGGATGTGACGGCCTCCTCGTTGACGACCACTTCGCTCACCGTCTCCAGCCCCGGCAGTTCGAACATCGTGTCGAGCAGGATGTCTTCGAGGATGGAGCGAAGCCCCCGCGCGCCGGTTTTCCGCTCGATGGCACGTTTGGCAATCGCTTGCAGCGCATCGTCGGTGAAGGTCAGCTGCGTGTCTTCCAACTCGAACAAACGCTGATACTGTTTGACCAGAGCGTTCTTCGGCTCGGTCAGGATGGTGACCAGAGCGTCCTCGTCCAGATCTTCGAGCGTCGCCAGAACCGGCAGACGGCCCACGAATTCCGGGATCAAACCGAACTTCAGCAGGTCTTCGGGTTCGAGGTCGGTGAAAATCTCACCAATGCCGCGGGCGTCATTGTCACGCACATCGGCACCAAAACCCATGGCAGAGCCTTTGCCGCGCTGCGCGATGATCTTGTCGAGACCGGCAAAAGCACCGCCGCAGATGAAGAGGATGTTCGTGGTGTCCACCTGCAGGAACTCCTGCTGCGGATGCTTGCGCCCGCCCTGCGGCGGCACGGAGGCCACGGTCCCTTCCATCAGCTTCAGCAGCGCCTGCTGCACGCCCTCCCCCGATACATCGCGGGTGATCGAGGGGTTTTCAGACTTGCGGGTAATCTTGTCGACCTCGTCGATATAGACGATGCCGCGCTGTGCCCGCTCGACGTTGTATTCCGACGCCTGCAACAGTTTGAGAATGATGTTCTCCACATCCTCGCCCACATAACCGGCTTCGGTCAGCGTGGTCGCATCGGCCATGGTGAAGGGCACATCAAGGATGCGCGCCAGCGTCTGCGCCAGCAACGTCTTGCCGCAGCCGGTGGGGCCGATCAGCAGGATGTTGGATTTCGCCAGTTCGATATCGCCGCCCTTCTGGGCGTGGTTCAACCGCTTGTAGTGGTTGTGGACCGCCACCGAGAGCACGCGCTTGGCCATCGCCTGACCGATCACATAGTCGTCCAACACGCCGCAGATGTCGCGGGGCGTGGGCACGCCATCGGTCGCCTTGAGGCCCGAGGCCTTGGTCTCTTCTCGGATGATATCCATGCACAGCTCGACGCATTCGTCGCAGATGAACACGGTCGGCCCCGCAATCAGCTTGCGCACCTCGTGCTGGCTCTTGCCGCAGAAGCTACAGTAGAGCGTATTTTTGCTGTCGTTGCCGGAATTATTCGCCATCTCAAACCTTTCAGGTCTGTCGTGTATGTCCGCCCCGGTCTTGGGGCCGCGAGATTTGGCCTCAAGCTTAGGCCAGTGACCCCGGCGCTACAATCGCAAAATATGCAGCGCCGGGCCCCTTCGATTACTTGTCTTTCTTGTCCTTGCCACCGGCGGCAGCCTCATCGGCCTTGCCACGGCTTTCGACGATCTCATCCAGATGGCCCCATTCCTTGGCTTCCTCGGGCGTCATCCACAGATCACGGTCGAGCGCTTTTTGAACGGTTTCCAGCGGCTGGCCGGAGTGTTTGACATAAAGCTGATACATCCGCTCACGGGTGCGTTCGATGTGCCGCGCCGAGATCAGGATATCTTCGGCCATGCCCTGCGAGCCGCCGGAGGGCTGGTGGATCATCACTTCGGCATTGGGCAGCGCGAAACGCATGCCCTTTTCGCCGCCGATCGCGATGACCGACCCCATGGAGGCCGCCATGCCGCAGATCAAGGTCGAGACCTTGGGCTTGATATATTGCATCGTGTCGTAGATCGACAGGCCCGCCGTCACCTCGCCACCGGGCGAGTTGATGTACATGCTGATTTCCTTGGAGGGGTTCTCGGCCTCAAGGTGCAACAGCTGGGCGACGACCAGATGGCTCATCCCACTGTGGATCGGGCCGTTGACGAAGATGATCCGCTCTTTCAACAGACGCGAGAAGATGTCGTAGGACCGCTCGCCCCGGCTGGTTTGCTCAACCACCATCGGGACAAGCGTGTTCATATAGGTGTTGATCGGATCGTTCATGCGTGCCTGCCTCAGTTCCTGTTCGCGGGACCATACCCGCAAAACTGTTACCCAGAGATTAGTCCCCCCGGTATGGGGGTTCAAGGGGGGCAGGCACGACAGTCTGCGCTAATCGCGCCGATCACTCCGACGCGTCGCGCAGGTAGGCGATCAACGCGTCGATATCCTCGGGCTTGCGCACACCCCGGAACGACATTTTAGTGCCTTTCATGAAGCCCTTAGGGTCCGCCAGAAAGGCGCTCAACTCATCGTGAGACCAGACCAACCCCTCCGCTGCCGCGGCCTGCATGGCTTTGGAGTAGCGAAAGCCGTCAACCGCGCCCGCCGGGCCATCCACGATGCCGTTCAGCATCGGGCCGACACGGTTCTTCGCCTTGGCGCCGATCTGATGGCAGGATTTGCATTTGCGAAACGCCTTCTCCCCGGCCTTGATCAGCGCGGGATCGGCGGCGGGGGCTTCGGCCACCTCGACCGGCGCGGGGGTCTCTTCGGGGGCAGGCTCTGCCGCGGTTTTGACCTCTTCGGCCTTAGCCTGTTCGGCTGCGGCCTTGGCGGCGGTCTCCTCGGGCGTCACGTCCAGCACGGCTGCGCGCATGGTGATCTCGACCGAGGGTTTGCAATCGCTCATACAGGGCTCTTGCTTGAAGGACGCAAACTCGACCTCCGCCCGGTCATCGGGTTTGAAGGCCTCCTCATTCGGCAAGCGCAGCTCGGCGAAGTTCTCTGACGAGAGCACGAAATCCTCATCCACCTCGTCATTGAGATAGAGCAGATAAGCGGTGATCGCATAGACCTCATCATCGCTCAACGACTGCGCATCACCAAAGGGCATCGCCCGGTTCACATAGTCGTAAACCGTTGAAAGGTATGGCCAATAGCTGCCGATCGTTTTGACGGGGCGCATATCGGTCAGGCTGCCCTGCCCGCCCGCGAGCACCGGCCAACGGCCCGTGCCCTCGCCAAAGACGCCGTGGCAGGAGGCGCATTTCACGGTGTAAATCTCATCCCCGGTCATCACGTCGCCACGGCCCTCGGGCAGACCTGTGCCGTCAGGGCGCACGTCGATATCCCACAGCGCCACTTCCTCGGGGGTGGCGGCGCGGCCAAGGCCCAAAGGCTCAGCGGCCAGCGGGCTTGCCAGCGCGGTACTCAGGAGGGCAGCTTTAAGAAATCTCGACATTTTCGGCCTTTCCGTCTGCATCGACCGCCCAGGTCTGGATGCCATTGTTGTGGTAGATCGAATTCTCGCCCCGGACCGCGCGCAGCGCGTCCTTCGTGGGCTGGACGTAGCCGGTGCTGTCATGTGCACGGCTTTGCAGCAGCAGGGGTTTGCCGTCCCATTCGAAGTCGAAGTAGAAGCGGTGCAGCGCCTTTGGCGTGCTCGGCCCGTCCATCCGCGCCTGATGCCATGTGATGCCACCGTCGAGCGTCACGTCCACGCGCGGAATCGTACCGCGGCCCGACCATGCCAGACCGGTCAGAACCGTCGGCCCCGGGCCATGGGTGATCGGCGCCTGCGGGCTGGGGCTGGTGATAACCGATTTCGCGTCCATCTCCCAAGTGAAGCGCCGCGCCACACCGTCGGCCATGAGGTCGGTGTATTTGCTGGTCTCCTCGCGGTGGTGCCAAGGCTGATCGCCGACCTCAAGCCGGCGCAGCCATTTGACCCACATGTTGCCCTCCCAACCGGGCACGACAAGGCGCACCGGGTAGCCCTGTTCGGGGCGCAGCGCCTCGCCGTTCATCTTGAAGGCCACGAGGCAATCGTCGAGCGCCTTTTCCATTGGGATCGACCGGCTCATCGCCGCGGCATCCGCGCCCTCGGCCAGAAGCCACTTGCCCTCGGGCTTCACACCCGCCTCCTCCAGCACCAGCCGCAGCGGCACGCCGGTGTATTGCACGTTGTGGATCATGCCATGGGTGAACTGGCAGCCATTAAGCTGCGATCCGCGCCACTCCATCCCGGAGTTGGCCGCGCATTCGAGGAAGTAGACGTGGTTCTCACGCGGGAAACGCATCAGGTCTTCCATGGTAAAGACCAGTTCGCGGTCCACCAAACCATTGATCATCAAGCGGTGTTCCGCCGGATCGACCTTGGCCACCCCCGAGTGGTGCCGCTCGAAGCAGACGCCGTTGGGGGTGATCGTGCCATCCAGCGCATGGAGCGGGGTGAAGTTGATCGAGCTCACCGGGTCGGCGGTCAGCCATTCCACGGTGCGGCGTTTCACATCCGCCTCATGCGGCGAGGGCATGCCGTAGGGGGCGACATCGACGCCGTCGCCCAATTCCTGCATCCAAGGATGGATCGCGATGCCTTTGTCGGACTGGGCAGCACTGGCTTGGCCCGCCAGCGTCCCCGCGGCCGCCGCCCCTGCCCCCGTTAGAAAGGCACGGCGCGATGGCCCCTTATGGTTCTCTTCTGTCATGTCGTGGCCCTCACATATTCAAATTCATTTTATTGAATTTGTATCTATGTGAGAACCCCTATTCTCATTTTTCTTACTTTGGCAGAACGATTTTCACCGGGGTCCGGGCGCCTTCGCCCACGGTGTTCAGTTTCGAGATATGGCTTTCCACCACATCCCAGATCGGCGGGCCTTCGGTGCCCTCGTTGACCGAGGCCCAGCCGGCCACGACATAGCTGCGCTGCGGATCAATTGGCTCGCCGGTGCTGAGCAAGGTCATCTCGCTAATCCGCTCGCCCTGCGGCTTGGCGATGTCCATCTTGAAGCCCATGCCACCGACGCGCACCATGTCGCCGCCCTGCTGGTAATAGGGGTCCGGGTTGAACAGGTTGTCGCCCACGTCTTCCAGCACGACTTTCAGGAATTCGCCTGTCATTTCGGTGCGATAGGCATTTGGGTAGGTCATCGAGGTGACGTTGAAGATATCCTCGCGCGTAATGTCCTGACCGGGCAAGATCGACGGCCCCCAACGCACCCCGGGGCTGAGCGCGATCTCGGCGTCGCGCTCGCTCAGCAGCGCGTCGCAGATGAGGTCATCCCACGTCCCGTTGAAATTGCCCCGGCGGTAGAGCAGCGCATCGCTCTGCCCCACCACATGGGTCAGATCCTCAAGGAAGGGCGCGCGCTGTGCGTCGATCAGCTTTGCCACCTCGGCATCGGGCGTGATGAGATCTGAGAAGATCGGGATCAGCTTGTGCCGCAGCCCCATCATCTTGCCGTCGCGCACGTCCAGATCGACGCGAGAGACGAATTTCCCGTTCGAGCCGGAGGCGATGATATGCGTCTCGCCCACCAGCACCGGTTCGGGCAGCGCGTCATGGGTGTGGCCCGAGAGGATCACGTCGATCCCTTTGACGATCCCGGCCATCTTCTTGTCGACGTCGAAACCGTTGTGGCTGAGGCAGACGACCAGTTCGGCGCCCTTGCTGCGCACCTCGTCGACCATCTGCTGCATATGCTCGTCGCGGATGCCAAAGGAGTATTCGGGGAACATCCAGCCGGGGTTGGCGATGGGCATATAGGGAAAGGCCTGCCCGATCACGGCGATCTTCACGCCGCCGCGCTCGAAGAATTCGTAAGGCTTGAACAGCTCCGCCGGCTCGTCCCATTCGCGGTCGAAAATGTTCTGGCCGAGGGCGGCAAAGGGCAGCCCCTCGACGATCTCCTGTACCCGCTCGGAGCCCAGCGTGAACTCCCAGTGGAAGGTCATCGCATCGGGCTTCAGCGCGTTCATCACGTTAACCATGTCCTGCCCTTCGGTCTTGAGACAGGTCATCGAGCCGTGCCATGTATCGCCGCCATCCAATAGCAGCGCGTCGGGACGGTCGGCGCGGATGGCGTTCAGCACGGTGGCCACGCGGTCGAGCCCGCCGACCTTCCCGTAGGCCTGTGCTTGGGCCACGAAATCGTCGTAGGTCAGGGCATAATCCAACGGCGTGCCGCCGCCGATGCCGTAGCGGACGCGGAAATCCTCGCCGGTGATATGGGGCACCTTGCCGCGGTTCTCGCCCACGCCGATGTTGACCGACGGCTCGCGGAAATAGATCGGTTTCAGCTGCGCATGGATGTCGGTCACATGCATCAGGGTGACATTGCCGAACTTCTCGAACTCCAGCAGCGCATCCTGATCAAAGCGGTCCTGCGCCGCCAGCCGCGCCCAGTTGCCGAAGCCCGAGCCGCCATAGATGGAGGCCGCGGCCATTGACATTTGCAGAAAATCACGGCGAGACAGCATGTTACGCTCCAGCACTTGAAAACAGGGAAAGGCCCCGCCCCCATGCGGGGGGCGGGATCAGGTCAGGCGAAACGCCCGGAAATTAAATCAGTTACGCACCGAGGGGGCTTCGACCGACAGGCCGTTGCCGCGGCTGGCGACGTAGAGTTCCAGCGCCACGAACTCGGGGCTGCCGGGGCTGAAGGTCTCGGCCCGCGTGTCGCGCACGCAGCCCTTGAAACGCGCATGGGCGCTGTTGAGCTTGGTGTTTTTCAGACGGTAGACCGGGAAGCCGTTGATCTGGCCCTGGCTCAGGTGGTCGGCCCGGATCATGTTGCCGTAGTTGTCCTCGTGACAATTGGCGCAGCTGAGTTCCAGCTGGCCGTAGCGGGTGTAGTACATCTCCTTGCCCTGCTCCCATGTGCTCTGGGCCGGGCCGTCGATTGCCACGTTGACCGGCATGCCGCGCGACTGGACCGAGATCAGCGCCTCCATCGCGGTCATCTGGTTGCCGGTGTACTTGTAGGGCTCCGCGCCCATCTGGTTCTCGCGGCAGTCGTTGATCTGCTGCGCCAGCGTGCGCACTTCACCGGCATCCTCGTTCCACTTCGGATAGACCGCGCGGACCCCCTTCATCGAGGTTTCGACATCGTTGTGGCAGGAGGCGCAAGACTTGCCCTCGCTGCCCTCTGCCGTGTCCCAAGCCGCCTGCGCCTGATCGACGAAGATCATGCCAGAGTTGTCGAAGTCGTCCATTTGAAGCTGCTGCGTCTCGTCCGAGCGGAAACGCCAGCCAGACATGATCTCGGGCAAGGCGCCGTCGAGATGCGCAGGCGCATCGGTCTTGGTCACCATCTCGATCTCGCCGTTGACGACAAGCTCGGCCTCCTCATCGGCGGCCCCCAGCGTGGGGGCGGCCACCAAAAGCGCCGCGACCGCGGTCATTGCCTTGAAATTCATGTCTTTCCTCCCTGTTCCATGCGCCGCTTGGCTGACCCGATGGGTCAGCCGATGGCGATGGATTTGACTTCTTCGTAGACCGAACCGTCGTCGTCGTACCACGTGAATTTGAACTCACCCGCTTCCGGAACGGTGGCGTCGAATTCGAAATAGGGGTTGGTCGACATCGCCGGTTCCATCTTCACATCGATCACGCTCTCGCCGTTGAACTCGGCGGTGAAGCGGTTGATGATCGAACGCGGGATGACGTTGCCGTCGCTGTCCTTGCGCTGGCCCGATTCCATCGGGTGGCTGATCAGCGTCTTGATCGTGACGACCTCGCCGGCCTCGGCCTTTTTCGGCACTTTGACGCGGGGTGTTACACCTTCTGCCATTTTCTAAACTCCTGATTTGGGGCGCGCGGGCTTAGCCGCCGCAGCCACCGATTGTAACTTTGATCTCGGCGCTGGTGCGGGCGAAGGTGCCGTCTTCCAGCTTGGCGATGGCGATGACGTCCTGCGTCTTGGCCAGTCGGATCCGGGTGGAGGCGCTGCGGCTGCCCGCCAGCGGGCCGAAGTTGAAGGTGCCCACGGGCGGTGTCGGGTTGCCCGCAGCCAGCACCATGATCGCCGAGGCGCCCGGTGCCTCGACCGAGATCGGCACGGTGTTGCCATTCTCGGCAATTTCAGGTGCGGTCAGGGTCACGCCGGTGTCGGCCATGTCGGCCCCGCCGGTGAATTCTGCGATCAGTTCGTCCACCGTGGCGGCCGAAGCCCCCACCGGCAGGATGGTCAGCGCCATGGCGCCAAGGCCGAGGCCCAGAGTTTCACGTCTTGAGAAGTTCATCTCTCATCTCCTTGTTCGTCTGCGGCGCGGGGCGCCGTCATTCCGTTCCACGAGGCTTGGGCTCGCGATCTCTTGCACCGGTCCACCGACGCCTCCTGCTCTCGCAGGGCGGCGGGGCCGCGTTACTCTTCCTTAAGCGTCGCCAGAAAGGCCACGACATCTTCGATTTGCTGCGCGTCCAGCAGCGGCGGCAAAGGTTCGGTCCCCGCTTTGCCAGTGAAGCCGTCGCCGGGGCGGATATAGCCGCTGGTCTTGTAATAGGACGGCATCATCGAGCCTTCGAAGGTCATCTTGCTATTGGCCACGATGCCGCGCAACTCGGCCTCGTTCCAGCGGTCGCCAGCCCCGTCGAGCATCGGACCTATTTCGCCCTGAAAGGGAACCTCGCTAAGCGCGGTGATCTGGTGGCAGGCCACGCAGTTGCCCGCCTTCTTGCTGCCGACGATGGCCGCACCCTTGGCGGCATCGCCGGGTGTCCCGGTCAGGGATTGTTCAACCGAACCATAGTCATCATAGGTCACGTCGGCAGGTGCCACGGTTTCAGCGGCGGCCAGAACGGGCGCGCCCGACACAATTGCGGCGGCGATCCATCTCATCATCGAAAACTTCCTCCCAGTGCCGATCACGGTGATGTGTGATCCGGTTTACCTGACCCTAAGACAGGGACGCGGCGCGGCGCAACAACAAATTCAAACTTTTGAATAGCTTTACACGCGCAGCGCCGCTTTTCGTAGGTCAATCCGTGCTGCCATTGTTGCGCTCTTGGATCATCCGCGCGTGGTAGCGTTGGAAATCCTCATCGCCGTCGAGCGCGTAGCGTTCCTCGTTTACCCATGTGAGCATATCTAGCGTTGTGCCCTTGCCGAACGCCCCCGGCATCACCGCGACCGCCGCCTGCGGCGCGGTCGCGTCTTCGGCCACCTCATGGGGCAGGAACATCAGCGTCGGGGTGAAGAGAATCCCCCATTTCCGCGCCATCTGCTTTTCCGAGAGCGTCTCCCCGTCGAAATCGGTCACCTCGATATCGCCATGCAGGTTCAGCTGCACAACGAAATAATTCTCTTCGATGTAATTGGCGATTTCGGGGGTGGGAAAAACCTCTTCGTGCATCTTGGTGCAATAGATGCAGCCGCGCTGTTCGAACATCAGCATCAGACGTTTGTCCTCGCCCCTAGCCTCCTCCAGATCCTCACGCAGGTCTTTGAAGGTGTCGCGCATCCAGGGCGTCTTGTGCAGCCCGTCGTCGCCCAGTTCCGCCGCGGCCAAAGGCCATGCCAGCATCGCCGCCGCCACTGCGGCCCCTATCCTCGATCCGATCATCTTGGCGTCCTCCTCCTGATTGTTGCGTCTATCCTAACGTCGTGAAGCTGGGGAACCAACGGATCATCGCATCCGCGATCAGTTGCACCCCGCCGGTCACGATCAGCACGGCAAAGAGGATCAGCATCACCCCCATCGCCTTTTCCACCTTTTGCACCAGCGCCATATGCCGCGCGGCCCAGTTGAGGAACGGTTTGGCAAACAGCGCGGCCACCACGAAAGGCGCGGTCATCCCCGCGCCATAGGCGGCCAGCAACAGCCCGCCCCGGGCGATATCGCCCATGCCTGAGGCGATCATCAAAATCGCCGCCAGCGCGGGGCCGACACACGGTGTCCAGCCAAAGCCGAAGGCCAGCCCCATGACATAGGCGCCCCAGACCGAGGTGGGCTTGCCGCCCCCCTCCAACCGCGCCTCGCGGTAGAGCAGCGGCACTTTGATCACGCCGAGGAAGTGCAGGCCAAAGACCGTCAGGATCGCTGCCGCCACCCAGCTCAGCGGCTCAAGGTACTGGGTGAACACCTGCCCGATGGCCGTAGCGCCCATGCCGAGCAGAACGAAGATCGTCGTGACCCCAAGCGCGAAGAGCACCGAGGACAGCACCAAGCGCCGCTGCGCCCCCGGTGCGATTGCGCCATCGCCACGCAATTCGGTCACGCTGAGCCCCGCCATATAGCTGAGGTAGAATGGAACCATCGGCAGAATGCAGGGCGTAAAGAAGCTGAGCAGCCCTGCGAAAAGCGCGCCTGCATAGGTGATGTCGAACATGTTACCCCCCGCCCGCGCCGCGCTGGTCCGCCGCGCTTGAACAATTCACATATTCAAATTACGTTGTGTGTCGTCCAAACGTCAATCAGGCAAGCCAATGATCCGCACAGTGACCGCCTTGAGCCTCGCGGCCCTGACCGCCCTGCCCCTTGGAGCGGTGGAACTGGTCATGGTCGAACAGCCCGGCTGCATCTATTGCCAACGTTGGGACGAAGAGATTGCCCCCGCCTACCCCAAGACCGCCGAAGGGGCTTTTGCCCCGCTGCGCCGCGTCGATATCTCCGCCGTGGAAGAGAGCGTCACCCCGCAGCGTGCGGTGATCTTCACCCCGACCTTTTTGCTGGTCGAAGACGATGTCGAATTGGGTCGCCTCGAAGGCTACCCCGGTGCGGAGTTCTTCTGGCCCATGCTTGATACGCTCTTGCACGACAAGACCGATTTCGAGGACCCGACCGAATGACAAGCCTGCCCGTGATGACCCCCGACATGTCCCAAGAGGACATGGACCGGATGCTGACAAATGCCGTGACCGCGTCGAATTTCCTTAAGGCGATCAGCCATGAGGGTCGGTTGATGATCCTGTGCCACCTCGTCTCTGGCGAAAAATCGGTGAGTGAGTTGGAGGCGCTGCTGTCCACCCGGCAGGCGGCGGTGTCGCAGCAGCTGTCGCGGCTCAGACTCGAAGGTCTGGTCACGCCGCGCCGCGATGGCAAGACGATCTATTACCGGCTGGCCGACGACCGCCCGCGCAGGATGCTGGAACTGGTCTACGAATTGTTCTGCAAGGATGATTGAGCTTTGGGGCCAGCCGTTGACCGCCGCCCTTCTGGGCGGGCTGGGCGGCGTGTTGCTGGGCCTCGCCGCACGACTGGGGCGGTTTTGTACCCTCGGCGCGATCGAAGATCTGCTTTATGGCGGATCGGGCGACCGAATGCGAATGTGGGGGCTGGCCATCGGGGTAGCGATGCTGGGCAGTTTCACCCTTGCCAGCTTGGGGCTGATCAACCTCGACCGCGCCTTTCACCTGACGATTGCCTTCTCATGGGCGCCTGCGGTCTTTGGCGGGCTGATCTTCGGCTATGGCATGGCGCTGGCGGGCACCTGCGGCTTTGGCGCTTTGGCGCGGTTGGGCGGCGGTGATCTGCGCGCCTTCGTGATTGTCTTGATCATGGGGCTTGCGGCCTTTACCGTGCTCTCCGGCCCCCTTGCCCCGGCGCGCGCTCTGCTCTTCCCGCGCCAGATGAACGCCGGGCCGCCAGATGGTATCGCCCATGTGGTCGCCGCGCTTACCGGCGGATCGGTGGCGCTGATCGGCATTCTGCTGGGCCTTGCGGTCTGCCTGCTGATGCTCAGCGCCCGCAGCTTTCGCCGCGATCTACGCAAAGTGGTCTGGGGCGCCGTGGCCGGGCTGGCGATCACCTCTGGCTGGGCGGGCACGGCGTGGCTGGCGCAGACCGGTTTTGGCGCGCAAACGCTGATGTCGCATAGCTATGCCGCCCCCGTGGGAGAGACGCTGCTCTATGCGATGCAGGGGTCGGTCCGCCCGCTGAGCTTTGGCATCGGCTCCGTCGCCGGGGTCTGGGTCGGGGCCTTTCTCGGTTCGCTCTGGCAGGGGCATTTCCGCTGGGAAGCCTGCGAAGACCCGCGCGAACTCCGCCGCCAGATATTCGGCGCGGGGCTGATGGGGGCTGGTGCGGTGATCGCCATGGGCTGCACCATCGGGCAAGGCATCTCGGCCATCTCGGTGCTGGCCTTCAGCGGGCCGGTGACCCTCGCCGCGATCTTTGCGGGCGCGGCTTTGGGCCTGCGCCAACTCATCGTAGGATTTCGCCGCAGCACAGTCTGACGCGTCATAAAACCGTGACAGTCATGGTGCAAATGGAGGCCAGCCAAGTCACCTGAGGAAGCATGATGACCCGCCGCGAGATTCTCAACGACCCCGCCATCGGCAACAAGGCCGAAGCCTTTGAGGCCTTCGACGACATCCCCACCAACGCGAACCTGTCACGCACCATCGGCGACGTGATCAACGCCCGCTATGGCCGCCGCGACATCCTGCGCGGCATGCTTGGGGTTTCGGCCACCACCGCCCTTTTCGGCAGTGCCGCCGCCATCGCCCCGTCCAAGGCCCGCGCCGCCACCAGCCGCTATGTCTTTGACGAGCTGGCATGGGGCAATGACGAAACCCACCACGTCGCCCCCGGCTATGACGCGCAGATCCTGCTGCGGTGGGGCGACCCGATCACCGCCGATGCGCCGGAATTCGACGTGATGAACCAGACTGCCGCGGCGCAGTCGAAACAGTTCGGCTATAACAACGATTATGTCGGCTTCGTGCCCCTGAACGACGACGCCAGCCGCGGGCTGCTCTGCGTGAACCACGAATACACCAACGAAGAGGTCATGTTCCCCGGTCTTGGCCGTCAGGACAAGGTGAACTTCAAAGGCATGACGCCTGAGTTGATCGACATCGAAATGGCCGCCCACGGCGGCTCGGTCGTCGAGATCGCCCGCGATGCGGCGGGCAAATGGCAAGTGGTGCGCGACGGCAAGATGAATCGCCGCATCACCCCGCTCGACACCGCGATGACGCTCAGCGGCCCCGCCGCCGGTCACGCGCGGATGAAGACGAACGACGACCCCAGCGGCACCAAGGTCATCGGCACGCTCAACAACTGCGCGGGCGGGCTGACCCCTTGGGGCACATGGCTGATGGCCGAAGAGAACTTCCACGGCTATTTCTGGACCGACAAGCTGGATGCCGACGGCAAACCCGACATCACCGGTGCCGCGGAAGAGAAATCTTGGGACCGTTACGGCGTGCCGGGCATGTGGTACGCTTGGGGGCAGAAACACGACCGTTTCAACGTGGACGCCGAGCCGAACATGCCCAATAAGTTCGGCTGGGTCGTGGAAGTTGACCCGATGGACCCGACCTCAACCCCCGTCAAACGCACCGCTTTGGGCCGTTTCCGCCATGAGGGCGCCGAGACCACGGTCAGCAAAGATGGCAAGCTCGTGGTCTATATGGGCGACGACAACCGCTTTGACTATCAATACAAATACGTCTCTGCCGGGACGGTCTCCGATGATCCGGCGGCCAATGGCGATCTGCTGGACGATGGCACGCTTTACGTCGCGCGGTTCGAAGAGGACGGCACGATCAACTGGCTGCCGCTGGTGCATGGCACCGGGCCGCTGACCGCCGAAAATGGGTTCAACGACCAAGGCGACGTGATGATCGACACCCGTCTGGCCGCCGACCTGCTGGGCGCCACCCCGATGGACCGCCCCGAAGACGCGCAGCCGCGTGGCGATGGCACGGCCTATATCCTGCTGACCAACAACACCAAGCGCAAGCAGGGCGACACCAACGCCGCCAACCCGCGCCCGGAAAGCAGCTTTGGCCATATCATCGAGATCAAGGAAGCGAATGCCGACCACGCCGCCACCAGCGGTACTTGGTCGATCCTCGTGCAATGCGGTGATCCGAAGGTGGCCGAGGTCGGCGCCCAGTGGAACCCCGAGACATCGGAAAACGGCTGGTTCGGCAGCCCCGACAATGCCGCGATGGATGCCGACGGGCGCCTCTGGATCAGCACCGATCAGGGCAGCAGCTGGGGCAAGACCGGCAAGTCCGACGGGCTTTATGCGCTTGAAACCGAAGGCGAGGCGCGCGGCACCTCGAAGCTCTTCTTTCGCTGCCCCGTGGGCGGTGAGATGTGCGGCCCTTACTTCACCGAGGATGGCGAAACGCTCTTCGTCGCGGTGCAGCACCCGGGCACGGACGGGACAAAGGACATCCCCGGTTTCGAGCGGGAAAGCACCTTTGAGGACCCGGCCACCCGCTGGCCCGACTTCGACCCCAAGATGCCCCCGCGCCCTGCGGTGGTCGTCATTACCAAGCAAGGCGGCGGCAAGATCGCCGTCTGATCAGAATTCTATAAAAGTCATTTCAGCATGTAAGATGTGGTGCAGCTTCCCCGGCTGCACCACTTTTTATTGGGCTGCTTCTATTAGCCAGCGCCTAAATCAGTCCGACAGGCAGTCAGACATGCTCTGCGCCATGCCGCGCAGCAGATCGGGGTAGAAGGAAACGCCCAGCTCCAGATCCGCGCCGATCGGGTCGAGCGTGCCGGTACCGGTGTCCTGCCCCTCCGTCACGGCAGCGATCAAGCCGGGGTTGAATTGCGGCTCGGCAAAGACGCATTTCGCACCGCTCTCGGCCACCAGGTCACGCAGTTCAGCCACGCGCGCCGCCCCCGGGGCGCGGGCGTCATTCTCGCTAATGGCACCACGGGCTTCGATGTCGAAACGCGCTTCGAAATAGTGGTAGGCGTCATGGAAAACGATGAAGGGGCGGTCTTTGACCGGGGCGAGGGTCTCGGCAATGTCTTCCTCCAAGACCGCAAGCTCGGCCTGAGCGGCCTCGGCGTTCTCACGGTATTGCGCGGCATTCTCGGGGTCTAGCTCCGCCAGCGCCTCGGCGATCTGGCCCAGCCAAAGTTGTCCGTTGCGCGGGTCGAGCCAGACGTGGGGATCGTCGCCGTCATGGGCGTGATCGTGACCTTCATGGCCGTGATCGTCGTGACCGCGGTCGTCATGGCCGTGGTCGTCGTGATCCTTCTCGCCATGTCCGTGATCGTCATGATCCCCGTGGTCGTGCTCCTCGTGGTCATGCGCCTCGTGATCGTGGTCGCCGTGGCCATGCTCTTCGTCATGCTCCTCGTGACCATGCTCTTCGTAGTCATGTTCCTCGTGGCCGTCGTCATCATGCCCATGCGCGTCGTGGTCATGCCCTTCCTCGGCGTGATCATGGCCCTCGTGACCCTCATGCCCCTCATTACCGTGGCTATGCGGCTCAAAGGTCGCCCCTTCGCGGAAGGCCAGAACCCGCGCGCCGGGCTGCTCCATCAAGGCCAGATGGCTGGCGCTGCTGGCCAGCGATTGCAGCGGATCGGCCAGCCATGGGGTCAGCGACGGGCCGACCCAGACGACCAGATCAGCCCCGCTCAGCGCGCGTGCCTCGGAGGGGCGCATGGCATAGCCATGGGGCGAGCTGCGCGGCGGCACGATAAGGTCGGGAGTGCCGACCCCCTCCATCACCTGCGACACCAGCCCATGCACCGGGGCAATATCTGTCGCAACGGCGGGGACATCCGCCCAAAGCGGCGACGCGGCAGCGGCGAGAACGGCGGCGGGGAGCGTGAAACGATACATGGCAGACCTTCAAAATGTTATAGTATCACCTTGCTAACACCGCTGTTATAACATATCAATACCGAAACGAATTGAGGTTCCCCATGCGCCCCATAGGATTCAGTGATCATGACCACGCCGCCTGCGTGCGGAGCACCATGCAGGTGGCCGAAGCGCAATGCGCCGAACGCGGGCTGCGGCTGACCCCGGTGCGCCGCCGCGCGCTGGAGATCCTGCTGTCGGAACACCGCGCCTTGGGCGCCTATGACCTGCTCGCCCGCCTGTCGGCCGAGGGGCTGGGCGCGCAGCCCCCCGTGGCCTATCGCGCCTTGGATTTTCTGGTGAAAGCCGGGCTCGCCCATAAAATCGAAGCGCTCAATGCCTATGTCGGCTGCGTGCACCCGGGCGAGGATCACGCGCCTGCCTTTCTGATCTGCCGCAGCTGCCGCTCGGTGGCGGAGGCCGATACCACCCCGAACAAAAGCCGCCTTGGCGATGCCGCCCGCGCCGCCGGGTTCCGGATCGAGCGCAGCGTGGTCGAGGCCGAGGGCCTCTGCCCCGCCTGTCAGGAGCCCGGTGCATGAGCCTGATCAATACGCGCGGCCTGACCCTGCGCCACGACGGTCAGATCGCCCTGCGCGACGTGAACTTCAATATCGACGCTGGTGAGATCGTCACCATCGTCGGCCCCAACGGGTCGGGCAAATCCAGCCTGCTGCGCGCGCTGATCGGCGCGCTGAAACCGGCTGCGGGCAAGATCACCCGCAAACCGGGGCTGCGCATCGGCTATGTGCCGCAAAAGCTGCAAATCGACGCGACCCTGCCGCTCACCGTGCGCCGTTTCATCAACCTGCCCCGCCGCCAGAAGCCCGAAGCGATCCGCGACGCGCTGGCCACCGCTGGCGTGCCGGAACTGGCAGAGCGGCAGATGGTCGACCTGTCGGGCGGGCAATTCCAACGCGTGCTGCTGGCCCGCGCCCTGCTGGAAAGGCCCGATCTGCTGATCCTCGACGAGGCGACGCAGGGGCTGGACCAGCCCGGCTCCGCCGCCTTTTACCGCCAGATCGAAGCCGTGCGCCAAGACCTCGGCTGCGCCGTGCTGATGGTCAGCCATGATCTGCATGTCGTCATGGCGGCCAGCGACCGAGTGCTCTGCCTCAACGGCCATGTCTGCTGCGAAGGCACGCCCGAGACGGTCTCCGAAGCGCCCGAATACCGCGCCCTCTTTGGCAGCGGCACCCAAGGGGCGCTGGCGCTCTACCGGCACGATCACGACCATCACCACCACCATCACGGCGCCGCCTGTGACGGCCACCACCAAGAGATTGAGAATGCTTGACGATTTCATTCTGCGCGCCGCCCTCGCGGGCCTTGGCGTAGCGCTGGCCGCCGCCCCTTTGGGCTGTTTCGTGATCTGGCGGCGCATGGCCTATTTCGGCGATGCCACCAGCCATGCGGCCCTACTGGGTGTGGCGCTGGCGCTGGCGACCGACCTGCCGATCACCGCAGGCGTGCTTCTGGTGGCCCTTGTCATGGCACTGGTGATCAGCACGCTTTCGGGCCGCAATGTCAGCGCCGACGCGCTTTTGGGCGTGATGGCCCATTCCGCGCTGGCACTTGGTTTGGTGGCCGTGTCCCTGCTCCCGGGGCAGCGGGTCGATCTGTCTTCTTACCTTTTTGGTGAGATCCTTGCCGTCACGCGCTTTGACCTTGGCGTGATCTGGGGCGGAGCCGTCGCGGTGGCGCTGTTGCTGGCGTGGCGCTGGTCGGCGCTGTTGGCGGCGACGCTGAACCCCGATCTGGCGCAAGCGGCAGGCGGCAATCCCCGGCGCGAGCAGTTGATCCTGACGCTGGCGCTGGCAATCATGGTGGCCGTGGCGATCAAAGTGGTCGGCGCGCTGCTGATCGCGGCGATGCTGATCATCCCGGCCGCCACCGCCCGCCCCTTTGCCCGCACGCCGGAAACCATGGCTTTTTGGGCCATGGGTCTGGGCGCGGTGGCGGCCCTCGGGGGGCTGCTGGCCTCGCTGGAGTTCGACACGCCCACGGGGCCGAGCATCGTCAGCATCGCGGCGGGTCTCTTTGCGCTTTCCTCGGCCTTTTCGGCGGCCCTGCCGGCGCTGCGCCGCCGGGGGTGACCCCGACGGCGGCTTGGCTTAGCGCGCGATCACCGCGTCGGCTTCGATCTCAAGCTTGGCCTCATCTTCGACCAGACCGGCGACGACCACCATCGCCATGGCCGGGAAATGCTTGCCCATCACCTCGCGATAGGCCCGGCCCACGTCCTTTTGCGCAGCGAGATATTCTTTCTTATCCGTGACATACCACGTCAGCCGGGTGATATCCTCGGGCGTGCCGCCGGCGGCTTCGACCACGTCGCGGATGTTTTGCAGCGCCTGTTTCATCTGGCCGATGAAATCGTGGCATTCAAACTTCTGCTCGGCGGTCCAGCCGATCTGACCGCCGACGAACAGATGACCATCCGCGCTCAGCACGCCATTTGCATAGCCTTTCGCGGGGGCCCAGCCTTCGGGCTGAATGATTTGATGCGACATGTCGTGTTCCTTTTTGTTAACAGTCACACGCCGAGGAATTGGTCGGCGATTTGAGTATCGAGCGCGGGCATCGGACCGGCCCAGACCGAGCGGCCCCGTTCGAGGATGACGGCGTGATCGGCCACGCGCCGCAACTCGGCGAGGGATTTGTCCACCACCAGAAGCGCCAGACCGCTGTCGCGCTTCAACTCGGCCACGGCGGCCCAGATTTCTTGACGCACCACCGGGGCCAGCCCCTCGGTCGCCTCATCCAACAACAAAAGCTGCGGGTTGGTCATCAGCGCGCGGCCAATCGCCAGCATCTGCTGCTCCCCACCCGAGAGTGAGCCTGCCGCCTGATCCCGCCGTTCCCCCAAACGGGGGAAGAGCTTGACCACCCGCGCCTCGTCCCACGGGCCGGGGCGCGCGGCGGCGATGAGGTTTTCATGCACCGTCAGCGTCGCGAAACAGCGCCGCCCCTCGGGCACCAGCCCCACGCCAGCCTGTGCAGCGCGAAACGACGGCAGCCCCGCAATGTCGCGCCCATTCAGGCGCAGGCTGCCGCCGTCGTGTTTCAGCATCCGGCAGATCACCTTGATGGTCGATGATTTGCCCATCCCGTTGCGCCCCATCAGCGCGCAGACCTCGCCCGCCTCCAGCGCCAGATCGACGCCGAAAAGCGCCTGCGTCGGCCCGTAGGAGGCGGTGATGTCTTTCAGTTCCAGCAGGCTCATGCCGCGTCCTCCTCGCCCAGATAGGCCACGCGGACCTGTGGATCGGCCTTGATCTCGGCTGCTGTGCCGCTGGCGATGATGCGGCCGTAGACCAGCACCGAGATGCGGTCGGCGAGTGCAAAGACCGCGTCCATGTCATGCTCCACCAACAGGATCGGCGCCTCGGCCCTGAGGCCGTCGAGAAAGCCAGTCATCTCGCGCGAGCCGCTGGCCCCCAGCCCCGCCATGGGTTCGTCCATCAAAAAGACCTTGGGCCGTAGCGTCAGCGCCACGGCGACCTCAAGCTGGCGCCGTTGGCCGTGCGACAGGTCCGATGTGCGCTTGGCCGCGTGATCGGCCAGCCCCACCAGTTCCAGCGCGCGCATCGCCTCGGCCCGCAACGCCGCCTGCCGCATCACCGGGGCGAAGAAGCGCATGACCCGGCCCGATTGGCCAAGCGCGCCCAGCACCGCGTTCTGTAGCACGGTGTATTCCATCGCCAGCGAGGAGATCTGAAAGGTCCGTCCTAGCCCCGCCCGCGCACGCTGCACGGTGCTGAGCGACGTCACGTCCTGCCCCGCGAAATGCACCGAGCCGCTGTCCGAGCGCAGCCCGCCCGCGATCTGCTTGATCAGCGTCGATTTGCCTGCCCCGTTGGGGCCGATGAGCGCGTGGATCTCGCCCGGACGCAGGGTGATGGAGACATCATCCGTGGCCTTCAAGGCGCCAAAGCTCTTGTGCAGGTTGCGCACGTCCAAAAGCACATCAGTCATCTGCTCAGTCATGGGCCACCTCCCGTCCGGCGACGAGGCCGATCATGCCGCCCCGCGCAAAGAGCACCACCATCAGCAGCAGAAAGCCGAGGTAAATGTGCCAGAACTCCGACAACCCGCCCAGCACATGCTCTAGCAAGATAAACAGCGCCGCCCCGGCCACCGGGCCGAAAAGCCGCCCCACCCCGCCGAGGATCACGAAGACCATGATCTCACCCGAAGTGTGCCACGAGAACATCGTGGGGCTCACGAAACGGTTGAGATCGGCGAAAAGCGCGCCCGCCAGTCCGGTGACAGCGCCCGAGATGACAAAGGCCACCAGCCGCAGCCGGAAGGGTGCGAGGCCCACGGCCTCGACCCGCTCGGCATTCTGGCGTGCTGCCGAGAGTGCCAAGCCAAAGGGCGCGCGCGCCAGACGGCCCGCCATGAGCAGCACCAGCGCCAACACGGCGAAGGCGATGGCAAAGAAGGTCAGCGGATCAAGCGTGTTCAGCCCCGGAAAGCCGTTGCGCACATAGATCGACAGCCCGTCCTCGCCGCCATAGGCCGGCCAGGAGATCGAGAAGTAGAAGAGCATCTGCCCGAAGGCCAGCGTGACCATGATGAAATAGACGCCCGAGGTGCGCAAAGACAGCGCCCCGATCAGCAGCGCCGCCAGCGCCGAGACCACGATCGCCACCAGCCAGATGACGGGCATCGACTTGGTGCCCTCGATCAGGAAGGGGCTCTCCATGATCGGCGTGTAGCTCTGCGCATGGGCGGCAAGGATACCCATGGCATAGCCGCCGAGCCCGAAGAATGCCGCGTGGCCGAAGCTCACCAACCCGCCCAGCCCGAGCGCGATGTTCAGCCCGACGCCAGCAAGGGCGAGGATCGCGGCCTTGGTTGCCAGCGTGATGATGAAAGGCTCGTCCAGCGCGAAGGCCGCCAGCGCCGTGACAGGCAGGAGCAAGAAGAGAAAGACGTTTACAAGTGTTTCGCGCATCATGGCTCAGGCCTCCCCAAACAGGCCGGTGGGTTTGAAAAGCAAGACCCCCGCCATGAGAATGTAGATCGACATGGAGGCGAGCGAGGAGCCGACGGAGGTGGCCGCCGAAGCCTCCATGAAATTAGCAAAGAAGAGCGGCAGCAGGACCGAGCCCAGCGTATCCGTCAGCCCCACCAGCAGCGCGCCGATGAGCGCACCCTTGATCGAGCCGATGCCACCGATGACGATCACCACGAAGGCAAGGATCAGCACCGGCTCGCCCATGCCCACCTGCACAGACTGGATCGCGCCCACCAACGCTCCGGCAAGCCCCGCAAGGGCGGCCCCGAGCGCGAAGACCAGCGTGTAGAGCTTGGCGATGTCGACGCCAAGTGCGGCGATCATCTCGCGATCGGCCTCGCCCGCGCGGATCTGGATGCCGATGCGGGTGCGGGCGATCAGCAGGAAGAGACCGGCGGCGATGGCAAGGCCCACGCCGATGATGACGAGGCGATAAAGCGGATACTGGATGCCCCCCGGCAGCGTCACCGGCCCCGCCAGCGCGGCGGGAATGTCGAGAAACAGCGGGAAGGAGCCAAAGAAGAACCGCGTGCCCTCGGAAAAAATCAGGATCATCGCGAAGGTCGCCAGAACCTGATCGAGGTGGTCGCGGTCATAAAGGCGACGGATCACCGTCATCTCGATCAGGCACCCCGCCAATGCGGCAGCGGCAAGTGCGGCCACCAGCGCAAGAAGGAAAGACCCGGTGGCCGCCGCCACCGCCGCGGCGGCAAAGGCGCCGACCATGTAGAGCGAACCATGGGCGAGATTGATCAACCCCATGACCCCGAAGATGAGCGTGAGCCCGGCGGCCATGAGAAACAACATGACCCCGGATTGGACCCCGTTCAGCACCTGTTCGACGAGCAGGATGAATGACATTTGGCAAAGCCTCCCGGCGCGCCGGACGAAGCCCGGCGTGAAAGCGTTAGTTTGTCGGCCCCGGCGTGACCGAAATCAGCGCCGGGGCCGCGCGGGATTACATCTTGCAGTCGGCCGCGTAGGCGTCAGCGTGATCGGTCAGCGAGGGGCCGATGAGCTTGTTGGTATAGACATCGCCCTCCTTGACCACTTCGCGCACGTAGTAGTCTTGGATCGGGTGGTTGTTGTTACCAAAGGAGAACTTGCCGCGCACGCTGTCGAAATCGGCCTCTTTCAGCGCCGCTTGGAAAGCGTCCTGATCCGACACATCGGCCTTCACCATCGCGCTTAACAACAGGTTCGCGGTGTCATAGCCTTGGCTGGCGTAGAGCGACGGTAGACGGTCGTATTCCTCTTGGAAAGCAGTCACGAACTCTTTGTTCGCCGCGTTATCGAGGTCCTTGTTCCACTGGCTGGTGTTCTTGATCCCGACAGCGGCCTCGCCCACGGCCTGCAGAATGCCCTGATCAAAGCTGAAGGCCGGGCCGACGACGGGCAGTTCCACGCCAGAGTTGGCGTACTGCTTGAGGAAGGAAATTCCCATCCCACCGGGCAGGAAGAAGAAAACGCTGTCCGCACCCGAGGCGCGGATCTGCGCGATCTCGGCGGCGTAGTCGGTCTGGCCCAGATCGGTATAGACCTCGCCCGCCGCCTCGCCCTCATAGGTGCGTTTGTAGCCGGTCAGCGCGTCCTTGCCCGCCGGATAGTTCGGGGCCAGCATGAAGGTATTCGCGTAGCCTGCGTCATTGGCATAGGCCCCAGCCGCTTCGTGCAGGTTGTCGTTCTGCCATGCCACGTTGAAGTAAAGCGGGTTGCAGCCCTTGCCCGCCAGCGCCGAAGGGCCAGCATTGGGCGAAAGGTAGAACTTGCCCTGCGCGGTCGCCGCCGGCACCACGGCCATGGCGAGGTTGGACCAGATGATGCCGGTCATGACGTCGACCTTTTCGGACTGGATCATCTTGTCGGCTAGCTGAACCGCGATCTCGGGCTTGCGCTGGTCATCTTCCACCACGACCTCGAGATTCTCGTTCCCGGCCATCTTGGTGGCCAGCAGGAACCCGTCGCGCACGTCAATGCCAAGGCCCGCGCCGCCGCCTGAAAGCGTGGTGATCATGCCGACCTTCACCTTGCCCTCTTCGGCCCATGCGCCGCCTGCCGCCAATGCCGCGACCGAGGCCGCCATCACCAGTGATTTCATCTTCATTTCAGTCTCCCTTGGTTGGTTTGGGCCTCTTTGCCGGGCCCGTTTTGTTGGATCGTTTTGCCAGCTTAACGCCTGCGCCTGATACTGTCAGGTCACCCGCGCGCGGGTCTTGTATTTTTCGTTGTCCCAGAGGCTGTTCTCCATCACGTCGCGGATGATCGCGACCGCCTTGGAGACATCCTCGGCGTCCAGATAAAGTGGCGTGAAGCCAAAGCGCATGATGTCGGGCGCGCGGAAGTCGCCAATCACGCCGCGGTCGATCACCGCCTGCATCGCGGCATAGCCTTCCTCGAAACGGAAGGAGACCTGACTGCCCCGCTCGGCGCTATTGCGCGGGCTCGCCAGCGTTAGCTGCGGCACGTCGCGCTCAATCTCCTCGATGAACTGCTCCTGCAACGCCACCGAGGCCTCGCGCAGTGCCTGCATGTCGACATCGGCCCAAAGCTCCATCGCCACTTCCAGCGCGGTGAGCTGAATGACCGGCGGGGTGCCGACGCGCATCCGCTCGATCCCCTGCCCGGGCTGGTAGTTTTGCTCAAAGGCAAAGGGCTGGCGATGCCCAAGCCAGCCCGCCAGCGCCGGCTGCACCGCGTCGGCCAGATCGGGGCGGACGTAGATGAAGCCCGGCGCACCCGGCCCGCCGTTGAGGTACTTGTAGGTGCAGCCCACGGCGAATTCGCAGTTGGAGCCTGCAAGGTCCACCGGCAGCGCGCCCGCGGAATGCGCCAGATCCCAGATCATCACCGCACCATTGGCATGGGCCAGTTCTGTGATTGCCTTCATGTCGTGCTTGCGGCCGGTGCGGTAATCGACCTCCGTCAGCATCACGGCGGCGATATCCTCGCCAATGGCCTCCGTCACCTCCTCGGGCGCCACGGTGCGCAGCTCATAGCCCTGCTCCAAAAGCCCCACCAGCCCCTCGGCCATGTAGAGGTCAGACGGAAAGTTGCCGTTGTCCGACAGGATCACCTTGCGCCCGGGCCGCAGCTTCAGCGCCGAGGCCAGCGCCTGAAACACCTTGATCGAGAGCGTGTCGCCCATGACGACCGAGCCCTCGGGCGCGCCGACGATCCCCGCCACCATATTGCCCACCCGCATCGGCTGCTCCATCCAACCGGCTTGGTTCCAGCCGCGGATCAGCATCTCGCCCCATTCGTCGGCGATCATCTCCTGTACCCGTGCGGCGGCTTTCTTCGGCAGCGGCCCCAGCGAGTTGCCGTCGAGGTAGATGACGCCCTCGGGCAGCACAAACTGGTCTTTTTTTAATACGTTCGACACTTAAAGTGCTCCTCTGACATGCCAAAGCTCGGGGAAAAGTTCCACTTCGAGCATCTTGCGCAGGTAGGTCACACCGGACGTGCCCCCGGTGCCGCGCTTGAAACCGATGATACGTTCCACGGTGGTGACGTGGTTGAACCGCCAGCGGCGGAAGTAGTCTTCGAGATCGACCAGCTTCTCGGCCAATTCGTAAAGTTCCCAGTGTGTTGTCGGGTCTTCGTAAACCTTCTGCCAGAGGTTCTGCACCTCCTGCTTCGGGGTCCAGCCCTTCGGCTCCGGCGCACCGGCCAAGGGGGCTTCGCCCATGCGCTCGCACAACAGGTCGATCGCCACTTGGTAAAGGCTCGGCTGCTGCATCTCCGCCACGAGCGCGGCATGCGGCTCGGGCGTATGTTCATGCAGCTTGGTCAGGGCGGCAATCCGGTTGCCCAGAAGATATTCAATGAGGCGGTACTGGTAGGACTGGAAGCCCGACGATGCGCCCAGATAGGGGCGGAACTGGGTGTATTCGCTGGGCGTCATGGTGCGCAGCACGTCCCAAGCGGAATTAAGCTGCTCGAAAATGCGCGCCACCCGGGTCAACATCTTGAAACTCGGACGCAAATCCCCCGCCTGCAGCGCCTTGCGGCAGGCCGTCAATTCATGGATCGCGAGCTTCATCCAAAGCTCCGAGGTCTGGTGCTGGATGATGAACAGCAGCCCGTCATGCGCCATGTCGAGCGGGTTCTCGGTGGTCAGGATCTGGTCCAGCCCGAGATAATCGCCATAGGACTTGTCCTTGGCAAAATCCATCTTGGCGCCACGGGAGGCTTCGTCGAAAGCGCTCATTTGTCCTCTCTCAACGCGAAGCGCTGAATCTTGCCGGTCGCGGTCTTGGGCAGTTCCTTGATGAAACGGATGTCGCGTGGGTATTTGTAGGGCGCGATGGTCGCCTTAACATGATCCTGCAAGGTCTTGATCGTATGGCTATCTTCCGGCGTACCCTCGACCAGAACCACATGCGCCTGCACGATGGAGCCGCGGGCCTCGTCGGGGGCGGCAACCACGCCGCATTCGCTGACCCAGGGGTGGCTTAGAAGTGCGGCTTCGACCTCCGGTCCCGCGATATTGTAGCCCGAACTGATGATCATGTCGTCGTTGCGGGCGGCGAAATGCAGGTAGCCGTCTTCGTCCATGATGAAGCTGTCGCCGGTGATGTTCCAGCCGTCCTTGACGTAATCGGCCTGCCGCTTGTCGCCCAGATAGCGGCAACCGATCGGCCCGCGCACCGCAAGACGCCCCACCTCTCCGCGCGGCACCTCCTTGCCCTCCGCGTCGATCACCTTCGCCTCGTAGCCCGTCACCGGCTTGCCGGTACAGGCCGCGCGGTGGTCGTCGAAGCGGTTGGAGATGAAGATATGCAGCATCTCCGTCGCCCCGATCCCGTCGAGCATGGGCTTGCCGGTTTTTTCCTGCCATTCGTGGTAGACTGGCGCGGGCAGCGTTTCTCCGGCGGATACGGCGGCGCGCAGGCTGCTGAGGTCCGCGCCCTCCTCCATCGCCTGCAGCATGGCGCGGTAGGCGGTCGGCGCGGTGAAACAGACGGTGGCTTTGTACTTCTCGATGATCTCGATCATGTTGGGCGGGCTGGCGGTTTCCAAAAGCGTCGCCGCGGCACCGAAGCGCAGCGGGAAGACGGCAAGGCCGCCAAGTCCAAAGGTGAAGGCCAAGGGTGGCGAGCCCACAAAGACGTCCTCGGGGGTGACGCTGAGCACCTCGCGCGCATAGCCGTCCGCGATGATCAGAAGATCGCGATGAAAATGCATTGTGGCCTTGGGGTTACCGGTGGTTCCTGATGTAAACCCGAGCAGCGCCACATCATCCTGCGCGGTGTCCACCGCCTCAAAATGAACCGGTTTTTCCAGCGCCAGACGGTCCAATTCGGCATCGTGGTTGCTGGTGCCGTCGAAGCCCGCCACCGTCTTGAGGAACTTCGAGGTCTTGGCACAAGCCGTCATCTCGTCCATCAGCCGCGTGTCGCAAAGCGCATGGGTGATTTCGGCCTTGTCGACGATGGCCGAAAGCTCACCCGCGCGCAGCATCGGCATGGTGTTCACGACCACCGCCCCCGCCTTGGTCGCCGCCAACCAACAGGCCACCATGGCGGGGTTGTTGGCCGAGCGGATCAGCACCCGGTTGCCCGGCTTCACGCCCAAGTCCTCAACCAGCGCCGCGGCCAAACGGTTGGTCCAGTCCGACAACTCTTTATAGGTACGCCGCCGCCCGTTGCCGATCAGCGCGGTATGGTCGCCGAAACCTTTTTCCACCATTTTATCAGTGAATTCGACGCCGACATTCAGGCGTTCGGGATAGTCGAAACGCTCCAGCAACAGGTCCGGCCATTGGCCGAAGGGCGGCAGGTTGTCGCGGGCGAATGTGTCTTCATGTCCGGTCGGATGCAGCTTCATGACATGGCTCCCAAAGTCTGTCGCGCGATGACAACACGTTGCACGTCCGACGCACCCTCGTAAATGCGCAACGCCCTGATTTCACGGTAAAGTCGCTCGACTGCCTCGCCATTACGCACGCCGTCGCCGCCGTGCAATTGAACGGCCTTGTCGATGACCTTTTGCGCCTGATCGGTGGCAAAGAGCTTCGCCATCGCGGCCTCGCGGGTGACGCGCGGTGCGCCGCTGTCCTTGGTCCATGCAGCGCGGTAGACCAGCAGCGCCGCGGCATCGACGTCGAGCGCCATGTCCGCGATATGGCCCTGCACCATCTGCAACTCGCTCAAGGGCGCGCCCTGCACCTGACGGCTGGTCACGCGGGTGAGCGCCTCGTCCAACGCGCGGCGGGCAAAGCCGAGGGCCGCGGCGGCCACAGTGGAGCGGAAGACGTCGAGGACCGACATGGCGATGGCAAAGCCGCGGCCCGCCTCGCCCAGAAGCGCCGAGCCGGGCAGTTTCACCCCGTCGAAATGCAGCGTGGCCAGCGGATGCGGGGCCATGACCTCGAGCCGTTCCTCGACCTTTAGCCCCGGCGTGTCGGCGGGCACGATAAAGGCGGAAAGCCCCTTGGCGCCCGGTGCCTCGCCGGTGCGCGCAAAGACGGTGTAGACATCCGCGATGCCGCCGTTGGAAATCCATGTCTTGCGCCCGTTGAGCACATAGCCGTTGCCGTCGGGCTTGGCGGTCATGGTGGAATTGGCCACGTCCGAGCCGGACTGCGGCTCGGTCAGGGCAAAGGCCGAGATCGCCTGCCCCGAACGGGTCTTGGGCAGCCATTCGGCCTTCTGCTCATCGGTCCCGAAGAGCGAGATTGCCCCGGTGCCAAGTCCCTGCATCGCAAAGGAGAAATCCGCCAGCCCGTCGTGGCGCGCCAGTGTTTCGCGGATCAGGCAGAGCGTGCGCACGTCGAGCACCTCGTCGCCTTCCGCACCGCTGTGGCGCAGCCAGCCGTCCTGCCCCATTATCGTCACCAGATCACGGCAGGCCCCGTCGGTGTCGCCGTGATCCACGTTTTTCAGTTCGCGCTTGGCCCAGTCATCGAGCTTCAGCGCCAGTTCCTTGTGGCGCGGCTCGAAAAAGGGCCAGTCGAGAAAACTTGTGTCAGCCATGGTTACGCCTCCCCGCGTGTTATCTTTTGGCTTTCGTATTCGGCTCAGTCCCCTTCGAAGACCGGGCGCTCCTTGGCGACGAAGGCGTTGTAGGCGCGCTCGAAATCGCCGGTCTGCATGCAAATCGCCTGCGCCTGTGCCTCGGCCTCGATCGCCTGTTCGATGGACATGGCCCATTCCTGCGCCAGCATCGTCTTGGTCATCATATGCGCGAAATTGGGGCCGGCCTGGATTTTCTTGGCCAGTGTCATGGCCTCTTCTTCCAGCGTCTCGCCCGTCACCAGCCGGTTGTAGAAGCCCCAGCGTTCGCCCTCTTCGGCCGACATCGAGCGGCCTGTGTAGAGCAGTTCCGCCGCCCGTGTCTGGCCGATGATGCGCGGCAGGATCGCGCAGGCGCCCATGTCGCAACCCGCGAGGCCCACGCGGGTGAAGAGGAAGGCCGTCTTGGCCTCCGCCGTCGCCAGCCGCAGGTCCGATGCCATGGCAATGATCGCGCCCGCGCCGACGCAGATACCGTCGACGGCGGCGATCACCGGCTTGCCGCAATTCACGATGGCCTTGACCAGATCGCCGGTCATGCGGGTGAATTGCAGCAGCTCCTTCATATTCATCTTGGTCAAAGGGCCAATGATATCATGTACATCCCCGCCGGAGCTAAAGTTACCCCCGTTGGAGCCGAAGATCACCACGTCGACGTCATCGGCATAGACCAGATCGCGGAACCAGTCGCGCAGCTCGGCGTAGCTGTCGAAGGTCAGCGGGTTCTTGCGGTCGGGCCGGTCGAGCCGCACAGTGGCGATCCGGTCTTTGATCTCGCATTGAAAATGCGTCACATCACTGCGCATTGGCTTTTTCCTCTTCTTCCGTTTGGGCGGCGAAGGCTTGTAGGCGGGCCGCCATGGCGCGGGCTTCCTCGGAGGAGATTCCGCGCAGTTTTTCGTTGATCCAGTCTTCATGCGCCTGCGCTTGGCGGGCGAATTGCGCCGCCCCCTCAGGCGTCAGCCGCAGCATCATTGCACGCCGGTCGCCCGGCACGGGGATGCGCTCCACCAGCCCCTCTTCGCTGAGGCGGTCGGCGATGCCGGTGACATTGCCGTTGGACACCCGCAGCACGCCGGAAAGCTGGCTCATCTTCAGCCCCTCGGGATGGCGCGAGAGGGCCGACATCACGTCGAAACGCGGCAGCGTGGTGTTATGCTCGCGCCGCAGCCTGTCGCGCAGCTCTTGCTCCAGCCCGCGCACCACTTTCAGCAGCCGCAGCCAGAGCCGGACGCGATCCTTGGCCGCGTTGCTCACACCTCGCCCCCCGATAGCGCCAGCGCGTGGCCGTTGACCGAAGCCGCGGCATCTGAGAGCAGATAGAGCACGGCGCCGGCGACCTCAGAAGTTTCGACGAAGCGGTTCTGCGGGCTGGCGCGTTTCAGCAGGGCGCGGGCCTCCTCGGCGTTCTTGCCGGTGGTTTTGGTGATATTCTCGACCGAGCGTTCCAGAAGCGGCGTGTCGATGAAACCGGGGCAAATCGCGTTCACGGTGATGCCCGTGCGCGCCAGTTCCAGCGCCAGCGCGCGGGTGAGGCCGACGACACCGTGTTTCGCCGCGACATAGCCCGCGACATATGGGTAACCCTTGAGGCCCGCGGTCGAGGCCACGGCGATCAGCCGCCCCTGCCCGGCCTCCTTCATCTCCGCCAGTGCCGCCTGCCAGACGTTGAAGACGCCGGTGACATTGACCGCCATCATGTCGGTCATGTCCTGCGCGGTGATCTTGTGAAAAGGCGCGGAATGGGCGGCGCCTGCATTGGCGACGACGCCGGTGATGGGGCCATTCTCGGCGCGCGCGGCGGCGAAGGCGGCCTGCACCGCCTCCGGACCGGTCACGTCGCAGGTCTGGAACGGCAACCCCTGCTCGCGCAGCGGCGCTTCGCGGCGGCCCATGATGGTGACCTTCGCCCCGCTCTTGGCGACCGCATGGGCGATCTCCGCGCCCACGCCGGTGCCGCCGCCGGTGATGACGATATGGGTCATACCTTCTCCATCTCCGCCGCGCGGTCCGCCAGACGCCATGCCTGATCGCGGCCGGGGCCGTAGGGCAGCGGCCAGTCTGCGTGGCGGTCGCCGATGGCGGCGGCGGCGTGCAGGGTCCAATAGGGATCGGCCAAGTGCGGCCGGGCGAGGCAGACGAGATCGGCGCGGCCCGCCATCAGGATCGAATTGACGTGGTCGGCCTCGTAGATATTGCCCACGGCCATGGTCTTGATCCCGCCGTCGTTGCGGATGCGGTCGCTGAAGGGGGTCTGGAACATGCGGCCATAGACCGGTTTCGCCTGTTTCGAGGTCTGGCCCGCCGAGACGTCGATGATGTCGGCCCCGGCTTCACTGAACATGCGCGCGATCTCGACCGCTTCTTCGGGCGTGACGCCGTCTTCCTCAACCCAGTCATTGGCCGAGATGCGCACCGCCATCGGCTTTTCCTCGGGCCATGCGTCGCGCATGGCGCGGAAGACTTCGAGCGGGTAGCGCATGCGGTTCTCAAGGCTGCCGCCGTATTCATCTTCGCGCTGGTTCGACAGGGGCGAGATGAACGACGAGATCAGGTAGCCGTGGGCCGCGTGCAGTTCGATCATGTCGAAATTGGCGCGCTCCGCCATGCGGGCAGCCTCAACAAATTCGTCGCGGATCTGGTCCATATCCGCGCGTGTCGCTTCCTTCGGCACGGCGTTGTTTTCCGACCACGGGATCGGCGAGGCCGAGATGATCTCCCAATTGCCCGCTTTCAGCGGCGCGTCCATCTCCTCCCAGCCCAGCTGGGTCGAGCCCTTGCGACCTGAGTGGCCGATCTGGCAGCAAATCTTGGCCTCGGTCTCGGCATGAACGAAATCGGTCAGCCGTTTCCATGCGGCCTCATGCTCGGGGGCATAAAGGCCGGGGCAGCCCGGCGTGATCCGCCCCTCCGGGGAGACGCAGGTCATCTCGGTATAGACCAGCCCTGCCCCGCCCTTGGCCCGTTCGGCGTAATGCACGAAATGCCAGTCCGTCGGGCAGCCGTCCACGGCCTTGTACTGCGCCATGGGCGAGACGACGATACGGTTGTTGAGCTTCATGTTGCGCAGTTGAAACGGCGCGAACATCGGCGCGCGGATCGGGCCGTTGGTGTCGGCGCCCGCCTGTTCAAGGAACCATTTCTCGGCCCCCTCCAGCCACTTGGGATCCCGCTCGCGCAGGTTCTCGTGGCTGATCCGCTGGCTGCGGGTCAGCATGGAGTAGTTCAACTGCACCGGGTCGAGGTCGAGGTAACGCTCCACGTCCTCGAACCATTCGACCGAGTTGCGCGCCGCCGATTGCAGGCGCAGCACTTCGAGGCGGCGGGCCTCTTCGTATTTCTCGAATGCGGTAGGCAGGTCGACGTCATCACTGACGTGTTTCGCCAACGAAATCGCCGATTCCAGCGCCAGCTTGGTGCCCGAGCCGATCGAAAAATGTGCGGTGGCCGAGGCATCGCCCAGAAGCACGACATTCTCGTGGCTCCACTTCTCGCAAAGCACGCGCGGGAACTTGATCCAAGCCGAACCGCGGATGTGGCTGGCGTTGGTCATCAGCTTGTGGCCGTCAAGGTGGTCCTTGAAGATTTCCTCGCAGATTTCGATGGTCTCTTGCTGGGACTTCTCGCCGAAACCGTAGGCGTCGAAGGTCTTCTGACTGCATTCGACGATGAAAGTCGCCGTGTCCTTGTCAAACTGGTAGGCGTGGACCCAGATCCAGCCCTTGTCGGTCTTCTCGAAGATGAAGGTGAAGGCGTTGTCGAACTTCTGATGCGTGCCGAGCCAGACGAAGGGGCAGCGGCGCACGTCGATGTCGGGCTTGAAAGTGTGCTCGAACTCCATCCGGGTCTTGGAGTTCAGACCGTCCGAGGCGACAACCAGATCGTAGTCGTCCATGTATTCCGATGCGGCCTTCACCTCGGTCTCGAACTGCAGGTTCACACCCAGCTCGCGCGCTCGCTCCTGCAGGATCAGCAAAAGGCGCTTGCGCCCGATGCCGCAGAAGCCATGGCCGGAGCTGAGGATCGTGTTGCCCTTGTGGTGCAGCGCGATGTCGTCCCAATAGGCGAAATGGCTGCGGATTTCCTTGGCCGAGACGGGGTCGTTGACCTCCAGATTGTCGAGCGTCTCGTCCGAGAGCACGACGCCCCAGCCGAAGGTGTCGTCGGGCCGGTTGCGCTCCAGCACGGTGACATCGGCCTCGGGCTGGCGCAGCTTGAGAGAGATCGCGAAGTACAGCCCCGCAGGACCGCCGCCAAGACAGATTGCACGCATCGAAATTCCCCTCTGGTTCGCTTTGGAAGGGAGCCTAGGGCGAGTCGCTTTTTCGTTCAAGAATAAATATTTTAGGCTTGAAGCAAATCGGCGGTTCGTCTGTCTGCGCGCAGCGGACGCGTTGAACCCGCAGGCCATTGGGCCTATGCCGTCGGGACATTCCACGACGAGGGCAGCGCGATGACGGGTTTGAGCAATGCAGATTGGCTGGCGGTAGAGGTTCATGAGGCGCGTTTGCAGGTCTGGGCCATGCAGGGCGCATCGGTGCTAGAGAGCGCCACGAGCGAGAGCGAGACTGCCGAACCCGGCGGCCTCGCGGTCTTCGACGCCGCGCTCGCTAAGCTGACCGCCCCGTGGCAACTGCCCCGCCTGCCGGTTTTCGTCGCTGGCATGCCCGCAGGGAGGACCGATGCCGCGCCGCGCATGGTGCCCTGCTCCGCCACGGCTGAGCGCACAACGGCTGTCGCCACCGACAACTTCGACCTTCAGGTCATCCCACCCCTGCGCCAGCAGACCCCCAGCGGCCTGCTTCAAGGGGCCGAAACGCGCATCGCGGGGTTTCTGAGCCTCAACAAAGACTGGGACGGGGTGATCTGCCTGCCCGGAGCCACGTCGGTCTGGGCGCAGATCAGCGCGGGCGAGGTGGTGAGCTTTCAGACCTTCCTGACCGGGGAATTGCTGGCCCTCTTGAGCGATGGCACCCCCGCCGAGGGCACGGCGCTGGACGACACGGCTTTTGACGACGCGCTCAGCGATGGGCTGTCGCGGCCCGAGCGTATGGCGGGGCGGCTGGCCTCGATCCGGGCTGATCTGGCCATGCAGGACATCCCGCCGCCTACCGCAGAGGCGCGGCTGGCGGGCACATTGATCGGGGCGGAACTGGCGGCGGCGCGGGCCTATTGGCTGGGGCAAACGCTGGCGGTGATCGGCACGGGCGGGGCTGTACCGCTTTATCTGCGGGCGCTGTCGCAACAGGGCGCACCGGCGACCGAGGCGGATGGCAGCCGCATGGCGCTGGCGGGGATCTGCGCGGTACGGCGGGCGGTTAACGGGGGATAGCCCTGCCCGCCAACACCTTTCCCGTCAGTCTTTCTTTTCCCCGTCGGTCTTTTTCTGCATGTCCAGATTGACGAGATCTTCGAGCATATCGAGCAGGTCTTCCATCCGCTGCTTGCCGAAACGCGCCTCGAAGTCAGAGAACAGCGCCGCCGCATCACCCGCGTGGTCTTGGATCACCTGACGGCCCTGATCGGTGATGGTGACGATGGATTTGCGCCCGTCATCGGGATCGCTGGCACGGCTGAGCAGCCCTTCCTCCTCCATCGCGCGCAGCATGCGGGTCAGGCTCGGCAGCAGCAGACAGGCCTGCTGCGCCAGTGCGGTCTGCTCCATCGGGCCGGATTCCTCGACCACGCGCAGCACGCGAAACTTCTGTTCCGAGATGCCACTTTCGTTCAAGATTTCGCGGATCGGCCCCATCACCCTTTCCCGCGCGCGCAAAAGCGCAATCGGAAGGGAGCGGGCAGTGCGGCGCAGGGGGGGCATTGGGGCCATTCTTGACGGTTTCCTGATCGCTACTTACCAAGTCAAAGACCGCCCAAAAGGGCGTGACGACCACCATAGCCGCTGCGACAACATTCTTGAAGAGGTCAAGCCCAGCGGAACAACAGTGAGACAATACAACAACATGGGGCAGGAAATGCGGATGACAACCAGAATTCCACAGCAAGGGAGCGGCGCATGAATTGGGAGGAATTCCGAGCTTGGGGCCGCCGCGCCGCCGATTGGGCCGCCGATTACCACGCAGGTCTGCGCGACCGCCCGGTGCGCGCGCAAGTGGCCCCCGGCGCGGTGCTTTCCGCCCTGCCCGATTCCCCGCCCGAAGGGGCCGAGGCGATGCAGGCGATCTTCGACGATTTCGAACAGACCCTCATGCCCGGCATGACCCATTGGCAGCACCCCCGCTTCTTTGCCTATTTCCCGGCCAATGCTGCGCCGGTCTCGGTGCTGGCGGAATATTTCGTCTCTGCCATCGCGGCGCAATGCATGCTGTGGCAGACCTCTCCGGCAGCGACGGAGTTGGAGACCCGGGTTTGCGATTGGATGCGTCAGGCGATCGGCCTGCCGGATGGCTTTATCGGGGTGATCCAAGACAGCGCCAGCTCCGCCACGCTTTGTGCCGTGCTGACAATGCGCGAACGCGCGCTTGATTGGCAGGGCAACCGCGCGGGGCTGTCGGGCCAGCCGCGCCTACGGGTCTATTGCTCGGACGAGGTGCATACCTCGGTCGACCGGGCCATCTGGATCGCGGGGTTGGGCGAAGAGAACCTTGTCCGCATTCCGACCCAAGGGGCGAGCCGTGCAATGGACGCGGACGCCCTGCGCGCCGCCATCGCCGCCGACCGTGCGGCGGGGCATCTGCCTGCGGGCATCATCGCCTGCACCGGGGGCACCAGTGCGGGGGCCAGCGATGACATTGCCGCCGTAATGGATGTGGCCGAGGCCGAGGCGCTCTACACCCATGTCGACGCCGCTTGGGCCGGGTCGGCGATGATCTGTCCTGAATTCCGCGCCCTTTGGGCCGGGGTCGAACGGGCGGACTCGGTGGTGATGAACCCGCATAAATGGCTGGGGGCGCAGTTTGACTGCACGACCCACTTTTTGCGCAATCCCGATGATCTGGTGCGCACCTTGGCGATTCAGCCGGAGTATCTGAAGACCCATGGCGCGGATGGCGTGGTGAACTATTCCGAATGGTCCGTGCCGCTGGGCCGCCGTTTCCGCGCGCTCAAACTATGGTTCCTGATCCGCGCCCATGGGCTGGAGGGGCTGCGCGAGATGATCCGCAACCATGTGACATGGGCGCAGGACTTGGCCGCGCGGCTGGACGCGACGGAGGGGTTCGAGATCGTGACCCAGCCGATGCTCTCGCTCTTCACCTTCCGCCATCTCGGTGCCGAAGATCTAGATGCCCATAACCAAGACCTGCTGAACCGGATCAATGACGACGGGCGCATTTACCTGACCCAGACCCGGATCGACGGAGCATTCGCAATCCGCTTTCAGGCAGGTGCTTTCACCGCCACGGCCGAAGATGTGACCATGGCCTATGACGTGATCACCGAATTGGCCGGGACTTAGGGCGCGATCAGGGTGACGCCCGGCATGGCGCGGATGACCTCGACATCCGCGTCATAGATCGCCGTCATCCGCTCGACCAATTCCTCGGTCCAGCCGGGCATGTCGAGCTCTTCTTCGATCTCTTCCTCCAGCGCGTATTTGTCGAGGAACGCGGTGATCACGCGGCGCTTCTGCGCCTCGGACATATCGGGATGTGTGTCGAGATAGCCGCGAAAGCGTTTCATCCCCTCCTCCGACATGATCGTCTGCAAAAGATCGAAACCGCCCTTGATCTTGGTCTCGGGCGCCAGCCCCGCCATCTCCCGAATGATCTGCGCCCAGATCAGCGGCGCGTCTTCATTGCACCACAGGGTGATGGGAATCCCCGGCGCCGCTTCGCGCAGTTGGCCGATCGTCTCGGACCAGCGCAGGTCCTCCGGCCCCCGCTCCCCCCAGAACGCCGCCGAGGTTTTATCCGCCGCTTTCTCATAAAGCACCGGCACGAGGGAGGCGGGATTGCGGATCGCCATAAAGATGCGCATCTCATCTTCGGGGAAAAGCTGCGCCATGCGCAGCATGCGCACGGCGGCGGCGGGATAGAGCACGCCTTCTTGCAGGGCCGTGGCAGGCGAGCGGAAGAAATTCGCATCCGACAGGATCACCCGGCTGGCTGTCCCGTCATCGAGGATCGCGTCCAGCAGAACGTCCCGCGCCACCTCCGACGGCTCCGCCTTATGCATCGCGTTGAGCGTGTCGCGGAACAGGTTGCGATAGGTGCTGGGGCCGGGCGCTTTGACGCCCGTCTTGGCGAAATCGTCCTGATTGCGCAGCAGGCATTTCAGCAGCCGCTCGTCTTCCGTGAAATGGACACCTGTGTGCAAAACGAGCTGCATGATACTCTGCTTACCCTTGAAAATCTCGGCGTTGAATAGCCCGTCCCGGCGCGCGTGTAAAATCCGAAAGAATCTCGCATTTCCCCTCTTGCACCCCCCGGCTCCTTTCTCTAAATGAGCCCTCAGTGCCCCTATAGCTCAGCTGGTAGAGCAACTGATTTGTAATCAGTAGGTCCGCGGTTCGAGTCCGTGTGGGGGCACCAATTCTCTCTTTAAATCATACGCTGATCCGCTGCCGTTGCGTGCTAGTTTACGCCTGCCTACAGGCTCGGCCAAGCCGCCCGATGGCCCCGCGCCCCCGCCGCATTCGGCAGACGCGGGGCCGTGGCCCCTAACCCATTCGCTTGGAGCTGTAACTGCCGGGCGATGCGGGAAAGACCACGGTTTTATTGCCGTTCAGAAACACCCGGTGGTGGGCATGGGCGTGAATCGCGCGCGCCAAGACGCTCGCCTCCACATCGCGACCGAGCGAGACATAATCCGATGCGCTTTGCGCATGGGTAATGCGCACGGTGTCCTGTTCGATGATCGGCCCCTCGTCCAGATCGGCGGTGACGTGATGCGAGGTGGCACCGATCAATTTCACGCCTCGTTCATAGGCCTGCTTGTAAGGGTTCGCCCCCTTGAAGGACGGTAGGAAGGAATGGTGAATGTTGATGATCCGCCCCGACATCTTTTGGCACATGGCGTCAGACAAGATCTGCATGTAGCGCGCCAGCACGATCAGCTCCGCGCCGGTTTCCTCGACCACTTCCATGATCCGCGCTTCGGCCTGCGGTTTGTTCTCCTTCGTCACCTTGATGCAGTGAAATGGAATGTCGTGGTTCGCCACGACCTTTTGATAGTCCATATGGTTCGAGATCACGGCGACGATCTCAATCGGGAGCGCGCCGATGCGCACACGGTAGAGCAGATCGTTCAGGCAGTGGCCAAAGCGCGAGACCATGACCACGACCTTCATCGTGGTGTCTTGGTCGTGAAATTCATAGGTCATGCCAAAGGGTTCCGCGACCGCTGTGAACCCTTCGCGCAGGGTCTCGAGCGTGGCGCCGGTTTCGGCCTCGGCGCTGATGCGCATGAAGAACTGGCCGTTTTCGGTGTCGTCGAACTGCGCGCTGTCGGTGATGTTGCAGCCGGTTTCGGCGATGTAATTGGCGATGGCGGCAACGATCCCGCGTTGCGAGGGGCAGGTCACGGTCAGGCAGAACTTGGTCATGGGCGGTCCTTAGGAGGGTTGGTCGGGGCGGCGGGGCCTGTGGTGCTTACTCTACCGTTTGCAGGCTGCGCGGGGGAAGGCAAGCGATAGCGCGCGTATGACGGGGGTCGCCCATGCCTAGATCAACAGCCCTGTCTAGGTGCCGTTTTCCTATGCGCATCAATGTTGATCATCCGCCAAAAAATGGGCGGCGGCGCATCAAAATGCACCGCCACTCCGACAAGCACTATCGACCTATTGAATGCCGACCCTGAATTGCACGGCCCCGGTCTCTCCCGGCAACATCTGGCCCGTGCAATTCCATTCGATCGTTCCGGCATAGCTGGCCACATTGCTTGCCGGCACCACCAGATCACAGCTGAGGTTGGGCGAGACCTGTTGCGGATCGACGATAGGCTCCGACAGCTGCGTATAGGGCGGGGTTCTATCGTAGATCTTGACGTTCGACGCCTGCGTGGTCGCGTTGTTTTGCAGATAGATGCGGTAAAGAAGGATATCATTCACACTGCCGAGGTTGGCGGTGCCCTCCCCAGTGCCTTGGGTCTCATTCTCGACCGTTTTGCGCAGTTCAATCTGGGTCGAACGCCCCCCGACCGAAACCTCATCGGTATTGCTGGCCGAACTTGTCACCGTGGTCCGGGCAAATGCCGTGGTCGCCAGCACTTGATAGACGTAGGTACTCCCCTGCCCAGCGCCCGAACCGGCTGACACCCGTGAGACGATACAGATGGTCTGCCCCGTGGTGACGGCGATGGGACCGGTGATCGGCCCATCGACGCTATCGTCACAGCCGATATCTTGGAACAGCGCCGCGCTGAACGCGCCAGTGGGGGTCGAAGTGGCACCGGCGTAGGAGAAGGTCACCTGCCCGTCTGAGGTGGCGGTATAGATATGCGGCAGGGTCGCAACCTGCCCCTGTGCGACGGTCGTGGTCCGGTCGTTGGTCAGACTGGGCAGTTGCAGCAGACCGATATCCAACCCCATGCGATTGCCGAAAGCCTCGGGCGTGAAGGTGAATTCACCGTCATGCGGGTTGGTGTCGACCAAATCTGGCAGTCCGGTCGTCGCTTCCGAAATCGCCCGGTAATCATTCGCCGGGATCGCGCGGATCGTGATCGGGCCGCTGTAGCTGCCAGAAAGCCCATAGCTCCAAGTGCCATCGGTCGCGAGACCGGGGGTCGCTAGCACTGCACCGCCACTGTCGAGGATCTCCAACACCGCCGAGGATGCCCCCCCTTCACTGCCGTTGCGCAGAGCGTCATGGGCGGTGCCGCCGTCTGCCCCGTTGTCGATAAAGACACGGCCCGTCAAAATCCGCTCTCCGGTGACGAGGGTCAGGGAATAGGAGGCTTCGTCATCGTCGGGCAGTTGGTCGAACAGGTCATCGGTCAGCGGGCCCGTGCTGGGATCGCTGTCGGGATCGGGCAGAGAGCTATAGATGATCTCGGCCTGATTGGTGAAATCACCGCTGCCCAGCACCGTGGTGGTGATCGTCAGGGTCTCGCTCTCTCCGCTCAGCAGTTCATCCACGAACCACAAGCCTGTGTCAGGATCATAGGTATCCCCCGTCGCGGGCGCATCGTCCGAGACATAGGCGAAACCGCTTGGGATCTGGTCGATCACCTTGACCCCCGAGGGCGAGCCGCCGCTGACATTGGTGATGGTGATGATCCAATCGATGGTATCCCCCTCCGATACATTGGTGATCGGTGTCGTCGTCCCTGTAGCGGCGGCGATTTTGCTGAGTTCGAGGTCACTGCCAGCCGGATCGAAGCCAAAGTCTTGGTCACTGGTCACGCTATTGCCGGAGACAGGAACGCCAAGCAGCGGGTTGGACGTGCCGATGGTCAGCCCCGAAGGCAGATCGGGGTCCGCCTCGTCCAATGCGACACGGTAGGTCGTGTTCACCATCAACTCCCCCACCGCATAGGTGCCATCGGCCAAGGTATCCGTGGTTACCAGAAAAATGTCATCGGCGGTATTGGCCGGGGTGCCATTGTCGGCATAGACCGAGATGCCCACACCCGCGCCGAAATTGGTCTCCCCATTGTCTTTCACGTCCGAAGCATCCGCGTCTTCATAGATATTGCCCGAGATGCCCCCCAGCGGGATTGGTGCAGGCCCCCGGCAAGAGATGCCATCGCTGCGCCCACCCTCATCGACCGGAATGCCGGATACCAGTTGCGGCACACCTGTCGCCGTTGAAATGACGAAGAGGTTGTTGGTGGTGTTGGAATAGCCATAGAGCCTGCCGTCACGGTCGAACCACAGCGCGTCGAACATGCCCGCATAGACGGCAGGGCCGATCGCTTGGGGTGTCACGCTCCCCGGGGTGCCGTTGTTGACCGCAGCGCGGAACAGGAAGCCCGAGTTTCTGTCGATCCCATACATAATGCCATCCACGGGGTTGAAGGCGAGATCTTCGGGATTGACGCCGATGGAGAGGCTGATCTCGCCCAAGGCGATCGGCGTGGCGGGATTACTCAGATCGACGATCTGCCATGTATTCAGATCCACTTCGTAGATCAGCCGCCCATTCGGCAGGATATCCCCCGCGTTCAATGCATCCCCCGCCCCGGGGATATTACCGAAGTCAGTAATGTCGCCCGCGCCATCGATCCGGAAAAGCCTGCGGCTACTTTGATCCACGCCGTAGATATAGCCGTCCAGCGCGTTATAGCCCCAAGCGCCGTCGCGGTTCTGTCCGGTGCTGCCCGAGGTCTCAACCGTCGTGGCATAGCTCCCCCCGCCATCGCGGAAGGTCATACGCCTCAGCGCTGAGGGGCTGTCGACGATGGCATAGAGCGAGGCATCGCAGACCAGCGGCGGCGGATCGCTTGAGATGGTGAGCGTATAGTCCTCCACCTCCCCCTCAAAAGCTGTGACAAGGCCGGTGCTGTCGGTCGACCAGCGAAAGCGGGCATAGGTGGGCAGTGTCGTAGCCCCCGCGGGCACCGCCACTTCGAAAAGGATCGTGCCATTGCTGAGGCCGTCCTTATCCTGCGGGCCGCCGTCTTGCAGGTTCACCGCCACCTGCTCCCCGGCTTGGTTGAAGGTGCCATCGCCATCGAAGTCGATAAAGGCCTGCAGATAGGACGACCCCGGCGCGGCAATCAGATCGCTGACTGTCACCGTGATCTCGGCCAGACCACCACGGTAGAATTGCGGCAGGATTATTCCGTCCTCATCATCCGACCCGTCGGCATCATCCCCCGTGGCCCCGATGGAGTTCTGCGTCAGCAGATCGATATCCGGCGGGGTGCTGCCCAGATAGACCTCAGGCGCACCGGGGCCTTCAATGATATGCTGCGGATCGCCATAGCTCGCCGGGGCATCGCCCCGGTCGGCGTCGGGCGGTGTCTTGATGGTGATGCCATAGTCTTCGACCTCCCCATCCGGGGCGGGGGTGATCGCATCGAGCCCCGCGGTCGAAGACCAGCGCAGTCGGACGAAGGTCGGGGTCAGAACGGCGGTGACCGGCACGCTGACGGGGAATGAAATCTCTCCATTCACCGCCCCGTCGAGGTCTTGCGGACCGCCGTCTTGGATATCGGTCGCGACCTGATCGCCAAGAAAGATGCCATCGCCGCCGAAATCGACGAAAGCCTGCAGGTAGCCAGTGCCGGGGGTGGGTTCGTTTACGACCACGGTCACCGTGCGGGTCAGATCACCGTAGAGCTGGGGAAAGCTCTCTTCGCTTTCGTCATCCTTCCCGTCGAGGTCGTCGCCGGTGCCATCGACGGAATGTTGCGCCGAGCCGTCGCCGTCACCATTCAGCGCGCCGATCCAATATTGCGCGGTATCTGCGTGCTGCGGATCGCCATAGGTGACCGGCGCATCCCCCCGGTCGGGGCCGGAGCCTGCGTAGATCGTCGTGGGATCATCACGCCCTTCGCCCGGCCCGTTCGACGCCACGCCATCCCCGTCACCGGGGTTCTCGGAATCCGACAGGTCCGAGACTGCCGTCCCCCCCGGTGTCTGGGCCGTGACCTGCGCTTGGTTGCTGATCGTGGTATCCAAATCCTCAGGCACCAGCGTGTAGGTCGCCGTATAGACGGCCTTCTCCCCGACCAGCAGCGTACCTTCGGGCGACAGCGACGTGGCGGCCTGAAAGGTGATCACCGGGGGCACGCCCTTGCCGCTGAACTGCGTCTCGGCAAGCTGCACATTGGTCAGATCGACATTGCCGAAGTTCTCAGCGGTAAAGACATAGGCGATCGTCTCACCCGGATCGGCATAGCCGTTGAGGTTGGTATCGACCAATTGCGCCAGTTTCAGCAAACCGACAGAGCCCACATCGATCGAGACCTGCGCAGGCGCGGAATAGGCCCGCGGCTCATTCGGCAGGATGATGGGCGATTGATAGCGGTAGCTGATTGGCGTCGGCGCGGCAAAGAAGGCGACGAAGGGGGTAAAGGTCAGCTCCCCGGTCAGGTCGTCATAGCTCCATGTGCCCTCCCCCAGAATGTCGAAACCCACCCGGTGGCCCTCGGAATCGGTCACGATGTTCTGCGCCCCGGCAGGGGGGATCAGATCAATGGCCTGGTTGGAGTATTCGCTGGGCTGGCCCGAATTATTGGCCGGTGCATTGTTATTCTCAGTCGCCACACTGTCATTGAACAGGATGTTGACCACCACAGGCTCGCTCAGCACCTGTTCTTTCAGATCGTCCTGCAAAACGGGTGCTTTGAAGTCACCGCATTGCAGGTCATAGGTCTGCGCTTCGTCATAGGTCGGATTGGCGAGCCGGACGAGGAAGCCATTGTTGGCGGTCCGACCAAAGCGGAAGGTCGAAGTCTGCGGGTAGAAGATTTCAAGCCCAGATACCGGCTGATTGCTATAGTTGCGGTCCCCGGCGAGATAGAACACCTCTGTCCCGAGGTTTGCATCCGGCCCTTCGATATAGCCCCGATAGGTCGTCGCGCTGCGGTCAATGCGGACATATTCGACCGTGCCGTCGCAGACGTTCACATAGACCTGCTCATTCAACGGACCGTCGATGTCATTAATCTGAAAGAAAACATCCGCCACCACCGGCACCCCGCCGGTATTGGTCGTGATGTTATGGGTGCCCGCCTCATAGAGGTAGAAATCCATGAAATGCGGGTCTTGCCCGGTCGAGGTAATCTGGATTTGCCCATTGCCCGAGGCGAAAATATGATCCCGCCCGGCAAAGGCCATTTCACCGACGATATCGACCGACACCCCGCCAACCGTGCCCGCGTTGCGCCACAAGGCCCGCTCGCCCACGCCTGCCCCGACCACGGTGGGCGCGGCGACGGGATTGAGAATGAGCTGCTGCGCCAAGGCGGCTCTGGTCAGCAAAGCCAGTAAGAACAATGTCCAAAACGATGCCGCGATCATCCGAAGCCAAGGCCCCTGCCCTGCCAAGGCCCAAAGGCGGCGCAAGTGCTGCGCCGTGAACGTGCCGATAAAATAAGTGTAAAAAGTAAGCGCCGTCCCTGTCCCATTGATTTCCACGGTTCCGTTACGCTGATGGAGCGGCGAGTTTCTCTCTGAGTATTC